>NZ_JAQMUB010000004.1 GCF_028330965.1 Oscillatoria sp. CS-180 | reverse complement strand
CGCGATCGCCGCGATGGGGACGACTGGCTGCCGTTGGCGTGATGGGTTTGCTAGCCGTAGGTACCCTGGGTTTTGTAACTATACGCACCGTGGGGTGGATTGCTGGAATGTTCAGCGGTCCCAGGATCCAAGGACCCGCACTGGATATTGGTCTGACATCGCCGCCGATTTCGATCCCAGTGCCGCCTGCGCCCGAAGCTCAAATCAGTGTTAGAGATGTTGCAGAGCGCACCATCAACAACTGGCTATCCACCAAGCGAGAAGCGATGGGTCCCGATCACAATGCGAGTGGCCTCGAAGCTGCGCTAGTGGATCCTGCCCTGACAGAATGGCGCAATAAGGTCAACGAAGGGCAGCCAGGCAGCTGGCACTACACCTATGAGCATGACGTTGAGGTGGTCAATGTTGAACCGGATGATCCCGTAGCAGACGCGCTCACCGTAGAGGCCCAAGTCAAAGAAGTCGCAGATTATTACGAATTAGGTGCTCGCAATGCAGCACTTTCCTACGATCAGGATCTCAACATGCGTTACGAATTAATTCGTCAAGGTAGCGACTGGTTTGTGCAAAGCATGACCGTTGTTGAGTGATTTTCCAGCGGCTTGGGAATCTTTGAATCGCTATTGGTTTCTGCTCATAGCTGTGATTTTTTAGGCTGTCCTAACCGCATGAGGTGGTGAAATAACTCGTTTTGCGGTATGTTGGGCGCTTGTGCGTCAAAGCTATGATGATAGTCCTAAACAGATTAGTTAGCCTGTCAAAAAGCTAACTGCACACCGTTTTGTTTTGCTGCCCTACTGAACTGAGGATATGCAAGTAGACAGTCCTCCGGCACCATCGCCGCCCTCTATTCTAGATACACTCCCGAGTCCGAACTTACCCACTACGGATTGCCCCCGTCGAGTTCGGATCGATTTAGACCTGCTGATGCTGGCGATCGAAGCCCTGGATGTTGGCGGCTCTGAAGCCATTCTCAAAGTAACTGAGCAGTTGGGTCTAAAGACCGTCATTGCCAATCGGGTTAGACTGTGGCTCATCCGGAGTACCAATCCTATGCGGCGACAGAGCCAGCGTGATCCCCTTTCCTTAGAGGAGGCCAAGGCACTCGCGATCGCAATTTGTTTTCTAGCCAAACGTCTGACCGTACTTATCCGCCAGCTGTTGCTGGGTCATCAGCAACTCAGCGACAAACAATTGAGCCTAGAACATCATTTTCGGCTCTCTGAATATCTTCAGCGGTTTCGCAGTCTCTTTCGAGCACGGATGAATCCTCAGCGAGCCGGGGTCATTGCTTACGATACCGATGAAAAGCTGGATGCTCTGGCAATAACGCTGCTGACTCGTCTATTGTTTTGTACGGGTACTCAAGGTCCCCAGCGACTTTGGAGCAGTTTGTTTGATGGAGAGGTGGTATGACAGTTCAAAGACAGTACACCTTGCCCAACTGTAACCTCAAGCTAGAGGGACTGAGCACTGGCGACGACAGTGATCCAATGGCACCGATGACGGTCGTGCTCAATTCTGAGTGTTCCTTTCCAGGGATGACTGAGAGCCTTAGCGGTGGGCGCGAGTTTCTGAACGCCTTAGTCAAAACCGTCAGTGATTACGCTCAGTCGCTGCTGAGTGGCATCCCGCATCCGTTGGCTGAAGAGGTCTCAGAGGAACACTTTGTCACTCTAAAAGCTGGAGACAATCATCTTCACCACTTAGCGGCAATCGTCGCCGATGCAGAAGGAAAATCGACGCGAAAAACACTGGAACTTAATTCAGTCCAACTTTTTGATCTGGTGGAAGCGATCGACCAGTTGTTGGCGGACACGTTGGCGCTACCTGATATGACGCTACAGCTATCGTCGTTGAATCGCCGCCACTCGCGTTCAGCTGAGCCTGCCACGAAACGAGTCTTTCCAGCAGCAGCGGGATTATCCGCCCTCGCCGCTGCTGCTGCCCTGCTGTTTGTCGTGCCTGTTCCTGAGTTTGAACCTGAGCCCACTGAACGAAGGCGGAGTTTGACGGAACTGATTGAAGAGGAATCGGCCAATTTATCAGAGGGAGGGTCTTCATCCGATGCGGGGGCTGAAGAAGCCGATGTTCCTTCAGAGGATGCTGTGACTGAGGATTCTGATTCAATTGGGGCTTCGTTGGGTCGCTTGGCCAATGCACCGAACATCACAGATGAAGACGCATTGGAATCTCTGAAAGACGAACTTGAAGAGACCCTTGAATCAGAATTACCAGAAGATATCCCGTTTGAAGAACCTCTAATTTATCGAGTCGCGGTATCAGAGACGGGAGACGTATTGGGGTATAAGTATCAGAACGATGCTGCACTCACCAACGTCGACGATACTGCCCTTCCCGAATTGGTCTTTATTCCTCTCGATTCCGAGGAGACCATTACCGAACCGATCGCACAATTTGAGGTAACCTTTTCGCCTGACGGCGATGTTACGGCTGAAGCGATCGCCCCCTAATGGGGACAACGAGTAGCGAGAGTACATTAACTCAGCTATTTTAAGGCTGTTTCTGGGAATACATAAGACCCCGACTGTGGCGCAAGAGAGCATTGGCTTTGCCAATGGCGTCTGATAGATGGCAACTTTCTAGCTAAAGCTTGCTGAATTTTCCAAACCTCTATCTTCCGTCCCTCGAAATGTCTATCCCTTTCCGTTAAGATTTCTATCAAAGTTCACAGCAGTTTCCTGTAGCGTTAAATGAAGGCACGTCGAATGACACTCTTGAAAAGTGTCTAGCTTAGGTAGTACGCCTTCGAAATACCCCTTACGGTGAACGTAATCAAATTAACCTATCGAGATCAGACTTGTTCCCGAAAATGGTCGCTGAACGCATCCACTCTATGCCTACTGCTAGTCCGAGTTCCGTTCCTCTAAAGAGGGTATCGACGACGGTATCAAAGTGCTCTCCCTGGCTAACGCCTCTAGCCTATTTCCTAGGAGAAAAGTTCGTCGTCCCGAGCTATTTTCGGAAGATTCATATCTACGGCCAGGAAAATTTACCGACTAGCGGGCCCTTAATTCTAGCGCCTACTCATCGCGCCCGCTGGGATTCCATTGTGATTCCTTACGTTGCGGGGCGCTCTGTCACGGGCCGAGACCTACACTTCATGGTGACCTCTGATGAGGTGCAAGGAGTTCAGGGCTGGTTCATTCGTCGATTGGGAGGCTTTGCGGTCAATGTGCGATCGCCCAGCATCTCTAGTCTGCGACACGGTATCGAATTGCTTCAGGAAGAACACCCCCTTGTGATCTATCCAGAAGGCAATATCTTTCGAGATAATCAAGTCCATCGTCTCAAGCCAGGTCTAGCCAGAATTGCACTTCAAGCAGAAGCACAGACCCATGAGTTAGGTGTCAAAATCCTGCCTGTCAGCATTCAATACGAAGACCCAACCCCTAACTGGCGAAACGATGTCAAAATCACCTTCGGACAGCCATTAGATACGGCATCTTATCTGCCGAGTCATCAAAGCCATTTATTGACTGCTGAGGAATTGAAAACAGCAGCTCGTCGGCTAACGGACGACTTAGCTGCACAGATGAATGCGCTTTCGGATGTTCAAAGGCTTCCACAATAACATCCAACAGCAAGCCGAAAATTTTGCCAAAAGAATTCATATCAGGTTCAAGGCAGGATCGCTGCAACTACCTGACCCCAAAATTTTGATAGTGGGATCTAGAGGTGGGGTCTAGGGAGCGATCGCCCCCCTCATTCAATTCAAAACAGTCAAGAACACAGATTGATGGGTTCAATATTGTCCCTTGCATTCAGGGTCCTGTTCTTGCCATAGAAGAATTAAAGCTCTATGTAGAAATCTACGATTTGGCTGCGGACCGATTGGGTAATACCCACAGTACTGCAGGACATACAAAAACCATCGAGGACGCAATTACAAGACAAATCCACAAACCTTTTATCTGCTCAGGAGTCATGGGGCACTCTCCATTATTTTCTGTGCTGTTAGTAAAAACAGCGCTCGTCGCCCCATTTCCGGCTCGAACACGTGTTCTTCATCAAAATGACACCTGATCTGAGTCACTGAGACTTGTGATGGGCTGTCGGATGAAGACTGAGAGAAGAACATCGCGTCTGTCATTCCTCTCAAAACCAAAAGACCCAGCCAAAGACGATTCCATCAGCGCAACCTTTGTATCAGTGCGTAACAGATGAGACTTTCCTAATGGATAGTTTTGTCATAAGGTTCTAAGCATTCCGTATTGGCCTATAGCGCCCTGTTCTCTTGATGGAAGCCTGAGTCGATGGTTAGCAATTCTGGCGAGTCGAAACAATTTAATTTGAAGCAGCTCCTGCGAGATGATCGCTTCTGGAAGATTGCCTTTCAGATCATCACCCTCGCGGTTGTTATTGCAATTTTGGGTTATCTCCTGCTTAACTTGAGCACTAATCTCAGCAAGCAAGGGATTGATTTCGGATTTGGCTTTTTGTCCAATCCAGCAGGATTTAGTATTGGTGAAAGCGCAATTGAGTATTTGCCTAATGACCCCTATGGCAGAGCTCTCTTTGTCGGCTTCGTCAACACGATCACTTTGGTCATCGCAGGCATCATCCTGGCAACCACGGCGGGAGTTGCGGCAGGGGTCGCTAGCTTTTCGCAGAACTGGCTTGTGCATAAGATCAGTCGTGCTTATGTCGGCCTAACTCGTAACATCCCCTTGCTACTCCAACTGTTCTTCTGGTATTTCGCCGTGTATGGCGTGTTGCCAACCCCTCAGGAACAGCTCAATCTTGGGGGTCTCGTCATTGCGAGTAAGCGAGGTGTCTACGTTCCGTGGCCTGCCAGTAGCGGCTTTTTGATGTGGTTGGGAATTTTGGTGGCACTTGCAATTGCAGCCTTTTTTGTCTGGCAGTGGCGCACAAAATCAATGGTCGAGCAAGGAGACAGCGGACAAACTCAACTCATGATTTTGGGTGCCATCGCGCTTGCAGGCTTGGTGATTTTTGCGTTTATGCTGGGCTGGGAAGCGCCAACAGTGCAGGAAGGCGGTGGCGCAACGGGCGGTCTACGGCTCTCACGGGAATATGTAGCATCCCTGACAGCCCTCGTGTTCTACACCGGAGCGTTTATTGCTGAAATTGTTAGGGCCGGCATTCAGTCCGTGTCTAAAGGGCAGTGGGAAGCAGCGCGATCGCTAGGACTCCCCTCAAACCTATCCATGCGTCTAGTAGTCTTTCCTCAAGCACTACGAGTCATCATTCCTCCCCTCAACAGTGAGTTTATGAACCTAGCGAAAAACTCTTCGCTGGCTTTTGCAGTGGCTTATCCTGAGCTTTACTCCATTGCTAATACCACCTTCAACCAGACTGGACGCCCGATTGAGGTTTTCCTGGTTCTAATGGCAACCTACCTAACAATCAACCTGATCATCACCTTGGGAATGAACACATTGAACCAGACCGTACAGTTCAAGGAGCGTTAAACCATGACGACAACTACTCCTGATACCGTTTCAACCGCTCCAAAGCCTCGTCGGTCTAGCCCAGGCGCATGGATTAAGAAAAACCTCTTCAGCGATTGGTTTAATAGTCTGTTGACCATCGTGGTAGTTGGGGTGCTGAGCTATGCCGCCTACAGCAGCTTTAGGTGGGCATTTACTGTTGCTCAATGGACAGTAATCCCTCAAAATATGGGCCTGTTTATGACAGGGCTCTATCCGTCTGAACAATATTGGCGGGCCTGGCTATTACTAGGTATTGTTTGTGCCCTTGCGGGGTTATCTTGGGGGATTCTGGCGCGAAATCTCAAGAGCTTATTCAGTCGCAGCGTTTTGATTGGCTTCGCGATCGTTTGTGCTGGTTTTGTCCTCTTTCCCCCGACTCGACCGAGTAGTCCCAAACTGCTGGTAATGGTAGCGATTGTGGCGGCTACAGCTTGGGCTGGAAGAGCCATAGGCCGCAAAGCGTCAGGTCTTGGCAAATGGATCTCCTTAGCGTGGTTCATTTCCTATTTCATTGCGATTTGGTTGATTGGTGGCGGTTTAGGGCTGCCCAGCGTTTCCACCAACGATTGGGGAGGACTGATGCTGACTCTGCTTATGGCAGTCAGCGGCATCGCGCTGTGTTTTCCGCTAGGCGTCATTTTAGCCTTGGGTCGTCGTAGTAGCCTGCCTGTCGTCAAGTGGTTATCCGTTGCGTATATTGAACTGATTCGCGGCGTTCCACTGATTGCGATTCTGTTCATGGGACAGGTCATGATTCCGCTGTTCCTGCCAGAAGGAATGCGTCCTGACCGGGTGCTTCGAGCCATTATTGGTCTGACGTTGTTCAGTGCGGCCTATCTAGCAGAAAACGTTCGAGCAGGGCTGCAAGCGGTTCCTCGGGGTCAGCAAGAGGCAGCAGCATCCTTGGGACTCAACACTCCTCTATCTTTGGGACTGATTGTGCTGCCTCAAGCTTTGAAGACAGCTATTCCAGCGATCGTGGGTCAGTTCATTAGTCTGTTTCAAGACACGACCCTGTTATCTATCGTGGGCTTGGCAGAATTGCTGGGCATCAGCCGCTCGATCCTGGCAAACCCAAACTACTTGGGACGATACGCCGAAGTCTATCTGTTTATTGGTGCTATCTACTGGTTCTTCTGCTACGCCATGTCTCTCGGCAGTCGCAAGATTGAAGAGAAACTCAATACGGGTCGTTAGCCACTTCGTGTAACAGTTGACAGCCTTGAAGCCCATGTCTCGATATCGTATTGCACAATAAGTACACAATTAGGTCGCTCTATTTAGAGCGGCTGACAGGTGTGCTTAAACGTATCGTTGCTGTAATGCGGTTCGCTTTTAGGCAATATTAGGGTTTTGCACACAAATCAATCCTGTCTCCGGTTGATGTGCTCCCCATAGAAGCGAAAGTTGTTTGATACCTAAGTTCAGTTTCTCCACCCCCCTTTTTGTATTTTCTTGACTTGTTGATTTTTTTGAGAACAAACCTATGACACAGATTCAGACCGAAGCTGCTCCTATTGACTATCAAGCTGGTGAACCCGTCATTGTCGCGCGGGATGTGGAGAAGTGGTACGACAATGGATTTCATGTTCTTCAGGGAGTTAGCCTAACGGTTTACAAGGGTGAGGTGGTCGTGGTGATGGGACCTTCGGGTTCAGGTAAATCCACCTTTATTCGGACGTTCAATGCTCTGGAACCTTATCAGAAAGGCAGCATTGAGGTAGACGGGATTGAGCTGGCTCACGACTTGAAAAATATTGAAGCTATCCGCCGAGAGGTAGGAATGGTCTTCCAGCAGTTCAACCTGTTTCCCCACTTGACGGTGCTGCAAAATGTTACCTTGGCGCCCATTTGGGTCCGCCGCTGGCCCAAGGCAAAGGCTCAAGAAGTGGCCATGCGCCTGCTAGATCGAGTTGGCATTGCCGAGCAAGCACAGAAATATCCAGGGCAGCTTTCGGGGGGGCAGCAGCAGCGGGTTGCGATCGCGCGCTCCTTGGCAATGCAGCCCAAGGTCATGCTGTTTGACGAGCCGACCTCTGCTCTCGACCCTGAAATGGTGCGTGAGGTACTCGACGTTATGCGGAAGCTGGCGACTGAGGGGATGACGATGGTTTGTGTCACTCACGAAGTTGGCTTTGCACGGGAAGTTGCGGATCGGGTTGTCTTGATGGACGGCGGTGTTTTGGTGGAAGAGAATACGCCTGAAGCCTTCTTCAACAATCCCCAAGAGGATCGTACGAAGAAGTTCCTGTCTCAGATTCTCTAATGTGGCAGGTGCATTGCTGGAGCAAACCCAGTTGATGGTGAAGCCGTGCCTGTGAACTAGGCGATCGCTCTCTACAGGGGAGCACATATTGCTAAGCATTAAACCCCCGGAAGGATTTATTTTCGCTAGCATGGGGGGCGGGTTTGTAACAGGTTACTGACCCTTGTGTTATCAGGTGTTTCACTCAATGGCAGGCATTCAACCGCTGCCGTCAGATGTCGTTAAGCTTATGGCTGCTGGGGAGGTGATTGATTCTCCTGCAGCTGTGGTCCGGGAGTTGGCAGAAAATGCGATTGACGCTGAGGCTTCTCGGATTGTCATTGAAGTGCGATCGCATCCCTGGCACATTCAAGTTACGGATAATGGCAGCGGCCTGCCGATTGAGGACTTAAGGCGAGCGGCCACATCTCATAGCACCAGTAAACTGTTTGCCAAGGAAGATTTGTGGAATGTCCACAGTCTTGGCTTTCGGGGTGAGGCGCTACACAGCCTAAGTCGCTTGTCCCAGTTGACTTTGTGCAGCTGTCCCCAATCGCAAGTCAACAGTGGCTTTTGCGTGACTTGCGATCGCTCTGGTCGGCCCACTAACACAACCCCCATTGCGATGGCTCCTGGAACACGGGTCACGGTAGAAGACCTGTTTTACTCGATGCCCTCTCGCCAAGAAGCGGCCTCATCCCAACAGCAGCTGCGGATGATCCAGCAAAGCGTGTACCATTTGGCGCTTTGTCATCCTGGCATTACCTGGCAAGGCTTCTTAGACGATCATCCTTGGTTCACTTTGTGGCCCGGACAATCAGCGTTGCATGTGCTGCCCCAAATCATGCGCCGCATCCAAGTCACCGATTTGCGAGAAACGGACCAGCCCTGTTCAATCGAAGGCGTTGAGGGCAAAATCCATCTCTTGATGGGACTCCCTGACCGATGTCATCGTCGCCGTCCTGATGGCGTCTTCACCGCACTCAACGGTCGTGTTGTTCAGCTACCAGAGGTGACAGAACGGTTGCTGACTGTTCTACGACGATCGCTCCCCCGCGATCGCTATCCTGTCATCTTCATACATCTTCAAGTGACACCACATCAGGTTGACTGGCATCGGTCTCCTGACAAATCGCGAGTATATCTCCAGCATTTAGACGACTGGTGTACGGCGATAGAAAGCGTCATTGAGCAAACACTTCAAGCGTCTCGAATTGAAACGGGTCAAAACCAGCGGGTCACCCAGCTATTGCAAGCAGCAGAACCCGAAGGTCAATATCGTACGACGCCTAACGATGACCAGTATTCAGATACGCCGCTAGGTTTGAAAGCGATCGCTCAGGTGCATAACCGCTACATCCTAGCAGAACACCCTGCTGGCCTGTGCTTGATTGAGCAGCATATTGCCCATGAACGGGTGCTATATGAAGAGTTATGCGATCGCTGGGAAATTGTGCCCCTCGCAACGCCCATTAGCCTATCGAATCTGTCCGAGTCTCAAGTGGAACAATTACAGCGCATCGGCCTCACAGTAGACCCCTTTGGTCCTGACCTGTGGCTTGTCCGTACTGCGCCTGCCCCCCTAGTTGATCGTGATGATTGTGCCGAGGCGCTTCAGGAGCTGAGTCTAGGTGCGGACTTAGACAGTGCTCTCGTTGCAACGGCCTGCCGCACAGCCATTCGAAATGGGACTCCCCTTAGAGTTGAAACTCTACAGTCTATTCTCAACGCTTGGCAGCGGACTCGAAAACCTCAAACTTGCCCCCATGGACGTCCCATCTGCCTGACACTAAATGAATCGAGCCTAGCCCGTTATTTCCGCCGTAGTTGGGTGATTGGTAAAAGTCATGGATTGGAACCATAAATGGTTCAAGGTCGGCAGCAGGTACAGCTTAAGGAAAGACACTTTTGAGGCCAATTCAAAATCTGTCCGTCAAACGGATTGGGCAGACATTTCTCAGGCAAAATTAAATAAATGCTTATCTGCATTCGCTTTTTGAAAAGCTTGAGTTTGGTCTTCTCCGGAAACATCAGATTTTCACATTGAAGTAAAACCTATGAGTTAATTCTGATAAAAGCTTGCAACTATACTCAAGCTTGAAACCATAATGAAACAGGGCTTTCGACAGACTTTTTATTGTTCAGATCTCACATAGCAAAGCCGTCTGCTTTCAAGGATCTGATTTGGCAGGTCCTGTTCACCCTACTAAAAGAGCATTTTTGACAGGATTCTGTCTTTTTCAATTTCTTGATTTCTGGAGGTCTTTATACTGATGCATACCTCAGAGGTTCGCCCTTCTCGGCTAGTATTTTTATTCGTAGCAGTTCTTTTACTAACGTCCTATCTTCCTCACCCAAATTTGGGAGATCCTCTACCCCAATCTTTAGATTCTTTGATCAAAAGCTGGAAGAGCGATCATCAGTAACAGGCGCTATTTATTAGCACGAGGATCGGACGCCCCTTCATCAAGGAGCCATTGGTGGAAGTCCCCCAACACTGGGAATTGAAGGGCCATGTTAATGAAATGCTCTCCTTACGACAATCCAGCACGGCTGGGATATTGACGGAGCAGGCCAAAGAAACGACTGAACTCAAACATGCGAGGATCTTGACGGCTGCCTGAACGGTCAACCGCTTTGTGGGTTGTAATGCGATCGTCAGGGATGCTGCTCTGGGCTAGAAGCCACGCAGTTGATTCATACTGCGCCTGAGTGTAGCCGCTATGGGTAGGCCCATTACCTCGACCATCGCTAGGCGTCTCCAGTGAAATGTGATAAGCAAAATTGTTGACTGAAGAGGGGAAAGCAGGGTTAGTCGTTACCGTTTCGGGGCCACTGGGACCGTTGAAAACTGAATTGCCTGCACCATAAGCTCTTTTCTCAGGCGGTACAATATAGTAGATGGTGCCATCTCTGCCAATCAGCGTATGATAGCTAACTTGGTCGTTGTCATTAGCGTGATAAGTCTGAAACAAATTCAACGCGCTCTGAGCTGAGCCTACCGTCTCATGCAAGACCGCAATAAACTGGTTGCTAACAGGCTGACCAAAGGCATCGGTGCTGTAGCGATCGCCATAGTTAGAAGGATCAGCAAGCTGAATCACTTGTCGTGGTTGATAAGCTGTTTGAGCAACTACTGGCACAGGTTGAAAATCTAAAGGACTCTCCGTATCTGACAAGATAGTCGGAACCATGGCAAAGGCCGCGTTTTCAGCCAGCATTGGTAATCCCGAAACGGCCTCAATTGCTCGTAGCTGATTCTGGATAGGCCAGAGGGTTAATAACACAACCGCAAAGGCGATCGCGCTAACTAAGCTCCAGCCCCAAATTTTTCTCCACCGCAGCATGTGATTTCTACTCCCTTTACGCCGCTGCCAATATTAGTGCTTACCCATTAGAACTTACGGCTTTGGTTCTATAGATCCCTAGATATAGGAGATTTTTATGGCGTCGGCTCTAACGGTGCAAACTGATGTTAATTTTGCCTAAGACTGCCCAAGAGGTCTCGTGTTGTTAAACTTTCCTTGCAAAAATTACCAAGATGACCAGCGATCAAGGGCTCTTTTGCCACCCCAGCGCGCCACAATCTCATCGTCATAACTATCAGCTAATCTAACGACGGTCGTTACCGAATATCGCAGCTCTATTTGATCGCAGGTGGAACCCACAAGACTATGCTCAAAAACGATGTCGTTCTCAGAGTCGAAAGCAAACCGACCAAAGCGGATGCCATTGTTCTCTCGGAGTAGGTAGTAAGAGAGTTCGGGAGTAACGGTAATATCAGTGACAACATAAGAGCGAGTTGTAATTAGCGCATCATTTTCTTCCCAGGGAATGACTCGGGTGGAGGCTACAGCCGAACCAAAATTAATGACAAACAGCGGTTCATCATCAAACATCACCACGTTTTCCCCGAACAAGTTATGCATCCAGGGTTCAATACGTCCGTAACAAGCCTTTTGAGAAGGGGTCTGAAATTCCATACACCGTGTAAACGAATCCTGACATGTATTCTCTCACTGATGTGCCACCGTCGATGACACCCATAGCTAGTTGAAACTATCGCATCCTAACTGAAACCTAAAAGTGTTCTGAGAGTAGTAGCCGGGCCTTCAAAATGGCATCTTCTGAAGAGAAAATTGCATCAGAGAAAACTGCATCGTCTAATCTTGCGGATGAGCTAGATCAAGTCGTTACAGAATTTGAGGATTTTCAATCTGATCTGACCTATGAGCAAGCTAGAGGGGTGCTCCAGTCCATGCTGGAGCGGCTTGACCTGTCTCCTCGCGAAGCCTCAGGTTTACAACAAGAGCTTCAGCAACTCACTGGACTGATGCAGAAGCTGGATCGCGCTGTTATCCAAATCGCCGTTTTTGGATTAGTTGGGCGTGGTAAATCATCCTTGTTGAACGCCTTAGCCGGAAAAGATCTTTTCACGACAGGTCCAACTCATGGAGTGACCCAAACTGTCCAAAAAACCGAATGGCACGTTAGTCAGGATGCTTTTGGTGAGGATCACACGGTTTGGCGAGCTGCTCTGCAAGGAGCTGGACAATCTTCTATTGAACTGATCGACACACCTGGACTAGACGAAGTCAACGGGATGGAACGAGAGCAGCTTGCTAAACAAATCGCGATAGAAGCTGACCTTATTCTATTTGTCATTGCTGGGGACATTACTCGGGTTGAGTATGAGGCGCTGGTTCAACTGAGAAAAGCCAGTAAACCGATTTTGCTGGTCTTCAACAAAGCTGATCAATATCCGGAAGCTGATCGTCAAACCATTCACACAGCCCTAACGGATGAGCGCTTGCGAGACCTCATTTCACCGGATGAAATCGTGATGACCTCCGCAGCTCCTTTGATAGCGGTGGCAACGCCCGATTCGTCTGGTCGAATTAGACCCACATTGCAGCGAGGGACACCCCAGGTAGAAGCCTTAAAGCTGAAAATCTTAGATGTTTTGCACCGCGAAGGACTCGCCCTTGTTGCTCTTAATACGCTGCTGTATGCCGATGAACTGAACGAAAACATTTTGGACAGAAAGCTGAAAATACGCGACCAGGCTGCCAATGAGGTGATTTGGAACAGCGTCATGACTAAAGCGATCGCAATCGCTCTCAATCCAATCACGGTCGTTGATGTTCTGACTGGAGCTGTCATTGACATCGTCATGATTCTCACCCTGTCTCGGCTTTATGGACTGCCCATGACCTACACCGGGGCGGTTAAACTCCTCCGCAGCATTGCCCTGGAGCTAGGAGGACTCTCCGCTAGCGAGCTGGTGGTCACCCTAGGGCTAAGTTCTCTGAAGGGACTACTCAGCCTTAGTGTTCCTGCCACTGGAGGGATCTCCCTCGCACCCTATACCTCAGTCGCGATCGCTCAAGCCGCTGTCACAGGAGTTGCTACCTATGGCATCGGTTTAGTGACTAAACGCTATCTAGCCAACGGTGCGAAATGGGGTCCAGAAGGCCCGAAAAGCGTGGTCAGTAACATTTTGGACACGCTAGACGAAGCCTCCATCCTGAATCGCATCAAAGTCGAACTAGCGGAGAAGATCAGCGTCAATAAAGATATCTCAAAAGACTGAAGGGAGAGGGCAACAAAATTGATGGGGAGAATCAACTTTAGCGTCCTAATTGCGCTATCTCTCACATCCCTCCCTTCCCTCAGCAGGATGTGACAAGATTAGAAGAGTGCTGTAGAACGATTAGCCTGATTGCATGACTGATTCAACCTTTCGCTCAATGCCAGCTTACGAAAAGCTGATCAAATTGCGTCCGCTGCTTCTAAAACTTCATAAATCATTGCTAGACGCTGAACAGGACAGTTACGAGCGAGTTCATGGTCCTATAACCTCCAAGGGAGAACTTTTTCGCCTCGTCATCGGTGACGAATGGTTTGAGTGGTTGCGCCCTATCTCTCAGTTCATTGTACGAATTGACGAAACGACGAAATCCAAGCAGCCCGTTTCACCTAATCAGCTTCATGCTTTGCTAGCAGAAGCTCGTGATTTAATTCCATTAGAGAGTGCTGATGACAGTGAAACGGTAGTTCGCTATCAGCGGGCAGTACAAAATCGTCCAGAGATTGCGATGATGCACGCCGACATGATGGACCTGCTAGAGATTTCTCAGGATGATCGCGATAATTCGCCTTGATGTCACTCCGCTCAACTCTCAAAAGTCGGCTCGTTTTCATAGTCCTAGAGACTATTCAGCAGGCCGACAAATACCAAAGACTGAGGTATACCCGTGCAAAAAGGTTGTACCGCCGACGGGACCAATCTCTCCCCCACAAAAGAAGCCACTCAGGGAAATCGCCCCTAGCTGTTCATTAAACAGCCGCGAATCAAAGTTAGGTTCCTGATACAGTCCTTCCCCACGCCCCATGCAAGAGAACATCAGAGCGCCTATAGGGAAATCTGCGTTGCTATTGATTTGATTGCGATAGCGAGTCAGCAACGTCTTCAAGTCATCAGCAGAGGTACGGGCATCCCTCAAATGGAACTGGATGCGCTGTCCTACTCGAATGCGATCGCCAATCACAATCGCCCCAATCCGAGGGTCAACGCCTAACAAATTGCGAATTAGAAAATCACCATGATGAAGATTTTCCTTAAAGCCATCTTGAGCAATACCGATATGAAGAGAATCCTGGGCGAGTTCGCGATCGCTATCGCTTAGTCCCTTCAAAATCGTTTGCAATGCCTCTAATGGAGTTTGGGTCTCTCCACCAAAGTCGTTAGTCTTCTCCAATTCCAGCAAAATGTTGCGCTCACCCGCAGCGACTCGAAACGGTTCGCCAATCGGTCGGCATCCCTGAGCCACAACAGCATCCACTGCGATGTTTCCAGAGAGCGCCACACCCACTACACCTTCGCCATGAAGGGAATCCTCGAAGAAGAGCCCACTGTTACGCTGAAAACTGCTCACACTAGCTAGCCCACCCACTTTGACGGCTCCAGGATAAGCAAAGTCTAGGCCTTGAAGTAGCTCTGTAATACTGGACGTAAAGGGATCAGCCATCAAAATAAAACTGGGCTGCTCCTCGGGTGCCACACCGACCTTGTCAACCCACAGGTTAGGCGGGCTATCTAGATCGGGCAGATCATCTTCTTGCAGATAAAAGCTTTTAACCGCTACGCCAGGTAAAGACGCAACCGCTAAACTCAAAGCTGGCTTTTGCTCAACTTCTAAGGTTTCACCACTGGCGGTGGTGCCGACAACGCCACCACCACTACAACCAATCAAACAGGGAATCTCCAGCACTGCATGGAGCAAGGGCAGCAAACGGGCATATTCACTAGCAAATGCTGATGATATAAAGATAATGCCCAAGTCTGGCTTGGCCTGAAGGTGTTGTTTAATCTGGTCTGCCACGTCTCGAACAGCAGCCTCTAGAGAGGGTTGAGTCGAGAGGGCGCTTATCCACTGCATCGACTGAGCAGTTGCAGCCATAAGTGAAAACCTCCTGCCACGCGCTAGTTCTTCCTATTGACTTGGTTTAAGCCTAAGGCAAATAGGAAATTAATGTTGAAAAAGTCGTCGTTTTTAGAGTTTGTACCGTTTGCAGGCAATTCTAAAATATTTCCCCAGAATGATTTGTCTGTTATGGGTTTGCGGTAGTTTAGGATCTGAGATTACTTGGTGTAAAAAAACCGAACGAAACTAATACGGATTTTTGCCCTGCCTGATTATGGCAGCAGGGAGTATCTTGTTAGAGACGCACTCTATTCTTTTATCAAGGAATATTGCAGAGAATTGTTTCTGTTTGGCACAGTGTGAAGGTTTGCCATGGATTACACCGATCCTTCAAAAGCGAAACGTTACACTGAGTCGTGGAGTGCAGTTTGCAGCCGTGTGACTCCCTGTTCGTGCGGTAGGGCGTATCTGTTGGGAACTTAAAGCGATTTAATAGGGTTTCTATGAGCAACAACATTCAAGACAAAATCCAAGAAGAATTGAAACAAGCTCGTGACGCTTGCGACACTGCTGGCAGCTCTTCAGCAGAATGTGCAGCGGCGTGGGATGCTGTCGAAGAGCTTCAAGCTGAAGCCTCTCATCAACGGCAATCTGACACTAAAAAGACTTCTTTCGAAGAATACTGCGATGCAAACCCCGATGCGGACGAATGCCGTGTCTACGAAGATTAGGAGTTTTTAGCCTAGAGGCACGGTCTTATCGTGGTTCTGGGTCAGTTTTGGGAGAGTGACTTTCAACCTCTCCCAAAACGTTTTAGAGCTAAGACTTTATAGTCGTCACCTACTTTGCTAGGGTAAGACGCTTATACTTTATAGGTTTGCCCAGCATCACCCCACTTGTCGGGAGTATTCGCTAGCTAGGCGACATTTAAGAAATTGTTCACTTCTTCGAGATATATCTGAGGTGCTTCCAACATCGGGAAGTGTCCTGTATTTTTGATTTCGACATATTTAATCATTTCTGGGTTCAGCACTGCGGCTTGCTTTCCTAGCTTGGCCGGGGTGATTTGATCGTACTCTCCTGAAACAAGTAGAGTCGGCACTGCGATCGCTTTGAACGCAGCAGGCATTATTTCTGTCGCTCGCTTGCTGACGGCTGTGTAAATGGTTCCCAAAGCAATGTCGCCGTCTGCGGACAAATAGTCTTGCAGAAAGGCTTTGCGCTCAGCTGAGGGAATAGGGCGGCTGAGGAAACGAGCCATGAATACCCGAGGCGCGAGAGGAATGCGACTCAACCAAGCAGGACGGAACCTTACGACATAGCCACCGAAGGTATAAAACGCTTCGAAGGCTTTTTTGTCATATTCGAAAATTCCATTACAGGTCAGAATAGCCTGATTGACGCGATCTCCATACTGATTCAAAAACAGAGCAGCAACAGATGCTCCAGTCGAATGAGAGTTCAACCAAATTCGATCAATTTCCAAAGCATTCAGCAACTCAGCCAAATCGTCGGCAAAGGTGTCTAACTCATATCCCCTTGCGAGAACAGCTTCTCGATCGTTAGTTTTGATGCGTGATTGCCCAAACCCTCGCATGTCGTAGAGCAAACAATCAAACTGAGAACTTAGCGATCGTGCCGTTGAACGCCAATAACGGCAAGACCCTCCCCAACCGTGGATGAAAACCATAATGGGCTTAATGCCGTTGGGTCCTGTTTCACCTTCGGTGAGCCACTCGTAGTAATGATCGACTCCAAAAACTGAGACGTAGGGCATCTTCTAACGGTAGATTGCTAACTCTGAATCGACTAAAGGCAGTCAAGTCCTAAAACTTTAAAGATAGGAATGTTGCTAGAAAGCCACACGCTTTCTCTAAGGGCACTTAAGCCTTTAGGCTGACTCAGGCTTAGGCAATGAGGAAGGGTGAAGAAGCAATTCTGCCGTAGAGCGCTGCTCAACCATTTCACGGGTAATCATGCAGCGTTTCACGTCTTTGCGGGAAGGCAGCTCATACATGACGTCAAGCATTAGTTCCTCAACGATACCGCGTAGGGCACGAGCACCTGTTTTACGGCGATAAGCTTCCCGCGCGATCGCTCGAATAGCATCCTGCTTGAACTCAAGCTGCACATTGTCCATGCCCATAAGCTTCTGAAACTGTTTGATTAGGGCATTCTTCGGCTCAGTCATGATGGCCACCAGCATATCCTCATCCAGTGGATCAACCACTGTAATGGCTGGGATACGTCCGATGAATTCAGGAATCAAACCGTACTTTACTAAATCCTGAGGTTCTAGCTCCTTCAAAATGTCCGCAGTACGCTTTTCACGAGAGATTTGAGTATCTCCAGGTTGAATGAAGCCCATAGACTTTTTGCCTACGCGCTGCTCCACCATCTTTTCCAACCCGACGAAGGCCCCACCACAGATAAACAAGATATTACTAGTATCAATTTGGATGCAGTCTTGGTAAGGATGTTTGCGTCCACCCTGAGGCGGCACATTAGCAACCGTTCCCTCCAGCATCTTTAGGAGCGCCTGCTGCACCCCCTCACCCGAGACATCACGAGTGATAGACGGGTTTTCGCTCTTGCGGGCAATTTTATCGATCTCGTCAATATAAATAATGCCTCGTTGGGCTTCCTCAACATCTAGATCAGCAACCTGCAAGAGACGCAGCAAAATGTTCTCGACATCCTCACCAACGTATCCAGCCTCCGTCAGCGTCGTTGCATCGGCAACAGCAAAGGGGACATCCAGAATTCTCGCTAGGGTTTGTGCCAGTAACGTTTTGCCGGATCCTGTCGGCCCAATCAGCAAGATATTAGCTTTCTGAATTTCAATCCCATCTTCAGAGGGATTGGTCTGATTTTGCAGATGACTCAATCGCTTGTAGTGGTTGTAGACCGCGACTGAAAGAACTTTCTTAGCTTCGTCCTGTCCAATGACATGATCATCAAGATAATTTTTAATCTCGCGAGGCTTAGGAACTTGACTAAACGTAATGGGAGATGGGGCGGACCGTCGGCGCTCAGGAGGTTGCTCTCGTCGAGGAACCGATTGGGGAACGGTCGCCCCTGAATCAAACAACTCCTCATCTAATATTTCGTTACATAAGTCAACACATTCATCGCAAATGTAAACACCAGGCCCTGCAATGAGCTTACGAACCTGTTCCTGTGACTTACCGCAAAAAGAACATTTGAGATGGGAGTCGTACTTAGACATATTGTGCCCCTATTACAATGCAGCAACTGATGCAACAGTCGCCAGCGAGTCTTTTTCGAGAACCTGGTCAATCAGGCCATAGCTTTTAGCCTCTTCAGCAGACATGTAAAAGTCGCGTTCGGTATCAGCTTCTATGCGCTCCAAAGGCTGTTGGCTATGGCGTGCAATGAGTTCATTCAAACGCTGCTTATGGTAGAGAATCTCTTTTGCCTGAATTTCAATATCAACAGCCTGTCCCTGCGCCCCGCCAAGCGGCTGATGAATCATGATCCGGGCACTCGGCAAAGATAAACGCTTACCTTGAGCACCTCCACAAAGGAGAAAAGCGCCCATACTAGCAGCCAAACCAAAGCAGATAGTCACGACGTCTGGACGAATTTGCTGCATCGTATCGTAGATTGCCATGCCAGCAGTTACCGATCCGCCGGGAGAATTGATATAAATCTGAACATCCTTCTCAGGATCTTCCGCATCCAAATAAAGCAGCTGCGCCACGATGGAGTCAGCAACCTCATCGTTGACAGGGGTACCTAAGAAGACAATTCTCTCCCGTAGCAAACGCGAGTAGATATCAAAAGCTCTTTCGCCCCGGCCAGATTGTTCAACTACCATTGGTAAAACGCCCTGAGGGTGGGGGTGTAGGGCGTTTCGGCTAGAGATAGAATGATTCCTTGAAGATTGCAGCACTATATCAACCGATTAGTTTTCTGACATCAGCCCTCTTCGACGAAACTCCCTAACAGGAACATCCATCACGGAATAAACCTTCTGGGAGGTAGCCTGCTACCAGGCATGAATTGCTAATTCGAAGAGAGCAAATTAGCAACTCTATAGAACATTATGCCCCAACGTCTGATAAGAGCGTGTGAGACCGAGGTGATGAACCTAATAATTAGGGCATCGTAATTCCCGACCAAGTCTAGACCAAAAAAAGCACTATAGGCACGCCTTATCAAATCAAACTTCAAACTTACTCAGTAACCGTTGGAGTTGTTCTCAGCATGAATCCTAATCCAGGTCAGCTTGATATGGGTAGATCTTCCAGAAATCTTTCGCGAATGCTCAACAGAACTTTTGCACCCAAAACTGTTTGACTGCCGGGAGGTCCAGTAATGCTGGGGGGATTGTCTGCCTTGCCAATGCGCTTGTACTTCTTGCATGTCGGTCGTTCTGGCAGTTAGCAGAAGGACTGGCATATGACTCTCATCAACTCATCCTATCCGCGTCTTCCTTGTCGAAAGCTGCTTATTCTTCCTCACTGCCTGAACTGGCCTCAACTGCTTCAACAGCTGCTTTGGCTTCAGCCATCTCATCCGCACTTGCCTCATCCGCATCCGCCGCAGTAGCCACGGCTTCCGTTGCCAGAGCTTCAGCGTTTTCAGGCACCTCCTCTACTTCCGTCGCGCTTACATCCAGGACCTCTGTAGAGGCTGATGTTTCTGCATCATCAGCTTCGTCGGACTCGTCAGGTTTCAGAGTACCCTCTGGTACCAAATCCACAGTGTTGTTTTCTAACAGCCACTTCAAGATTTTCTCTTGAAGCAGTTCCTCGTTAACAACTTCTCTCAGGCGATCGCGATCAATGTCCTCCGGATTGCTAACTTCTTCCAACATTTCATCCATCCGGGCTTTGATCGCATCTTCCTCAATCGAGATGGATTCCTGTTTAGCGACTTCTCCCAATGCCAGAGTGCGCCTGAGACGGTCGATCGCATCAGGACGAGCACGATCTCGCATATTCTCAACAATTTCGGGAGTCAACATCTTATTAATATCAATCCCCTGACGGCTCAGCTGCACAGCCGTCTGCTGCACTAGGTAGTTAGCTTCGCGCCGAATCAACGTTTCTGGAATCTCAGCGTCTAAATGCTTAAGCAGTTCTTCCAGCAGCGCCTCAAACTGATTGCTTTCGGTTTCATCCGCAGCTTCCGTCTGATAACGCTCCTCCAAAGAAGTCCGGAGTTCTGCTAAGGTTTCAAACTCACTGACCTCTTCTGCAAAATCGTCATCCAAGTCAGGCAATTCTTTTTCTTTCAAGTCTTGCAGGGTCACGGTGAACAGCGTGGGTTTACCCGCTAGATCCTGTTGAGGATAGTTCTCAGGGAATGTTAGAGATAGCTCTTTCGTTTCATCTAGAGACATACCAACGATGCCTTCAACAAATCCATCAATGAAGCCACCCTCTTTTAGCTCCAGCTGAAAGTCTTCCGCAGTGCCGCCTTCAAACACCTCATAGGTATCGTCTTCCTGCTTGATCTTGCCTTCAAAATCGATCACAGCAACATCTCCCATTTTGGCAGCGCGATCCTCGATGGGGACCAGAGTCGCTAAGTTGAGGCGGTATTGTTCCAAAACCTCATTGACCTTACTCTCCGCATACTCGACTTCTTCTGCCTGGACTGTCAGCCCTGTATACGTCTCTAATTTGACCCGAGGCGGCACGTCTACAGACGCTTTGACGGTCAGCACTTCGCCTGGGGTGTATTGTTCAATAAGTTCTTCAAATTCAGAGACAAGCTGATAGTTGCCAATCGTATCAATGGACTCTTGCTTAATCGCCTGCTCAATGGAGTCTTGCACCAACTCTTCTAAGGCAGCCGCTTTTATCTGAGTTGGCCCAAAGCGCTGCAAGAAAACCTGACGTGGCACTTTGCCGGGGCGAAAACCTGGAACGCGAACTGTTTTGATGAGCTTCTGTAGGACCTTTTCGTAGGTTTTTTTGGAAACCTCAGCGGGAATTTCAATTTGAAGCCCTAGTTGGCTATCGGGCAGCTTTTCTTGAGTAACTTTCATGAAGGAGTCCTACTTCCTGAGCAATGACAGCCTGGAGGTTGGAGACAACCCTTTTGAAAAGCAAAAAGCTTGTCCCAGGCCTCAGCTGAGCGAGTTCTGAATTCAATGCAGTTAGCTATAATACTGCATCCAAGAGGCAACTGCACCCTGCTGGTTTGAGGTATCTTTTAACATTTGAGTTGGGATGCTTTTATTAGGTGAGAGAATAGGATCGTAAGATTGCCTCAGACGGGATTGTTGGGAAGCGGATAGAGATCGCACCACCAAGCATGTAGAGCTATCCCGTATTGCCAGCCCACTCACGTTAGGAAGTTCAGGCCAGGGAGAGTAGAGATTGTGTCGGAAGGATATCGTGTCGCCATTGTTGGAGCAACTGGAGCTGTTGGCACGGAGCTGATTGATCTATTGGAGCAACGCCAGTTCCCTATTTCGATGCTGAGGCTGCTGGCGTCCCCTCGATCTGCGGGCAAGACACTGCATTTTCGTGGACAGCCTCTCGTAGTAGAAGGGCTGAGCGATCGCGCTTTTGACGACGTTGATATCGTTCTAGCGTCCGCAGGGGGCAGCATTTCCAAGGAGTGGGCTCCCAAAGCAGCGGCTGCAGGGGCCGTCGTGATTGACAATTCCAGTGCCTTTCGGATGGATCCCAAGACGCCTTTGGTGGTCCCAGAAGTCAACCCCCAGGCCGCGGCTGAACATTCCGGCATCATTGCCAATCCCAACTGCACGACGATCCTGATGGCAATGGCTATCTGGCCACTCCACCAGGTTCAGCCAATCCAGCGCATTGTAGTAGCAACCTATCAATCCGCCAGTGGGGCTGGGGCCAAAGCCATGGAGGAAGTAAAGTCGCAAGCTGAGGCCATTCTGGCAGGAAAGACCCCTACCACTGAATCCTTTCCTTATCCGCTTGCCTTCAACCTCTTTCCCCACAACTCGCCGCTTAACGAAGCTGGGTATTGTCAGGAAGAGATGAAAATGGTGAACGAAACCCGCAAGATTTTTGGCGAGCCTAACCTTAGAGTTACTGCCACTTGTGTCCGTGTTCCAGTCTTGAGAGCACATTCAGAAGCGGTCAATCTGGAATTTGCTGTACCCTTTTCGCCAGATCAAGCGCGTGCAACGCTATTAGAGTTTCCTGGAGTCAAGGTTGTGGAAGATTGGCAGGCTAATTATTTTCCCATGCCGATTGATGCCAGCGGTCAGGATGATGTTCTGGTAGGCCGCATTCGTCAGGATATCTCGCACCCTAATGGCCTGGATCTATGGCTGTGTGGCGACCAGATTCGTAAAGGGGCGGCGCTCAATGCCGTTCAGATTGCAGAGCTATTGGTAGCCAAGCAGTGGTTAAAATCCACGGTTCTAGCTGTCTAAACACCTAAGACCAATAAGGACTTTTTATCTGTCCTGGTGTTCGAGAGGTCATAAGGTTGTTATCTTAATTGCTGATACAGCCAAAAACGGTCAAAAACGGTTAACGACGTCTTAAGGCGAGGCCACTTGTTAAGGGTATTCAATCAAGAAGGATTACGAAGGCGTGGGATATTTTGGTCAAGTCATAACGGCTATGGTGACTCCCTTTGGGGAGGATGGAAGCGTCAACTACGCTATTGCAGAGGCGCTGGCAGCTCACTTGGTTGAGAACGGTAGTGATGGACTTGTCATTTGTGGAACAACTGGTGAATCACCGACCCTTTCTTGGGACGAAGAACTACAGCTATTCAAAAGTGTCAAAGCGGCTGTCGGCGATCGCGCGAAGGTGATTGCAGGGACAGGCTCTAACTCGACTCGCGAAGCCATTGAGGCCACCCGTAAAGCATCGACCCTGGATTTGGACGGGACGTTACAGGTTGTTCCGTATTATAATAAGCCTACGCAGGAAGGGCTTTACCACCATTTCAGAGCGATCGCCGAGGCTTGCCCTGATTTCCCCGTAATGCTTTACAATGTGCCTGGACGGACGAGTTGTGGCCTTTCGGTTGAAACGGTGGTCCGTCTCTCAGAAGTTGACAATGTAGTTGCTATCAAGGAGGCTAGTGGCAACCTTGACTATGCTAGTCACCTAAGGGCATCAACTCCTGATTCGTTCTTTTTATATTCTGGAGATGATTCTTTGACGCTACCCTTGCTTTCGATAGGAGGATGCGGCGTTGTAAGTGTAGCCAGTCATTTGGTGGGCAATCGTCTCCGGGGGATGATTCAAGCCTTTGAGATGGGTAAAGTAAAGAGTGCCATTGACGACCACTTGAGTTTGTTTCCCCTGTTTAAAGCCTTGTTTCTAGAAACCAACCCCGTTCCAGTAAAAGCAGCTCTTGCCTCTCAGGGTTGGGATGTGGGTTCAGTCCGCTCTCCTCTGGTGCCTGCCAGTGAAGCCGTCAAACAAGCATTAGAGAAACAGCTGAAACAGCTTATTTGAACACTTAATCGTTATCAACAATTGCTATCAGGCTTTTTGACAATTGAATATTCTTGCATCTCTTTCACCTAAATATTAAAAACACTTATTTGGTTAAGAGATTGAGCTAATGATAGCTCTTCCTGGGTTCATTTCAGCAGATGTCCCATCTGCTTGAAATCTGTTTACTCGTTATCAGAAATCGTCCCTGACCGTTGTTTGTCAGCCACGCTGGCAGAAAGTTGTCGATTTTTATTGGTGTCCTTTTGAAAAAAATACCCGAGCACTTAATTCGTTGCCGTTAAAGATTTAATCCTTCGCACTGTTTAACTTCATCTCTGGTTTTTTAGCCATTTTTTTGTACAGCCATTTTTGGCATTCTTGATTTCCAACTATATGACTCATCGAAATTCTGATTCAAAGCTCAAAATCATTCCCCTGGGTGGCCTTCACGAGATTGGCAAAAACACCTGCGTTTTCGAAATTAATGACGAAATCATCCTTTTGGACGCTGGACTTGCGTTTCCTACGGATGACATGCATGGCGTCAATATCGTGCTGCCCGATGTCACTTACCTGCGGGAAAATCGCCACAAGATTAAGGGCATGATTGTGACTCACGGCCATGAAGATCACATTGGCGGAATCGCTTTTCACCTAAAGCAGTTCGATATTCCTGTGATCTATGGTCCTCGATTAGCCATGGCGCTGCTGGAAGGCAAACTGGAGGAAGCAGGTGTGAGCGATCGCACCGAATTACGGTCTGTACGACCTCGGGACATGGTACGCCTTGGCAAATCTTTCGTCGTGGAATACATCCGCAACACACATTCCATCGCCGACAGCTGTAGCGTTGCCATTCATACGCCAATTGGCATTGTGATCCACACGGGTGACTTCAAGTTTGACCATACTCCAGTGGATGGTGAGCACTTCGACGTTCAGAAATTGGCAGAATATGGTGAGAAAGGGGTGCTATGCCTCATCAGTGATTCGACAAATGCCGAAGTCCCTGGACATACCCCTTCTGAGCGATCGGTCTATCCCAACTTGGATCGTGCATTCGCTCAGGCTGACGGACGTCTACTCGTGACAACCTTTTCGTCATCGGTTCACCGCGTCAACATGATCCTAGAGTTGGCGAAGAAGCACCATCGTATGGTATTTGTCCTTGGACGCTCCATGCTGAACGTGATTGCCCATGCACGTGAATTAGGATACATCAAGTGTGAAGAGGAGCGCTTTCAGCCGCTACGGAACCTCAATCAATATTCCGATAGAGACGTTATGATCCTGACAACAGGATCCCAGGGCGAACCAATGGCGGCACTCACCCGCATTGCTAACGGCTCCCACCGCGACATCAAAATTCGAGAAGGAGACACGGTTGTTTTCTCAGCGAATCCCATTCCTGGTAACACCATCTCTGTTGTCAACACCATCGACAAGCTGATGATGCGCGGAGCCAATGTTATCTATGGTAAACATTGGGGCATTCACGTGTCGGGACACGGTGCTCAGGAAGATCAAAAGCTCATGTTGGCGTTAACTCGCCCCAAGTTCTTCTTGCCCGTTCACGGTGAGCATCGGATGTTGGTGAAGCACTCAGAAACTGCTCAGAATATGGGCGTTCCGGCTGAGAATATGGTGATCATTCGCAACGGTGACGTTGTTGAGCTGACCCCTGACAGTATTCAGATCGGTGGTAAGGTTCCCTCTGGCATTGAGCTAGTGGATTCTTCGCGCCAGGGAGTTGTTGATCGCAATACTCTGCGCGATCGCCAGCAGCTAGCTGAGGATGGCATCATCACTGTTGCCGCCATTGTCAACAGCAATGGCAAGTTAGCGTCTCCACCCAATATTGATATTCGCGGGATTTCTCAATCACTGAATATCGAACGCTTTCAGGGCAAAGTTGCCGACGTCATTGGCCGAGTTTTGCGAGAGCGATCGCTCAAAAACGGTATTGAACGAGACGGCTTGCAGCCTGCCATTGAGTCCGAATTACGCCGCCTGATTCGCAAAGAACTGCCCAAGCGATATCCCGTCATTGTGTTGCTGTTGAATTGGGTTGAAGCTGAGAAGAGCGGTTCTCCTCTACCCGTGTTGACAGCCTCCTAATGAAGCCACTGTGCCCCTGCTGCTGGCGTCAGCAGTAGGGCTTCAACAAAAGACATCAGCATCCCTTCATAAAACGTAATGTCGCCTAGAAAGTGTCTGTTCAGGCTTAAGCAGGATGCGTTTCAGTAAGATGTGTTGATTCCAACCACCTAGCGCTATAATGCACCCAACAGAAGCGACTAGCTATCAGGCTTGAGCGTAATCAAGCGAATAGTGGTCTGAACAGGCGCATTACCAAAGGCTTCTGTCAGAATTTTGTAGATTCGACAAAGATTTTGGTGAAGTTAGGAAAAGCTGCCCGAACCACTCCGTGAGGCTATCGGGCTTTCGAAAGATTCCACCTTGGCGTCTGTCGTTTCCTATGGTTTTGACAGTGCTGTTTTGGCCCTGGAATGGTGCAGTTGCTTCTAGACAGAATTGCCTTTTTGATTCTTTCCTTTGGCGCTGGAAGAAGGGGGAGAATCCTTATGAGTTTTTGAGGATGTTGAATGCCAAAGCAGATTGTTATTGCTGAACAGCATCGCATTGCTGCTGTTTTTCAAGGAGACCAAATACAGGAACTTGTTGTTGCGACAGGAACTCACCAGGTAGGCGACATTTATGTGGGCACGGTCGAGAACGTACTCCCTGGAATTGATGCCGCCTTCGTCAACATCGGTGACAGCGAGCGCAATGGCTTCATGCATGTGACTGACTTGGGTCCCTTACGGCTCAAGCGCACAGCAGGATCGATCACTGAACTAGTTGCACCTCAGCAGAAAGTGCTCGTTCAGATTATGAAGGAGCCGACGGGCAACAAGGGACCACGACTCACTGGAAACGTAACGTTACCAGGACGCTATCTAGTATTAATGCCCTACGGCAAAGGGGTTAACCTCTCTCGTCGTATTCAGAACGAACAGGAACGAAACCGTCTTCGCGCCCTCGCTATTCTATTAAAGCCTGCTGGTATGGGTCTTTTAGTGAGAACAGAAGCAGAGGGCGTAGCCGAAGAAGCCATTATCGAAGATTTAGAATTTCTTCAAAAGCAGTGGGAAAACATTCAGCAGGAAGCGCTTTCTAAACGCCCTCCTGAACTCTTGAACCGTGATGATGATTTCATTCAGCGCGTGTTGAGAGATGTTTATAGCGGTGATGTTAATCGTATTGTTACAGATTCCCACACGGGTCTGAAGCGCGTTAAGCAGCATCTCATGAACTGGAATGGAGGGCGAATTCCATCTGGTGTGTTGATTGACCACCATCGCGATCGCGTCCCTCTCTTAGAATTTTTCAGAGTCAATGCCGCGATCAAAGACGCGATCCAGCCTAGAGTAGACTTACCGTCTGGGGGCTACATCATCATCGAGCCGACAGAAGCACTCACGGTTATCGACGTTAACTCTGGCTCTTTCACACGGTCAGCAACGGCTCGGGAAACCGTACTCTGGACCAACTGCGAAGCGGCTGAAGAAATTGCTCGACAGCTTCGGCTACGCAATGTTGCTGGTGTCATCATTGTTGATTTTATCGACATGGATGCCCGCCGCGACCAGCTCCAAGTTTTAGAAACCTTTAATCGAGCGCTGAAAGCTGATAAAGCCAGACCTCAGATATCCCAGCTGTCTGAATTGGGGCTAGTCGAGCTGACTCGCAAACGTCAGGGTCAGAATCTCTACGAACTCTTCGGACGCCCTTGTCCTGCCTGCAACGGTTTAGGTCATCTAGTTCATCTACCTGGCGAACCGGCAACGATAGACGGCGCGGCTTTGGAGGCTGCTCGCGATAGCAGCACTAGCATCAGCAACCGAGCGATCGCTCACACCGCGCCGCCAGAAAGCCTAGATCCCCACTCCGATTTGCAAGAGCTTGATCTGCTCAACCATCCTAACTATCAGGAATCCAAGGGAAGTCGAGGCAGTCGTCGCCGTCGTCGTCGCGATTCTTCCCCACCTAGTCGCAGCAACGGACGGAATGGGGATGCCCCAAAAAGTGCTCCAGTTGCAGTTGCTGACCCTGTTTCCACAGCTGAGACTCCCGCTTCAGCACCGACGACGACTCACCGCTCTAGTCGAGGTAGAAACGGACGAGGAGAGCGCAAAGTTGCGGCTCCCCCCGAAAAAGTCGTCGTTGAAATGACCCCTGAAGAGCAGAGCGTCTACGCCATGATGGGCATTTCGCCAATGGTGCTGAGCACGCAGGAGGTCAAAGACCCTAAAAACACCGCCATCCGAGTTGTTCTGCCTGGTGAAAAAGCCGATTTGGACGACTCCTCCCCATCAGAGGATACTGAGGCAACCTCTGCAACAACGACAGATGGGCCTCCTGTTTTGAAGAAAAGTCGGAAAAGCCGCTCTTCCGCCGAGGAGACTGAACCCGAGTCTGTTGCAGAACCCACTACTGAGGCAGAACAGCCTACGGCGGAATCTGAGCCGGAACCTTCAGAGAGCAGCGATGATGCCGATGCAACACCTCCTGCTGCTGAGGCCGAAGAAACCACGACCACTCGTCGTCGTCGTCGCCGTCGCTCATCGGCCAATGAGGATGAAGGTTAGTCAAGAGGATTAATCACATGAGCTAGCGGCGAGGTTATAGCTTTAGTCATCTTGGCCTAGCGGATGGCAACGGCTGTATCTCGCCTCTATTTGTGTGTTGATGATGGCAGATCACTATGAGATAGAAAAAATTGCTGGGGTTGATGAAGTTGGCCGGGGAGCCTTATTCGGACCCGTCGTCGCCGGGGCTGTGATCCTTTCACCGAAAGCTGAATTGGCTTTGGCTAAACTGGGGGTCACTGACAGCAAGCGATTGAAAGCTACTCAGCGAACAGCATTGGTTGAGCCAATTCACCGATGGGCTGATGCCTATGCGATCGCCTCAGCCAGCGTCCACGAGATTGACCGGATCAACATCCTTTGGGCCTCCCTATTAGCGATGAAGCGGGCCGTTACCCAGCTAACCCCGTCACCAACCCTTTGCCTAATTGATGGCAACAAACCTATTCCCAACCTGGATATTCCCCAGCAAACCATTATCAAAGGCGACCAGAACAGCGTCGCGATCGCCGCTGCCAGCATCCTCGCTAAAGTCTGGCGCGATACCCTGATTGTGCGACTAGACAAGCGCTATCCCGGCTACGACCTCGCTTCAAACAAAGGTTACGGGAGTCCCAGACATCGTGCTGCTATTGGCAAATTGGGGCGATCGCGGCAGCATCGCAAAAGCTTTCGAGTAGGGCAGTAGGGCGATCAATATAGAGGTTCGGCAAAGAAGTTGCTCGTAAGGAAAATTCTAATGGTGTGCCCCATCTTATTTCGAGGTTCCTGATGGGGATTCACCGGATAACTGTCTTATCAGCTGTTCCAGCGAACTATAACGATGAGACAAATGGTTGGTCGTAAAACCTGCAATACAAACTTACTTGATTTTGGACAAATAGAGTTGTGCCTGCGCTGCAACCACAGGCTGTGAGTGCCCCAAACCAGACAACTAAGCCGATTGTTGAGTGTCCTTGCAAGGACAAAGCTTTTGCGATGGATGAAACTTGACCAGCGGACAGG
>NZ_JAQMUB010000060.1 GCF_028330965.1 Oscillatoria sp. CS-180 | reverse complement strand
TCGCGCCCCGTGCCAGTCAAGATGTTCTTGGAGCGTCTTTCTCAATTCGCTATAGTCAGTCATGGGGTTTCTCAAGAGTTGTGGTAATTCTGATGAAACCCCACCCTTACCTTCTTTTCAAGCTTTTTGTCCTGTACTGAGGACTTACCCACCCTCACTGCTGGAACTGGCGCAACAGGTTGGGATGTGTGACTACAACTTGAGACGAGGTTTCAAGGAAATATTTAACACCACCGTATTTGGCTATTTGCGCGATCGTCGGATGGAAAAAGCCCAACAGTTGCTTTTAGATGGGCAACTAAAGGTGGCGACGGTCGCCCGTACCGTCGGTTACGATAGCCCCACCTCATTCAACGCCGCCTTTAAGCATAAGTTTGGCGCGAGTCCGAAGGCTTATCAAATGTCAATACGAAAGTAATTAACGATTTAGAAAAACCGTTGCTGTGTTCAGGATTAACGAACAGGAGCGAAGCCTATCTATTGCTGATCGCTGGATGAACGTGCCAGCTCCTCTCGAAGGATTTGACGTAAATCTTCCTTCAGGCTTTGATTTTGAATATATTCCCCTAATGCTGCATTAATCAGTGTCTGGTAGCCACGATTTTCTGCAGCAGAGGCTTCACCGGCGCTTGCAATATTCTTAAAATACTCCACAATAAATCTGTCTAAAAAGATAGTAATGCGCTGCTTGCCGCGCTCAACCGGCTGTCCCCCAACTCGAAGCACTGCATTTTCCATCTGCACTTCAGTAACTTCTGGAATATCAGTCAGGTCAATATCTTCATCTTTCATCGCATTAATCCGCTCCCAATCCGTTTGAGAGGCTCTTGAAGAAGATAAGTTGCTCACGTTTTGTGCCCTCCCGCATCGATATCACTCGCACCTCGTCCTGACTCTCCGTATGGGCAATAACAATTATCCGCCCCTGCAATAGGCCCAACGTAACGAAGCGGCACTCGCCATAAGCGAAGCGATCATCTTCAAACGTTAACGTCGGCCCCTCAAAAACTTGAGAAACATCGACAAAGTCAAAACCATGCTTGGCAATATTGGACTGTCGCTTGTTCTCATCCCATATGAACTGCATATTCATTATGCATATATTTATACATATATCGCCTGCAGATGATAAGTATTGTCAATTTCAAAACGACTTTTCAAGACAGCGTAATCGAGACGCCCTAAAGCCAACAACGCCGATCAGCAGCATAGCAATTATGCTTCCCACCCACAGTAGCCCCATCCCAGCCCCCGCATCCGTCTTGATTACCATGAGCGCGTCAGTACGCTCAAGAAATCTTGATGAATAACCTCACTTCAATAATCATTCTGCCAGCTCATTCTGGCGATCGTTCTCGCGCCGCTGGTTAGCTTCCTCTAAAGAGGTGTTAGGCACTGTAGACCAACGGTCATGAATACGACTGATCACGGTTTCACGTAAGGCATAGCGAGTTTCCAAAAGCTGCTTTACCTCTTGCTCCATCGAATGACCGTTGGCAGAAGCACGGACCTTGATACGCTGCACCAAATCATCCGGCAAGTTTCGAATTGTCAGCGTTGCCATTGATTCATCCCTTCCGTTTATCGTGCTGGCACCATGCTAGCAAGAGCTCTCTCGAACAATGCAACTCAGTACTCAGTATGCTTCTAGCAATATGCTTAGCGAAGGCAGGCGATTCGCGACTTTTGCCGATAACAGTGCTGTTGTAGCCGCTCTAGTGGAGCATCGCTGATGGTTGGAGTGGTGGGGTGCGATGGCAGAGCCACTCCTTTGGAGTATCGCCCGCCAGCATAATCCAAACCGCAAAAAATCCGACCGCCTCAAATGAGCACAGCCGGATGGATGGTTCAAGTTAGTCTGAGGGCTTCATGAGCTAACCCGGCCTTTCCCTGCCCTCCCAAGAGAAAGACTAAATTTAGGTAACCAATAACGAATAACCAATAACTCTGTTATCTGCTATCTGTTATTCGTTATTCGTCAACTTCGCCGTTTCAGCATCAAGAATATCAGGCGACTTCTACCGTAAACACGGCATCGTTAAAGTCCAGATCACCGCCGCTAAACAAGTCTTCAAAGGCGTAGGTGCTGCCGGTCTTCTGCACGTGGTCTGCCCCCAATGGATTGGCCGCAGCAAATTCGAAGAAAACATCGGTGCTGCCGCTGAGGGCGTCTGCCACGGTGCCGTTCGACACGATAAACGGCGCATAGAGTGCCCCGCCGTCGAGGTCAGCGGTGACGGCTCCAGCGTCTCGAATGGCAAAGGATAGTCCATCTCCCGCTTCCTGACTGCGGCCAACGGCAGCGGCGGCATAGCCTGCTTCACCCGGTTGCAGCAAGGCTCCGGTAACGGGATCAATCACCGTGCCGTCCGCATCTTCAATCTGATAGAAGCCGACGGTATTGCTGAATAGGGCCTCGCTCTGTTTGTCCAGAATCTTCACCTGAACGGAGCCAGTTTGGTCGAGCAGATCGAGTAAATCCTCGTCAGAGCCCACTGGCTACCCCTCACCAAAGTTGTCGGCAGTGACCGTGTCAGCCTGCACGTTTTGTAAGACCGCCAGTACATCTTCTGTACCTAGAGAGATGACGGTATCGTTACCCTCCTGAGCAATGATTAGATCGCTGAAACCAATAGCCGCCGAGAAGTCGGGCTTGAAGCCGACTAGTTCAAAGCGATCGCTAGAGCAGCCGCGATGATCACTCAAGCTGCGATCCTGTTTAAACGCAGATTCTCTTAAGCTTTTCAGGTTGCGTCTTCTGAATTTCTGGCGAATTGCTAGCCCTTAATCGCCAGCAATTGACGATCTTAGATTTGCGATCTTGGATTGTGAAACCTTTTCAGATCAACACTTTTGCGGCTAGGGCTTGTCGTTAATCCCACGCAAAACGGTAGCAAAGTCTTGGGTGATCCCACGCTTCGAACGGATCGTTGACTGTATCGTTAATATCAATAATTTTTGTCAACAATGGATAGCAAAATCAATGTGCCCGAATGTCGATAGATTGTCTTTACGGTTTGACAAGCCTGAGGAAAAAGTCCCTCGAATACTCTGGAGACCCGGATTCATGAATAATCGAAGGATCTAGCTTAAGGTTCCATTAGGAATGAAACGCTCGATTTATCAAGCATTTTAGATCTTTATATTGAGAATTAATTTCAATAATTCTCGTTAAGGGCAAGCCTCTTGGTCTGTTGGTCAGCTCGCTTTTAGCAATTGTCGTCTTTTCTACCTAGTTCTAAGTATTTACGACAAACCGGTTGAGCCGATAGCCCTGCACCTTACTGCGAATCAGCCAGGGCATCCATTTCACAAAGAACCGTGTTGACCAGGGGACCTGCTTCATGAGTTCTGCCCCAGCATCAAAAAAGGTACGAGACTGCACCAGTTGCAAGTTGCCCCAGCTCTCTATCTCGTGTGGATCATCACAAGCCCAGCGAAACCAGCTCTCTTTGGGCATATGCCGCATGGCATCGTGGGTTGATTGACTATCGATCATCTTTTGAGAGGTGGTATCAATCAAAAGCCAGGCTCCCGGAAAGCGATCAGCAATTTGGGTAATGGCCTGTCGTGCTTGGGCTGATTCCAAATAGATGATCACCGCCTCAGAAACGAAGCACCAAGGGCCGCCCGTTGCCGCCACAGGGTCCATCCAGCCAGTGTCTAAAACGCTGGCTTCGAGCATTGTGCGGCGCGGCTCGTCCTGAAAAAACTGTCGCCGTAGCGCTAGCGTATCGGGCAAATCCAAGTCAAACCACTGGGCTTGTCCATTATCTAACCGCTCGAATCGGGTGTTTAGACCACAGCCAATTTCAACTACAGTACCCGTAGGGTGCTCGCTTAGAAAAGCTTGAACATCTTGGTCATACATGCGGGTACGCAAGGTCGCTCCGGCCAAGGATTTAGAGTTTTGCCACTTGGAGAAATCGTAATCCAGAGATTCAACAATTTGAACCGCTTTTTCATCGTGAATCAGACCGTTGCCGTCCTGAGTTTGCACAGCTCGCCCCAGCAGAGGGATCAGCAGCGTTTCTTGAACGGGACCTAGATCAACTGAAATTTTTGCCATGTTCGCTACACTCCATCGATTGGTGGCGAATGTGAGCTATGGATGCCATGATAGTCAACTCTCAGGCGAGCCATGATCGCTATCCGATCTATTACGATCGCAATAGCCACTGATTGAGTTGAATTTGCCCAATCACTTGAAGCGCTTCAAATATTCCCGTGGCGTGCTACCGAATTTGCGCTTAAAGGCAGTTGCGAAGTACCCTCGGTGAGTAATTCCTACAGCGTTTGCGATCGCAGTAATGGTCATTTGATCGGCTTCTAGTAGCTGTCGAGCCTGTTCCATACGGTGGTCGTGCAAAACGCCAAAAACAGTATTGCCAAATAGCTGCCGAAACCCTTGCTGTAATTTACGCTCGCTGAGTCCTACCTGGTGTGCCAATTCCGCTAGAGAAGGCGGTTCCCCTAGATTTTTCAGCAAGATTTTTTTGGCTTGATGTAGTGCATCAACGTCTTTTCGCCTTACCCTCGCTAACGCCGAAGGAGCAGATTCATAATCCTTAAGCTGGGCAAAGTAAAGGGCAATCAGCTCCAAGACTTTTCCTTCCAGATAGAGCTGTCGGATGAAGCTCTCATGGGGACAGTGCAGTATCGCGTAGAGAATGCGAGCAATTTCAGGGGTTGTACGATTCAGTTGAAAGCAAGGGGTGGAAGCCGCATTCTGAATATTTTGCTGCCAGTGTAGTGGTAAAGCACTGAGGTGTCGCTCGATGAGCGTCAGCATATAAGTTGGTGCGATCGCCAACTCAACCACACTAATTTTCTTGCCAGCAAACAACTTCGTCGTTCCTGCTGCATAGGGTACTGCGGAAAACGTTGTTTGTTGAGCTGAAACATCCAATCTATTTTTGAGCCCAGGCATCATGCCGGTGCAATAGCCAGACAGACAAAAGGTGAGATTTATCATTGAGTACTGAGACGACAGCCTGCGAAAGTCCAAAAGCAAGTCTTGCTTTAAGTCGCATTCATAAATGAACAGGTCCAAACCATCTCGTAGGTGAATACCTCGCATGTAGCCTTGCCCAAGCGTTGTTGGAAAGAATAAAGCTGTTTCCGTGGATTGCAGTTGACGAGTTCCTCCAGCCTGCTTCTGAAATTCTTGGGTTGCGTGTTGGATATTAGTAAACGCAAGAGAAACTTCCATATATCTTTGCCGATGGAGAGAGATCGGATGTGTTCACTCCTATTTTTTTCGAAACTAAGAGTTTCAACATCCCATAAAATTAGGCGTCATCCTCTAACGTGTATTTAATGGTCAAGCGCTTTTTAAACAGTCCTGGTTTGCCGCCTGCATAATCTTCCTCATTGAACTTAAGCTGATTAAATTGAGATTCAAGTTCGCTGAAAGCAACCTGAGGATCACGCTCAGAAATAGAAGCGTTAACATCTCCTTTGCTGCCTACACAAGATCTGAAATCAACGGATACTAGTTCCAAGGAATCACTGAAGTCAAAAAAGGGACCTTCCTTACCACCAATCACTTCATTTCCTGATAAACCGTTATCGAGATCATAAATATTTCGAGTGCAAATAGTCTCCTCTGAATGTTTTACGCCAGAGTGTGGAGAAATATATTCAAAGGAAAACTCACCATTCTTTCCCAGATCGTCTAGTACTAAGGCTCTAGCACCTCGATTGAAAGTAATCTTCTTCAAGGAGTCACGCACGGCATCTGGATCGTAGGTTACAGAACCACTCAGAACACCTTCTTGACCCGGTGTTCCAGGAGATTGAAAGGAGTAAGTCGTTGCAAATACCGGTTCGCAACAGAATATAAAACCCAAACAAAGCACAGCAGCTAAAAGGATGACTCTTATTGGAAAGACTCGGCTCATTGTTCCTCTCTACACACAGATCTACAAAACCGACAGTTATTCGAAATATACTTCAAGGAAAAGATTAATATGAACACTCAAAAGTCGAATATTAAAGCTAGAGTGTAAGGCTACTATTGTCAGCATTTTTCTCATGCTTTAAAGCATGAAGTACAAGAAGGCGATTCAACTTTACTTCTAAATTGTCCGGATTAATGGAAAGAGTCTGGTCTAAGGTCTCCAGGGATTCTTGATAACGGCCTAAGAAATAAAGTACGATCGCCTTATTACTTAAAGCGAATGTTCGGTCAACAACAGAATTCTCTGAAATCGGAATGAGATCTAAGGACTTGTTACATGCATTCAAAGCAGCTTCATAATCCTGAAGTTGATTAAGAGCTGCACAAGTATTAGACCAGGCGATCGCGTAATCTGTTCGCAGAGAAGTGGCATATTTAAACGACAAATAAGCATTCTCGTAATTTTCTAGACCATAGTAAATACGACCCAACTGGTTCCAAACCTCAAAATCAAGCTGATCCTGCAAAATCAATTCTTTGCAGCTTTCTAAACTTTCCGAATCAGCTGAAAAACACTTTTCCTTTAAAAAGCTATTCTCTTTCAGATGCAGTGGACTGAAATAGCTTGAAGAAGACAAAATCGTTGCAGCGCTTGATGCAGAAATTGCACCGAAATTGGAGAGAGCGATTAGTAAAGTTAGACCGATCTTAAAGAAAACAGTCATATAACTCCTGAAAGAAGAGCTGTTTACATACTGAGTCGATCAATTCCTATCAAAACGCATTCAATAGGTTCTCGATGCATCTTGTCCTATCGCTAAAACCATCGAGAAGGCTTCAAGCTAGGTTCTTTATAAATGAACATTGCCCAAGCGATCGCAATGGTAATCGGTGATAACACTAGCAGTAGCCTTAAATCAATTAAGCCAAACAGATAAAACATGATGACATTAAACATGATTCTATGTTTGCCAATGGTCTGAAACCAACTATCCCTTTATTGACTCCTAATCAACGATTACCCAATCTGAAATCTATGAGTAACCGTAATTTAATGTGAGATAACCATAGCCATCTAGCTTGGAATACTCAAGAGTGTCAAAATCAATCTTTTACCTAACACTGATTTATTCTTCTGCCATATTTGGTTATCCAAAAATCCTCAATGGGTTTCTTCCAACAAGAGGGCTATGAGTTATATCAGGTTAAAAATTGAGTTGGTCGATAGCGAAATGCATCCGTTTCCAAGAAGCATTTATTGTCGCCTCAACGTCTCAAAGCACTCTGAAGTTCCTGAAGTGTTGGTTTACCAAAATTGATAACATTCCAAACTACAGAGAGAACCAACGGCAGAAGAATCAGTAAGACACGCCCATCAATACCGAATAGGTCAAGTTGAACTGCCAATTGGCTTTCTCGGGTGTTGAACTGCATAGCTCCGATCGCACCCAGAAACCAGATAGAAGGAACACCCAATGCGTGAATTGCCAACCATCGAATCGTATAAATAGGATATTCAGTCCTGGTCCGTTCAGGTCGGTCTGATAAATTAGTTGTCATCTTAAATTACCGCTAAGTTAGCTATTTTTTCCGAGTTGACTATCGTAAAGAGGGTGCTGATGTTTCAAATTCTTCCTGAAAATACGAATCAAGTTCCTGTTTTACTTGGTTTCGCTCAGTCACAATGGGTGCCCTCATTTGATTGGAAGGGTAGTATTCATCGGGTCGAGGCGTACCGAATGCGTCGTAAGCCAGCCCTGTACTCACGAATAGCCACCCAGATATGAATACAGCCGGAAAATTCACGATGTGCAATAGCCAAAATTGCGGATCGGTCACGATGTCCCCCAAGGGACGTTCGCCAGTTGAGCCTGCCATATTATTCTCCTGATTAAAACTGCTTGCTTTTAAGCTCTACGGAACAACTCCTAGCGTCTCGGCGGTAACAGTCATCGCTCAAGAGAAAGAAATTGTCATCACAAATCCTGACTAACATCAGCTTGAGCTAAATGAGATAAATTGTCAATAATGGCAATCGTTAATTCGTGTTAAGCATCGGCTAAAAATGATTGCTCGATTGCTGAAGTTTGTTCAGTGAATGCTTTTCATGGATTCTGACAAGGATAGGAGCGGATTTTTGTATGGTAGTAAGGTTATTAACACTTCGTTTTATTAGGAAAAAGTTTCAATTAACCCCAAAAGCTCAACTTTTTTAATCAGAGCTGAGATAATGTGGGCGAAGAAAGAAAAAATGAGAGGGAAAATAGGCGAGAACCCTTGCCGTTGTAGCCTTTTGGAGAACTAACTATGCTGACGATGACTATAGCGGACAGAAAAGTATTTACAACGCCGCATCAGCTTTAAAGGGCGTAAAGGCGATCGCGGCCACTTCTCTACGGTCTGCCAATTGCCGCTGAGGCAGAACGGTGTCAGATTTCCCCGCCTTACAATTGAACGTATTGAACTTGACGAGCAGCCTATTCCCAATGGTTTCGCACCCTGTTTCCCGTCTACCCAGCACTACGGAGCTACCCTGTTCTGACGATATACCTGTGGACAACGAAGACCAGAATTTGCTGCCGAACTTGCTGCTGTTTGTTCTAGCGAGCCTGTGGGCTGAGCGGATGGACTGGTACTTCGGTGTTGATATGGCGATTTACCATACGACAGGTGTGAATCCGAGAGTACCGGTGGTGCCCGATGCGTTTTTGAGTTTGGGTGTAGAACGGCGGAAAGCTAGTCGAGACGGAAAAGGACGACTGAGCTACGCCACTTGGGAAGAAGATGGCACCGTGCCAATACTGGTGCTGGAGATGGTTTCACAGACACCAGGTGGCGAGTACGATGAGAAGCTGGAGATTTATCGACAGTTGGGTGTGCTGTACTACGTCCTCTATAATCCTGGGCACTGGCAGCGAGACCAGCATCAGCCGTTTGAGGTGTACAAGCTAGAGGCGGGTGAGTATCAGCTTCAGCTTGGTGAGCCCTATTGGATGCCGGAGGTAGGGCTAGGCCTTGGCCGGGCGCAGCAGCTAGTTGGCGGTATTGAGCTAGAGGTGCTGCTGTGGCACGATCAGCAGGGACAGCCCTACCTGGTGCCAGAGGAAGAATTGAAGCAGATGCGGACTCAGCTAAAGGCCCTTCAGCAGCAGGCCGAAGCGGAGCGGCAGCGAGCAACGCGGATGGCTGACTACTTGCGATCTCTGGGTGTTGATCCTGATAATCTGCCAGGTGAAGGGCAGGCTTAGGAGTGGTTGGTTTGGAGGAGCGCGATCGCAGCCAATCCTCAATTACCGAACATTGATAGACAGGTCCGGCTGTGCTTATTTGAGTCAGCCGGATCTGTAGTTCAAGTTTGTTGGTCACTTGTTATTCGTTATTTGTCACTCGTCTCTAGGCGATCGCGAGTGCCTCCCCTGAGTTGGATACGTCTGGCACGATCACAAAGCTGTTGGCATCCAGACCTGAAGCCTCCACATTATTCAGGATGGCGAGGACTTCGCTGGTGCTGGTGATGCCCAGCAGGGTATTAGCACCGTCTTGGATCAGGCTGAGGTCAGCAAACACCAACTCGCCCTCGACCAAACCAATCTTGTCGATGCCGACTTCAAAGTCAGTGATGGTGTCGGTGCCATCGCCATTGCCGAAGACAAAGATATCGCTACCGCTGCCATTGGAGCCGTTATCCCCCGTCAGAATATCGTTGCCGGTGACGCCCATGAGGATATCGTCACCGGCGTCACCCCAAATGAAGTCATCGCCCGCATCACCGCTGAGGATATCGTTACCCGCCTTGCCACCGATGAAATCGTTCCCCTCACCGCCAAAGATGATGTCGTTGCCGCCGGTTTCACCGTCTTGAGGCGATCGCAGGTTGAGGTCGCCCCTGAGCACATCGTCACCGCTGCCCCCGGTGAGCACATCATTCCCTAAGCCACCCGCCACAATGTCATCTCCTCCAAGGGCATCAATGGTATCGTTAGCGGCTTCAGTCACTAAGGTTTCGCCAGCTTCAGTCCCGACGAGGTCAACACCTTCAGCATCGGCAACCGTTTCGAAGAACGTTCCTGTAAACGTGGTTGTTTCAGGATTGATGATGACGCCGTCCGTCAGAGAGGTGATGGTAAATTCAACGGTCTCAGTCTGTCCCGCAAAGTCTTCGATAATGCCATCATCATCCAAGTCTCGGTCATCCGGAAAATTGAAGAGGGGCACAGTGAGAGAAGCTGTTTGCTCCAGTAGAGTGATCTCTGCATTTGCCAATTCAAAGTTGATAACATCCACTTCGGGAATAAGACCCTCAACTTCGAATTCCGTGAGGGAGAAACGAGTTAAGCCGTCGGGTTCACTGGAGGCAAAGTTAATGACCGGGAACGCTCCCTCTTCAATGGGCTGATCGGTTGTAAAGGTGATGGTTAGCGCCTGTGGCGACTCAACTTCCCCAGGCATGCGAGTTCCCAATTCTTCGATGAAGGTGGTGGTGCTGAATTCGACCGTCACTACGGTATCCGTGGGTGGGCCTATTTCCACGATGTCAGCATCAACGCGAGTATCACCAACATCAGCACCAATGGCGTCGTTGAGGTCCAAAACTGCGGCGAGTTCTGGGGCTAAGAGCAAGTCTGCATCGGCGATCGTCAGGTCATCCTCAGTAACGAGAAAGCGCTCTGGAATACTAACGTCAAAAAGAATGTCAATTCCCAGGCCATCTTCGAGGGTATCGGCCACAAAGAAACCACTGGTCGTGTCGCTGACGCGGCTTTCATCAAACTTGATCGCGAAATCGCCGATAGTTAGCAGGGTATCTCCCCCAACCAGGAAGGTGATATCCCCCGTGTGGTTGATAGTGCCGTCAGTGGTCAGAGCGGGGACAGCATCAAAGGTGAAGTCTGTCGTGGCTGGATCAATCGCAAATCCCAGCTGGAACTCGTTGGAAAATGGATCGGCAGTGGGGGTCGCATTTTGAATGACTAGACCCGCCTCTTCAAACAGGGAGAAGTTGAGGAACAGGCTGGTCACCCCGTCAACGACCCCAAATGAACCGTCTTCATTGTCAGGCAGGGAAACGGTCATGGGGTTACCCAAGTCATCCAGGGTATCTTGCAAACCATCAATATACGTTTCACCTACCCGACCCGTCTCAACCAGCTCAGCCGTGGTTTGGGTAAAGAAAGCAACGTCCTCATGAGAGCTAAAGCCAATGGGGAAGCCAAACTCATTGGCCCAATCATCAACGTGAACATGGGGCGGAGGAACCTGACCTTGAGAATTGAATTCTGGACGCGACCAGACGTTGAGACCGCTGAAGCCATCGTCCACCGCTGTTTTTTCACCAATGTTCAGTCCATCGGGGCCGAGGAAGTAGCCGTCTTGCAGAATTTCCTGCGTGTCGGTGTCAAAAGCGAAGTTAAATTCAGGAAAGGTGAGATGGTTGTCCTCGTAGGTTCGCAGCAGGTTGCCGTCGGGATCAAAGAAGGAGACGTCGAAGGATTCCAGATCTTCTTCACGAACAATGCCGTCTAGATAAGACTGGTTTAGGTCGAAGCTAAACTCGCCCGCCACTCTGAATTCAGCAATCTGCCCGGTCCACTCAAATTCGTAGGTGACAATATCGGGGGTGGGTGGCTGGATGGTGCGGCGATAAGTAGGTAGCAGGTCGCTGACCAAGTTACTGCTGGAACGACCGTTGAGCAGCTCTACATAGGTGATTTCTTCAAGTGGGGAGTACCAAACGTTGGATCGAAAGCCTAAGGTCTGCCCCCGATGAACGTACCAGAAGCGATTGCGCGATTCCAAGGTGCCGATACCCAGCCCATAGGTGTCATAGTTAGGCGAATTGACGGGGATAGTGTCGAGCATTTCTTCCAAGGTTTCTGCCTGGAGTAGCACACCATCCACCAGCAGCTCGTCGAAAAAGTCAGCCAGGTCTTCCGTATTAGAAATGATGGACCCAGCTGAGCCTGTCCAAGACAGGTTAACAAGGTTGAGATTGTCGAGGACACCGTTACTGTCGAAGTCCCAATAGCTGTTGATGTAGCCGCCAGGAATCGCTTCTTCGCCAAAAACAAAGGTGTTGTCTAGCTCAAGGGGATCAAGGATGCGATCGCGAATCTCCTGCCCATAGCTGTTGCCCGTCACCGCCTCAATCACCAGTCCAGCCAAAATGTAGTTGGTGTTGGAATATTGCCAATCGGCTCCGGGAGCAAAGACCGGATCGACCCCCCCGATAAAGCCGAGCAGCTGCTCAGCCTGCCAGTCCTGCACAAACAAAAGGGGATTGCTCATCGCCTGAGTCGTTAGCACATCCAAATAATCGGCAATGCCACTGGTGTGATTAAGGATCTGCTCGATGGTAATGTCGCCCGCGTTGGGAACCAATGCCGTAATTTCGGGGGCTAGGAAATCGGTCAGAACGGCATCCAGCGAGAGCTGATCTTCGTCCACTAGCTGCAGGATGGTCGTAGCCACAAAGGTTTTGGTAATGCTGCCCGCTTCGAAGCGATCGTCCGGCTGGAGCGCAATATTATTTTCTACATCAGAAACTCCGGTAGCTCCAAACCAGTCGCCTTCAGGAGCAAGAATGGCGACCGCAGCACCGGGGACTTCAGGCGGAAGATTGTTATCGAGCGCTTCGTCGAGGGCTGTAGTTACGCGATCGGGTAATGCCATGGGTTGTCTTCCTCTGAATCAATCGGGGTTAACGTATGGATTTGAGCGTTGGGATCGGGAATGTGGTCGAGGCTCGGTTCAAGCGCCAGAGAGTGAGCTTCATGTAATGGGAGTCGATGGGCAATCCTTTTTGAGGCAGATTTGAGGCAGAGATTCTATCCAACGAAAGCTAAGCGAAGCTGAACTCACTACAGCTACGCAATTACCGCTATCTCGAAGGGGTACTTTGCCGCCCGTTGAGAGGCCATTTGGGGTTCGCTGTTTCAGCACTATCCGAATTCCTTTTGAGGCGCAGACGATACGGTCTAAAATCTGACTGACTGTAGATTCAAGCTAATTGCGTGTAGTTGAGCTTGGATTTTGCTGAGATAAGGCTTTGAGCAAAGATGAAGGCCGGAAATCTGAACTAGATTAACTTAGAGAGCACGTCTATATTGAGTTATGGTATCCACTGCAAGCTGAGGCAATCTGGTATGAGCAACCGATATGTAGAACAGCGTGAGAACGTTTACTGGATTGCAAACACCCGAGTTTCGCTGGATTCAATCGTCTCAGCGTTCTTGCAAGGCTTGTCGCCTGAAACAATTGCCACCGAATGTTTTCCTGCTTTGACTTTAGAGCAGATATACGGCGCGATCGCCTACTATCTAGGCAATCGTTCCGCAATTGATGCCTATTTGGAACAGGCGGAAGTAGAATTTGCGGCCCTGCGGCAAGCGACACATGATCAAGATCAACCTTTCTACGAGAAACTGATGCAAGCCAGACGCTCACTGTTAGTACAGCAATGAAAGTTCGTTTCCAGGCTGACGCTGATTTGAATGAAATCATTGTTAGGGCCTGCCAACGCGCCGAACCCAAGATAGATTTCCAAACAGCTGCTTCTGCTGGCATCCTTGGGGTAAGCGATCCAGAGATTTTAGAAATAGCAGCTAAGTTGGAGCGAGTGCTAGTCACCCACGATCGCCGAACAATGCCTGCATACTTTGCGGAGCGATTGACCGACAATGCATTTAGCAGTGGTGTTATCGTTGTGCCACAGTCTATGACGGTGCGTGCAGTCGTTGATGATTTGGTACTCATTTGGACAGCTAGTGAAGCTGAGGACTGGAACAATCGGATTCGGTTTCTACCTTTGTAATAGGTGAGACGCTTGATGCTCACCTTTTTGGGATGTACGCACTCAACAGTCCATAAGGTTGACAAGGGCTGTTGGTTAGAAGCTAGGGTTCAGAAGACCCCTAGCTTCTAGAGACAATACCTGGTCTAAACTAGCGCTAGCGCCTCATCCGGGTTTGACACATCGGGAACAACCCTAAAGCTGCTCTCATCTAGGGCAGAGGCTTGAACATTGTTCAGCACTGCCAGGACTTCGCCGCTGCTAGCCACACCCAGTAGGGTATTCGCCCCATCCTGAGTCAGCGTTAGGTCAGCAAAGACCAGTTCACCCTCGACCAGACCAATACCGTCTACGCCGACCTCAAAGTCGGTGATGGTGTCGGTGCCGTCGCCGTTGCCGAAGACGAACAGGTCGCTGCCGCTGCCGTTGGAACCGTTGTCGCCAGTCAGGATATCGTTGCCGGTGACGCCCATGAGGATGTCATCCCCGTCGTCACCCCAGATTTCGTCATCGCCAGCGTCACCGCTGAGAATGTCGTTACCGGCTTTACCACCGATGCGGTCATTGCCCTCGCCACCAAAGATGATGTCGTTACCGCCCATACCACCGTCCTGGGGGGAGCGGGCGTTGAGGTCGCCCCGCAGCACATCATCCCCGTCGCCACCAAGAATGATATCGTTGCCCAGGCCGCCTGCTACAGTATCGTCACCGCCCTGAGCGTCAATGCCATCGAGGCGATCGCTGCCAACTAGCGTATCGTCTTCAAAGGTTCCAACTTGATCAATCCTGACGGTGTCAGCTGCGAATACCTCCACTCGTGCTCCTAGCTCATTCAAGTCAGCGCGGGTGCTGCCCACATAGGTTTCGCCAGTGCGCCCCGAATCTAGGAGTTCTTGGGTGGTACGGGTGTAGAAGGCGACGTCTTCGTGGGAACTGAAGCCGATAGGGAAGTCAAATTCACCTGCCCAATCGTCAATATGGAGGTGAGGTACTGGTGTCTGTCCTCGCGAGTTAAACTCGGGCCGCCCCCAAAAGTTGAGGCCGCTAAAGCCGTCAGCCGTTGGCGTTTTCTCACCAAAGTTGAAGCCGTCTGGTCCCAGAATAAATCCATCCTGTATCAGTTCACGAGTGCCGATGTCGAAGGCAAAGTTGAAATCGTCGAATGTCAGATGGTTGTCTTCGTAGGTGCGTAGCAGGTTGCCATCAGGGTCGAAGAAGGAGATATCAAAGGCAATCAGATCTTCCTCGCGGACAATGTCTTCGACGTAGGTTTGATCGCTATCGTAGCTGAAGGTGCCCTGAACGCTAAAGCCAGCAATTTGCCCCGTCCAGTCGAAGTTAAAGGTGGTAATACCTGAACCTTCAGAGAGTTCAGCCCACTCTTCTGGCAGCAGGTTAGCCAGAATATCAAAACCGCCGTCGCCGTCCGGCTCAAGCACATAGGCAATGCCCTGCGGATCAGGGTAGATACCTGTGCCCGCTTCAAACAAATCGTCGTGACCCACAATGATCGTGTTAGTTCCAGCTTCAGGAACCATGGTCAAGAAGGGTGTGACATTGGCCCGCATCTCTTCGATCTGGGCGTCGGTGTAGTCCTCAAACGGCAGGAAATTTAGGGCAGAGTCTTTTTCATATTCGCCAAAGGCGATCGCAGCCGTTTCAACAGCACGACCGTAGTCGCTCGTAATCACATGATCGTAAGGAATATCAGAGAGTTCAAACCCTTCACCAATCGCCAGCGACTGCTGCACGCCGACTTCGCTCAGCACCCGTTGCGTTGAAAAGTCATCGACATCAGCGGTTACCTGATCGGCAAAGTCTCTTTCTGTTTGAGCATGTCTAAAGTAAATAACATGACCACCCTCTTGCAGCTTGTCTAAAAGGGCTGCGCCTTCTAGCTGATCGACAAAGTCGGCGTTGGCTTGCTCACCAGGGCTAAGTTCGCCTTCATAGGTCGGCGGCGATGTGACAAAATCAAAGCTATCTCCTAGGCTCCATCCGTCAAAGCTTTCATCCCCAGTAGCTACCGGATCGGTTATGCTGCTGGTCAAACGGTCGAAGTCTGTTGTTATGGGTGCGTCTGCGGATAGCTCAGCCCATTCTTCTGGCAGGAGATTAGCAATGACATCAAAACTACCGCTGCCGTCTGGCTTGAGCAGATAGGCGATGCCCTGGGGGTCGGGGTAGATGCCTGTACCCGCTTCAAACAGATCGTCATGGCCGACAACGATGGTATTTTCTCCTACTTCAGGAACCATCGTCAGAAAGGGCGTAATGTTGGCCCGCATCTCTTCGATCTGAGCGTCGGTATAGTCTTCGAATGGAAGGAAGTTGAGGTCAGAGTTTTTCTGGTATTCGCCGAAGGCGATCGCCGCTGTTTTCACGGCCCGACCGTAGTCACTGGTAATCACGCCATCATACGGAATTCGAGACAGCTCAAATCCTTCACCAATCGCTAAAGATTGTTTTATCCCAAACTCACTCAGTACCCTTTGAGTCGAAAAATCATCAACATCGGCGGTCACCTGATCGGCAAAATCTCTCTCCGTTTGAGCATGTCTGAAGTAGATGACATAGCCCCCTGCTCGTAAGTCATCTAATAATGCTTTGCCTTCTAACTGATCCACGAAGTCAGCGTTCGCCTGTTCCCCAGAAGAGAGTTCACCTTCATAGGTCGGTGGTGGGGTGACGAGGTCAAAACTATCCCCACTCTGATAACCTTCACGTCCAATATCTTGAGTCATGGTTGAATTCTCTACGTTGTTTTTGTTTTCCGATCCGTTGAGAGGGGCGCTATGCGTAAACAAGAGCAACCTTCTCAAAAACTGCTGCATGCTGGACGTTTGTCTGCGTCGCAGCACACGAAATCCCATCCCCCAAGGGCTGGGAGATGGGTTGGGAGTTGAGGGCTAGACTAGTGCCAGCGCCTCATCAGGATTAGACACATCGGGAACGATTTGGAAGCTGTTCTCATCCAGAGCAGACGCTTGAACGTTATTCAACACAGCTAGGGTTTCGCCGCTGCTACTAACACCCAGCAGGGTATTCGCCCCATCCTGAGTCAGGGTTAGGTCAGCAAAGACCAGCTCACCCTCAACCAGACCAATACTGTCTACGCCGACCTCAAAGTCGGTGATGGTATCAGTGCCATCGCCGTTGCCGAAGACAAACAGGTCGCTGCCGCTACCGCTGGAACCGTTATCGCCGGTCAGAATGTCGTTACCAGTAACGCCCATGAGGATGTCATTACCCGCGTCGCCCCAGATTTCGTCATCGCCCGCGTCGCCGCTGAGGATATCGTTGCCGGCTTTACCACCAATGCGGTCATTGCCTTCACCGCCAAAGATGATGTCGTTGCCGCCTATGGCAAAATCTTGAGGACTCCGTAGGTTCAGGTCGCCTCGCAGAATGTCATCACCTGCGTCACCTAGGATAATGTCGTTACCGAGACCGCCCGCAATATTGTCATCACCTGCAAGACCCGCGATGCTGTTATCAGCATCGTCCCCGACTAGGGTTTCGCCCTCGTCAGTACCGACAACTTCAAAATCATTGATGGTTAACGTGACGCTGCCCGTGTCCGCAGCAACCTCATAGAGTTCGCCATTCAAGACATCGAACGTTAGCGTTTCTAAGCCTTCGTTAGCGCCATCGTCGAACACATCTAGCGTGAGAGAAGCGTTCGGGTCCGTCAGCGTCACGAGGAAGCTGCTGCCCTGACCATCGTAAACTTCGGGGAAGCCTGCAATGCCGTTTAGTTCAACTGCTGGATTGTTGTTCTCATCGAAGATGACAAACTCACCCAGGGCAAAGGGTGTGGGGCTATCGACAACGACTTCTAGACCTTCTGTTGGGATTTCACCCTCCACCGTGAAGTTGACAGTGAGACTACCGCCTTCTTCGAGTTCAGTGGTGCTGAGCGAGATTCCGACAGTGGGACCAACGCCTGGGCCACCATTGCCATCGACTAGGGAGACTGTTACGCTGGCCGCGCCTGGATCAACCTGGTAGCTAGATTCCAGCAGTCCACCCTCGTCGGACAGGATACTGAAGGTGTAGTCTTCAGGCGTTTCCTCAATCACATCATCCAGGATATTGAGCGTCACTGTGGACGTATTTTCCAGCAGCACAAACTCAAAGAGGGAGGATTGATTGGGGTCGAAGAAGTCGCCTAAAGCAAATCCATCGATAACTGGGTCGCCCACAATTTCATCGAAGATAGGAACAACGTCACTGCCGTCGAACAAGATGGGCAGTCCGCCATCGGGAATTTCACTCTCGACTGTGAAGGTCAAGGTGACTACTGGGTCAGGGTCTTCCTCAGAGATTTCTATGGCATTCACCGTCATACCGACAACAGGGGCAGGCGTCGTTTCGACGAGCGTTGCTTCAAAACGGTACTCACCCGGTTCGAAGCTGCCATCAAAGATCCAGCCGCTGCCGCTGCCCTGTGTATTGGGATCGTAGAAGTTGTTGCCTAGATTGCTGATACCAACGTAGTAAGTCCCTGTTTCAGGGGCTTCAAACTCCAGATATGCATCTCCATTGGCCTGGAAAACCTCATCTGGGGCGGCTCCGTTTTCATTGATGGCGACTTCGTTACCGCTAGCATCAAAGACCCGTAGAACGTTGTCCATCAAAGACCCTTCTACCCCTGCGTTGCCGGTGCCACCAGCATCGACGTCAAGGATGACAGTCTGCCCAGCTTCCAGATCGAAGGCATACATGTCCACGTCTTCAGAGCGATCAATCAGATTACGGGTTTGTCGGGTTGTACCAATTTCACCTGCTACGAGATAAGTTGGATTATCGACACTGAGCCCAGTTGCAATGGCATCAGCGATCGTGTCATTCAATTCCTCTTCGGTTGGAATCGTGGGGGGTTCTCCACCACTGCCGTCGTCTGGTGGCAGCACGACAGAATCCGGATTGTCAGCGATGGTAACGGTAATTTCGCCAGCCTCGGGAGCGATCGCATATCCCACTCCTGGCTGCACAGCGAAGGTAAATTCCTCAATCCCTTCCAATGCGTCCTCAGCCGGAATCTCAGGATTGGTTGTTTCATCGAAAGCAGACAAGGTGATAGTCGCTGTCTGTTCAGTGATCTTGAAGAAAAAGCCACTGGCCTGGAAGTTAGGGGCAGGAAATTCACCCCCCGTGATTTCAGCATTGAAAACGTCGAATTCACCTAGAGCTGACCGTTCGCCGCTATCCACATTGACAACAACCCCTTCAGCGGGTGGTGGAGTATCCAGCGTGAACGTTAACGTTGTTAGAGACCCTTCAGATTCGATGAGTTCAGTTTCACTGACCGCAATGCCCACCGTAGGAACAGTCGGAAGCGCGGGCACATCGGTCAAGACATCGTAAATAGGTGCGGAGAAGGTGCTATCGCCGACGACGTAACCCGCAGCAGGTTCCAGGGTAAACGTAATCGTCTCAACGCCATCAGTTGGGGCTTCCTCTGGGCTGGTGAGATTGAGGTTGAGGATAGCGGTATTGCTGAGCAGATTAACCCGGAGGCCGATGGGTGCACCCGTTTCGTCGTAGACCGCACCTAGCACCTCGGCCCCACCTGGGCTAAAGGGTGCCCTTGTACTGAAGACGTTGGCAAAATCAGCGTCACTGGTTAAGAAGACCTCAATTCCCTCCTCAGGAATCATGCCTTCGACATTCAGTCCCAGCGTCAAAATTGACGCACTCCCATTTTCTACAAACTGCACCAGAGCATTGGCAATCAGATTGTCGTCGGTATCGTAGGTAGCGGCTGTTGCTGACAATGAAACCGTTGGCCCATCACCCGTGCTATCCGGGATTTCAGTTGCCTCAGCCACGAACGCTTCATTCAAGGTCAGATTGAGGGTGTAGGCACCAGAGCTACGTCCTGTACCGCTGCCCGTAATGTTGGGGTCGTAAGGGGCGTTCGTAAAGCCAAACTCTCCGTTGCCAAAGCTGCTAACTCCTACGAAATAGGTGCCTGCCGTTTCGGCTGTAAACTCCAAGTAGGAGTCTTGGCGACCTGGCGCAAAGAGTTCATCGGGTGCGAAATCGTCATCGCTTTGGGCAAGCTGGTTCCCCTCAGCATCGAACAAGCGCAGAATGGTGTCTGGGCTTTCATCGTTGGAGCGTGTATTGCGGGCGTCAATGTCTAGGCGCAGCACATCTCCAGCCCCTAGATCAACGGAATACATGTCTACATCTTCGGTATTGTCCGTTCGCAGAGATAGGTCAGAGGTGAAGAAGTTGCCGTTGAGTCTACCCTCGACGGTAACGCTGTTGCTATTAGCGGTCAAACCTGTGTCTGTAGCCGAGTCAATCGTGTCGCCGATCGCATCCGTGTTGCCAGTATCTTCAATACCTGGCGCTGGGACTTGGTCAGCCGTATCCACAATCGTGAAACTGCCTGAGTTCGTTTCAGGATCGACCTGATAATCGGCATCATCACTGGGTTCGACTAGCGTAAAGACAACCGTTTCTGCCGCTTCCGCAAGACCGTCATCAGCCACTGGCAGACTAATGGTTGCCGTTTGTTCAGTAATCGTGAACTCCAACTGCTCCGGCGAACTCTCTAGCACCTGAATGTCACCGGAAATGCCGGTTGTCGTAATGCCAGATGGATCAAAGTCGTCTAGACCAGGCGTCTGCACCCGAACGGTTACCCCTTCTGCTGGCGGGGGAGAACTTAGATTAAAGGTATGAACTGAAACCGTACCTTCTGCCTCGACCAGGACCTCAGGGGATGTTTCCAGGCTGACCTGAATCTTGGAAGCATCAGTCTCCTGCACCAGGACTGAAACATCCCCCGCATCGTCCGCGATGGTATAGCCTGGCAGCGGCTGTAGTTCGACATTGACTGCCTCTAGACCCTCTACGGTTTCGTCTTCCCGAGCCTGGAAGGTAATGCTGGCACTAGACTCCGTCATCTTGAAGAAGAAGCCGCCCGCGGTACCGTCTGGTGCAGGGAACGAGCCACCTGTGGTCGTGGCATTCAGCAAATCAAAATCAACAATGCCTGCAAACTGATTGTTGGAGACGAAGACAACCAGTCCCTCCGGCGGAATTTCGCCGTCTACCGTGAAGTTGAGCGTGCCCGTGTCACCCCCTTCAGTGAGAACCCCCGTATCGCTGGTAAACCCGATGCTAACTTCAGGGGGATCAGTCGGCGTTGGCAGTTGTGAAGCATCCTGGTAAAGCACTATCGTTGCAGGCGTTTCAACTGGCGTGTAGCCTTCCCCTACCGCTAAAGCAAAACTGACATCGATCGGCAGTTCACCGTCTGTTGGGTTAGCAAAGCCCGTATTGAAGTTGACCACAGTATTGCGGTTATCGAGTCGCACTTGCAGTCCCATGGGACTCCCATCTTCACCGTAGATGGCTCCCACGACCTGACCGCCAAAGGCCGTTGGCACAAAGTTCGATCCTTGGATAAACTCCGTGATGTCGAGCAGGTCGGTCTCTACGTTGACGACTAACCCATCTTCGGGTACAGGGCCATCAGCGCTAAGCAGCAGACTCAGAACTGGGGTGCCACTATCAGACAGCACTAAATTAGGCGTAACCAGTTCACCCTCTTCGCCAAACGTACCGGCGAGAAGATCAAGGGACACCGAAAGCCCTGTATCACCCGCATCGAGGATGTTAACAGTAACCTCACTAGCATTAGCGTCTACCTCGTAGGCTTCACCATCAACAACTTCAAAGGTAAAGACCTCATCTGCCTCATTCTCATCAGCACCTTCGTCAAAGGCGGCTAGCGTGATGGTGGCCGTGGAGTCAGTCACTTTGACGACGAAACCGCTGTCGCCATCCGCTGGAGTCGGGAAGCCATCAATGCCCGTTGTCGTCACATTGGCGACGTCGAACTCGGTTAGGCTTCTAGCCCCGCTTTGGGTGCTAGCCGCATCATTGATTAGGACCTCTAGACCCTCTGCTGGAACCTCACCGTCTACTGAGATGGTCAATGTTACGGGATCGCCCCCTTCAATCAGCGTGGTCGTGTCTACGCTGAGACCGACCGTGGGTCCGACTGGTTGCGCTTCATCGGCGATCGTCAGAGTAACGCTTGCCGCGTTCGGGTCAACCTCGTAAAGCTCACCATTGGCCAGCGTAAACGGAATCTCTACGGGTTCTTGGGCGACGATGTCATCGAAAACCTCAAGGGTAATTGAAGCATTCGGCTCAGTGAGCGTAGCGATAAAGCTTTGCCCCGTTGTATCTCCGGGACGCAGATTAGTGACCCCCGACAAATCCAGCGCGTCGAGGTCGGTCAAAGCAAACTCCCCTAATGCGGCACTGGCTGAGCTTTGAACCAATACATCCAAACCACCGTCAGGCATGTCACCATCAACGGTGAAATTAACAGTGAAGGAATCCCCTTCAGTGAGGTTGGTTTCAGATACGGAGAGACTGATAGTCGGACCCACACCAGGTCCACCATTATCATCATTGATCGTGAATAGAGTAGCGTTTTTGTCAGGATCAACCGTATAGCCGTCACCTTCTGCGAGTTGGAAATCGAAGGTTGTTGTTTCTTCAATCAGATCGTTAAGAATAGGCAAATCGATGGAAGATTCGTTCGCGTCCAGGCGCACGAAAATGCGATTGTTCGGTACATCAAAGCCAGCAAACCCGAGATTGTTGAAGGCGGCTCGGTCGTCATTGGCGTCAAGCTGGTCAGTGATGCCAAAAAGGTTGTCAAAGTTGACCACCAGGCCATCGTCAGGAATTTCACCTACGACGGTAAACACCAATTGCAGCAGGCGATCTTCGGCGCTACCTTCCTCAGAGACCGTAGCCGGAATGGCCTCAAAGCTGACAATAGGGAGCCCACCCGTGCTGGCGTTAACAGTGACGGTGCCTTCGTCAGTCCCGCCCTCGCCATCGCTAACGGTGTAGGTAAAGCTATCAGCGATTGGGTCTGTATCGTCGGCAGTATAGATGAAGGATCCATCTGAGTTGAGGGTAACGGTGCCGTTGGCAGGTTCAGTTGCGATCGCCGCCGTCAAAGTATCTCCATCTCCGTCCGTGTCATTGCTCAGAACCCCTGATGCAGCAGTAACCTCTAGCGAGCCTGCCGCTGGGCGAGTGTAGGTATCGTTGGAGGCAACGGGTGCAGTGTTTTCGACAACTCTGGCTTCGGTTACGTTAAAGGCCAGGGTGTAGTCGCTTTCTGCGCCCAGTTGCTGAAGAGCGAAGGTGTAGGTGCCGCTGGGTAGAGGACCGTCAAAGCCTTGGGCATTTAGACCGTTGCCAATCTCATCAAGAATATCGGTCCCAATTTGCCGAGAGTTGCCGAATAGGGTGTAGCCCAGGATGTTCTCTCGGATGGCACTGTCATCAAGGGGTTCAGTGAACGTGCTACCTTGTTGCACACCGATGAAGCCGACGTCGTTGGGTGAGTAAGCCTCTAGAACTAGAGACGATAGCTCAAAGCCTTCAGGAACGGTGACAGTGACGTATTCTTGATCGCTATCACCTGTAGAGGCCGTCAAACGGGTGGTGCCTTCGGTCAGCGGCAACGTTAGCGGATTGCTAGGATCATTGGAGATATCCCCACCAACTGCCTCATCGTAACCTGAAGCACTTGTCGGCAGTTGACTCACGTCATCTACGAAAAGCACAGTACTAGAGGCTGCATCGGGATCGATCGTGTAGTCACCAACGCCTGTGATGGCGGCCTGATCTTCAGGGGCAACCTGGTCAGCCGTTCGCAGCGAAAAGACCGCTTCCACTAACCCATCAAACGTCTCGGGTAAAAAGGTGTCTGGCTCGTCGTTGTCGAAGACGTTCAGAGTAACCGTACCAAAAGTAGCTCCCTCAATGATTTCGACCGCAAGCCCAGAATTATCAAAATTAGTTTGGGTTGCGAAAACATTTAGATTTTCAAATTGAGGATTTTGAATCGCCGCAGGCAAATCAAGACGATTGATGATTTGTACGATATCGCTATCAATATAAACCTTTAAACCTCCTGGTGGGGCGGGCTCATCTAGGTCAAAGCGAACGGTCAAGGCAGTACCTTGGTCTTCGACCAAAGCATTGAAATCACCATCAAAGTTGGTCGATGTTGTCAGACTAACTTGAACCATGGGGACGTTACTCCAATTTCAGACATGTGAAACGTATTCAAGAGACCGATGAAGCTGATCGTCGGATTGACAAGCGATCGCTGTTTCACAATCGGCGTGTAGATAGGCCGAACAGTGAGCAATACACTGCTCGAAACGACATGAGCTAAACATCACGGGTCGCACTGCTACTTTGCCGAGAAAAAATGCACCAAAAAGTGAGCCGCAACTGGATTGCGACACTCTAGAGAGCGCACGGTAGACCTATCAAACAGCTAAAACTGCCGCAGTCTTGAGAGGCTACGTGAGTCGATGTTGAAAGGGCCTGTTAGCAGTAACTGTGAGTTTTGAACGTGTGGTTATCTTCTATCCTCAAGCAGCTCCTTAATGAAATCTGCTCTCAATAGCTCAAGGGAGATAGTATCATTCATACTTGAATTTTTGGGCAATAATTTATGTATTTATTGTGAAGCTCTCAGTAGATATTCGCAAATCGTTTGTCCAGTATATTGATTTTTAGTAGCAATTTTAACTCAAGCGAGCGCTATCCTCCTTATCTCAGGAGCTTTTAGAAAGTTTTGATGTAGAAATGCGGAAAAGAGTTTTGTACAGCAATGCCACAGGGCTATGAGATAACAGTGCCGCATATTGATTCTATTTCTCAATAACGGATTGCTCATTGTTCATATAGCGTTACTAAACCACGTCAACTGGGAGTGCTCTGAGTAACATGTGCAGACTGACCCCATAACCACCCAGTTGAGGTCACGGACAGTGCACTAATAGTGACTGTGAATGCGCTGACTCGATCTCAGGATCGGGGCCGTAGTCAGCCATGTTTGGTCCTCATACTGGAGAGCTAATGCCTGCACCAAAGATGGTCAAGACAAAGTGATAGAGCGCTGTTCGATTCTGAAGAATTGTCGCGGAAGTGCAACGAAGTTGCTTACTCCCAGAGTTGCGGGGAGTTCTGGTCATCCCAGTTTGGCACGCTGAAATTACCGGAACCTCAGGCTTAGGAACGGGAACTTATTTAAGTATCAACTTTGAGCTTTGGATTCGCCGATGACTCAATCATTCAAAACTCAAAAGTGAGAACTTAAAATTCATTCGTTCCTTAGCCTGCAAAGGCGAGTGAGCGTGACGACTCAGAATTTCTCAAAGAGAGGAGTTTGTAAGTGAGGCAAAGCAGAGGCGCTCACGCCCTCGACAAGAGTACGCTGCAACATCGGATTATCACGATGGGAAAAACCGACTTCGCTATCGGGATGAAAGACGACAGCGGACAGGCCGTTGGCTTCGGTGCAAAATCGGTGCTCCTGATGGGCAGAAATCACAAAAATATCTCCAGGCGCGATCGCCTCCCGCCTCCCCTTAGGCTATTAGCTGGCTTACTGGTGGGCTATGGCGGACTCATTGTGTGGCAAGGGCTGCGGCTGATCGTGCTGGTAACGGGAGTGATTACGGGGCTGGCGATCGCTGCGTGGTCTTGCCTGCCCAGTTGGCAAGACCCTAACTTGGCCACCCTCTCGACTAACCTGCTAGAGCCCGATGTTTGGCAACGGCAATTAGACGAGGTAGCACCGCTCTTACCCACTCCGGCTCAGTCCCGATGGCAGGCTGCTGCACAACAGACCAGCGCAATTCATGCCCTGGTAGCCCACATTGCCCAACAGGAACCGACCTTCCCGACTTACTCGAAACGCTGCATACCGTATTGGAACTTGCCGACCAGATGGGGCGGGCCTTGCAAACCACTCAGCAGATACAGACGCCCCACTACCAAACCCTGGCCCAGCAGCAGTTACAGCGCAGCCAGACTCGGTTACAGCAAACCCACCAACACTTCAAGAACTGCATGACCAGTTGATGCTGACGGATCTGACCCGGCGATCGCACGCGGCTGTTTCCACCGTTTCAACCCGGCTACAGCTAATCACCGCAGAAAACGCCAAAAGTTTATTGGAGACACCCAAATGATGAAACGCAATATTATCAGGGGATTTGCGATCGGGCTACTGCTCAGCATTGTGGCAAGGATGGGCAAGCGCTGACCGTTTCCGACCTGGAATCGCCCCAGATCAGCTCCACCTTCAATGCCTTTCAGCAACAGGTCACGCTCACTGCCCCCGCCTACTTGGACGTGAAGCAAATCTGGCTGCGCGATCCGCAGGCGTTTCAAGTCATCGTCATGTCCTACCAGAGCTATGTAGGGCTAAAAAATCAACCGGGCTTTGAGCAACTCGCCTACGTGCCCTTCGGCATTGCCGAGACCTCTCCCCTGGTGGCCTTTGACTGGACAACGACGTGGCTCCTCCACTCCTTGTGGGTATTACCAATTAAGGCGTCGCCGCCAGCAATGGCCTGGTTTTACATAATGCTGGTGTTGCTCGGCGGCCAGCGGCGTCTGGGTATGCTGATAATTATAAAGATGCACTGGGGATGATGCACTGAGGCTGGAGTCTAAGGACTCAGAGCCAGGGCCGCTTGGTCAACATTGCCGATTCAGCTAACCGTATTCGCCCGCTTATGTCACGGCAAACTATAAAAAATCGCATCACGGTTCGCTCGGCTGTTGATACAGCCCAGACCGAAACCATCAGTTTGGCTCAACACAAACAAGATCAGTGGTTTCGCATCCTGTTTCGGATTCGAGGGTCCGTGGTGGTTTCAGTGATTCCGCGCGTGCTGGTCTGCGTCATTTTTGCGGCGGTGATTACGGGTCTATACGCTGGGGGCATAGGGGTATCGTTGCCAGTTTTAGGCAACCTGGTGCCTAGTATTGTGCTGGGTTTGTTGCTGGTCTTTCGGACGAATACTGCCTATGAGCGATTTTGGGAAGGTCGCAAGCTGTGGGGCATGCTGGTGAATACGGTACGCAACTTAGCCCGGCAAATTTGGGTCTCTATCATTGAAACATCAGCCACCGATCAAATGGCCAAGGTGCGTGTGCTGAAGTTATTGGTAGCGTTTGCGATCGCGGTCAAATTGCATCTGCGAGATGAATTGCCGGATGCCGAAATGGGTGCCCTGCTGACTCCTGAGCAACTCGACAAATTACATTCCATGCATCACCCACCGATAGAAATTGCGTTTTGGATTGCTGATTATCTGCAAGATCAACATGACCGTGGCCACCTCAACACTTACCAGCTCGCGAGCATGATAGCGCTGCTAGACCGCATGGTTGATGTGCTTGGCGGTTGCGAACGGATTTTGAAGACCCCAATTCCGCTAGCCTACTCAATTCATCTCAAGCAGCTAGTCCTGATTTATTGCCTGGCATTGCCCTTTCAGCTAGTCGAGACACTCGGTTGGAGCACTCCCTTAATAGTCGGTTTGATTAGCTTCACGATTTTTGGCATCGAGGAAATCGGCATCGAGATTGAGAATCCTTTCGGTCACCACTCTAACGATTTGCCGTTAGATGACATTTGCCGCACCATGCATCGCAACATTCAAGACCTGATCACGTTGGCCCCGAGCTGCAGTCAGTGGCGATCGCGATAATTGAAGCCAACAGCAAACCTCGTCGAACTCATGCCGAACCGCATCCACATCCGGCTCCACCGTAGCCGTTCCACTCGTTGTAGAGTACCCGTTACAGATCGACGGTAGTGCCTTTTAGTAAAAGACAGAGGAGAAGGTGTGTTTGAAAGGTAGTTGCTGCTCAGGCTGTTCGTAGCCGCTGAACATCCTGAATGGGAGGGGATCCAAACATGCGAGAGTATTCTCGGCTGAACTGGGAAGGGCTTTCGTATCCCACCTGATAGGCGGCGTGGGTGGCGTCGGCGTCTTCGGTCAGCATCAGGCGACGTGCTTCAACTAGCCTCAGGTGTTTTTGATACTGCAGTGGACTCATTGAAGTGACCGTCTTGAAATGACGATGAAACGAGGAGACAGACATATTGGCTCGCTCTGCTAACTGAGCAATTACGGGCGCGAGCAGCGGTATCGGAGCAGCCTGCGCCAAGCTACTAGCCCAGAACCGAGCAAAAGTAGTTTTAGGAGCACGACGAATCCAAAAGCTAGAAGAGATTGTTGAAACTATTCGCACGCAGGGCGGTGCAGCAGAATACAAGGCTATGGACGTTGCCAACCGTGACGATATGAAAGCGTTCATTCACTTTGCCAGGGAGCAGTTTGGGCGCGTTGATGTGATTTTCAACAATGCGGGGGTGATGCCACTGTCGCCCCTGAATGCTTTGAAGGTTGAAGAATGGGACACTATGATTGATGTCAATATTCGTGGTGTGCTCAATGGCATTGCGGCGGGCTTGCCTATCATGGAGGCGCAAGGCGGTGGGCAGTTTATCAATACGGCGTCAATTGGCGCTCATGTGGTCGTCCCGACAGGGGCCGTCTACTGCGCCACGAAATATGCGGTTTGGGCCATCTCTGAGGGACTGCGCCAGGAATTGCAAAATATTCGCGTCACGACAATCTCTCCTGGTGTCGTCAGGACGGAGTTAGGCTCTGACATTACAGACGAATCAGCGAAAGGCGCTTTGAGAGATTTACGCAAAATTTCACTCAGCCCGGATGCGATCGCTCAAGCAGTTTTGTACGCCGCATCCCAACCCGATGATGTTGACGTGAATGAAATCATTGTTCGGCCAACGGCCAGTGCGTTCTGAAGAGAATCAGTCAAATCATAAGACCGTTATCGCCACCCCAAAAGGACATTGGGAGTAAAGAGAGGAGGCTCATCTAACAATGCTTGCTGAGCCTCGGGCTGGCGTCTGGGAAAAGCTGCCATATCCAGTCCCCGGCATAGGCCTTGAAGTCAGCGGTGGGATAAGCACTGCAAACCAGGTATGCACTGTGAGCATCGAGGTAACGGCGATCGCAGTCTTAAATTTTAGGCATAGAGCATCACTATCATTCATCCCTTAGCCAACTCACTTCGCCAAGGAGCGTTTTCGACCCTTGCACTATTCTCCATACATTACGGGCGACTGTCGTTGTGCAGAGACTGTTTTGGGTGACGAGGCCACAATTTTCGCAAGAGACGATAACCAGCCCGAAATCCATCCAGCAAACGGTAGGGCACTCGTAGAGGCAAATGCGAGAAGATGGGACGATAAATCCATCGATAAGCCCACTTCAAATCTTGCCAAGCTAGGCAAGGGCTTTGGTGCAAAAAATCAGAAATATCAACCACTAGACCCCGCCCGCCGCTCACCATAACATTGCGACCATGCACATCGTGGGGAAACAATCCGCGACTACGGGCATAGTCCAAGGCCCTATCAATGTCTTGAATTACCTGAGGCAGAATAAGAACCCCTCGGTGCATACAGTCGTACAGCGTGATGCCATGAAGGCGCTTAAGGACTAAAAAGTTAGTCCCACTGGCATAGCATTCTGAAAACGCCGGATGATGGCCTAGACGTCGATAGACCTCAACTTCATCAGCGATACCAGGGCGTCCCGGAGCATAGACCTTGACTACCTGCTCTGGATAATCAGGGTGAGCAAAAACTGCCGCGTAGTTCCCTGCCCCTAAGCAGGTCCAGGGCGTCGATATCCGATAGACAACAACCGGATTGTGAGGGTCCTTGCTTTCCAGATGGAGCGTTGGCAATAGTTCCTGCTGAATAGACGCAACCAAAGACTGGATGTGATGATGCATGACAGAGGCCATAGACTTTCAGACCATCTTCTGTTTCGGGAGGGGACTCCCAGCTTAGCGATGAGAGGAATTCTGGGCAGCCCTGATTGGATGGGTCGGTCTTGTTCTTCAACGTAAGCTTTGAATTGTTCTACGGTAACACCATTGCTAGATGCTCGTGCAGGCAACCAATTGCGGTATCAATCCCCGGCTGCTCTCGTCCCGAGCAACGAACTCAGCTCACTATGCTGAGTGACGGACGTGCAGCAGCTGGGTGTGACTAGTGACTATACATTGGCCTTTAATGTGTCTGAGGCAACGGTAGAACCCCGGTTGAGCCTCCTAGTGGTCTACCAGTTGTTAGTTTTGAAGCTGTTCCTGCCACCATTCCTGAGGAAGGCACCGCTGAAGAGCGACTGCTAAGGCTAGAGTTTACCGTTGCGGGTGAGATTCCTGAAGGTGGTCTCGTGGTTCTCCTTGAGAACCTCTTTGGTATTACCGATCAGGCCGATAGCGAAGATGATCGAGCCGCTTTTGAAGGCTTGGGCCTAGCACCGCCCTTTGACCAGGAGAACAACATCATTGGCGTTCGTCTGCTAGAAAACCAAGCTGCAATCCAGCTGCCGATGATTAACGACCTGGTTGAGGAGACAACTACCTTTGACTTCCGCTTGCTCGAAGGCGATGGCTATGTGGTCGCTCCGGACCAGAACGCAACGCTATTTACCATCACTGACGACAATGGTGGCCCTGGCGTTGGTCCCACCATCGGCCTATCGGTATCTGAAACCAGCTTGGCAGAAGGTGATACCTTTACGGTCAACTTCGCGGTGGATGGCGCGATTCCAGCCGGGGGCATTGATGTCTTAGTAACAAGCGATGAAAGTGTCAGTGGCCCCCTCGGACAGTTTGAATTATCTAACCTTGATGCGCTGCAGCTGTCTGGTGTTAGCAACCTGCGCCCTGGAGATGACCGTGGTCAAAGCTTTATTGCCACTATCACCGAAGCCAATGCATACATTACCTTAGATGTCTTTGATGACATTGTTGCCGAGGAGCCGTATTGAACAATGTTCAAGCCTCTGCCCTGGGTGAAAGTGACTTTGTCACAGTGGCCGATGTCTCGAATCTGGATGATGCACTAGCGCTGATCTAGACAACGCAAAGACCCCCCCAG
>NZ_JAQMUB010000003.1 GCF_028330965.1 Oscillatoria sp. CS-180 | reverse complement strand
CCCAATAGCATCTGGGTGCCCAAGCCTGGACAGGTAAAGCTATATCTGTCGTATCGCTAAAAGAAGGCAGAGATACGATGCATCGCGTCTCTGCCTTCCTCTATAGTTACTTTAGTTTTGTCAGAGGCGATCGCCCCCCTACATCGGTCACCCTAACAGCGACTTGGCCCGAGCAACAAAGTTATCGGCTGTGATGCCATTGAGCGCCATGACCTGAGCCGCACTTCCAGCCGTGTCGCCGCGCTTCCAGGCAAAGGTATCGCGAGGAGAGGTACTGCGGAGCATCACAGGTTCCAACATGGCAGACGAACCACCAGTAACGCCAATCAAAGCATCACCGCCAAACAGTTGCTCAAACCCAGCATCGTCCAGGAAATCACCATCTACTTGCGAGGCACTTTCCCAGGCCACGTCGCTAGGTCGATAAAGCCGTCTAGGATTCACGATAGACACGATGCGGACACCGATGCCGTCTGCCTTTAACTGCTCAGCCGCTTCGAAAACAGGAATTAGAGTCATATCGCCAATGACAGCAAAGACAACGACCTTGCTGCCGGACGTTGACTGAAGGTCGATCGCGCCTGTTTGCAACGCCGTTCGAGTTTGCTCTAGGGTCGTACGGATAGGCAGCGGCGATTTACTGGCTGTAATGGTGATCCCTTTGTTTTGGGTTCCCAGTGCCCATTCGTAGCAGGCTTGAATGCTGTTGGCATCAACAGGAAAGAGGGGGAACACATTACCGTTCCGCATCATGCCGGCAAAATAGTTCTCAATTTCGGGTCGCTGATGCGTCCAACCATTGCGGCCCTGCTCTAGAGCGCCCGCCGTAAATAGCGTGATGGTGGATGGGGTAGGACGCCGTAGTTCGGCCATCGCCTGAGTGACTGTTTGCCAAATGGGAAGACCGTTGATGGCAAAAGACTCATAGGAACACCAGAGCGATCGCGCTCCAAACAGAGCTTGAGCGGCGGCAAGTCCGGCACAAGCATCCTCACTCAGCGGCTCATAAACCTGACCTTGAGGCTGCTGGAAATACAGTTCATCGGGCGTGGGATGAATAATTTTGAGTGCCTGGTTGATGTTATTGATGCCAGAAGCCGCATTACCATCCGCGTTGGTGACCACAAACTGGGGATCCTGCTGACCGACATGGGCAACGAGCTGTCCCATAGCCGTGGTTGCGACCTTTTTATCACCACCTATTGCAAACTCTTCTAGCGGCAATGCTCCGACATCAGGTACGGGCAACACCGATTCCGTAACTGCTGCTTTTGAGTTAGGTCCCCCCATGGAACGCTCAAAGTTAGTGCGGACCAGATCCCAGGCTGCTGGAGTCAATGCTCTGGCCTGGAGAGCTTCAACAATGTAGTCCTTATCCAAGCTGTCGCCCGGATAAAGGTTATGAGATTTAGCACCACGCTTGTGAACACCAGCGCCCTTCAGCTGCTTAATGATTAAAACTGTGAGCGTGCCGCCTATGGCTGATTTCGCGGCGCGGTCTGTTGCGTCTAAGACCGCTTGCGTGAAGGCAAAGCGCTGTTTTGAAGAAAATGCGGTGCTGTCGACATAATCACCTGGCTGGTCCGCATCATCAAACGCCTTCGCATCGACCAGAATGACCTCAAAACCATTGGCTTGCCAATAAGCCAGCATCGTTTCGTTGGACTGAGTAGACACCATGCTGTGGTGCTCTTGGGAATACCCGTTCCAAACCAAGATGGGGAGGAAATTAGTAACGTCTGGATAAGCCGTATGGAAATGCCCAAAACTGCTCATGATGTAGGGCTCACCTAGCCCTCCATCCCCAATCGTGACAGGAAACAACGTACCTGGATTAAGCTTTGCTCCAGCCATAGCAAAGTGTTGTCCCTGCCCTAGAGGCCCAGCAGGGTTGAGTAAGCCTGGAATCTGACCCGATAAATGTCCTAACAGTCCATGGGTTTCCCGAAAGCGATCGCACATCTGAGCGACTGTTTCAATCCCCATCGCCTCCAATGACCGATCTAGAAAGACCGTGCTGTAAAAGCCAGGCGCATGGTGTCCGACTTCAGTAATCAAATTCTTGTAGCCCAACATGACGAGGGCAGCAATGCCATCAGCAATGCTCGCAAATCCGCCTGGATGGCCTGATTGCTTGCTTGCGGTCACCTGCAGCGTCAAATATCGCAGGGCGTCTGCCGCTAGCATGGTCTGATAAACCGAGGCAGCATCAGTGGGGTCTGCGATCGCCTTTTTTCCTTCACCAATGACAGGAACTTTCCCATAAGTCTCAAAATCGGGCAGATCATCAGCAAAATGCTGAATGCCTTCACAAAAAGCGGGAGCCGTCGGCTTAGAAGTGACTGCGGTCATAGCCAGATACCTTTGTGCGTCAACAGAGCAGCGCTCAAGTCCAATCCTCATCCTACCGAGATTAGGGGACGCTTCTTGCGCCTTCCAGATCAGATGGAACCTTCACTTAATGTAATTTTACTGTTTATTCCTGCTCTTATAAATCCCAAGTGCCGCAAGGATTGATTTGAATCAATTCATTATTCAATAAGCTAACGCTTACAGGGCGCGCCTTCGCGACTGCCTTTCTCTGCAAATGATTTCGCCATCGAGCAGCTACGACTTTCCAGAGTCGTTCAACTGTCAAAGCATTCAGCTGTGAACTTCTGCTTCGTGGCCTAGCTTTCTACCATGCCGTCGGGAAGATACGCTTCAACCTTCAGCCAATTTCCGCAATGCTGCTTCAGCATACAGACAGGTTTGCTTATTAGCGTCTTGAGTGAGTTGTTGCAATAGCGGCTCTGCTTGATGACTATGTAGATTGCCCAGAGCTAGCGCGATCGCCTGCTTGAGTTTTGCATCCGTGTTTATATCAGCGATCGCGCTCTTGAGCCAGTCATAAAGCACTTCACTCGCTCGCTCTTGCAAAGCTAGTGATTGCAGTTGTGACAGCGCTTCAACAATACCGATTTGAAGCGCCAGCGAGACTGATTGATAAGCAGAAAATAGCACTAGCAGCGAATCGTCTGTTTCAATCCATCCCAGTGCTCGAACGATATGAAACTGCAAGCTTTCCGGCGTATGGGGAGAGGATAGAACGTTTGCTAGATCAGTGACGGCTGCCTGAGTCCCCAACCGGCTCAAAGCGATCGCGGTTGCCTGATTCACATCAGGATGCAGATCCCAAAGCCCTGGGGCAACCAAGCTAACCAAATCCATCTCTTCAAGCAAATAAGAACGTAACCCCAAATGCACAATGGCTTCCTGCCGAACTTTGGCCACTGGATCCTTGAGCGCTTTGATTAATAGATCATCGACTTTGGGATCTCGAAAATTGGATAGGGCAGCAATGGCCGCAGTTCTCACAGCCGGATCTGAGTTTTTCGCAGCCGCGAACAATGGCTCAAATGCCGCCTGATGCTGAATACTCGCAAGGGCATGAACGGCTGTAATGCAGTGTTGTGGGGTACTTAATAATATTGCTAGCGCATCAACTCCTTTTTCGTGGAAGCGGCTAATCCCCTCTGCCGCGATCGCAATCAAGTCAGGCTCACGTGTTTTCTGCAGCAGCTGAATCAGCGCTTCTAACGCCCTTTCATCATCAAAGCCGCCTAAGACGCGAGCAGCAAACCATCGGATTTCCCAATCCAGTTCCTTATCCTCCAATAGAGGAATTAGATGAGCGATCGTTTCAATACCAATAGTAGAGAGTCGTTTAGTCGCCTCCCACCGGGCTTGAAAATCCCCTTCGATCAGCTGGTCTAAGGTGCTTTCGAGATATTGAGTAGCGGCTGTGTCTGCCGAAAGCTTGGGTGAATTGCTTTTCAAGAACATTAACCTGATTAAATCTGAGATTGAAGAATAAACGAACTTTGATGCAGTGATTTGCAACTGCGTAAGTGACTGTCATTAAAGATCCTTCCATGTAGTCGGTATTTTTAGATATACAGTCGTCACTAAAAATTTGGATAGACGTTCAGCTTTCTTCGCTTTAGCTAACTTGGCGCACCCAACTTTCATTTCAGACCAGACGACTTCGAAATACTTATTGCAGAAATTACAGACTGACACTGTGTGCCGTTTTCGCCACCAGCAACATCGCGATCTATGTCATAGAGGCAACAACGGTAAAAGTTCTAAGCAAACATTTCCTTTTGATCCATTCAACTTCTGCATTGAAGACCTGCAATCCATGCATTTGTGTATATCACGTGTGGAAGTTTAGGAAGCAGGAAAATGCCTTACACCCATGATGATGATTGGATTGGGATCAGATTTCATACCCCTTGCAATGCAAAGATCGCATAGCAATCATGCGTCAACTGCAAGCACTCTTCCAAAAGTGTTCTGTAAGATACAAAATCCTCCAATAACCTCCTCTAACTTGGTGCCTAACGTTTTGATTCCGTGGTCTTACACAACGTTTGCGTAGGCTTCCACAGGGTTTTCAAAACCTGCGCCGAGTCTCTGTTGAGACTGTTCAACGGCGTGAACGTAAGAGGTTAAGGATACTCCCAAATCCCTCGTCTCACGCCATTTTTAGGATTCCAGTTAGTTTTGCGCTTGTTCACAGATTGTTGTGCCTACATAAAGGGTTAAGAAGCCGTGGTTGACGCAGCCTCAAAAGTGTCTAAAAAGCTGAATAAGTTTGAGAAGTTTAAGGCCGAAAAAGATGGCTTAGCGGTCAAATCGGAACTTGACAAGTTTGCCGAGCTTGGTTGGGAATCCGTGGACGAAACAGACCTAACTCAGCGCTTGAAGTGGCTTGGCGTGTTTTTCCGTCCCGTAACACCCGGTAAATTCATGGTGCGGATGCGAATGCCAAACGGTATTCTCTCCAGTAAGAAGATGCAAGTATTGGCAGAGGTGGTTCAACGCTATGGTGATGATGGTAGTGCAGACATCACTACTCGTCAGAATCTCCAACTGCGCGGCGTTCGACTGGAAGACATCCCTGATATTTTCAAGCGATTCGAAGCCGTTGGCTTAACGTCGATGCAATCCGGTATGGATAATGTTCGCAACATTACCGGATCGCCCGTTGCAGGCATTGACGCCAACGAGCTGATTGACACGCGCGGGCTGGTCAAGAAGCTGCAAGACATGATCACAAATCGCAGCGAAGGCAATCCAGAATTTACGAATCTGCCTCGAAAATTCAATATTGCGGTTGAAGGTGGACGGGACAATGCGGTTCATGCCGAAATTAATGACATTGCCTTTGTCCCGGCCTATCGCGACGGCAAGCTAGGGTTCAATGTTTTGGTAGGAGGCTTTTTCTCGGCCCGCCGTTGTGAGGCTGCTGTGCCACTCAACGCTTGGGTTGAGCCCAATGACGATGTTGTTGATCTTTCACGCGCGATTCTAGAGGTTTATCGGGACAATGGCTCTCGTGCTAATCGGCAAAAAGCCCGCCTGATGTGGCTGATTGACGAGTGGGGTATGGAGCGGTTTCGCGCTGAAGTTGAACAAGCCTACGATCGCCCGCTGCTCAATGCGGCCTTGGAAGACGAGCTTGATTGGGATAAGCGTGACCATGTTGGCGTTTATCCTCAGCAGCAGCCAGGTTTGAACTATGTCGGGCTTCATGTGCCTGTGGGACGGCTAACAGCGCAAGACATGTTCGACGTTGCTCGAATTGCTGACGTTTACGGCGAAGGCGAGATCCGTTTAACCGTTGAGCAGAACATTATCATTCCCTACATTCCCGACTCTCGTCTAACGCTTTTGATGGAGGAGAGCCTGTTGGAGCGGTTTTCTGTTGACCCAAGTCCACTAGTGCGATCGCTCGTTTCCTGTACTGGAGCGCAATTTTGCAACTTTGCCCTGGTTGAAACAAAGCAGCGAGCATTAGCGATCGCCCGTCAGCTAGATGCGACTCTATCGCTGCCCCATGCCGTTCGGATTCACTGGACAGGCTGTCCAAACTCCTGCGGTCAACCTCAGGTCGCCGACATTGGCCTGATGGGAACTAAAGTTCGCAAGGACGGTAAACCTGCCGAGGGCGTAGATATTTACATGGGCGGAAAGGTTGGCAAGGATGCTCAATTGGGAACCTGCGTGCAAAAAGGGGTGCCCTGCGATGATCTGCCGGAAATCTTGACAGGGCTGTTAGCAAAGCACTTCGGTGCTCAACCCCGTTCAGAATCGCTTGCTGAATTAGACGGTCACTTACAAGTGACGGTGAGCGAATAAAGCTTTGGGCAAAGCGCCATTTCAGTTAAGTGCCTTTGCCCATCGGAAACTCCCATCGGCGTTGGGGAGTAGTTTGTCAGAAGAGAAAAAACCTCGCGAGGTCGCACTCACGTAGGTTTGAGTCGTTTCTTGGTTCACTAGGAGATTAGCACAGATGCTCGTTGAGTTGTTTACTAGAGCAACTCAGGGTAGGTACAAGATATTGCACCTGACCTGGTTTGCCTTCTTTCTTACATTTGTTATTTGGTTTAACTTTGCCCCGTTTGCAACGACGATTGCTCAAGATTTTGGTCTAGAACCAGCCCAGGTCGGTACGTTGGGTCTTTGCAACTTGGCGCTCACCGTTCCTGCGCGAGTCATTATCGGCATGGTGCTAGACAAGTACGGTCCCCGTCTGACCTATTCTTGCCTGCTGATCTATGCCGCCATCCCTTGTCTCATCTTTGCAACTGCTCAAAGCTTTAATCAGCTGGTACTGGGTCGTCTGCTGATGGGTATTGTGGGTGCTGGTTTTGTGATTGGCATTCGCATGACAGCTGAGTGGTTCCCGCCTAAGGAAGTCGGCACGGCAGAAGGCATCTACGGGGGTTGGGGCAACTTTGGCTCCGCTTTCTCTGCCTTTACTATGGTCATCTTCGCGCTGGCGTTGACAGCTTTGCCGGGTGCTTTCCAGTTCCCCGAGGCTGAGACTTTCCGAGTACTCGTATTCCCACCCTTTCAGACCGATGTTTTGAACTGGCGAGCTGCGATCGCTGGTAGTGGTCTCGTGGCTGCCTTTTACGGTGTGTTCTATTACTTCAACGTCACCGATACCCCTCCTGGTAAAGTCTATCAGCGGCCCGATAGTGCTCGCGGTATGGAAGTCACTACCGTCAGAGACTTCTGGTTTTTGATGGCGATGAACTTACCCCTCACCCTAATTTTGATGGTGTTGGCTTGGCGCCTACAAAAGGTGGCTTTCCTAACCACGGGTGGTATGTATATTGCTTGGGTATGTTTGCTGGGACTTTATGCTTTCCAAGCTTACAACTGCTGGGCTGTGAACAAGGACTTGCTCTCTGGCGCTAAAGTCTATCCTCCCCAAGAGCGCTATCGGTTCAAGCAGGTGGCGATGCTAGAGCTGACCTACATTGTCAACTTTGGTTCTGAGATTGCTGTGGTCACCATGCTGCCAGCTTTCTTTGAAGGCACCTTTGGTCTCAACAAAGCAACCGCCGGTTTGGTAGCAGCGAGCTACGCCTTCATGAACTTGGCTTCGCGCCCAGGTGGAGGTCTTATTTCCGACAAGATGGGCAGTCGTAAATGGACGATGGTCGTGCTGACAGCAGGTATGGGCATTGGCTACCTGATGATGAGTATGGTAAGTGGTTCTTGGCCGCTGCCATTAGCAGTCATCCTGACGATGGCCTGCTCCTTCTTTGTGCAGTCTTCTGAAGGGGCGACCTTTGCCATGGTTCCCCTCGTTAAACGCAAGGTGACGGGGCAGATTGCGGGTAACGTTGGGGCCTACGGTAACGTCGGTGCGGTAGCGTATCTCTCTACTCGTCTCCTCTTTACCGATGCGTCGGCAGCTGCTAACGGTGGTACACCCATCATGCCAGTGGTCAATGCTCAGTTCTTCCAAATGTTGGGCACTGCGGGTCTGATTGTAGCCATACTCTGTATTTTCTTCTTGGATGAGCCTCAGGGATCCTTTGCTGATTTCCATGAGGGAGAAGATCCTGAAATGATTCCAGTAGGGCACCCGACAGTTTTGCCCAACGATCAGTCAACTCGTCTGCTCTAATTCCACGTTCGATCCCTGGGAAATCTTTCCCTTTAGCATCAGACAGTTGTCGGGGAGTACAGTTCTTTTAAGAAGGTGTATTCCCCGACTTTCTTCAAATCAAGGTTCCCTGTATTGGTCATCGGTAACTGGGGGATTTACTTCATCTATGACATCTACTAAAACTCTATGCCCCTACTGTGGCGTTGGCTGTGGTTTGGAAGTCGTCTCTGATGAGTCTGGATCATCTAAAAGAAATGACTTGACGGTGCGCGGCGATCGCGCTCATCCTTCGAGTCAGGGCATGGTCTGTGTAAAAGGCGGCACGATTGGCGAGGCTCTCGACAAAAACCGTCTTTTATATCCGCTGATGCGAGAGTCTTTGGATGAGCCATTTCGCCAGGTGAGTTGGGATGAAGCTTTAGATGCGATCGCTAACCGTATTCGCCATGTTGTTGCCCAGCAAGGGCCAGAAGCCGTTTGTATGTATGGATCTGGTCAACTCCAGACAGAAGATTATTATCTAGCGCAAAAATTATTGAAAGGGTGTCTAGGCACCAATAACTTCGATGCCAATTCGCGGTTGTGCATGTCTTCGGCCGTCGCCGCCTATATTCAAAGCTTTGGGTCAGATGGCCCTCCCCCCTGCTATGACGACTTGGAACAGACCGAATGCGCCTTTTTAATCGGCACCAATACAGCGGACTGTCATCCAATTGTGTTTAACCGTTTGCGCAAATATCACCGCAAGAAGAAAGGCAAAGTCAAGCTGATTGTGGTTGATCCTCGTCGCACCGAGACGGCCAAAGCTGCCGATCTGCACTTAGCAATTCGTCCAGGTACCGACATTACGCTGATGAACGGTATTGCTCACATCCTGCTTCACAAACGCTGGATCGATGCCGCCTTTATCGATGAAGCCACGAAAGGATTTCAAGATTACGTTGAAGTCATCCAGCAGTATCCCCCCGAGCACGTAGCTGAAGTCTGTGGCATTTCCGTCCAAGATTTAGAAGCAGCAGCCCAATGTTGGGGACTATCCAAGAGTGTGTTGTCTCTCTGGTCGATGGGGCTAAACCAGTTTGCCGAAGGCACTGCTAAAGCCCGGACGCTGATCAATTTACATCTCATGACGGGGCAACTTGGCAAACCTGGTGCTGGCCCCTTTTCTCTTACCGGACAGCCGAATGCTATGGGTGGCCGAGAGGCAGGAGGACTTGCACACATTCTGCCTGGCTATCGACTCGTGAAGAATGCGGAGCATCGCCAAGCCGTGGAACAGGCTTGGGGATTACCAGAAGGCAGCATTTCACCAACACCCGGCTTAGCTGCTTGGGACATGATGGTGGGGCTAGAACAGGGGGCTGTGGGTCTGTTATGGATAGCTGCAACTAATCCTGCCGTCAGCATGCCAGACATTGAACGCACTAAAGCAGCGCTGCGGCGATCGCCCTTCACCGTTTACCAAGAGACTTACTATCCCACCGAAACCGCCGAATATGCTCACGTGCTGCTACCCGCCGCCCAATGGGGTGAGAAAACAGGCATCATGACCAATTCTGAGCGCACTGTTACCTACTGCCAAGCATTTCGACCTGCTCCAGGAGAAGCCAGAGCTGATTGGGAAATCTTTGCTGAAGTCGGACGTCGTCTAGGATTTGAGCAGCAGTTTTCTTTTCAATCGTCTGCTGACGTCTATGCCGAGTTTGTCCAACTCACGGCTGGTCGCGTTTGCGACATGACGGGGCTAAGCCATGATCGCCTCGCAGCTGAAGGCCCCATCCAGTGGCCTTGCCCCGAGCATGAGACAGAAGCAACCGCAGCCACAAAACACGATAAGCGACTCTACGCAGACCACTATTTTCCAACTCCGAATGGACGCGCTAACTTTGCCGCTTTTCACGAGAAGGGACTAACAGAACCGCCGGACCCAGAATTTCCTTTTGTGCTAACCAATGGGCGACTCTATGGTCACTGGCATACTCAAAGCCGAACTGGCCGCATCGAGCGCATTCAAAAGATGCATCCTGAACCCTTACTAGAGATGCACCCGATTGATGCCCAGCACTTGCAGGTGCAGTCAGGAGATTGGGTGGAGCTGCGATCGCGCCGAGGCACGGCTCGATTGAAAGTTCATGTCACTCAATACATTCGCAAAGGGGTTTTATTTATTCCAATGCATTGGGGTTCGCTTTGGGCGGACTCAGCGGAATGTAACGCTTTAACCCATTCCACCGTTTGTCCGATTTCTTTGCAGCCAGAATTGAAAGCAAGCGCTGTTGCCGTCGTCCCCATTCCCCACGGCGAATATCGCTTGGAGCAAGACTATCTTTCAGTTGAGCGCGAAACCTATGCCCACAGCAAATCCAACCTTCTTTCAATTTGAAGCCGATTTTGTTCAATCGTTACGATGCATTCCGATGCAGGTCCGCTACAAGTTGGATACCTGCGGCATCAAGCTCAAACTTGAGCACTGGAACAAGTTCTCGAAGGAGGACCGCGAAAAACTGGTTACTCAGCCTTGCGACACCGCAGCGGACATTGAGGTCTATCGTAAAACGGTGCAGGCTTTAGTCGCTAAGCAGACTGAAACTCCTGCAAAGGATTTGCCAATTGAGGCAGATCCTCCCTGGCTACAGGCTAATCAGATTCCGGCTGATGTTATTGCTCAGGCGCAACACTTTCAGACAACGATATCCCTAGATCGCTGGGCAGCACTCTCTCCACTAGAGCGGTTTGCGCTTTGCAAACTCAGCCGCCCCGGTCACGAAAATCGCAATTTTTTGCCCGCGCTTCGAGAATTTGGCTTAGCTGCATAATGCTTCACAAGATTGACTACTCTAAAAGGGAATAGGAAATGGGGTGTGCTTGACTCAAATGCATGCCGCTTTAAGTACAGTCCAAAGAGAACAGGGAGTAGTTGACCGGGAACAGAGTGTACTTGTTGCACCTACACATCGCTGTAAGCTCTGTTTTGGGTCGGGTCGATTTGCTACCGCTTGCACCAAGCCGTCGATCAAGCCATCTTGACGGTGAGTACTGAACAACTTTCTAGAAGTTTCTCTTCAAAACTGTCGATGTTCTCGGAAATATGAGAACACTAAGCGAAAGGGGAAATAGAAAGCTTGTTATTCTCTCACGACTCTTATGATTCAGTGGCCTTCGATCAGCGTTATTGTGCCAACCTATCAGCGGGAAGACGTCCTCTGCAGCACGATCGCAGATGTCCTCAAACAGGATTATCCAGACTTTGAAGTACTGGTGGTCGATCAAACTCGTGATCATCAGCCTGCAACACAGCACTACTTACAAGAGACAAGCGAAGGCGGCCAAATTCAATGGTTGCAAGTCGATTGGGCGAGCTTACCCGCAGCTCGCAATTACGGTATCGAGCGATCGCGGGGCGATATCATTCTCTTCATTGATGACGATGTAGAACTGCCTGCAGGCTATCTCAAAGCTCATGCTCAGATTCTCGTTAGCAAGCCGGAGGTAGGAGCGGTTGCCGGACGTGTTTTCGACCGCATGAAGTTAGGCGACAATCCTGATCTCTCAATTGACTATTTACCTGAAGAGGCCATGGACCCGGGTATTGCCTGGTATTACATTGACCTGGTTCACACAACGCAGCCTCAACAGGTAATCACGGCAAGAGGCTGTAACATGTCGTTCCGTCGAGACATCTTTGGCAAGCATGGTCTTCGGTTCGATGAGCGATTTCGCGGCAATGCTGTTCGTGAAGAATCCGACTTTTGCTTGCAGATCCGGCAGACTGGATACATTGTCTGGTATGCACCGGAAGCCAATCTCATCCATCTAGGTGAAGAAACAGGGGGCTGTCACGACATCAGCACGCGATCGCTCTCCTACCAGATCACCTTCTACCACAATCATTTTTTAATGGGGCTGAAAAACCTTAGCTTTGGTCAGGCCATGCGCCTCTATGCGCGGCTGTTCGATTGTCACGTTCTGGGTCATCCTCCGTGTAACAAGAGTGGTTCTCCCCTTAAAATCATCACTCGCTTCAGTTTCTACTGCCTTGGATTTCTAGATGCGACGCGCACTTTAGCTCAAACGGGTAAACGGCATCGCGTTTATACCCATCCGACTGATACGCCGATGTCGCTCTCAGCTCAGTGTTAACCTGCTCGTCTAAAAGTCAATCTAAAACCGCCACATGAGAGTACTTGTTGCCAGCCATACCTATATCGTGGACTTGAATTGCGAAAAGTTTCGCACTCTGGCTCGGTTAGAACCCGATATAGAAGTCACAATTGTGGTTCCCAAACGCTGGCGTCCCGGTGGCGTCCAAAAGCGTTTAGTTGAAACGCATGCTTGGCAAGACGATCGCTTTCGTGTTGTCCCCATTTCCAACTTCAGCCAGAACAACCAAGGAATACTGACCTTTGGCTGGGATCTAGTGCGCTTATTGAAGGAGTTCCAACCCCATGTCATGCAAGTGGAACAAGGTTCAAAGGGATTAGCCTACGCCGAAATGATTACCCTAAATCGACTGTTAGGGCTGCAAGCTAAAATGCTCTTTTTTACTTGGTGGAATCTGCCCTACCAGCTGAAATTTCCAGTTTCTGCTCTAGAACGCTATAACTTGAACGGCAGTGACGGCATTATTTCCGGGAATCAGGACGGAGCAGACATCCTACGAGATCGCGGCTATCACGGTCCTATTCGCGTCATGCCCCAACTCGGCATTGACGAAACCCTCTTTCGACCTCAACCACAACCAGCGCTAGCCGACAGTTTAACTATCGCTGCAGATGATTTCGTCATTGGCTTTGTCGGACGTTTTGTGCCGGAAAAAGGACTGCTAACGCTGATGCAAGCGTTGGGTCAGCTGAAAGAGGCTGCCCAATCTTGGAAATGTTTATTGTTAGGACGAGGACCACTCAAGGCAGAGCTTCAACAACAGGCAGAAGCATTGGGAATTAGCGATCGCCTCCGTTGGGTTGAAAGCGTGCCCCACGACGACGTCCCAAGATACATCAACCTGATGTCAACCTTGATTCTGCCATCAGAGACAACCTATCAGTTTAAGACCATGACCTCCGTTGGCTGGAAAGAGCAGTTTGGGCATGTCTTGATTGAAGCAATGGCCTGTCAAGTCCCCGTTATCGGCTCCGATTCCGGTGAGATTCCCTACGTCATTGGAGACGCAGGACTGGTTTTTCCTGAAGGCGACGCTGACAGCCTGTCTGACCGTATTCGCAGCTTGCTGGAGTCACCGGACCGACAAACCCATCTCAGTAAGCGAGGTTACGATCTCGCCATGGAAAAATATACGAATCGCGCTTTGGCTCAGCAAGTCTTGGATTTTTACCGAGAACTATTGGCATGAGTCAGTCGTTGAAAATTTTACAAATCGTCCCGTCCATCTCATTAGTCTATGGTGGCCCCAGCCAGATGGTACGGGGCTTCTCTCAGGCACTCGCCACAGCGGGAACAGAGGTCACAATCGCCACAACCGACTCGAACGGCGATGTTGATGAGGTTCCACTGGATGTACCTTTGGGCCAACCTGTCTCTCAAGACCGCTACACCATCTATCACTTTCGCTGTGCTCCCTTTCGCCGCTATAAGTTTTCAGTTGGGCTTCTGAAATGGCTGTGGGAACATGGCCAGGAGTACGATATTGCCCATATCCACGCTCTGTTTTCCCCAATCACCTCCCTCGCTGCGACTGTGCTAAGGCAGCAAGGTGTGCCTTACCTTCTGCGTCCTTTAGGAACCCTCGATCCAGCCGATTTACAGAAGAAAAAACGGCTCAAACAGCTCTATGCTGCTGTGTTAGAACGTCCAAATCTGGCAGGGGCCACTGCGATTCATTTCACGAGTGAGCAGGAGGCTAAAGTCTCAGAGCGTTTTGGCACTCGAACTCCCGGTGTTGTTATGCCGCTGGGGGTGTCGCCTCTTCCGCCAACAGATATGAGACTCGATGTTCGCGATCGCTTCCAAATTCCCCGCAGCCAACCTCTACTCCTCTTCATGTCTCGGTTAGATCCTAAAAAGGGCATTGATCTGCTGCTGCCAGCACTGATGGCTCTACAGCAAGAGGGACATAACTTTCATCTGCTGATGTGCGGCGCCAATCCTCAAGATCGCGAGTATGAGCAGTCGGTTCATGCTCGCATAGAAGGCTCCGAGCTGCGATCGCACATCACCCTCACAGGCTTTGTTTCTGGGGATCTCAAGGCAGCTATTCTGCAAGCAGCTGATGTGTTTGTGCTGCCGTCCTATTACGAAAATTTTGGCATTGCTGTTGCTGAGGCCATGTTGGCAGGGTTGCCGGTCGTCATCTCAGACCAAGTTCACATTTGGCAAACCATTCAGCAAAATGAGGCGGGCTGGATCTGTAGCTGTGATGAGAAGACTTTAGCTCAACAGTTGCGGGCCGCTTTGGCGTCGCAGACGGAACGACAGCGACGAGGACAAAACGCCCAACACTGCGCGAAAACGCATTTCAGCTGGGATGCGATCGCCCAACAAGCGATCGGGCTTTATGAGGATATTTTGTCCGGAAATTTCAGCCCGACTTCCCTCTGATAGAGACTAGGTTGTGATGGGTCATTTACAATAACAGCCATGCGCGTTTCCCATGTGGGAATTCGTTGATTGTAGACGTATGGCAATACCGTGACTCTACAGTTCGCAATACTGATAGCTGCCTCTGCCCCATGACTAACCAGATCGATTTATTCGCTGCTTCTGAAACTTCCGAGGCAATCCCTGAAGACTTCGATATCGATGCGATTCCTACCAGCGCTAGCGTGCCAATTCCCCCTGGCATCTACGAGAATTTAGAAACTTTAGCAACCCACTGCAATGGCTGCCAGCGATGTGACCTAGCAGCAGGTCGCACCAATGTCGTTGTTAGTCGTGGCAATCCCAAGGCTCACATCATGATTGTGGGTGAGGGACCAGGCCAGCAAGAGGACGAACAGGGACTACCCTTTGTGGGGCGATCGGGACAGCTCCTAGAAAAGATTTTGGCCGCCGTCCGCTTAGACACCGAACAGGACGTTTATATTTGCAACGTGGTGAAGTGTCGCCCGCCCAACAACCGTACGCCCTCTGCCGAAGAAACAGCCGCCTGCAAAGGCTACCTATTGGAGCAAATCCGCTTGGTCAATCCTAAGATCATTCTTTTGACAGGGGCCACGGCGATGAAAGGATTGACCGGAGAAAAACGCGGCATCACAAAAATTCGTGGTCAGTGGATTGAGTGGGAAGATCGCTGGTGCATGCCCATCTTTCACCCAGCTTATCTGCTACGTAACCCATCCCGTGAAAAGGGATCCCCAAAATGGCTTATGTGGCAAGATATCCAAGCCGTTAAGGCAAGGCTGGATGAAATTGTCTCGCAGTCGCAGTAGCCTGGTTAAAAACAGTCTTGTGGGGCTGCCATGACCGTTTCGAGATGAAGTAACCTGCGGGAAAAAATAGCTCTGTGGAGACCGATACCGGTATGACGCGATATATCGCGCTTTGTCGTCATTCTCACCCATTCCCCTAAACCTCTTCCAACTGCTTCACTAATTCTGGCCCTCTCGAAGTCCCAATCCGAGTGGCACCTGCCTGTATTAGCAGCAAAGCCTGCTCAGCCGTCCGGATTCCGCCAGAAGCCTTAATCCCGACTCTTCCCTTCGCAATTTCGCGAAGCTGACGGATAACGTCCACCGTTGCTCCTCCTTGCCAACCTGTGCTCGTCTTCAAAAACGCAGCTCCAGCATCCATACAAATATCGGCAGCCGTTTTCAGCTCAGCCGGTGACAACACACTGGTCTCTAAGATTGCTTTTACTGGCGTTCCTGTCGCTTCACAAATTTCAGCGACTTCTCGATGCAAGCGATCATGCTGCCCTGACTTGAGCCAGCCTTGATTGATGACGACATCTAGCTCAGTCGCCCCATTCTCAACCGCTTCTTGAGCCTCATATAGCTTACAGGCGGTGGTGGTTGCCCCAGTTGGAAAGCCGATTACAGTACACACCTTGGCAGATTTGCCCTGGAGCTGTTCTCTTGCCAAAGCAACATAGACGGGAGACACACACACCGTCGCAAATCTGTAGCGATCGCAATCACTACACCATTGCATCACCTGCTCCGGAGTGGCGGTTGAAGTCAGTAAAGAATGGTCGATCAGAGGGGCTAGATCAACTTGTGGCAAGTCTTGATGAAGTTGCAAGCTATCCATGGCAAATCTACGAGAAAGACATCATGGGACACCGGATATTAACCTACCGTAAACTTTCGGTGCATACCCGGATGCATTTACTGAGATAGAGAGAATTGAACTACTTACGGGAATGATTAGAACGAGTCTATGCCCGTGGTAGTTAGGATGTGACCTTATGCCCGCTCGCCTTTCTGCAATTATTTGCACTCATAACCGAGAAGATTACTTAGGTGCGGCGATCGACAGCTTGCTAGAGCAAGATTTTGCCGACTATGAGGTCATCGTTGTGGACAATGCTTCTACTGATCGTACTCGGGCAGTTGTGGAAGCTCGTTTACCCCATCCACGCCTGCGATACGTTTATGAGCAAACGCTGGGACTTTCTGTTGCCCGCAATACTGGCGCCAATTGTGCTGAAGGCGAGATCTTAGCTTACCTAGATGACGATGCCGAAGCTAGTCAGCACTGGTTAACAGCACTTTCTCAAATCTTTGAGCACGATGAAAAGGTCGCGATCGCAGGGGGGAAAGTCACCCTCATTTGGCCGCCTGACTGTGAACCGCCCCAATGGCTCTCAAGCAACATGGCGGGTAATTTGGGAGCGTACGATTTAGGCAATGACATTCTTTATATTACTCAGCCTGGATTGACACCCAGAGGTCTCAACTATGCTATCCGAGCAGATTTCCTCAAACGCATTGGTGGTTTTGATCCCAACCTAGGCAGGGTAGGCAAAAATCTTCTCTCCAATGAAGAACTTTACATGACCGAGAAAGCATTATCAATGGGCCTCAAAGTCACCTATTTGCCAAATGCGCTAGTCGCTCACAACGTTGCGCCGAGTCGTCTGGCTCCGTCTTGGTTTATCAGCCGCAGTTGGTGGCAGGGCATCAGCGAGTGCTACCGCGAACGAATTGCCGGTCGATCAGGTTGGAAGCAGCTGCGATCGGGCGGAGAGCGATTCTGCCGAGGGCTTTATAAAACCGTCAAATATCTCCATGATCCGGCTCAGCGCTTTGAAAATCTGCTATATGCCTATGGGCAAATTGGTTATCTTGCCAGTGCTATTCGAGGCTTACTCTTTACAGCATCTGGGTAACCTTTAGTGGTAAGGAAACTTGGGATGCTCTACCTAAATACCGTTTGCTTCACTTCCTGTCTTGATCCCCTGCGCCAACTCAATCACCCATCAATCTACTATGACCTCCAAAATCCCAGTTTCTGTCCTCATCCCGGCTAAGAACGAGGAATCCAACTTGCCAGCTTGCTTGGAGAGTGTTGCCCGTGCTGATGAAGTGTTCGTTGTGGATTCGCAAAGTGCAGACCGATCAGTAGAAATCTGTGAGCAGCATGGTGCTCAGGTCGTCCAATTTCATTTCAATGGACGCTGGCCCAAAAAGAAAAACTGGTCTCTGGACAATCTGCCATTTAAGAACGACTGGGTTCTCATTGTCGATTGTGACGAGCGCATTCCAGACGAGTTGTGGGACGAGATTGAACAGGCCATTCAAGTCTCGGACTATAACGGTTACTATCTCAATCGCAGGGTTTTCTTCCTGGGCAAGTGGATTCGTTTTGGAGGGAAATATCCTGACTGGAATCTGCGGCTGTTTCGCCACGCCGTGGGGCGTTATGAGAATCTCAACACTGAGGAGATTCGTAATACTGGGGACAATGAAGTCCACGAACATGTGGTCATTGAACAGGGCCAGGTAGGTTACCTCAAAACGGATATGCTCCATATCGACTTTCGAGACCTCTTTCACTGGCTGGAGCGACATAATCGCTATTCCAACTGGGAAGCGCGGGTCTATTACAACTTGCTTACAGGCATGGGAGAGGATGGAACCATTGGTGCCAACCTCTTCGGGGATTCAGTACAGCGCAAGCGGTTTTTGAAAAAGATTTGGGTCCGCTTGCCCTTCAAACCTTTTTTAAGATTTGTTCTATGTTATTTCATTCGTCTCGGTTTCTTAGATGGACGAGCCGGATATATCTACGCACGTTTGCTCAGTCAGTATGAGTATCAAATTGGGGTGAAGTTATTCGAGCTGAAAAAATTTGGCGGACAGCTTAATGTTCGAGAGAAGAAAGAGGAGGTCAATACACCCATTCAGTCCACGAATGACAAACCGCAAGCGATCGCATCCGTCAATGTTCAGAGCTAGCGGCATTGAAACATGACGCATTCCTTTGATGAAAAGGCAGTGGTGCATCCAATGACAGTCTACTCACAGCCTCAACAGAGCAACGGGATTGGGGAACCTGCCCTGGTAGATCTACGACAATATGACCAGTCGTGGTACTCACCTGGACGGCCTAAATGGGTAGTGTTACTGTGGTGGTTAATACAAGCGATCGCGTTTCCGCTAACTCTTCACGCGCATCATGCCCCCCGCCGGGCCCTGTTGCGTTTGTTTGGGGCAAAAATCGGCACACAAGTGGTTATTCGCCCTTCAGCCCGATTTTACTATCCCTGGAAAATAGAAATTGGGGATTACAGCTGGATTGGTAGCGGAGTTGAGTTCTACAGTTTGGCCTCTATTCGTCTGGGAAATCACTGCGTCGTTTCTCAAAACAGCTACCTCTGCACAGGGTCTCATAATCCATCAGATTGTGCATTTGGCTTACAAGTTGCTCCCATCACCTTAGAAAACGGTGTTTGGATAGCCGCAAACTGCTTTGTTGGCCCAGGCGTATCCGTCGGCGCTAATACAGTAGTAGGTGCTAATAGCGGTGTTTTTTCCGATCTACCATCTCAGTGCATTTGCTTAGGAAACCCGTGTAAGCCCTACAAGGCTAGACATGTCAGCGAAAATGTTTACCAGATATTTACAGATGACACTGTCCATAAACCCAATAGGACAGGATTATAAGTAAAGACAGATCCCTTCATCTAACCCTCGGACCATGGATCAGAAAGACTATCAGAATTACAAAGATTACATCGAGCAGATTGATTTGCAGCGGTACTGGCTGGTACTCAAGCGACGCTGGTTACCTGCAACTGCTCTTGCCCTGCTGTGTGTCCTAGGGGCGGGCTTCGTAGCCATGCGAATGAAGGGAGGCTACAAAGCCTCAGGACGAGTGTTTATCCAGAGAGATCGGACAGCATCTTTGATTGGTATTGGTCAAGAACTGTCTACCCCGGCAACATTGGACAGAGAAGCCAACATTCTGGAAACGCAGCGTCAGATTTTGCAAGCGACTCCGCTCTTGACACAGGTTATCGAAACGCTGGATCTGAGAAATGATGAGGGCAATTTAATTTCTCCTAATGCCCTCAGATCTGACTTAACCGTTGAGTCAGTTCCAGGAACGAACATTCTTGAAGTATCATACGTGTCTGCTAATCCAGAACGATCAGCAGCGGTGGTCAACACTCTGATGGATGCATTCATCGAGAAGAATGTCGAGAACAACCGTAGTGAGGCAAGAGCCGCTAGGGAATTCATCGAGGATCAACTGCCGACGATTCGAGATGGCGTGGATCGAGCGGCTGCAGCGCTACGGGATTTCAAAGTTCGCAACGATATCGTTAACTTGGCTGAAGAAACTCAGGCTGTCGTTGGCTTTCTTCAAGGTGTTGAAGGAGAGGCACAAGGCTTAGAAACTCAGCTGGCGGCAGTGGCTTCCCGTTCTAACACCCTACGCGACCAACTGAACCTGTCTGCCGAGGAGGCTCAGGACCTGGTTAAGTTGAATTCTGCTGAAAGTGTGCAGGAGGTTCTAACCAGTTTGGGAGAGGTGCAAACTGAACTAGCGGTTCAGGGCGCTACGTATACTGAGAATCACCCGATTGTCTCTAATCTGAGACGCCAGCAAGATGCACTTGTATCGCTTTTGAACGAACGTGTCTCTGACGTAATCGGTCGGACCTACAGCTCCGATGTAGGAGACTACGAAATCAGTGATATCGAAGCCAACCTAACGGCGGAACTTCTGCAAGTCGAGGCTGAACGCCAGTCTATCGAGGAAAGTATTCGGGAACTAGAGCAGGCCCGTGAAGAGTATATCGAGCGTTCTGCCATCATACCAACACTAGAAAAAGAAGAACTGGAACTGGTCACCGATCTGGAGACAGCTCAACGAGATTACGACCTGTTGGTCAGCCGATTACAAGAGGTGCGGTTGACTGAAAACCAAACGTTGGGAACAGTTCAGATTCAAGAGCAGGCTACTCCACCTGCTAACCCAGTGTCCGATCGCAGTAGGCAGATGAAGCTCATTCTGGCCGGCATTGGTGCGGGTGTTCTGTCGGGTATTGCATTGGCCTTCCTGCTCGACTTGCTGGATAAATCGGTCAAAACGGCTAAAGACGCTGAAGCTCTGCTGGGGTATACCCTACTAGGCGTCATTCCTAAATTTGGTACCGGTGATAGCAATGAGTTTGTGCTACCGACGGCTCACAGTGGCGGCATTTCGCCTCGGGTCGTGACCCTAACTGGAACCCAGCCCATTATCTCGTCTGGATACCAGATGTTGCAAGCAAATCTGAAATTTATCCGGTCTGACCATCCACTACGGATGTTTGTGGTCACGAGTTCGGTTGCCCAAGAGGGGAAGACTGAAGTGTGTGCGAATTTAGCCGTTTCAATGGCACAAGTTGGTCGTCGCGTCTTGCTAATTGACGCCGACATGCGATCGCCCTCACAACACCATATCTGGAACGTCCTAAACCGCGTCGGTTTGAGCCACGTTTTGGTAGGAGAAGGAGAGCTAGAGGAAGCACTACAGCCTGTTGCCGAGAACGTTACGCTTCTACCTGCGGGTGTTGTACCACCGAATCCGTTAGCGCTGGTGGACTCCGAGCGGATGGCAAATCTGATGCAACAGCTATCGACTCAATATGATTACGTCATTCTGGATTCTCCACCTCTAATCGGGGCCGCAGATGCCGCCATTCTAGGCAAGATGGCAGACGGTGTTTTGATGGTTGTCCGTCCTCGTCACGTCGATTCTGCCAGTGTGCTAGCGGCTAAATCATTGCTGAGTCGAGCCGAAGCTGATGTTTTGGGATTTGTCGCCAATGGCATCAACGTTAATAACGAGCACGACGATTACGTATCCATGACCCGTAGCCGGTTCGACTGGCCTGGTGAGGAAGCTGAACGCTCCCTTATGAGCCCGAAGAACAAACAGGGTTCCATTGGCGTCAGATAGATAAAGCACAGCGCCACAAACTACTGTGGCGCTGTCCGATTACATCTTCAAGTTTTATTCTTAAAGTAGATATAGCGATGTCCCTCTCAAAGAACTACACAATTTTTCGGTGGCTGAGCTTCACCTTGCTGCCTTTGTCAAGTGCAGTACTGATCAGTCCCGCAGTGGCTGACTCAACTGAGATGACTGTGAAAGAGGCGACACCGACTCAGCTACAAATGGCTGACGCTCACATTGAAGACGAAGATTCTGAGCTAATATCCCCTTTGCCAGCTGCGTCAGAAACTCCTGACCCGCCCCCAGGAGAAGAAAATGATTCAGAGGAGATGGAGGACGATTCAGAGGAGATGGAGGATGATCTGGCGGATGAGGTCTTTGAAACGCTGCCTCCGCCTCCTGAAGAGCCAGTTTTCTTTGATGAAACCCTAGATTCCACGGTCCCATTCAGCGATCTTAATACTGGATTAACTGGGTATCTACTAGGACCGGGTGATCAGCTTGATGTTTCAGTCATCGGTGTTACTGACCTGGAACGTAACCGTATTGTCCTGCCAGATGGAACCATTCTGTTGCCACTGGTTGGTGCCGTAACCGCAGCAGGAAGAACTCTTGAGGATCTCGAAGCAGATATTACTCGTCGCTTCAGCTTCTATTTAGTTGAACCTGTTGTCGAGGTTAGTCTCAATACTTTAAGACCTGTTGTAGTAACGGTTGGCGGTGAAGTCAATCGTCCTGGCCCTGTGCAGCTCAATAGTCTTTCAACTTTCAACACCCGAGTTGATAACAATGCACAGCTGACATCAGCATCCACTGCACCTACTTTGAGTACAGCTCTAGTCGGTGCGGGCGGTGTTTTGCGAACAGCGGACTTAAGGGATATCAAAGTTCAGCGACAGCTGCCTGATGGACGTGACGTAACGCTAGAAGTCAACTTATGGGAGTCTATTTTTGAAGGGGGCGGGGACAGTAATGTCCTGCTTCAAGATGGCGATATTGTATTTGTTCCAGAAGCGCCTCCTGCTGCGATTGACATCAACCCGCAAGTTGTAGCTCGCTCTAGCTTGGCTCCTGAATCCGTTAATGTGCGTGTCATTGGTGAGGTAGTCAGACCTGGAGACGTCGAAGTCCCCACAGATGGAACCGTCTCAACGGCATTGGCGATCGCCGGCGGCTACGATATCGACACGGCAGACCTGTCCACAGTAGCGTTACTGCGATTGCAAGATAACGGGCAAGTGGAAGAGCAAATCATCGATATGAACTCAAACTTGGTGGATGGTACACCCATTCAAGATGGCGACATCATCGTTGTTCCTAAACGGGGTTACCTCAATACCCTGGACACCATTGGCCGAACACTATCCCCATTAACGGCGCCATTCAACTTCATCCTCTTATTGGAGCGCATCTTTGGTGGTGGCTAATTGCCTGAGACAGTCGTTCAATTCGGGTCGGATAACGACTAGGAACACCAAAAATAAGTTACAGCAGTGATTGCTAGAGCCAAAAGACAGACGTAATCTCTTGTTCAATTAAATTTCTGTTCTGACCATTTTGGCGACGATCATCTTAATTTCTGATTTGATGTTCTGCCGATTCGTGATTTCGAATAAATCTTGAACCTTAATGATTGAATTTTAAGGACCATTTTTTTATGGCTTGGGAAGTTTGGCTAAAAACAGCACTGGGGATACTGCTTGGGGCAGTATCTGTTGCCTATCTCGCATTAACTGCGTTGCTGTTGATGGAATGTCTCCTCGCACTCTTTCCGGTCTCAAAAAAGAGCCAACCTGATAATTCAGAATCGGCATTATCGTTTGCCGTTTTAATGCCTGCTCATAATGAAGAGAGCGTCATCAAGAATACCCTTAACCAATTAATTCCAGAAGTTGATAGTCCAAACAAAATCTGGGTTATCGCTGACAACTGTAGTGATCAAACCGCAGAACTTGCCCGCACCACGGGCGTCACTGTATTGGAGCGAACAGACACCTCACGTCGAGGAAAAGGATATGCTCTGGACTACGGTTTGAGAGCCTTAGCAGAGCACCAGCCCGATGTGGTGGTGATGGTCGATGCAGACTGTTGGGTTACGCCTGGAACGCTAGATCGCATTGCCCAAGAAGCCTTTCACAGTGATCGCCCCGTACAAGCACTTTATTTAATGGAGCAACCAATTGAGCCGACGTTGCGAGATCGCGTTTCAGCCTTTGCAATGACGGTTAAGAATCGAGTGAGAACTCAGGGTCTAACTCAGATTGGAGCGCCCATCATGCTGGGGGGAACTGGCATGGCTTTTCCCTGGAAGGCTTTGCAATCTGTGGAGTTAGCTAGTGGACATATCGTTGAGGATATGAAGCTGGGTATGGATTTAGCGATCGCGGGTTACAAAACTACGCTTGATCCTAAGTCTCAAGTGATTGGCGTTTTGCCTGACGATAGCGAAGCTGCGAAAAGCCAGCGAACTCGATGGGAGCATGGCCATCTACAGGTTCTCAAAACGTATGTTCCTAAGCTTGTCGGTCAATCAGTTCGCCAGTTGAGACCCGATTTACTGTTTCTTGCGCTTGATCTAGCTATTCCACCGCTGGCCTTGTGGAGCATTCTTGGACTATTAGCAACTGTTGTCACAGGCATCACAACACTTTTTGGAGTCATACTTCCCTTCCAAATCCAGCTGGTTGCCGATGTTATTTTAGTCAGTACAATCTTAATCTGCTGGATTGTTTGGGGCCGCAAAACGTTGACTTTTTCTCAGCTCATCGCGATTCCACTATACATTTTCTGGAAAGTTCCAATTTACATCAAAGCCTTCCTAAAACCTGAGAAAGATTGGGTTCGAACGAAGCGCAATACGTAGTTTTTTGACCGTCTTTCCTAAAATCAAGGCAAATTCATATTAGGGAATTTAATTGAATTAACAGGTTGAATTTCCTCAAGTTCATGTCAGAACTGAAGACGCAACGGGAACTCTACGACAAAACAGCTTAATTCGGAAATCTTCTTTTCGACGCTGTATTGATAGATAGATCCTAAAGTCGTCATTCGGGAGGAACGCGCATGGGCGCTTTCATTGGAATTAGTGTTTTCCTAATTGTGATTTTGATTGTGCTGGCTGTTGTGGCCGCGATCGCGATTATGAACATTTACAATCGGCTTGTCACGCTCCGCAATCGTTACCGAAATGCTTTTTCGCAAATCGACGTTCAGCTCAGACGCCGACATGATTTAATTCCTAACTTGGTGGAAACGGTCAGAGGTTACATGAAACACGAGCGTGAAACGCTGGAAGCGGTGATTGCTGCTCGTAACAGCGCGATCGCCGCAAACCAACAGGCCGCTCAATTGCCAGGAGATCCTGCTGCTATGCAGCAATTAGCAGGAGCAGAAGCTGCTTTGACAGGCACATTAGGACGGCTGTTTGCCCTTTCTGAAGCCTATCCCGACCTCAAAGCTAGTCAAAACATGGCTCAGCTTACGGAAGAATTGAGAACAACCGAAAACCAAATTGCATTTGCTCGTCAGGCTTTCAACGACGCCGTGACCCGCTACAACACAAGCCGAGAAGTCTTTCCTAACAATATGGTCGCCAGCGGATTCAATTTTCAATCCGCTGAACTACTTGAAACAATCGAAGCTCCCGAGATGCGACAAGCTCCTCAGGTCTCTTTCTAGCTCCACGTTTCACAAGGGCAGAAGACAGCTAGCAAAAGGCAGACTCGTAGCTTTTTAGCCGTTGAGACTAATGCATCAAGTAACGTCTAGGTGCTTGTCGCATAGTCAAAAGCAGAACTGACGACGGCTATAATTCTTACACAGCAAGCTTTTTGGCATTCCTGCCCGTCTCAGATTGAATGACCAAAGGCCATCTCCTAGGCTGCTCTTCCGAGCAATCATCGCATCGCTTCATTCCTTGGCTAGTGAGAACAACGCGACTCTACGCTCTGAGCTATGAATTTTTTTGAACATCAGGACCAAGCTCGTCGAAATACCGGAAGGCTAATTGCTCTCTTTGTGTTGGCAATCTTTGCCATGATTATTGCGTTCTACCTCATTGCTGTTTTCGGCCTGCAAGAGTATTCTGACGGCCAATTTCGGCTCTGGCAGCCTGCCCTTTTTGGATTGGTCAGTGTTGGGACACTAGGCATCATTAGTTTTGGCAGCCTTAGAAAGATGGTGGAGCTCCGGCGTGGAGGTCCTGCCGTGGCCGAAAGTCTAGGAGGCAAACAGGTCAATCCTCAAACGAGTGACTTTAGGGAGAAGCAACTGCTCAATGTTGTCGCAGAAATGGCGATCGCTTCAGGAACTCCCATTCCTACCGTTTATCTGCTGGAGCGTGAGACCGGGATCAATGCCTTTGCTGCGGGGTACGTTCCAGATGACGCGGTTATTGGCGTCACCCAAGGCTGTTTAGAACAGCTCAGCCGGGAAGAATTACAGGGCGTCATTGCCCACGAATTCAGCCATATTCTCAACGGTGATATGCGGCTCAATCTCAAACTGATTGGCGTACTTCAGGGTCTACTCTACATCTATATTCTAGGGCGCATGATGCTTGAGGGTTCAGGGCGATCGCGCTCTTCACGTAGAGATAAAGATGGTGGTGGCAAGGTAGCCCTAATCGGCATCTCAATGCTGGTGGTGGGGGGTATTGGTCTTGTGTTTGGACGGCTGATTAAAAGTGGCGTTTCCCGCCAGCGTGAATTCTTAGCAGATGCATCCTCGGTTCAGTTCACCCGCAATCCAGCAGCTTTGGCCGGAGCACTTGGTCGTATTGGTGGCTTTGCTAGTGGTTCACGATTGCGATCGCCCAAAGCCGAAGAAGCCAGCCACATGTTTTTTGGAGAAGCTGTAAGCCTTTCCTTGATGAGTAACTGGATGGCGACCCATCCGCCACTAAAGGAAAGAATTCGCCGCATCACAGGGGTGGTTATGGAGGGAGCTGCTATGCCAATAGCTACCGGAGCCGAATCCATGACGGGTGCTGTGATGGGTTTTCAGGCCAACAACGCACCAACCTCGCCCGACTTGGAGGCTATTGCGCCTCCCCTCCCGGCCCCAGCAACGACTTCTATTCAGGCCAGTGCCTTTGTTGCACAGATTGGCACAGCTAGTCCACAGCAGTTAAAGAAAGCGCAGACTTTTCTGCAAGCTTTACCTACTGATTTGAAGGACGCAGTACGATCGCAACAGGGAGCCATGGCCCTGGTCTATGGTTTGCTATTGGACACTCACCCAGATGTGCGATCGCGCCAGCTTGGCCTGTTTCAGACACCCCAAACACTGGTTCCACCTCAATCAGTGGAACACATGGCGAACCTATTGCAAGCCTTAGATTCTAGACAATATCTGTCCTTGCTTGATCTATCAATACCAGCATTAAGAACCATAACCCCCCAGCAGTGTGCTCAGTTTTTCAAGCAAATCCAGGCTCTTGTTCGGGCTGATAGCAAACTTAGTCTCTCTGAATATGTACTGCAGCTCATTCTGCAAAAGCGTTTACGTCCCCACTTTCAGAAGAAAGCAGAACCACTCAAGGAAATTACAAGCTTAGGACCAGTTTGGTCAGACTGTCAGGTTGTGTTAACGGTCCTAGCACGTATCGGTCATCAGCAACCCGCAGACGCCCTTTATGCGTTCAAATCTGGACTAAGTCACTTGCCCGAAGCCCGCAAACGAGAACCCCCCCATACGCTGTTCCGAGTCAGCTTGAATGACTTTGGTCAAAGTTTGAGGCGGTTAGAACCTGTCATCCCCAAACTAAAACAGTCCATCGTGGATGCAGCAGCGCATACCGTACTGCTTGATAACAACGTTACTTCCAAGGAAGCAGAGCTTCTGAGGGCGATCGTGATCATGCTGGATTGTCCCATCCCCCCTTTTCTCGAACCGGTGGAGCGACCCAACCTAACTCAGAGATCTGTGAAAGCAACTTGATTAACTTATCGTCCTGTGCAGCTTGGTCAAGTACATCTCAGGGTCTTAAGGGAGTAGGGAGTAGGGAATAGGGAGCGGGGTGTGCTTGATTCAAATGCATGCCGCTATGTAGCTGTCGTCAGTTTCGCTAGGACATGATGGCGAGCTATCTGACTAAAGCTATACATCAGCTACAGCTTTAATTTGGCTTGTCCTTCAGAGATCGCCGTGCCAGTTTACTGTAAGTCTTTGCTGTTTCGTAGGGCATATCTAAGTCGTTGGCAATGTCTAGGAGCGAGTCGCCTTGTTCTCGGCGAGCCAGAACTGTGGCCCATTTCTCCGCAATATTTTGAGCGCGATCGCCGCCCGTGCGTTTGCGCTGCTCTCGAAACAGGATTGTAAGTTCTTCAATGCGCTCTGCAAGTAACACTTGAACAGGGGGAACGTCCAAAGTGGTCTCTTTGAGATGCCAGCCTGCGATTGTGTGGCCAAGGCCAAAAGTCGTTTTATGTCCAGTGCCACAATAGGGAGCTAATCGTCCCAGCGTGAAAAATAAGTTATGGAAATTAGGATGGTTTTTAGCTTGAGACGTCAGGGCATAGGCGATCGCCCCAGTGAATCCCGTTACGGATCCCCGTTTGCCCGCTGCCACCTTAACTGACTGCATTTGATGTCGCTGAATAATAGCGTGGTCATCAATCCAGTCTAAAAACTCGTCTTGAGAAACCGCTTGCTCCGAGAAATGGTTCCAACGTCGCAGATAGCTATGAAAGACGTTACGCGGCCAGGGTAACGGTAGATGATGACCTTTACGTCGAAAGCTGGTGGGGCTAGCGAAGGTGAGGCTGAAGGAGTTGCTGTCCGATGGCTCTTTTGACAAAGCTTGGTAGGTTGTTGCTGGTAGGACAATCTGAATATCTTGAACAGTCAGGGGCGTTGTCTTGATGACCAACTCCGTTGGCGGTTCCTGCAACCAAGCGGCTAAGCCTGCAGCAGCCTCTTTGGAGAAACCATGCACTTGCCAACGATAGGTTTGTCCTTGCTTCAGCTGCAATGATCGCCGATGAGAAACGAATTGCCCGTCTAATCCCGTGATAGAAAAGGATTTTTCTGATTCGCCGTCGTGTAGATAGGCTGAAAGTTCTGGATCAAAGCTCTGAATTTGTTGTAAAAACCAGGCGTGGAGAGCGATCGTGTATTGCGGGTACAACTCACAGTCTTGCGTAGCTTGGAGCAAAAATTCCAGTCCAACAAGTTCTGTCTTCTTCGGCCAGGATAACTTTCGCTGCCGTTGAGGAGCCACAGGTCACCTCCGATCTCAAAGGCTGATGCCCCAGCATAGCATCCTTCCCCAAAAGGGGACTGAAAATCCTTGATGCCAATACCACCTTCGATTTGATGCATGCCGGCAAGAGTATTCGCTCTGTGGTGCTGTATTGACCGTATGGCTAAAAAAGATGGTTAGGGGATGCAGTTCCCGTAGACATGGGAAAACCCGTGTTTGGGGTGGGCTGAGCATTAGATTTTTGACGGCGCGATCGCCAACGACGAATCGAAATGGCCTGTCGCTGAATAGGCGTGAGATAGCCGTCTATCGGCTCCATTACATCATCCGGTTGCATCGAGCGGGGTTGATAGCTCAGGCCGGGTTGCAGCGTGTCGAAATAGTCTTCCAGCACTAATGCCCGCATCAGTTCGTCAACCGTTTCAAAGCGGTCAACGACATCAGGACTCAACATTTTTTCTAAAATATCGGTGAAGCGATTGCTAAGTTTGACTAAGTGCTGCCATAGAATACGGCCTGTTTTGGGATCTGAATCAAATTCAATCGGTGTCTTGCTCGTTAATAAAAACAGGCAGGTCATCCCCAGCGCATAAATGTCACTGGAGTAAGTAGGACGCAGCGCTTGCTGTTCTGGTGGGGCAAATCCGGGCGTCCCCACAAACTGTGTCATCGAGTTTTGGTAGCTGCCTTCTCCAAGTTCGCCTAAACACTCACGTACAGCTCCGAAATCAATCAGGACCAACCGCCCGTCGTCAGCACAACGAATGATATTGGGTGGTTTGATATCACGATGAATGATGCGGCAACGGTGAACAAACTTGACGACAGGCAAAATCTCTCGCAGAAATTGCTTGACGTGCCGTTCACTCTGAGGTCCATAACGCCGCACTTCTTTGGTCAGAACCTGTCCAGGAATATATTCCTGAACTAAATAAAAACCGTCATTGATTGTGAAATAGTCCAGCAGGAGAGGAATTTGAGAATGGCTGCCGACTTTTGCCAAGACCTTGGCTTCTTTGCGAAAGCGTCGTTTTGCCCGCTCTAATGCAAGAGGACTGTTGACCTTAGGACAAAGCTGCTTAATTACGCAAAGGGGACTCCCTGGAATAACACCATCTTGAGCCAGATACGTCACCCCGAATCCCCCAGAGGCTAAGACTTTAACGATCCGGTAACGATCCCGAAACAGGTGACCAGGTTTATGGAGCAGCTTGCGACGAGCTTGACGGCCACTAGCATCCCGATAATCCGATAGTTTTGGCGGAGAATCCTGCATGGCAACCGGGGTGAGGGTAAAAATCCTAGCAACTAATGTTCATATCAAGGTTACACGGTTTTCTCTAGCAGTGGGCGTGATCTGGCTTCGTGAGAGCCAGATGTCCCCGCAATTGGTAACCAAAATCGAAAGATGCTGCCCTGTCCGACGATGCTCTCAACTTCAATATGCCCACCATGAAGGTCGATTAAACGCTGGCAAATGGTTAATCCGATACCTGTGCCCCCGGAAGCGCGATCGCGTGAGCGATCAGCTCGCCAGAAGCGGTCAAACACATGATTGACATCTTCTGGCGCAATGCCTGGGCCAGTATCTTCCACGGACACCCAAACCTTCATCCCTTCCGACCATACCCTCACTTGAACATATCCGACCTCCGTATGTCGTAACGCATTGCTGAGGAGATTGACCATCACCTGCTCAATACGCTCTGCATCGGCTTGCACCAAAGGGAGCTTTTTGGGATAGTGCAACCGCAACTGGACCGGATCATCCGGCAAACGTTGATCGGTAAACCGAGCCATGATAGAGGCCAGCAGATCGTGTAAATCTGTAGGTCGGGGGTTGATGGATAAATAACCTGACTCTAGCTGGGATAGCTCTTGAAGATCATTTACCAACCGCTGAAGTCGTCCTGTTTCGCGGATGAGGCGATCGTAAATGGCAGGATCAGCCTCTAAAGTTCCATCTGAAAGCCCTTCTAAATAACCTTTCAGGATCGTTAGCGGAGTCCGTAACTCATGGGATAGGTCACTCACCAAATCACGTCGCCGCTGTTCCACGCTCTGAATATCAGCCGCCATGTGATTCACGCTATTAGCCAACTGAGTCAGCTCCAGAATTTCATACTCGGGCAGGCGTCGGTCCAGTTCTCCCGAGGCAAAGGCGCGGGTAATTCCTTCCATCTCTAACAGCGGATCGACAATGCGCTGAGACAGCCAATAGCTCAAACTACTGGCTGAGATTCCTCCTAGCAGCGCCGCCCACAACATCCCACGCCCCCAAGCAAACTGAAAAACTTCGACGAGTTGCCCTTGAACTTGGGCCATGCGGAAATTGCTGCCTTGGATACGCCGTAGCCGCAGGATAAAGAGTCGTGGCGTGTATAGCCAGCCCACAATTGTTAGGGTGATGATTCCGATCGCTAGTACAGTCAGGTGTGCTCTAAACAGACGACTTCGCAGGCTAGGCTTTCTCATGATGGATCAGCTTCGTCCTCAAACTTGTACCCTACCCCAATCACCGTTTTGATATGGGTTGGCTGAGCCGGGTCCGGTTCAACCTTTTTTCGTAGACGAGCTATGTGAGCGTCTACGATCCGCTCATCCCCATAAAAGTCTTCGCCCCAAAGCTTTTCGATCAGCTGGGGGCGTGTCCATACACGACCGGGGTAGCTGACAAAGGTTGCCAATAGGTCAAATTCTAGCGTGGTCAAAGACAGGGGTTCCGATGTGCCATCTGGGAGCGATCGCGTTGCTAGCCGCTGAGTTGGATCGAGCTGAAAATGCGGACTCTGAAACTGGGGTGTTTGCCCCCCCTGCCGTAGACTACGCCGTAGCAAAGCCCTCACCCTGGCGACCAACTCCCTTGGGCTAAACGGCTTCACCAAATAGTCATCCGCCCCAGTAGATAAACCAATAATGCGATCCAGTTCTTCCCCCTTAGCCGTCACCATCATGATGTAAGGATCTTTGTCCCCAGGTTTCTGACGGATTTGGGCACACACTTCGAGTCCATCCAGTCCAGGCAGCATCAGGTCCAGCACAACAACATCTGGCTGAATGGTCTGAGCCATTTGCAATGCCTGCTGCCCGTCGCGACAAAGATGAACCGTAAAACCTTCCTTTTCCAGATAAACCTTGATGAGATTGGCAATGTCTAGCTCATCTTCAACAACCAGGATATCCATAATAATGAGGGGAGGTGAATGACGACGCTGTCAGCAGGCCACACGTTAGAAGGCTGTTTAAGAGCACCCGTAGGATTGTCTACCAGCTGCGATCTAGTCTCATGCTAATACCTGCTATACACACCATAGAGAAAAACGATGTCTTTGCAGTTAGTTATTGATTATCCAGATACTTTTCCAGATGCCCTTGGCCGTACTCAAGAGCAATTTGAACAAGAAGCCAAGTGGGCTATGGCTGTAAAACTCTTCGAAATGAAACGACTGTCTTCCGGTATGGCCGCTAGGCTTCTGAACGTAGACCGAATCACATTTCTGCTCAAGCTAGATGACTATGGAGTGCCAGTGATTGATTTAACCGAAGCCGAACTGTTGTCTGATATTGCTAATGCCTGACTCAAAGGTAATTGTCGTTAATACATCTCCGTTAATCTCTCTTGTTGCTGGCAGACGCATAGCTCGGCTGTGTGGGTTATCTTTGACTGGCTCTATTGGAGTGCTGCTTAAAGACAAGCAACAAAACCCGTCTTTCTCACTCAAATCTGCTATCGATAACATGCTTAATCATCGCATCCGCCTCAGCAAAACCGTCATTGATTTTGCATTGAAGCAATCTGGCGAAAAATCATAGACGCTCTTGGAGATAGCCCGCTAAAACGATGCCAAAACGACCTCCTAAGCACTACAGTCAGGCAGTTGATTTTCCCTGTGAGGTGACGCTGAGGGCTATTGGGATCGTACGATCGCCCTATACAGAGCGCCATGGAACACCACGACAGTCTCAGCTCTCCACCGTGCCATCAGACTACAATCCCGCGATCGCCCGTATCGAACTCTTTCCAGATGTCGTGCCAGCGATCGCGCTAAAAGATTTAGAAGGGTTTGAATACTTATGGGTGATTGCATGGCTTCATCTCAACCATCACTGGAATCCCACCGTCATGCCTCCTCGTGGTCCGAGAGTACGTCGAGGCACCCTGGCAACCCGTGCTCCGCACAGACCCAACCCCATTAGCCTTAGCGTTACCCGCATTCTCAAAGTTGAAGCTGGTGTTATTCACGTGGAAGGCATCGATCTTCTAGACCAAACTCCTGTACTAGACATTAAACCCTACATTCCCTACTGTGACGCCTTTCCCCAAGCCAAAAGCGGCTACGTTGATGAGGCTGAAAAAGCGGTCAGCACCGAAGACGATATTTTTGGTCAAGCAGGCCATCCATTCAAATAACTAGGATAAACTCTCTTTCTCCTTGCATCTACCCATCTACATTATTCACTCGTCACCCCAATGATTCACTGGCAACAAGGGCAAACCCTCGAACTCGATATCACTGATCTCAGTAGCAGTGGTGAAGGTGTCGGTCGTTGGGACAATCGTGTAGTGTTTGTTCCCGATACGGTGCCAGGCGATCGCATCCAAACCCGCCTGATTTTCACGAAACCGTCTTTCGGCAGGGGCAAGCTATTGGAGATATTGCAAGCGTCTAGCGATCGCATCCGACCCGCCTGCATTGTGGCGGACAAGTGCGGGGGTTGTCAGTGGCAGTCTGTGACCTATGAAGCGCAGCTTGCCGCTAAACAGCAACAGGTTACCGATGCTCTTACACGCATCGGCGGTTTTGCTGACGTTCAAGTTGATCCCATTCTGGCGGCGGACCACCCTTTGGACTATCGCAATAAGGCAACTTATCCTTTGGGGCGATCGCCAGAAGGCAAAGTGAAGGCTGGTTATTTCCGCAAGGGGACTCATCAAATTGTGAATTTGAATCAGTGTCCCGTACAGGACGATCGCCTCGATCCGCTACTAGCCGAAGTCAAACAGGATATTCAGCAGCGAGGGTGGTCTATTTTTGACGAAAGTAGCCGAGAAGGTGCACTGCGGCATCTGGCTCTCCGCATTGGCCGCCGCACAGGTCAAATGCTGCTGACGCTGATCAGTACGACCTGGGAACTTGAGGGCTTGGAGGAGCAATGCCTCCAGTGGAAACAGCGTTATCCAGAACTGGCGGGAATTTGTATCAACCGGAATCGCAAGTCAGGCAATGCGATCTGGGGTAAAAAGACGCGATATGTTGTAGGGCAGCCCTATTTGGAAGAACAGTTTGCGGAACTGACCTTTCATATTTATCCCACCACTTTCTTTCAAATTCACACAGAGCAGGCTGAGCGGCTACTAGCCGTCATTGTGAATGAATTGCAACTACAAGGAACTGAGGCCATTGTCGATGCTTATTGTGGCATTGGCACGCTGACACTACCGATCGCACAACGCGCAGAATTCTGTTTAGGTTTAGAAGTCCAAGACGAAGCTGTTGAAATTGCGGCTGAAAATGCTGAGCTCAACGGGATCGCCAACGTGCGATTTCAGGCGGGAACAGTAGCAGAACTGTTACCTCAGGTAAGGCTACATTTGCAAGACCGCGTTCCTGATGTTGTCATGCTCGATCCACCCCGTAAAGGCTGCGATGATCACGTTCTAGAGGCCCTCATCTCGCTCCATCCGCAACGAATTGCTTACATGAGCTGCAACCCAGCAACACTAGCCCGCGATCTCAAAAAGCTCTGTCGTGCAGGCGGTTATCACTTAAATCGTGTACAACCTGCGGACTTCTTTCCACAGACAGCTCATGTAGAGTGTGTCGCGTTTCTGGTAGCGTAAGGAAGCTCCTGTTCACTTAAAACAGTATGAAGTTCAGCGCTATCGCCCAAGCTATCGGCATCACTGAGGAATCAAGTTTGTCGGCCTTTCCGGATCGGGATCCCGATATTGCAGGGGTTGCTGCGGTGCAGACGGCAGCGCCAGGGACCCTGAGCTATATCGAAGGTGAGAAGTTTGCCAAGTACGTCGAAACGACCGCAGCTAGCGCCCTAATTTTACCGAAGAATGAAGCGCTCCAAGCCTATGCCAACGATCGCAACATTGCCTGGATCAGCACACCAGATCCCCGCTTGGGATTTGCCCGGGCGATCGCGCTGTTTTATCAGCCATTCAAACCTTCTCCCAGCATCCATTCAACCGCCATCATTGATCCCGCAGCCCAAATTGGAGACGACGTGAGTATTGGTGCCCATGCTGTGATTCAAGCAGGAGCCAAGGTGGGAACTGGTGTCTGTATTCATCCCAACGTGGTGGTCTACCCCAACGCGGTTGTCGGCGATCGCACCGTACTTCATGCCAATTGTGTAATTCACGAGCGGACTCGAATCGGTGCAGACTGTGTGATTCACAGCGGGGCTGTGATTGGCTCAGAAGGGTTTGGCTTCGTTCCTACAGCTGCCGGATGGGAAAAGATGGAGCAGTCAGGCATTACCGTTTTGGAAGATGGCGTCGAGATTGGTTGCAACTCAGCGGTAGATCGCCCCGCAGTGGGTGAAACTCGGGTGCGACGCGGTACGAAGCTTGACAACTTGGTTCATGTGGCTCACGGCTGCGAGATTGGGCAAGGCGTTGTCATGGCGGCTCAAGTCGGTATGGCAGGTGGCGTCACTGTTGAAGATCAGGCGATTTTAGCGGGCCAAGTAGGAATCTCGAACCAGGCCAGGATTGGGAAAGGAGCGATCGCAACGGCTAAAGCGGGTATCCACAGCGATGTCAAACCGGGTGAAATTGTCACGGGCATTCCGGCGCTGCCCCACAAAGCTTTTTTGAAAGCATCTGCCGTCTTCAGCCGCTTACCTGAAATGCACCGAACGCTTCGTAAGCTGAGTCGTCAGGCCAATCTAGACTAGACTCATGCTATTTCGAATGATAAGACGATTACGCCCCAGATCCTTAGCTTCATACAGAGCTTTATCCGCTTCTTCGATGAGATCTGTAGGGTCTCTGGAAATCTGCGGAATGACCGCCGTTCCACCTGAACTGTACGTCACAATCTGGCTAATTGGAGACTGATAGTGAGGAATTGCCTGACGGGTTAATTGTGCGCGGATTCGCTGATCGATAACTTTAAGTCCTTCCAGAGAGGTGTTTGGCAATAGCAGGATAAACTCCTCACCACCATACCGGGCTACTAAATCCGTCGAACGTTCAACGGATGACCGAAGAATTGCCGCAAATTGCTTTAGACAGCGATCGCCTTCTAAATGTCCATAGGCATCGTTGTATTGCTTGAAATAATCTAAGTCACAAAGCAAAACACCTAAAGGGGTTTGTTCTCTAACCAATCTTTTCCATTCTTTATTTAGATTGGCCTGAAAAAACCGACGATTGGATAAGCCAGTCAGTTCATCAGTCGAAGAAATGTGCTGCAAGTATGAATTAGCTAACTCTAGTTCTCGAAGCAATTGACGTTCCTGCAGCACACGTTTTATGCGGTGCAGGAGGACAGAGAGATGGACCGGTTTCGTGATGAAATCGGTAGCCTGGGCCTCAAAAGCTTTCTCGACAGAAATTTCATCGCTCAGAGCGGTAATCATCAAGACTGGCGGGCAGCGATCGCGCAAGCGCTGATGCATAATCTCGCAGCACCGAAACCCATCAATATCAGGCAGAACCGCATCCAAAAGAACAATATCGACAACTTCATTCATGACGATGGACAAACCGCCCATACCAGTCGCTGCCTCCAGCACCTGAAAAGCTCCCGCTTGCAATGCAATGTTCAGAAAGCTTCGCGAATCGTTGTCATCATCTACTACAAGTACTGTGGGAAACCCCTGCACCATACTCCTTTAATTGAATTTTTAAGGGTCTACGTTGATTCGCTCACAAACGCCTGTATTACCAGATTAACTTATAGCACTCGCACTACTATCATTATCAAACTACTAATAGCTAAACAGATCCTTATGAAAGATTTAGTAATTGTTTGCTCTATTACAAAAGGTAGACGATACAACAAAAAATACTCGGATTAAGCATCGCCCCTGAAATGAGAATTCAGATACGATTTCTTATTTTACTTGAAATACTCTCTGCGACTCTTCTTAAAGCATACAAATATGGACTACTCAAGATAGAGTTCAACGTAATTGAAACAGAATTTTGTTACCGCTGCTGCAATTGGGGATGTCCAGCAAACACGAACAGACCACTATGCTGAACAGTTTGAGAGGGATTTTTGCAAAACACAAAAACTGAGGGCCACGCACAAAAAACTGTTCGTCACAGAGTGGCTTTTGTAAAAACTCACTACAAAAATGCTAGCAGTATTGCCAAGGATTTTTCAGAGAATGCGGTCTGATAGCCTGCTCAGCTTGATGTTATTTTTTGCTACAGTTTGCGACCACGCAGCGTGATTTTCTACTTTTTGTGAACGTGGCACTGCGGCTTACTTTGACGCAGCATAGCGATCGCGTTCCATCAAGATTCAACTTCGGTTGTCCAAGAAACCAGTAGATGGTTTAGCTTTGCTTTACAATTTGTCCAAAGCTGAAGTAGCTTCAACGTTTATATTGCTCCACACGTCCAGTTAGAGAGACGCAACCGTCATGAGTATCGGATATCTCGCCCTCGTTTTACATGCACACCTTCCTTTCGTTCGACACCCAGAAAGCGACTTCGTACTTGAGGAAGAGTGGCTCTTTGAGGCGATTACCGAGACTTACGTCCCGCTGATCACGATGTTTGAAGGACTCAAGCAAGACGGCGTTGACTTCAAGCTGACCATGAGCATGACGCCGCCTTTGGTAGCGATGCTGCGGGATCCGCTTCTACAGGAGCGATATGACGAGCACCTCACTAAACTAGAGGAACTAATTGAGCTTGAGGTTGACCGCAACGTTCACAATGGTCACTTACAATATCTGGCCGAACACTACGCCAAAGAGTTCAATCATGTTCGACGCATCTGGGAAAAGTACGATCGCGACCTAGTCAAGGCATTCAAGCAATTTCAAGACAGTAACAACTTAGAAATCATTACCTGCGGTGCAACTCACGGCTATTTGCCGCTTATGAAGATGTATCCAGAGGCGGTCTGGGCCCAAATTCAAGTTGCGGTTGAAAGCTACACCGAACATTTCGATCGCCCCCCTAATGGCATCTGGCTGCCGGAATGCGCCTACTACGAAGGGGTTGAGCGAATGCTGGCAGATGCAGGGTTGCGCTATTTTCTGACGGATGGGCACGGTATTCTCTATGCTCGGCCTCGGCCTCGATTTGGTTCCTATTCTCCTATTTATACGGAGACAGGGGTTGCGGCATTCGGTCGGGATCATGAATCATCTCAGCAGGTCTGGTCTTCTCAAGTGGGCTATCCTGGCGCATCCGAATATCGAGAGTTCTATCGTGATCTAGGGTGGGATGCTGAATATGAATACATCAAGCCCTATGTGATGCCAAACGGTCAACGAAAAAATGTGGGCATCAAGTATCACAAGATCACAGGTAAGGGACTCGGACTATCGGATAAAGAATGGTACGACCCCTATTGGGCTAGAGAAAAAGCAGCAGAGCATGCGTCCAACTTCATGTTCAATCGAGAACGGCAAGTTGAACATCTACATGACATCATGCACCGTCCACCCATCATCGTGTCTCCCTATGATGCGGAACTGTTTGGTCACTGGTGGTACGAGGGTCCTTGGTTCCTAGACTATCTCTTCCGTAAGACCTGGTTTGACCAAGGAACTTATAACATGACGCACTTAGCCGACTATCTACTTGAGAATCCAACTCAGCAGGTCGCGCGTCCCTCTCAATCCAGCTGGGGCTATAAAGGTTTTCATGAATATTGGCTCAACGATACGAACGCTTGGATCTATCCCCACCTCCATAAAGCAGCTGAGCGAATGATCGACTTGGCCAAACAAGAACCTGCTGACGAACTGGAATGGCGAGCGTTAAATCAGGCTGCCCGAGAACTCCTTTTGGCTCAGTCGTCTGACTGGGCGTTTATTATGCGAACGGGAACGATGGTGCCTTATGCTGTACGACGAACTCGGTCTCACCTAGCTCGCTTTACCAAACTCTGGGAAGACCTCAACCAGGAAAAAATCGATTCGGGTTGGCTCGCCAAAGTTGAGGCGATCGATAATATCTTCCCCAACATCAACTATCGGGTCTATCGCACTCTCTGACCATCAGAACGCTAAGGAGATTTCTGAAAATAGAAATATCCGACCGTGGTGCATGACGCTGCGCTAATGACACCCTACCAGCGGTAAATTCTTTTCTGGAGATCCCCTAAGGCACTTTGCGTAAGACAAACAGACTGCCCTGATTACCGCGACCAATACGGAGATCATCATCTAAATAGGTGATCTCCAGCCAACCGGACTGACGATCGCTATTGATTTGAAAATCAATCCCCTGCCAAAACGGCAGCTTTCCTTGAAGCTGTAGTGTTTGAATAAAAGATCCAGGATTCCGATATCCCAGCAAACGCTGCAATCCTAAGACCGCTCTTTCAAAGGCCACATTTACCCGCTTTTGAGAGACGGCTTCAAAGCGAGCCGCTACGGAAACGAGACCTTCAAGCTGAGGGAGTCCAACCACTTCAGCTACGTTATAAATTCGGGCTTCGTTCAAATAAACGCACTGATAGATCTGCCCGAGCTTGTAAAAGGGAATATTGTCAATACCCAAAAGGTCACGACTATTGGTATAAAGTAGCCGCCACACGCCGTTCAGCTGCTCAGTCGCCTCCAGAGGCTGAACATGGGGACTGCGGTCTTCTAAACGAGCAATCAGACTTTGGATCGCTTGGCGGTCCGTATCTGATGCCAAAAGCCCTCGATTGGTGGATGCGATCGCCTCTAACAGTTCGGTTTTGCCCAACATCTGCCTTGTCCAACTAGGGTTGCCAGTAAGGATTTGTAAATTTCGTCTTCAGTTACCGGAATAACTGTAAGCTTACGTGAGTTTTAATTGACAACTTTCAGTTTCTCGGTTAAAACTCCCAGTGGTAAACTCGAAAGGGATGCTCTCGACGCAGATCTTGTTATAGATAGAATATCAGTCACGACTTGTGGCGTGCATCTGTCCAATGACTTGGTCACAGCGATCCGGTAAAATCCCAACTTTTTTAAGATTGAGTTCTTTATGACGTATAACCCTTCTCTCCGAATCATTCCTCGCAACCAAACGGCTGATGTATTGCCGACTCAACAAGAGCCTTCTATTTTGACCTGGCTAGAAGGCACAGGTCGGCTGAAGGCACGGGAAGTTGTTGTCCCCGTCACCGCCGAGGAAGAAAGCGAAGAAATTGATGATCTGATGGGAGACTCTGATAAGAGTTTCGATGTTGACGATGATGACGACGACGATCTAAGTCTCGATGATGACGATTAGTAGTCATCTGGACTTGTGAAATGTGTCAAAGACCTTTAGGGTGCATCTGAGAGACCCTAGTGGTGTGGTGTAAGGGTCAGTGTGAGGAGTTAAGGTCGTTGTGGATGCCAAGTTTTTGTCGAATAAGCCCCTGAGGTCAATTGCACCCTCAGGCAGAGCGTTACTGCTTTTAGTTAGCACAAGTTTGTTACTCGGCAGCATAGTCTTGGATGCTGTTGCGGGTCGTTTAGGAGAGCTACAGTCGCTCACCAGTCCCTTGGTTTGTGTTTGGGGGATGACAGCGATCGCCGGATTTCTTGCTTTGCCTATCTTGCGAGCGCTAAAAACAGGTCAATTCATTCGCGAGGAGGGCCCCAAAGCGCATCTCAAGAAAGCGGGCACTCCAACAATGGGCGGCGTTTTCTTTGTGCCTCTAGGGGTCGTTTTTGCCATCGCGTTTTCTGGCTTTTCGCCGCTGGTGATGGCGACTAGTTTTCTGACGCTGGCCTACGGTTTTATTGGCTGGTTGGACGATTGGCAAGTCCTACGTCGTAAGTCCAACAAGGGCATCTCTCCTCGCATGAAGCTGGTATTGCAAATTAGTTTTGCGATCGCCTTTTGCCTGTGGGTGATGCTAACTCAACCAGTGACTGTCACTCAGTTATCGCTGCCCTTTGGGTTGATGCTGCCTTTAGGCATTCTGTTTTGGCCCCTCGCAGGGTTCGTATTGGTTGCGGAGAGCAATGCAACTAATCTAACGGACGGCTTGGATGGGTTGCTTGGTGGCACAGCCGCGATCGCATTGTTAGGACTAGGTGCACTCATCGCCCCGACTCATCCAGAGCTAATGGTGTTTTGCGGCGCTATGAGTGGCGCCTGTTTAGGCTTTTTGGTCCACAACAGCAATCCCGCTAAGGTCTTTATGGGAGACACTGGGTCATTGGCGCTTGGTGGTGCGCTGGCTGCGGTTGGCATTTTGAGTGGAAACCTGTTCGGCCTCCTGATTGTGACGCTGCTCTTTTTCGCTGAGACCCTATCCGTCATCATTCAGGTGACTTATTACAAAGTTACGAAAGGACCGGACGGTGTTGGCAAGCGATTTTTCCGAATGGCTCCCCTGCATCACCATTTTGAGCTTTCTGGATGGTCAGAGCTGCAAGTGGTAGGTGCTTTCTACGGAATTACCGCCCTATTGGCTGCGATCGCCATCTCCATACTGTAATCAGGGGACCTCTAGAAAAGAATTTATCGCTGGTAGGGTGTCACCAGCGCAGCACAGTACACCACAGCCAGGTATTTTATTTTCAGAAATCTCCTAATGGGCTAGCTCTATAAGAGGGCGAGGCCCATATTTGCTTAGCACTATGGCTTAAGCAGGGTACATTCCACGTTGACGGCCTTCAAGTCAATGACATTCCCCAAGTTGGGTAAGGCAAGATTTCTATTTGCCCCTCTTGGGGAAAATTGGTATCCGGTACGTCAAGTGCTCCATTGGTGAGCAGATGGTCATGCAAAAAAGCTTCAGCTTCTCTCAGTGTGCCGAAAGTGAGGTTGGCAGCGTAGAGATACGGCAAATTAGAGGTCTGTCGACCACTGGAAGACCCTGGCGGTTCCCATAGTCGAAGCTTGATATAGCCTACCTCTTGCTTCAATTGGTAGTGAATGAAGTGATCACCCTTGAGGGCATACGCTGAGGTCATATCCTCAAAATCTTGATTAAGAACAACTGACTTACACCCTGAGTACAGTCTGAATTCAAGTATTCAGTGAATACTCCAAGAAATATTGCAGAAGTGTTTTGATTTCGTAAAGTTTCTACAAATAATCCCGATAACAATCATAGTCGCGGCATGATATCGCTGCCAACTACCTGAAGAGTTAGTTTAGGCTTATTTGAGTTGCCGAAGCCTCTTTGCGGACACTACTCAGACTGGTCACTCCTCCGGCTAGCAGTAACCCATAGGTGAGCCAGTTGCCCCATCGAACGTATAGCGTTTGCGTTTGGCGTTTATAAATCTGCGCTAAATAGGTCCCGTACTGATTGGGTGAAGAAAGCCACAGAGTCGCTCCACGGGGGGACACCAAACCAGAAATTCCTGTGTTGGTTACTCTGACTGACCAGCGATCGCTCTCGATAGCCCGCATTACATCCTGAGCATGGTGCTGCATCATCATTCGAGGAGGGTAGGGATCGTTGTTCGAAGCCGTCATAATCCACTCGCCTCCATGAGCAGTTTGCAGGCGGAATAAGTTGCTATAAGCAGATTCGTAACAGATGCCAATCACCGCTTGTCCAAAGGGCGTCTCAAAAACCTGATCAAACCTTCCTGGTTTTAAACTGCTGCTGACAGGAGACAGACGGGAGATTAGTCGCCCGAGAAGAGATTCCAGGGGAATGTATTCCCCTAAAGGAACTAGCTTGACTTTGTTGTACTGGCTAGTGACCTGTCCCCGAACGTCTAAGTTGACTAGGCTTTGGTGTAGGTCACGAGAGAACTGGTCTGCAACTGGGCGAAACGTACCGAGCCATAGCACTACCCCTTCCTGAATCACTGCCTGCCGGATTGGACTCCGAATTTGACGGTTTTGTATCCAAACTTCAGGAATCGCGCCCTCCGGTGTGAGAACTGCATCTGCTCCCTGCGCAACCAAATTTTTATATCCATCGGTATAGGCCGCGATCGCCTGACGAGTCCCAGCTGGCGTGAGCTTCACACGGGTTGGAACATTGCCCTGAATGAGACCAATTTTCAAACTGGCAGCAGCGGGTTCAGCTAGCGGTTGGCTGTATAGAATGCCGCCCAGTCCATGAACACCCACTAACAGAACAAGCCCCCCCAGGAAGGGCTGCCAGCGCCAGGACCACCCTTGGGCCGGATATCTTGCGTAGCCTAAGCTCGCTTCTGCCCAAGCACCATTGACAGCCACAATAGCTGCTGTGACTGTCATGGGACCAGCTAGCTGCCCCAAATGTAAGACGCCAAGATTGTGGGGACTCTGGGTAAACGCCAAAAACGGCCATGCCAGAGGTCCCCAGCTCAAGACGGTCTCCAGGAAACACCAGAGTGCTGTTCCCACTAAGAGGCGTCCTGCTACGCCTAGTGCCCTGCGATCGCTGAGCCACCCTATCAGGACAGCCCACAAACCAAAAGTGACTGTCCCTAACCCAGTGATAAATCCCCAAGCAAACAAGGCGATCGCAATGCTCGCTAGCCACGGCACGCCCATCCATGTCAGCGGATGTAGATGTGTGATCCAGGACAGCACGATGCCATGGTAGATACCACTCCACAAGGCTCCTAATTGAAACCGTGTCCAGCCCGAACGCGGCTGTAGTGGATCTACAACCGCACGCCACAAGGGGACCAGCGCAATCCACGCCAGCGGCCAGAGGTTGGTTGGGGCCGGCGTGAGACCCATCAATACCCCCCCTATCAGCACCCATCCCCAGGGCGATCGCCAGAATCGCCAGCGATTTAAGCTTCCTGAAATTGTTCCTAAACCGGAGCGAAATAAACGACGACTTTCGGATTTTGCGACTGAAGTAGGGCGGTTTCTGCCCTGAGAGGGGGGTTTTCCCATTGGCAAGATGAAAGGGTATTTAGAGAACAACGTAGCTAGGAGCATATCGCATCAGACGTCTTGTCCGCCTACACCAGTGTTCAACCACAGCAGCGTAGGAACGATGTCAGCCTTTTGAGATCAACTATGCCAACTCTCGATGCTCCCAAGGCTACCCAGAGTGTCTACAGGTGGTGGACATTAATTTTGCATTAACTGGAGGTATCTAATAGCGCGTTTGTGTGAGTCCTATGTGACTTTTCCTCTCTGAATAGTTCACCTTTCGTTTTCGTAATTCTGCTGCCAAGGAGTGTGACATGCCTGTCAAAAAAGACCCTCAGCCCCCTCGGTCACGGCAAATCATCAATCTTCTGTTTTTGATTAGTACAGGGTTTTTGGTTGTTAATTTGCTGTTTCCCAGCCTTTTCGGTCCGTCTGTACCGCGTGAACCTTACAGCATGTTCATTCATCGAGTACAAGACCAAGAGGTTGTTCGGGCTTCTGTAGGGCAAGAAACAATTCGCTATCAGCTACAAGGAGAAGACGGCGAACCTGGTCAGGTCTATGAAACGACTCCTATTTTCGACTTGCAGCTTCCTCGCGTTCTGGAAGCCAACGGTGTTGAATTCGCTGCCGTGCCACCACCCCAAAATCGTTGGTTCACTAGCTTACTGAGTTGGGTCATCCCACCTCTCATCTTTGTAGCGGTTTGGCGATTTTTCATAGCGCGGAGTGGTGGCGCTCAGGGTGCCCTTTCTATTGGCAAAAGCCGAGCCAAGACCTACGTAGAGGACGAATCAACCAAGACTACCTTTGAAGATGTTGCGGGCGTAGAAGAGGCCAAAGCCGAACTAGTCGAAATTGTAGATTTCCTCAAGACACCCAAGCGCTTTACCCAACTCGGTGCCAAGATTCCCAAAGGGGTATTGCTAGTAGGCCCCCCTGGAACGGGCAAAACACTGTTGGCAAAAGCAGTCGCTGGGGAAGCAGGTGTGCCGTTCTTCAGCATTTCGGGATCAGAGTTCGTAGAACTATTTGTCGGGGTAGGCTCGTCTCGGGTACGAGATTTGTTTGAGCAGGCTAAGAAGCAGGCTCCCTGTATCGTGTTTATCGATGAGCTGGACGCAATTGGCAAGTCTCGGAGTTCAGGCGGATTTTACGGCGGCAATGACGAGCGCGAGCAAACGCTAAACCAGCTATTAACAGAGCTGGATGGCTTCAGTGCTGGAGACACGACAGTCATCGTGTTGGCAGCAACCAACCGTCCCGAGACCCTTGATCCGGCTTTATTGCGCCCTGGTCGCTTCGACCGACAAGTCCTGGTTGATCGTCCAGACCTCAAAGGCCGCGAGGCAATCCTAAACATTCATGCCCAGGATGTGAAACTGTCGCCAGAGATTGATCTCAAGGCGATCGCTACTCGGACACCTGGCTTTGCCGGTGCTGACCTAGCCAATTTAGTCAACGAAGCTGCACTATTGGCGGCTCGCAATAACCATAACGCCGTTGAGCAATCGGACTTTTCAGAAGCGATCGAGCGGGTTGTAGCTGGATTAGAGAAAAAGAGCCGCGTCCTCAATGATTCTGAGAAAAAGATTGTTGCCTACCACGAGGTAGGGCATGCGATTGTTGGGGCTGTGATGCCTGGCACCGATCAGGTTGCCAAGATCTCTATCATTCCCCGAGGCATGGCTGCTTTGGGCTATACGCTTCAGCTACCGACGGAAGATCGCTTTCTGCGGAATGAAGCAGAACTAAAGGGGCAAATTGCCACTCTATTAGGCGGTCGCTCAGCTGAAGAAACGGTCTTTGGCAGCATCACGACAGGTGCCGCTAATGACCTGCAAAGAGCAACCGACTTAGCCGAGCAGATGGTGACGACCTATGGCATGAGCAAGGTGTTAGGACCGCTTGCGTATGACCGTGGCAATCAAAATAACTTCCTAGATAACGGCATGATGCCGAATCCTCGGAGAATTGTTAGTGCCGAGACAGCCAAGGAAATTGACCGCGAGGTCAAAGGAATTGTTGAGGAAGGGCACCAGCGAGCGCTAGGCATTCTGAAAGCTAACCGTGACCTGATGGAAAAGATCACTGAGCAGCTGCTCGACAATGAGGTGATCGAAGGTCAGAACCTGAAGAACTGGCTATCTAAAGTGCATCTTCCCGAAGAGGATATGCTAGCGGCCTAAAAGCGACTTAAAGCTTTGGCGATATTCTGTGGGGCGTATGGCATACGCCCCGTTTCTGATAGGCGGCCTGAGTTGTCTAGGCTAATGCAGTGTCAAGCTGAAGGGTTGATACTAAAATCCCCAAAATTTTATCAACCTCCTTAATGAAGTAGTTATTGATATCAATAAAAGCTGTGTCACCGGACAATTTCAAAAACTTCCAATCGCTGCCGGTGGTAACAGCTCCATAGATAGTGTCTATAGCTTTGCCTGCTCGTTCATTAAACAGTCGGGCTGCCAGCATAGTGGCAATACATTGCCCTAACCCACTAGGAATATTCTCGTTTTTGGCTTCAATAATTGTAAGAATTGGGGCCGCAATATAGTACTGCTCTGGCGATCGACTCAGCATAAAATCGCAACGCCCCTCTAACCCTTGAGCAGGATCCACTTCAAAAGATGTGCCGGAGAAAATAGCAATTTGATTTTGCAATCGTCGCCTCACCTCTATTAACAAAGGCATAATTATGAGTTCGGAGCGAGCCTTCTCGGTATTGATGGCACTTGCCAATGGTAGTTGTTCGTTAAGGACCGCTGTCAGTAGGTTGCTAGGCTCTACCGGCTGTATCTTTGCAAATATGTCCTGGGTCTCATCAGTGACGAGGTCAAATTGAGATGTGACTGTGCTGAGAGTAAATTTGCTGTAGGACATGGGGTTGGAGTTCGAGAAAACAAGTGAACATTCGGCAAATTAAGTTTGCTATTACACCAATAAGCTGCTTGGCTTAGATCTTGCAGTTGTCCCGACATTGCCTGGTCTGGCCCCCCTGCCCCCCAAATTTGGGGGTTCTGAGATCGAAGTCCCCCAAAATTGGGGGATTTAGGGGGCAAATGCAGGATATTGATGTACTAGTACAAGATCTCAGTTTGGCCCACCTCGCCTACGGACATTCTGCATAAGCTCTGTTGGAACTTGTCGTTGCTATTTCATAAAAATTCTGCCGTCGAGGTCCAATCTCTATTATCTAGCCTAAGCTGAGGCATATTCCTAGATCCAGTCAACGTTTACTATCTGCGATTATGCGTTCTCGACATTCTGACTCCGAAGCTCAGTTTGAGACTTTGAAGCTAGTCATTTATCTAGTGCCTATTTTTGGTTTCTTTCCATCGCTATGGAGTTTGTATTTCAAGCAGGGTAGCCCGCGAGAAAAAACCGTTAGTAAAACAGCCGTAACGCTGGCCCTTGCCTGGGTTTTGGTTTATCTATCAACAGCCGCAGGCAGCCAAGCACTGGATCTTGCCTCGACTCGCCTCCTCGTCACTAGTCTGCTGGCAACAACAGGGTATTTCATTACGAACCTTTGGCTAATGGTGCGGCTACTCCGGGGGGGGTCGGTACGCCTTCCAGGTATCAGCCCATTGAGCGATCGCTTACCGTAGGGCGTCGTCATTGTTAGATTTCTTAGTCCATCGTCAACATGACTGGGGCGATCGCCAATTCTGAGTTGATAGCCAATACAAGTCCAAAATGGAGTTTCGTTAGCGGACAAAGCTGCTAGTATTTCATCTACTTGTGTAGAGACTATGACTCATTCGGTATTCCTCAACGCAAGTAGCTCCTTTAGAATCAAAATAAAACATTTGTACCTCTGAGGTGCTGTTACTGATTACTAAAAGGTGACTGAATTCTAATTTAGGAGCTGAAACTGTGACTGTAGCGCCGTCTTCATTTACTATTGGTCGACTCATGTGGTTTGAGGTTATTCGTGTCTAGCAAAAAGTCCTCTCGTCCTATTCAGCACTATCAGCCCCATGCGTCTGCTAAAAAGCCGCGACGCTTTCGCGTTCCTAAGTGGCTTGGAGTGAGCACTGCTCTCATTGGCGTTGCCAGCGTTTCGGCAGTGGGCGGCGCATTTTTAGCGGTATCGCTGAACAGCACACCTTTGCTGCACAATAGCCTTACTGAAGAAGAATCAGCCGTTTTCAATCAGAACGAACCCATTACAGAAGGCAACAGTCTTCAGGTTCCGCGCCTGACACGTCCTGTCAATATTCTTGTGCTCGGCATGAAAGTTCTCACGTCGGACGTCAATGATCTGCCGTCCGAGGCTGAAGATCTGGGATATCACGCTTTAGTGAACTCCTTTGATGGTTTGTCAGACACCATGTTGCTGATTCGCTTCAATCCGCACACCGATCAGCTGGTGGTTTTGTCGATTCCCCGCGATACGCGAACGCTGGTGCAGGGCCGTATGACAAAGCTGAACGAGGCCAATCGAGATGGTGGACCGGCTCTCTCAGCCATGTCAGTTAGTGATTTGCTAGGAGGCGTTGAAATTGATCGCTATGTTCGCATCAACGTTCAAGGGGTAGAAAAGCTGGTGGATGCGCTGGGGGGCGTTGAGGTCAACGTTCCCAAAGACATGAAATATCAGGATGATAGCCAGCACCTTTACATCAATCTCAAAGCGGGGGAGCAGCGATTAGATGGCGCCCAAGCCTTACAGTTTTTACGGTTCCGTTATGACGATAATGGAGATATTGGGCGAATCCAGCGACAGCAAATGATGATGCGGGCCGTTTTAGAACAGGCACTGAATCCTAAGACGGTCGCTCGGCTACCCAAAATTCTGTCCGTTATTCAATCTCACGTTGATACTAACCTCAGTGTTGAAGAGCTATTAGCCCTTTCTGGATTTGCCTCTAAAACAAACTCTTACAACGTTCAGATGCTGATGCTGCCCGGTGATTTCAGTAGCATGAACGACTATGAGCTGAGTTACTGGCTGCCTAGTATTCAAGAAATTGACGAGATGGTATCGGAGTATTTCGGATACGGCACTCGGCAGGTAGCCGCCTCTGAAGATCCACAATATTTACGCATCGCGATTCAGGACGGCACAGGAGATGCGATCGCGATCGACAGTCTGGTTCAAACTTTGTATGACAGCGGTTATTACAACGTTTACGTCGAAGACAGTTGGAACGAGGAGCTGCCCATCACAAGAGTGGTTGCTCAGAATGGTGATTTAGCCAGTGCAGAAACACTCCAGCGCTTTTTAGGCTTAGGTGAAGTGCGAGTTGAAAGCACAGGTGTCCTCAATTCAGACATCACCATTCAGCTCGGACATGACTGGCTAGACGAATATGGAACTAGCTCCAGTCTATAGAAACGCACAATGGCACCTACCTCTGACATAGCTCAATTCCACATTGGTCTGCTGGACAGCGATCCCCTGATTTGGCGGCGCTTTCAAATCCATCAGCAGGCGTCTCTAAACGACTTACATTTTGTTATACAAGTTGTGATGGGCTGGGAGAATAGCCATCTTCACGCTTTTGATATTGGTGGCGATCGCTACGCCGATCCGTTTCCTGTTCCCCTCGAAGACACTCTGGATTCAACTGCCATCACACTTGCTGAACTGCGTTTAAAGCAGGGCACAAAGTTCATCTATACCTATGATTTTGGTGACGGTTGGATGCATCAGTTGACGGCGGAAGCAATCACGCAATCAGCCGTAAAGCCTCCGGTCTGCTTAGCTGGCGAGAGGGCTTGTCCCCCTGAAGACTGCGGTGGCATTTGGGGCTATGAAGAACTGCTAGAGCGATTGGCCGATCCAGAAGAACCAGAGTATGAAGATTTGCTGGATTGGGTCGGAGCAGATTTTGATCCTGAGGTGTTTAGCGTGGATGCCGTGAATCGACAATTGCAAGGACAACGATAGAGCTAGTACTCTACGGCAGAAATAGGCTCACCATTCAAAACATTGGGAAAGCCCATCTGCCTTGGTTTTAAGTTCTGAGTTTTGTAGGGCTTTGCCCTTCCCAGAGGGTATTTTGAATTCCGCGTAGCGGTACTAGCAAGAGGCAAAGGCATGTCAACCCAACAGCCTTTGGCTGGGTGGACAGACAGAGATAGCACATGCATTCGAGTCAAGCACACCCCATTCCCTGCTTCCTATTTTTTATTCCTTTGAGACACTGAGGAACGGGAACTTATTTAAGTATCAACTTTGAGCTTTGGATTTGCTGATAACTCAATCCTTCAAAACTCAACACTGAGAACTTAAAATTCATTCATTCCTGAGATGGACTTAACCAAGCTGCACAGGGCTATCAATCGCAGCATCGACTCCAGTATTTTTACTGATCTGACGCTACGCTGTGACAGCAATGAGTGAATGAGTCAACGAGTCTTTGCTGCTCGTATTCGCGTTCTCCGTCACACTAGAACAGGATACTTTTCGATTAGGGACTATGAGCGCAGACGTTGTCGTAGTGGGCAGTGGCATTGGGGGATTGAGCTGTGGTGCGCTGCTGGCTCGCTACGGACTGAATGTGGTTGTCTGTGAAAGCCACACGATTCCGGGGGGATCTGCCCATGGTTTTGAACGTGACGGCTTTCGATTTGATTCAGGCCCATCACTGTATTCAGGGTTGTCCTACAGCCCATCTGCAAATCCATTACGACAGGTTTTAGATGCCATTGGTGAAGATGCCGAGTGGAAAACCTATGACACTTGGGGCTGCTGCTTGCCAGAGGGGACCTTCAACACTGAAGTCGGAGCTGACCAGTTCTGTGAGGTGTTAGCAACGCTGCGAGGAGAAGCCGCGATCGCGGAATGGCGACAACTTCAGACTTTAATGAAGCCTTATGGAGAAGCCGCGATCGCGCTTCCCCCTGCCGCCGTCCGTTTCGACTGGGGTTTCTTTCAAACGGTCTCACCCTATGCGTTGTCAATGCTGGGGCATGCGCCACGATTGTTTGATCTCACAGGCCCTTTCAGCACATTGATGAATCGTGTGGTTCAGGATCCCTTTCTACGAAACTGGCTTGACTTGCTGTGTTTTCTTCTATCGGGACTGCCTGCGTCTGGCACCAGCGCTGCTGAAATGGCCTTTATGTTTGCTGACTGGTATCGTCCGGGAGTGAAACTAGATTATCCCGTTGGTGGTAGTGGTGCGCTGGTGAACGCCCTCGTGAGGGGACTAAAAAAATGGGGAGGCAGTCTGCGTTTAGGCACACATGTTGAGGCCATTCTGATGACTAACGGTCGTGCTACAGGCGTGCGACTGAAGTCTGGCGAGGTATTGTCAGCTAAGCGAGCGGTCGTTTCCAATGCTTCCATTTGGGACACACTGAGGCTGTTGCCTAACCAATCAGCAGCCCATTCTTTCCAACGAGAACGGCAGTCCATCCCGACCTGCAATAGCTTCATGCATTTACATTTGGGCATCGATGGCGCTGATCTGCCCCCCGATCTCGCCTGTCATCACATTGTGGTGAATGACTGGGATGCGGGTGTCACAGCGGCGCAGAATGTCGTCCTGATTTCTATTCCGTCCCGTTTGGATAGCACGATCGCGCCGCCCGGGAAGGAAACCATTCACGTCTATACACCCGGTAACGAGCCTTACAGCTACTGGCAAGGGCTCAAACGGCAAAGCGATGAGTACCAAATGCTGAAAACGCAGCGATCGCAGGTGATGTGGCAAGCGCTAGAGCGAGTGATTCCAGATGTGCGCGATCGTGTTGAGGTGGAATTAGTCGGCACACCGTTAACTCATGAAAGATTTTTAAGGAGATACCAAGGTAGTTATGGTCCGGCGATCGCGGCTGGGCAAGGACTGTTCCCAGGTCCCACAACCCCTATCGACGGCTTACTCTGCTGTGGTGATTCAACCTTTCCGGGCATTGGCCTACCGGCTGTAGCCGCTAGCGGATTGATTACGGCCAACACTCTTGTTCCGGTGAAAGATCATCGGAAATTAATGCAGGATATTGGCCTCCGTTAAATTTTCAAGGCAATCTCAGTATTTTTCCGGTCAGCATTCTTCATCGCAGAATGACTGAACATGGTGCGCAATCTTTAAATTCGTTGATCTTACGCATTTGAAATACGGCTGATGCTCATTTTTCGATTTTGAATTCTTGATGAGGTCTGAAGACTGTGAACCTGCCGTTTTCTTGGCCTCAACAGCGAGAATAGTCAACCCGCGAAATGCTGTATGGAGGGTCTAAGTCCGACCCGATACTGCCTCTCTTTTAGAGCTAGAAACCTTCAAGCTGGGAGCATTGGCATTGAACGTACAGCTTCAGCCATCGTTCTCAAATCCGCCATCAAGAATCCATCATCAAGAACCGGAATCAGCCGAGATCCCAAAATCCCTAAACACCCTTAACAGAGTGTGGTCTACCATTCCCGCCTGTTATCTTCACGCCTCTCTTCATATTTAATTCATATGGTTTCACCCCACCTTGCTCGTACTGCCGCAGATGGGGATCATTCCTCATTATTGGAAGCGGGTGCTGCCCAATCAGAACCGTGGCAATCCCAATCCTCAGCTGTTGCACCAGCAGCCGTTTACGAACCCATTGTGCAAACTTTGCACAGCCTGGCTTGGAGTTGGATGACCTTCTCACTGGTCGGAGCAAGTGCCGGGGGGAGTGCTGTGATGATGGCCTTTTCGTCTCTCATCAGTCTGCCGCCAGAACCTAACTGCTCCGATTTAGAGCCAGAAGCAACTCATCGAGACAATTTAACTTGTCTACAACAGGCGATCGCTGCGGGACAACCCGAAGCCCTGCCCTCGGGTTTAGCCTTCGTCGGGAGGTGGCAACCCACCGACCCATTATTCAACGAAGGAACGCAGCTATTAGAGCAATGGTCTGATCCCGCCTTCCAGCAAGCTCAGGAAGCCTATGCCAACGGTACTCTCTCACAAGCCGCTAGCTTCGCGGCGGAAATCCCTCACGGTAGTTCCCATTACATCCAAGCTCAAGCCTTACTGCAAAGCCTGAGCGAGGAACAGTATCGTCTTGCGGCTCCGGTTTACGAAGCGGCCCAGGTTGCTCTCCAACAGCAGGACTGGGCTAACGCTTTTCAAGCACTTTGGGCACTGGAAACGCTAGATCATCCCAAGTTGCAAACCGGATTAACTCAAACAGTAGCCCAACAGATTGAAACGGAGCGACAAGCCACTCGGCTGCTCAATACAGCGGTCCAGCAACAGGCATTGGGCACACCTCAAGATCAAGGACACGCGATCGCGATCGCGAGCCAGATTGATCCCTCAACTTACGTCTGGCAAACCGCACAGCCCTTGCTCGATCAGTGGAGTGATGAACTCTTTCCTCTGGCCCAATATCGCCTAGCGAAAGGCGATGTCACCGGAGCAACTGAGATCGTTCAGCAGATTGCCAAAAATCCCAATCGTCGCTCCCTGGCTCAGGACTGGCTAATTTTAGTCCAAGCCAATCGCTTAGCCACGGTCAGCCTCGCCCAAGAGTCTTCATTAACAACACAAATTGGTCTCTATCCAGCTGTCCTAGCAACGCGCAGCATACAGCCCGAGAGTGTTTGGCGATCGCACGCCATGACACAAGCCCATCTGTGGGAAGACACCTTCAAAGCCAGATCCCCCGTGTTGATTCGATGGGCCAGTGATCTGCAGCTTCCTCAACCGCATTCAGTCTCGCGATCGTCTCACCAACAGCAACACCAAACACCCTTGCCACAAAACCGTACGGTTGAAGTATCACCACAGCCCCTTCAGCCCATGTTCTCAGACCAACAGCGTGTCCCAGCCTTGATATAGTGGCTTGGAAGAATGGTGCACCTGCGGCAGGTGATTGATGTTGGGGGGTGTTCTGACTTTCTAACGGGGAAAGCGATATTTGGAAAAACATTCCCTTTAATATTTCTCGCCCAAAATCCCTTCCGCGAGGTCCAGGACGGCGGTTCGTCCTGGTCGATGGGGTTTGGGGCAAACGAAATGCCCCCGAGCAGCCCTCAAAACTCAACACCCACTCATCCGCCTTACGCTCCCTATTTACATCCAGTCACTTCGACGTGCGTGACACCTGTTTCTGCTGCTTTTGCTATACCTTTACAGAGAGTCCCCCCGAAACCTCTCACCATGTTGCAATTTCAGCCGCCCGGATTTAAACAGAAGGTCACAGAAACGGCCTTAGGCATCATGGCCTACTACACTCAAGCCGCTGACGCACCTTGGCACACTCCCCACAGTGCTCCCGATGAAGGGACGCTGATTTGTCTGCACAGCTTGGGGGGTGGATCTTCCGCTTACGAATGGTCAAAAGTTTATGCCGCCCTAGCCGCAGACTATCGCGTCATTGCGCCTGACTTAGTGGGGTGGGGACAGTCGGCGCACCCAATTCGAAACTACACCGCCGAAGATTACAGTGGCCTTATCGCTCAACTCATTGAGACGGTAGCGGGTGCCCCGGCTATTGTGGCAGCCACCTCTCTAACCGCAGGAGTCGTTGTTCGCTTAGCCATTCGCCGACCAGACCTGTTTAAAGCCCTTTTTCTGGTGTCGCCTTCGGGTAACGACGACTTTGGCGTGGGCTATGCGTTCAGCCTGCCTGCAATACTAGCAGGGACTCCCATTATTGATCGCCTCATTTATCAATTAGGGGCAGCCAACGAAGCCGCAGTGACCCAGTTTCTCTCCAATTTTCTCTTTGCCCATCCAGAGCGCATCACCAACGAACTGATCCAGGCCTATGTAACCTGCACCCAGCAGCCCAACGCTGAATACTCCGCTCTGGCGTCTTTGAAAGGAGATGTCTGCTTTGATCTAAGCCGCTATATCGGTCAACTTACCGTGCCGACGACGCTGGTGGTTGGCGAATATGCTCGTTTTAACCGCCCCAGCAAAACAAAGCGTCTAGCAGCGCTGAACCCTAAAGCCATTCAGACTATCCATATCGTTCCCGATGTTGGTGTATTGCCCCATGTAGAGGCTCCTGCTGTTGTTGTGGGGCTGTTGCGAGCATTTTTACGCGACATGAAGGGATGATGGAATAGTTCTATCTCGTCCTTGCAGGCAATGTCTGATCTAGCAGCGCTTGTTTCTCAGCATCAATTTGTTGCCAATCGTCTAGCAGGATGCCGCCTGTGTCAGCACTGTTTGGGTTCCAACTCCAGTAAGCATAGCCCAATGACTTTTCTTGAATGAACTCAACCAGCGATCGCTGCCACAGTCCTTCAGTCGAGTCCGCGTCCACCTGTCGCCCCCCAAACTCGCCAATCAAAATTGGCGCAATGTTCTCGTCTGCGAGGTATTGAAATCCGATTTGCCAGCGATCGCGGAGGTTGGCGGGAAAGTTGGGCTCTGAAAACCAGGGTTGCTCAAAAACTCCAGTGCCATATTCATGGGGCGAGTAAACTAGTTTGTCCGGCCTCAACAACCGTACGGGATAGCGTCCTGCCCCCTCCAAATTGCCTCCCTGCCAGTGAATATCAAGCTGCTGGTCTGGCACGTTATTCTCCACGCCCTGCACCACCATGAGCCATTGTGGATTGATTGACAAGACAGCATTTCCTGCTCTCTCGGCGGCTAAACGCCAGTCTGTCGCTAAGTCATTGGTCCCCCAGCTAGCGGCTCCGTGGGGTTCGTTCTTCAAGTCAGCGCTGAAAATATTGGGTTGGTTTTGATAGTGCCATGCCAGCCACTTCCAAGTGTTGATCCAATCCGCTTCGCTATAGTCTTCGTCGTACCAGAGTTCAGGAATGAATTCATCATTGAGCTGATGGCAATCCAGCATGATCAGCAATCCCTGCTGTTCTGCCTCTTCAATCACAATATCCATCACTTCTAAAGGCGTCTTACCTTCAAAGTCTGCATTGTCACCAATCGTGAAATCAATCCCGCTAACTTCACGGGAGTCCAGCGATTCAAGGGAGAAGGGAAGACGAATGAAGTTATATCCTAGATCTTTGATTTGGGCCAGCATCTCTTTGTAGTCTCGTGCCCAAAGACCATGAGGTGCATGGGTTTCAGTTTCGATACCAAACCAGTTGACGCCTCGTAGCAGCACAGGCTCTCCACGGGCATCCACAATTTGGGCACCCCGAGTTGCCAGAGGCATCGCGGGCAGACTAGCAGCATCACTGGCGATCGCCTCCGACGCAAGCGAGCCAAAAGAGAGACTGATGGCAGCGATCGCGCCCCAAACAGCACAAACAATCAAGCTAAAACAGCGGCGATGTTTCATGGTCTTGCAAAGCCCATTAAATATATAGAGATAATCAATAGTTGTAATGTGAGCAGCTCACACTCAATCGAACAGGTATCCGTGGCAAAGAGCCGATAAAGTCGACAAAAATTCCCGGATGGTCCAGCTAACTCTAGAAGATTTCATTGTTCTCTTATTCTGCTCAAGCCTGAAGTTTCAGGATGGATTGCAATAGAAACTTAAGAACTTTTGTCATGCGTTTATTAACAAATTAGTCACATCGAAATTATGTGATGTGTAGGAGACTTTCGATTCACACTAAGCGCGTTTAATCTTAGACCCAATTAGCACAATAAAGTTTCTATCTTGGTGTAACAAGCGTATTCCCTTTTAGCTAAGTTGTTTATTGAGAGCTTACAATTTTGAAAATGCCTCAATACTTTCTTCGCACAGTTTCAGGTTTGACCGTAGGCGCAGCTTTGTTACTCAACGCGGCTTGCTCTACTGATCGTGAATCAACACCATCTCAAACTAACGAGGGATCGATCTCGCTAGTCAGTACTGAGACTGATCTTGAAAATCTTTTGTCAGAAAGCTGGCAAATTTATCAGCAGCAATTTATTCAGCAAGACGGTCGAGTCATTGATTTTGAAGCGGGCGATCGCACCGTCTCGGAGGGGCAAGCCTATGCCATGATACGAGCCGTTCTCGTTGACGATCAGGATACCTTTGATCGGACACTGAATTGGGCTGAGGACAACCTACGCCGCCGGAATGAGGATGGCGAAGTTATTGATCAGCTTTGGGCTTGGAAATGGGGACAGCAAGACACTGGACAATGGGGGCTTATTGATGAGAACTTTGCGATCGATGCTGATATTGACGCCGTTTTTGCGTTAATTCTAGCAGCTGAACGTTGGCAAAATCGCAGCTATCTTGACTTAGCAAAGCTGAAACTAATCGATATTTGGAACTATTCAACCGTCGAATTTGAAAGCGATCGCTATTTACTGCCGGGACCTAAATCTGCCTTTCAAAAACCAGATCAGATTTACTTAAATCCATCCTATTTAGCTCCCTATGCGTTCAGATTATTTGCTGATATTGACCCTGAGCGCAACTGGATGCAGCTGGTTGACACCAGTTATGAAATTTTGGAGGAATCCGCCTCACTTTCAACCCTTGGACTTCCTGGAGATTGGGTTGCTTTAAATCTGAATTCAGGTGAGTTCGAACCTGTACCATCAGACAGTCTATTAAAGAATCAATATGGCTTTGACGCTTACCGTGTTTGGTGGCGAATTGGATGGGATGCGATCCTGTTTGATGCTGATTTAGCACAGCGCTATCTAACAGATCATTTAGCTCCTTTACAAAATCTTTGGGAGTCTGAAAAGAGTATTCCAGCAGAATTTGATTTAAACGGGAATGCCCTCGTAGAGTACGACACGATCGCCCAATATGCCATGCTCTATGCTGGCTTCCAAGTCGTTGATCCTGCTATTGCTCGCGATATGTATCAACGCAAAATTTCCCCCCAATATCAAGCGGGCATTTGGGATAATCCTTCTGCGTATTACAGTCAAAATCTGGTGTGGTTGGGACTATATCCGCCCTCAGATGTGGAGCAGCTTTTGCCGTAGCTCATTCTATTCATTCACCGACGGCAAAAGACAAATCAGTGGGCTGATCTAGGATAGCCTGACTGAAGTCAACGCCCTGTATGTTGGCCTGGGTCAGCACGGTATCCTTCAGGTAGGTGTAATTCAATTTAGCGCCCCAGAGATTAGCTTGAGATAGGTTGGCCGCACTTAAATCGGCCTCCGACAAATCAGCGCCCCAAAGATCTGTTTTTTCCAAATTGCTGCCGATCAAAATGGCTCCCTTCAAATTTGCCCCCGCTAGACAGGTGCAACTTAAATCGGCATACCAAAGACAAGCCCCTGGACCAATCCAGAGCATCCCAGCATCGTGCGGATCGAAGTTATCTGGAAACTGAGTCGTATCGTCATATATGGCGGACACCAGATTAGCCGCAGAGAGATTAGCTTCCTTGAGAACGGCACCAATCAAATTAGCCTTTTGCAACTGTGCAAAACTTAAATCGGCTGCCTCTAACATGGCACCTTTGAGTTGAGCACCACTGAAATCAGCTTCAGATAGATTTGCTCCTGTCAAATCAGCACCTGACAGTTGGGCATGAGTCAGTGAGGCACCAAAAAGACTGCTGAACTGTAGCTGAGCAGTCTTGAGGTTGGCCTCGGCCAGATCCGATCCATCCAGTTGGGCTTTCTGGAGATTTGCCCCTGCCAAATTTGCCCCTGCTCTGACGTAATATCCTTGAGATTGCCAAAGACCGCGATCGCTCGGAAATTGAGTCGTACTGTCGTAGATGATGGCTTCAAAAAACGCATTCTTAAGGTTCGCAGTACTTAAATCAGCGCCGCGTAGATTTGCTCTTCGGAAATTTGCGCTGCTCAAATCAGCGTTCTGAAAAGTGACGCGCCTCAGATCGGTTCGCGTGAAATTAGCGGCATGGAGATTGCTATTGGACAGGGTTGATCGCCAAAATACCATCTCACTGAAATCGCGATAGCATCCGTCTAGATGACTTAGATCGAGACTACAAAAACTGCGATTTCCAGATTCGTATTCATGCCAGAATTCATCAATGCTCATGGTTCTTAGTGGCTTACAGTATTCTCTGAACGCCACCACCAAAGCAGTTTTCAACTCCCTTGGCTGGGGTTAGAGTTGGTCATCAAATTGCGCAATTCGGTCACCAATAATTCAACACATAGCTGACTGCCACAGAAAGGGGCAACATTCATTTACCACAATCCGCCAGCTTTCTTCTGTCTTAAGCAACCGAAACTAACTCAGCCTTAGGCTCCAATACCCAAACGGCATATCCCTGGTTCATGTGCGTCAAAATAGCCGCGTGATTTTCCTGGGCCAAATGCTTCACAGCAGCTAGCGCTTGATCCTTGGAAACGCCAGCACTCAGCAGGCCATAAAACTGCCCGTTGAACTCGATCGCATACTGATGCTCGTGCTGATTAGGCACCTGAATTCGACAGCGTTCATATTGTCCAGGAAAAATCGTAACCGTCTGATCCACGTCTTCTTTTGCGGTTTCTGACTCAGAAGCAATTGACTGGGTGTCAGCGATCGCGACGGGCCAAACCGCTTCGGGGACAGCTTGTGAAAATGGATAAGGATGATCAGTACGAGCAGCCGTTGGTGTCTTGTCCTCCTGCTCTGATGACTCAGCATCTGGCCAAGCTGGAACAGGTTGTGGCAAGTCAGCTATCAGAGCCGCAAATTGAGCATCCATCTCACGTTCATCTTGCTGATCGTGATTGTCAATAAAATCAGCTAGAGCAGCTTTTAAATCAGGGGCTTTTCCTAACGTCCTCTGATAGCGCTTGCGGAGCAGCTCAGCCGTGGCAATCCCCATCCCTGTGCTAACCACCATCGCCGTACCGATATAGGAGATTGCGACCTCCTTGTGGACACTTTCCAACTGCATTCGCAAGTGTTGATCGGCAGAAAGCCTCTCCGTAGAACCAACCTGTGATAGCTGATTGACCAAAGGCGGCACCACAAAGGTTAATGCAGAAAAAATAGAAGCACCGACAACAGCAGCTGGAAGAAAAATATTGCGAATAGGTAGATCTTGCATGGGGCTAGCTCCGAATGACAACAGCAGCAGTGATGGCCGCCTTTAGTTCAATAGTCAAAGGTAGATTGCACGGAGAACCCTGTTAATAGGACAAGGCGGTTTTACCAATGAATCGCTCGAATACAACCAAATCTGATTACTTTTCGTCTGATTTGCATCCAATTAATGAACGAAACTTCTAGAAGATCAGGTTCATCAACGGCCATATAACCAATAGTCTCAAACAAGTTCCACGTTATCTAAAAACAATTTGAGACTAATAATGTTACCAAGAGCTCAACTTCAATTCATCTTAAGAGTTAACTCTATTATACAAATTTGTTCATTCTTCAAGACAAAACTCTTTGAAGCTTACAAGAATAAAAATCTCGATATTTAGGATGCTGCAAATTAAATTTATAAAACCTTTAAGATAATGTTCCTGAAATATTTAGAAGTCTTTGAAAGCTAGAATGTCGCTCTAAACGTTGACTCTACAAAGGTTGTAAAGTTTGCTTTTGTGTATAAAACATCTCTATGAAATATAATCCACTACTAATAGGCAGTCTAATATTTGTTACGCTTGCTCCGATCGCTGGCTATACCCTTCTGGTGCGCAATTCAGTAAAGCCTAAAACCATAGAGTCAGCGAGTTCCGCTTCAACTTCTACGGAGGAACAGCCGGCTTTTTCACTGCTCGATAGGATAGGTAACTTTCGACCCAACCAAGATTTGCAAGCCAATCATCGTTGTGTAGGTTGTGACTTCTCTGGCACAAATTTCAGCGATCGTGACCTGAGTCGAGTCAACTTAGGGCAAGCCAATTTACAACACGTCGATTTTTCAAACACGCAGCTTGTCAACGCTATTTTGTCAGACTCTCAGTTGGAAGCCGCCACATTGGTCGAAAGCAACGCAACAGGTGCGGACTTCAAAGGAGCAAATTTGAGCAACGCTGACCTGACGCGCTCTCAACTCATGCATGTTGATCTTGTGCAAGCCACTTTAGATGAGGCCACGATGGCGAGCGTGGAGCTGAGAGAAGCAGCATTAAGTGAAGCATCCCTGAGGAATACAGATCTTTCTAACGCCAGCCTATATGGAGCGATATTGAGAGAGACCAATCTAGCGGGCGCAAATCTACAAAATGCTGATTTGCGATACACGGATTTGACCGATGCAACCTTTACAGGCGCAAACTTAGACGGTGTTTTATGGGAGGGGGCGATTTTGCCCAACGGCAGCAACTATAGCGGTGCAGACGACATTCTGCTGCTTTCAGGAGATGGAGAGCCGGAAGAGTAAGGTCCTCATACATCGGTCTCAATACCTTCAGTTTTTATCCCCCTGCCTTTCGCTAACGTCAATACAGAAACTCTTCGGAAACGCTAGGGGCATTCGTTCGGCGGTTTTCAGGAAAGTCTAACTGGCGCTCATTAGGCAAATCAGGCAGTTCTAAGAAGCGGTTGCCCCAACCTCCGTTGATGTCTTCCTCCTCACGCAGAACGACAGGCGCCGTTTCGCCCTCTGGTAGTCCAATAGTCAAGGCTTTTCCCGTTTGCAGATAGCGTCGCCCTTCGATTGTGGTTTGAATCAATTGATTGGAAATGCCTCGATTTTCTGAAGCAAGCTGCCGTTCGATCGCCGCTAAATCGTCGAAGGGGGTCAGCGTTGCTAGAAAGAAAATTTCATCTTCCGGCTCAACCGCAAGTTCCAGCTTGTCGGTCTGTAATTGCCATGCTTCCTTGAATTCTCCATCAGGTGATTGCCGCCATAGAAATAGCTGAGTTTCCCAATCGCCATCTTCTATTTCTACAATTTCATAATCCAAGATGGAATAAGTGGGTTTGGCCTCCAGGACTGTCAGTGGAGACTGTTCAAGCTCTAGATAGCGAACAGCCATAACAGTCAGCTTAGTTGTGTCGGGTAAGTCAACTTCGCCCGACAGGGTATAGCTGCCGGGTTGTTCATCGGCCTTAACGTCTAGCGAAAGTTCGATATTGTCAATGTTGGGTTGAGAGCGAAACGGATTGAAGGGAACGGAACGACAGCCCGACGAGATCGCAACAACCAGTCCGAGGGTAATCCAACGGTTGAAATGCATACACCTGGATCTCTGATGAGTGGTTTCCACTGGTGAATCCGATATACTTTGCCTGACATTGACGCAGGATCGAAAAGAGGTTGAGTCGCGAAAAACAGGCATTGATTTAGCCCCGTGCAATGAAAACGTCTTGATAAGGGTGTGCCACTGTCGTCAAAAGGGTTAAGACAGCGATCGCAACAGCTTTTTAATTTTGGATAGTTGCTGGGATTTGAGAGATTCTGGAAAGCGCAGTTCAACGGCAAACCGCTGTCGCCAAGCACTCGTCTCTGTTGAGGACATTGCTAAAACAGGTAGTTCTTCGGCAGTAGCGACTTCCGCTAGTAAACTTTGGGCAGGGCGATTGGTTGAGCGATCGCTAACCAGCAAGCCAACAAATGATTGACTTTGGATGAGCTCTTCCAGCGATAGATCCCATTCAGTTTCCAGTTCGATACGGGCTTCATGAGAGCTAATCTCAGTCATCCAACCGGCGACGGACTGATCGCCCCAGCCTTCCCAACTCAGTTCAATCGGGGCTGAGACTTGCTTACGCACTTTAACACCTCGTTCAGGCTGCAACTCCTGAAAAGCCCGCAGTAAACTTGTTGCCACAAATCGAAGAGAGTGCAGAGGGTGATCGCGCTCTGCACGCTGTTGTGAATACCACTGCTCAACATCACTGTAGATGAGCACGATTAAATCATCGAGTTGGGTTCGGCTAATGTTGATAAACTCTATCGACAGTAGTGTATGCAAGCTGCGAGTTGCAGTCGCTCTGATGATGTGAGCATCGAGTAAGACCCGCGACCCCATATCACCCACGAGTTCGACCTTGACCTGATCGGCAACATTAGGCCACTCATCCAACACAACACGAGTACCGCTTTCACTGACGTTGAGCGTTTGTCCTGTCCAGCTTTGACCTTCGCTGTGAACAATAGCTGTTAAATGACGAGGCAGACGGTGGGCCTCTCGGCGCTGGGGTTGCTCAAACGCAGCCAAGCAAGCAGCCACCACCAGCAGCAGATTGAATAAACACCACAGCGCATTGACCACTACCGCCTGAGTCGCATCTGGATTCAGAATTAACCAGAACGGAATGGTCAGTAGGGACGTGCCAGTGATCACGCCCAAAACCACGAGATATCGAACTGAGTCCAAGTCGAAGCTGCGCTTGGTGACCGAAAGACCCTTATCTGTAACGTTAAACGAGCCCAGTTTGGGATTGACTAACGCTAGCAGAGTCACAATGCCCGCCTGAAACGACATGGCAAATTCATAAATCTCATTCCAAAAAGAAAAGCGAACGTGCTTGTACGGAATGTGATTGGCCTGCATCGGCAAAATGATGTGCGGCAAGGCATACACCAACGTCTCAAACCCTAGTCCTTGCACCGACTCAATGCCGAAGAGCAGAAAGAGATTGGGCGCGATCGCGTACATCAATCGTGGAAACCCAAAAAAGAAGTGCATTGTGGCACTGAAGTAGCAGATCCGCTGAGGAATTCTGAGCTTGAGCCGACGATTAAGCAGTGGGTTCTCCAACCGTAGAATCTGCGCCATGCCCCGTGCCCATCGGACCTGCTGACCAACCAGCGATGAGAATTTTTCAGGGGCAAGTCCGGCCACCAAAATTTTGTCGTAGTAAACCGTTTCGTATCCTAAGGAATGCAGTCTGAGAGCAGTATGACAGTCTTCAGTGACAGTTTCCGTGGCAATGCCGCCAACCTCCAAAAGATGATCGCGACGGATGATGGCCGCTGACCCACAAAAGAAGGTAGCGTTCCAAAAATCATTGCCCTTCTGTAGCACTTTATAGAACAACTCGTTGCTAACAGGAACTTGTCCACCTGTCAGCAAGTTGCGCTCGAATGGGTCAGGGTTGTAGAACCAGTGGGGAGTCTGGACGAGAGAGACATTGGGATTGCCAAAGAAGCCCACCGTTTCCTTAAGGATGTTGCGGGCCGGAATATGGTCACAGTCAAGAATCAGGATGAGTTCTCCCTGAGTTCTTTGCAGCGCCGTGTTAATGTTGCCTGCCTTGGCATGGTCGTTGTTGTCTCGCACCAGCATCTGACAGCCCAAGTCATCACACATTTGCTGGAGTTCGGCTCGTCGTTCAGGGTATTTACGTCCGTCATCCAGAACGTAGACCTGTTTTTTGCCATACACGTAATCCGTTTCCAAGGCACCAAGCACTGTCTTGCGAACGATATCAATCTCTTCGTTGTAGGTAGGAACGTAGATATCGACAGTCGGCCACTGCTCAGCAGGCACGCCATCCATCGGTATCGGACGCCGTGTTTTCTGCTTGAGTGTCTGAAAATAGCTCAGCAGCAGGGTCAGAATGGCGTAAAGCTCAGCGCCAAACAGCATTAACCCAGCGATCGCAGGGATGGCACTACTAAAGTTCAGCGTGTAGTGGCTGCGGTAATACAGATAGCGTCCGGTATTCACCATGCTCAGGGCAATCAGAAACAGGTGTAGCGCTTCTGAAACTCGAACACTGCGAGCATTTTCCTCCAGCTGCAACACAAATTGTCCCATGCTGATGAGCGCAAGTGCCACGAGACACTGCTGCAAAATCGTGGGCCGCGTCGTGATCAGCGGCCAACAGAGAATGGCACAGGCAGCCGCCAATAAGAGGACTTGCCGACGGCCCAGCCACTTCAAAAAGACATTGCTGGTTGATGGGACGAAATGAACAATGATCGCCCGGGTATGATCGCCCACTTTCTTCGTAAAAGTGCCCCAATGGCGATTTAGAGAAGAGCGAATCAAATGTTTAGAAACGCCAGGCATAGCAGTCACTCAACGATAGAACAGGCAAAAATCAAACGGGCAAGGTGAAAGAATTGCATTCTTCTACCTTTGGCAATAGTTCCTGTGCGGGGACGCGATGCAT
>NZ_JAQMUB010000059.1 GCF_028330965.1 Oscillatoria sp. CS-180 | reverse complement strand
TTGATACGAATTCGACATTCGTTTTCTCCTATGGTTCGACACGGTGGTGTCACCGTAGGAGGAACTTTACTGCCGGAACGCTCAAAGCTTTGCTAGTCGCACTGGTCAAACCAGTGGTTTACCTTATTGATGCTCAATTATCAGGCCAAAGTTCTCGATCGGAGAATTCGGCTATGTGACTGTGTGTATGGACACCGAGGGTAATATGTTTGGTCTAAGCTCAATGGCTTGACAGTAATATAGTGATCAGTGCTAATCGCCCCCGATGCAGGGATAGTCGCACAAAAGCCACCGATGGGTGAGTTTAACGTAGCGCTTGACCGGATGCGCTAAATCGCGCCGGTTAGCTCTACGTTGTCAGGCCGAGACCGATGCAGACTGTTGTTGTCGCACTGACCACTGACATCCGCTGTGTAACACCAGCTCCCAAAGAGGATTTTTCAAGCTGCTGTTGTCCATAAACGTCAGCTACTCGAAGATTGGTCAGCACGGATGCTAATCCAAGACTAACCCCGCTGAGGAGCACTACGCCATAAGTGATTTGCTGGAGTGCGATCGCCGCAGGCCGGTCTTTGACCATCGCCGACCTGATCCAGCAGCGCCAAACGGCTCGACAACAGTACGACTTTGCCACAGCAGATCAGATTCGCGATCAGCTGGCGGCGGTGGGGATTACGGTGGTTCAGCCGGATGGGACCGTTCGCATCATGGCAAGTCGCTGATAAGTGGCAAACGTTATTTGTATTTGGTTGTCAGGCTTTGAGGTTTCCGCCACTGAGCTGCTGTCAATCAGCCTATAATCAACGAAATAAGACTGTTTGGAATAAAAGTGTGTCGAGATCGCACCTATCAAATCTTTACCAGACGGTTCAGTGGCCACGATTCCCATGAGCTAGGCAGATTACCAGCAACTGGCTGCCAGCAGAGGCGATCGCAGAGCAATCATTCAACTGGCAGGAAACTTGGGCAACTAACCGGCCACACCATTCTTTGCAATGGTTCAAGTCGGGGATATCGCTCCAGCCCAATTAGCCTTTTCCTGGACTAAAAGCCCAAATGTGCCGTTGGATTTTAGGGCAGGCTAACTTTTTTATGGAATTTGATGTGTGCTTTTACCGTTCCAAAATGGAATTCGAAGTTAAGCCCAAGTTGCCGTGAACGCTCTAACACGTAACTTCGACCAAAGTTGCGACAAGATAAGATAGGGTTGGCTGTTGCAAGATTATTGCTATGACTTCGCATTCCAAGGAACAAGTAGCCATCATCCGCACATCGAGGGGGCTGACGATAATGGGTACACGCATCACCCTTTACGATGTGATGGACTACGTTACGGCTCAATATCCTCCCAAGTTTATTCAGGGCTTATTTGACCTGAACAAAGAGCAAATCGATGTGGCGCTGTCGTACATCGAGACGCATCGTGCAGAAGTGGACGCTGAGTATCAGCAAGTTCTTCAAGAGACTGAAGAACTTCGGCAGTACTACGAAAAGCAGAACCGTGAGCGGGCTGCTCGGATTTCTACCTTACCTCCCCCACCTGGGCTAGAAGCTGCGTGGGAAAAACTTCAGGCATCTAAGGCACGTCACCAATTGCAATCGTGATTTTTTTGGTTGATCACAATTTGCAGGGACATGCACGAATTCTGCTTGGGAGCATTGCTGAACAAGGTTGGCTTGATGTTGTTCCTATTCGCTTCGTGATGTTTGAGGGGGTAGGATTAGGGATCGATAGCAACGATAGAGTTGTTTGGCGAGTAGCGCAGAAAAATCAGATGATCCTGCTCACTGCAAATCGCAGCATGAAAGATGAAGATTCGCTGGAGCAAGTAATGCGCGAAGAAAATGCTCCAGATTCTTTGCCAGTGGTGACTATTGGCAGCGCTGATCGGGTGTTGAACGATTCAAGCTATCGAGATCGTTGTGTTGATCGAATTGTTGAAATTGCGATTTACATTGCCAACTACATGGGTGCAAGACGGATTTTCATTCCGTGATGAAGCAGCGTAACGTGATTGTTTGATTGCACTGTTGAGCAACGCTTCATAACGTTAGCGGCAGCGGTTGATGCGGGATTTAAAGGCTTCAAGCAGCCTACTGACACAGAATCTATTGCTTGAAACTCACTCTGGTTTCTGAATCACTTGCTCTAACTGACGCTGTTTTGCTTTGGGGTCAATGCTCAACAGTCGCACATAGTCGCTGGGATGATCCGTTAAAAACTGCTCCATCTGAGTTAGTACCTGGGCTTCATGGGTGCTGGTAAGCGTAGGACCACTTTGCCAGGAACCTACTTTGAATCGTCGTGCATCGGCAAATTCCAAGCCAATGCGGTTGCCCTGACGGAGTTGTTGCCGGATCATGTCTACGATGTCTGCTTGTAATAGGTGACTCGTCTTGCCATTTTGAGGCATTGACCGAGAGCCATTGCTGGAACCGTTACTGGAGCCATTACTAGATCCCGGATTCTGATAAGAGGCCACGCAGGCGACATCGTTAGCGCAGCGATATCCAGCTCGCAGGGCTTGATTGATTTCGACCACATGGTAAGAGAAGGTGCGATCGCTCTCGTTAGCATCCGATAGCCGATCAGCGGCCTGCTGAGTGGTAATCACCGCTCCTGACGGTACATATTTACCGGGAGGAATCTCCACATCCTGAATCAGGGCATGCATCATTACAATGCAGCCATGGCCCACCTGGGCGTTAAACACTGTCGAGCGAAAACCAATAAAACACTCATTCCCAACGTAAGCTGGGCCGTGGATCAAAGCCATATGGGTAATGCAGGTATCATGGCCAATCCACACCGAGTAGGCTTGCTGGTTATCTCCGAAGACTCGTCCCTGCTCTAGCCCGTGAATGACCACCCCATCCTGAATGTTGGTATTTGCCCCGATGTAGAAGGGGGTTCCTTCATCCGCTCGAATGGAGGTATTGGGGGCAATAATCACATTTTCGCCCAGATGCACATCCCCAATCAGACTGCACCGGGGATGCACATAGGCCGAAGCTGCAATGGTTGGCTTGTCCTGGTCATGATCCCAGGGGGTAGGTGGGGCGGGTTGATGACGGAGCGGCATGGTACCTTCCTTGATTCAAAGTTGAGTCGGATTGGGCGCATCCCCATACATAGCGATGGGGTCAAAGGTCTTGGTGGTTTCTGTAAAGGTAAGCGCAATGGGATGATTGGCCTTCTCTTCGACCTTGTCAGCGGTAATCTGGCGGTAAAAACAAGAGCGATAGCCCACATGACAACTGGCTCCTGACTCAGCAACCTTAACCTTCATCCACAGGCAATCCTGATCATCATCAATCAGCAATTGCTGCACGGTTTGCACCAGCCCACTGGTCGCGCCTTTGTGCCAGAGCTGTTGGCGACTGCGGCTGTAGTAGTGAGCTTCACCTGTTTCCAAGGTTTTCAGGAATGCGGCTTCATTCATGTAGGCATGCATCAGCACCTCGCCCGTGGCAGCGTCTGTAGTGATCACGGGGATAAGCCCATGGGAGTCAAACTTAGGAGCCAAGAGCATTCCTTCTTCGACAGCTTCAACTGAAGTTCGGGCAGCAAAGGGTGATGGCATCAGCACACAAAACCGAGAATGATAATCATTATTACATGATAAGCGACGGATTTTGACTGTGTGATGGTGACTGTGGTGGTGATCGAGGTTTATCCCAAAGTTAAGCTTTGACACTGAACTAGCGGGAAAAATTCTCAGCCTGGTAATGAGATGAATACCCTCTAATTTCCTTCTGTTCCGGTAATCGGTAAGTCAATTGTTTACTAGTAGTTTTTCTCAGGCTCACCAAGGATTCTGCCATTTTGACCGCAGCCGCGACAGCATCAATCACAGGCACACCCAAACGGTTTTCCAATTGTTCTTCCAAGCCACTCATGCCAGCGCACCCCAAACAAATCGCCTCAGCACCATCCACTTGCATCGCTAACTGACTGGCTTCAGTTAAGACATCCAAGGTGGTTGACCGATCCTGTTCCGTATCAAGTACCGATAGTTTTGTAGTTCTGACCGAAGCACAGCGTTCGGTTAGCCCTGTTTTAACAATCGTTTTTTCGACCATGTCCCGGACTCGGTGGAGCGTCGTCACAACACTCCACTTAGCCGCTACCATATTGGCGACATATAGGCTGGCCTCGGCAATGCCGATAACAGGTTTAGTCGTAATCTCGCGAGCAGCCTCAATTCCAGGATCGCCCCAACAGGCCAGAATAAAGGCATCAGAGTCGTGGTCAAGAATAATCTGTTCTAAAATGCCGGGAATTGCCAAATATTCATCGTAAAAACTCTCGATGGATTCAGGGCCACTTTGGGGCTGCACCGTCACAATCTCGGTCCCCGGAAATTTAATGCTTTGGGCCGAGGCGTTGATATTGGCCGTCATGGCTTGGCAGGTATTGCCATTGATGATTTTGATGTGACAGGTCGGTAGAGACATAGCAGAGTGAGCCAACTATTGGAGTACTCATGAATGGTGGCTCCGAGACGGTCAAAAAGTAAAGCCGGAGACCAGTCAGCGTATTTCTCACTGGGCTAGCCAGCCGCCTACCCAAGCTAATAGCGTTGAAAACGCGATCGCGGCGATCGCCTCGTTGCATAATAGGCGCGACCGCGATCGCACTCCAGAAGATTGCGATCAGCTACGCTTGCTATTCAGGAACGCTAGGTTTTCTAGTGGCAACCCCACCGATGACGAAGGGCAATAAGGGTTATGCCCCCGCTGCGCAACACGCTAGTTATGTAATCGAGAATGTTGGAAAGATAATATGACGACACTGTTGGAACAAGCGTTTAAAGAAGCTCAAAAGCTGCCCAATGACCTTCAAGATGAAATTGCTCAGCAATTGCTGAACGATATTGAGAATGAGTTGAAGTGGCAAACAACATTTTCTGACTCAGATGTCGAGATGGGCGGTTTTGCGTCGATGGTGCAAGCTGCCTTGGCAGAAGACGATGCAGGCGAAACGGAAGAAAAAGGCTTTGGCGAAGTGTCATGAAGTCTTCGAGAACTCAAGACTTTCGAAAACTGTTTGCTAAACTGCCTAACCGGGTGAAAGAAACTGCCCACAAGAACTATCAGCTTTAGCAAGAAAACCCCTATCATCCCAGTCTGGAGTTCAAGAAAGTGAATAGCAAATTAAACACCTGGTCAGTCAGAGTCGGTGTTGGTTGGCGAGCGCTGGGTGTGATGAAACCGCAGGAGAATAAGATTGTTGGGTTCTGGATTGGCTCTCATGCTGAATACGATCGCATTCTCAATCAGAAATAATGTCAACAGAGGCGATCGCGCTCACTCATCAAAAAGCGATCGCTCAACGGTGAGGAGCGATCGACTAAGCTTCCTATTCGGAAATGTTGGGTTTTCTAGTGGCAACTCTACCCTCACCTAGCGCTCAACTTCATGATTCATATGCTTCACTCCAATGGGCGATCGCCACAACAAACACTTGAACTAATTCATCGTCTACAGCATAGATCACTCTGTAGTCTCCGATACGATAGCGATAGTAACCGGCATAATCTCCCTTGAGGGTTTTGATATTGGGGTGTGATCGAGGCGTTTGCTCTAGCTATTGAAAACACCGAGAAATTTTCTTTGCTAAGGCTTTGTTGGCATTGACGTAAACCTTCTGGGCATCAGGATGCAGGAGAACGTCATACATCGGAGCGAAGAGTTCTCCAATTGCTGGACTGAGCTTTAGGAGTTGCCTGATTTTGCCTAACTCGCTCTAGTAACCCAGGAATTGCCAAAAGCTCCTGGGTGGCAGTTTCGCTTTCAGCATTTGCCAAGTAAGCGGCAAAGTCAGCAAGCACCTGTAATCGCTCTGGCGAAAGTTGCTTAAGTAAGTCATTGAGCTGCTGCTGTTGTTCTGTTGCAGATATCAAGGCCGTTGATTCTGTATCTCTTATCGGCGAATTATCCGTACTATCCATTACCTGCTTTTCAACTTTAAAGTTTAGTATCTATTGTAAAGTAGCTCACTGTGGGGCAATGTGTCCGCGTTTGCGAAGCATAACCGTTGGCTAATCGCCCTTCGTTCTCATCAAAAAGCGATCGCTCAACGGTGAGGAGCGATCGCCTACGCTTGCCATTCAGACAATGGTAGGTTTGCTAGCGGCAATCCCACCGATAGCAAGGGGCGATATCTCTTATCTTGATAAAAGCACTCTGCTGTTGAGCGAGATCACCTGCTTCTTCCTGACGGCAGCGTCATCTTCAAACCCAAGCCAGAAAAGCAGAGCATCCTCGACAAGTGATAGCTGTTCCGAATCTAAATCGCCTAGCTTTCTCAGCAGTTTTGCATGGGCGACAGTAACAAGATTTTGAACATCGAAGACACCAGGCTTGAGAAATCGGACTCTGACAGCAACCTCAAAACGCGAGCCGCGACGGCTAGATGTGTGGGGAACGAGTGTTACCAGCGATCGCCTGTGCTTTGTCATGGGACAAAAAGACGACCTACACCCATCCAGGTTTCGATATTCAAAACGATTTCGAGAATTTGGTCAGCACAACGGTTTCGGTAAACTCGATCAGCCAAAAATCGGTCGGCATCTCCAATCGTAATGACAGGAAAGGAATCCCCTTTATTTTCTTCTCGAAGAACTTGTTCTAATGAGTCTTCCCCCTTCATACTTCGATTAGCAGTGAGCAAAATCATCTGATTTGACTGAGCGATGCGCCAAACGGTTCGATCATTACTATCGATTAATAAATTCACTTCCTTGAAAGTGAAAAAGCGAATTGGCAGCATTTCTAGCCATCCTTGACTAGCGATATTGCCTAATAAAATTTCTGCGTGTCCTCCCAGATTGTGATCAATCAAAAAATTCATGCTTCCAGCTCATGCCGGGTCTTCTGCTCTTGAAGCTTTACCCAAAGAGCTGCTTGATCTGGCCTGGGAGATATCCTCGCCGCGCGGCTAAGGTGTTCACGACTGCGCTCCTCCCAATACTGTCGAGTTTCCTCAGCCTGCTGCAGAACCCATTGATATTCTGCTTCGACTTCAGGACGATTTGTTGCGATGTAGGCTAGAGCAGCGTTAATTTGAGTCTCTGTTAGGTCAAACAAGGAACGGATAAAGTTCGGGGGATATTGGCTGATCACGTAGTCCATCACGTCATACAGCGTGATTCGAGTGCCTGAAATGGTTAATCCCCGCTCTGTGCGGATGATATCTGCTGAGCCATTAGTTTCGGAAGTCATGGAATAGCCTCCTGTGACCTGTGTTTATCATATCCCAAGTCAAAATGAGGCAAGCAGCTAGCACAGCCAGCGTAGGGTGGATAGCCTACCAAAACCTAGCTCAGCCATAGCGAGGGGCGATCGCATTTGCTCCCGCAGCGATCGCCGACGCTTTCCATTCAGACAATGTTAGGTTTGCTGGCGGCAACCCCGCCGATAGCAAGGGACGATCACTCTTATCTTGATAGGAGAACTCTGCTGTTGAGCGAGATCACCTGTTTACGATAGTCAACGATGTTGAGCAGGGATAGGCTCAGTAAACATCGAGGTTTCTATGAAGAAGTGCTTACTGGCTCGACTGCCCAGGGTAGACACAACCTGTACGCTCCTGATCGCGGCGGTAGCGCAAGCACAAGCCGTAAATCAAGAGTTATTGGCGTGTTAGGGTCTTGGTGAAACCAGCAAATTCGCAAACCATCGACTCTGCGTCATCGGCGACGGTGCAAGAGGAATCAAACCCATTGCTTAGCTGAAACTCAAAGCTAGGATGGTCGTAGGTGCCTGTATAGGTTTTGTCGGGTACACCCGGCTCCTTATACGTTCCGCTAAACGTGGCACTGGGGTCGCTCTGGGTTCCCGTAGGAATGTTGAATATAATTTCGCCACCACTTTCTTCGTCAGTTATGACGTAGGTGCCACCGATAGTACGCACATCCTCAGCAGGCGCAGGGTTTTCTGCGACCTCTTCCGGTGTCTCTACTTCGGGCATGGAATGGCTGACTCCTGACCAATGATGCGCGTCTAGCCTTGGTTCGAGATTTGACAGTTTTGGTTTTGAACGATCTGAAACATGATATTGAGGCTGAGTAACCGTCAGCACCCGTTACAACCAGTTGCCGCCCCAGGCCAGCAGCATCGAAAACCCGATCGCGGCGATCGCCTGCCGAGCCATCAACCCCACTGCAAACCGCACCGACTGTTCGCGGGCGATGGTCAGGGCTGTGACCAGACAAGGCAGCAACACCCCGGCCAAATACACGCCCGTCAGAACTTGCAGCGGTGTGAGCAGGGCCAGGGTATCTGGTTCGGCAAAGAGCAGCAGTCCGTCTTTACGAATTGAGGCCAAAATCACAGGTAGAGCGGCTTCTGGGGGCAGGCCAAACAGCCCCATCAGCGGATTAACCCATCCGGCCAGGAGGGTGATCAGACCGAGCCAGTCCAGCATCGAAGCGATCACCGTAATCACAATAAAGATGGGAATCGCGTTGGTGAAAAACTGGTGGAGGGTGCCCTGGGTTTCGCGCCAGATAGCGGACCAACGGGGCATTTCTAAGAATGTGCGCTGTTCAATCATCAGCGTATTGTGGACCGAGCGGGCCGCTTTAGGCGCAACCAGGCGCGTGTAAACCAGAGTAGTCAGGGTCAAGTAGCCTAGGTAGGGCACGACCAAACCGGGCAAATTGGCCGCGCTGAAGACCCCGAGAGTGGCCCCAAACTGGTAAGAGCAGGCAGAGCCAAAGGCGATCGCGCTCACGCAGGTCTGCCGGGAACAGCTGGAACAGGCCCGCGTGCTGATCACAGCAGGCACATTGCAGCCAAACCCCATAATGACCCGCACCAAATCTCGCCCGGATAAGCCAAACGGTCTGAGGATTGGATGCAAGGCTACGGTAATGCGTTCCACCAACCCGCTGGCCTTGTATGCGCCTAAAAACAAGGCATATAGAATTACCGTCGGCACTGCCCAGACAAACAGCAGCGGCCCCATCGTCACTAAGCCATAGCGGCCAATCAAAATCTCTCGTAGCAACGATGGGGTCTGGGATAAAACCGTAATTAGAGGATCTAACCCGGCTTGGATGAAGGGATCCAACATGCCCGCGACGCCATTGGCGATCCAAACGGCAATGACCGCAGGCAACAGCAACAATAAGATGGCCAGCATCCAGCCCCAGCGTGGATGTTCCAGCCAAGTGGGCGGGGGTTCAATATGCCAGCCTGCCGGAATTGGCTGCCATCGCTGGGGAAAGGAGGCCGGAGTCTGCAACGCCTCTAGAATTTGCTGGCGTTGCTCTGAATTTAACTGGCGAGCGTCCACGGGAATAAACCTCACGTGGGTAGCTTGCTCCCAACGGTTCACAACCTGCTGGGTAAACTCAGAAGCCATGACCTTATCCCAAAAGGTAACGACGATCACCCCTTGCTTTCCAACCACTAGCGGTAGCAAATCCGCCAGGTCATTATCCATGTGGGTGGCTTTAACGACTAACAGAATCCTGTCATGAGCCTGGAGTTGCGCTAGAGCAGTTCGGGTGGTGGTGGTGTCGGAGCGAAAGAGAATGCCGGGGGTGTCAATAAAGGCGTTGTCTCTGGTTTGATAGGTTTCGCAGGCGATCGTCGAGCCCTGAACATTAGTGCTAGTAGGCGATCGATCCGTGAGTGCTGCTGCCAGTTCAGATTTGCCGGTACTTTCTTTGCCGACAATTACGGTAGTGCGTTGGGTGGGTGGGGCGGTGGGCATGAGGGGAATAAGGAAAAGGTGCAAGTTCTTAGTTTTGAACTTTGAATCGAGCAGAAGAATTCAAAACTTAAAATTCAAAATTCAAAATTCAAAACTTGTCAGCAAATACAGTCGTTGCTACAGCAGGAGAGGTCGTCGAGGAAGAGTCCAGCTTCGCGGTAGGCATTGAGGGGGGTGGGGTCAAGGTCAAGGCGCTGGGCGATCGCGTTTGCGATGATAGCAAAGCGCTGGCGAAATTTATAGATGAAGCAAAAAATCAGGTCGCCATGGCGGACAGAGGGACCGCTCACAAAGAGGCCAGGGGTGAGGGTAGATTCATCGTTTTCGGTGAGCGCAGCGTAGCCTTCCGACCAGTCGAACAGGGGTGCAATCTGTCTCAAGCTGGTGTCGAAACCCGTGCAGAGAATGGGAGGATGCGCCGTGACCCACTTTTGGTATTCGCTGTAGACCGCGTAGCCGCCGGGGATGAGTTTGATCGCTTCAACGGGTGCGTCACTTACCATATCTAGGCGACCAGTGCGATAGACAAATTCCAGACGCTGTAGAGTGTAAGGCGATAGGGATACGCTAGGATCGGTGTCGGGATCGGCCCAGGCTCCCGTGCGATCGAGCACGCCGACTTTCTTTCCTAGCGCGACTAGATTAGCTGCCGCGTCCATACCGCTTTCGTAACCGCCGATGATGAGGAATTCGTCCCCTTCTAGATCCGTCCACGACTGAATGCGACTGTTATGGATGCAGTGCTCTGCCCCCGGAAAGGGGTTGAGGTGGGGATATTGATACTCTCCGGCAGCCCAAATAACAAATTGAGTGCGGAGGTCTCCGGTAGAAGTCTGTAGATTGAAGCCACCTTGGGGCAGCGGCTCTACAGCTTTTACATCGATTTCTGTCTGGATCGGCAGCTCAAAGTGATCGGCTACGGTCTGCAAGTACAGGGCGTACTGCTTGCCGCTGATGTGTTCGCGGCGAAAGGCGATCGCAGGCGAGGTCTTCAAGGTCACGGCATTCAGGTCAAGCAGCCCAAAACCATGACTGGGGAATGATGGGGTGATGAAGTTCATCTCCTCAGGCCAGCGGCTAAAGGAAGCGCCCACCTGGTGTCGTTCTAAAATCGTGAAGCGCTCTAGCCCTAGTTCTTTGAGCACAACACCACAGCCGATGCCGGCTGCTCCGGCACCCACAATCACAACGTCATAGGACTGATTCGCTTGGGATTGGCTCACGCTAATTTATCCGGACAATGAAACTATTAAAATGATAATCATTATCGCAAGTTTAGTCTAGGAGCTGTTGGGTCACAGTTACATGGGTAGACCAATGGCGTCGGCTCTCTCTAGCCGAGGCACTCAGCGCGAGTTCATGCCCTGGGGATTATGCGTCGCTGATGGTAGAACGGCGAGAAGCAAAACAAACAGATATCTGTAGTCATGACTGTTATCTTAGCTGCGCTCTCGCGAGTTCCTGAAAGCTGTTAGGGAATACTATTAATATTTTATGGATAGATATTCCCTAACAACCAGATCCTTGACTTCAATCATCCTAGCTGCCTGTCAAAGACTTCCAACCAACGCCTCACTTCATTGGCCCAACAAAGATCAGCAGGATTCGACTTTACCCGACTGTAAGTCTCCAACAGTAGCACCAACATCGGCCTGTCACAGCACTGGTTCCTCAACACTTGTGACAAGCGCGATCGCTCCTGACGAAACGCCCACTGTAAGCCCTCCTTAACTAGAATCGGATCCCCTGATTGCAGGTACTCAATCATCTTTTCAGCCTGACTCTGGACCTGCTTCTGCGCTTTGACCTGGGAATACGCCTCTCTTTGTGATCGCGCCGCCTGTTTCTGCTGCGATCGCATCACCTTTAGGTCCAAAAACGCTTGTCGCCAGGATGAACGAGCCTCCTGATTACGACCCTCGCTCTCTGTGGAGGTGCCTTCAGAATCGCTCAAACCCGCTTTGTGCAAGGGATTACTATCATTGTGGGTAAATAAGCTTGTAGCGTAAGAGGCGGTTGCTGGCGAAGCCGGTGCAGACGCCTCTCGCTCAATTGGAGGATGGGGGGTCTGGGGGGTTTTCCACAACTCGGGATGCCAAAGGACTTTGTACTTATATAAGGTGCCGCCCCCAATGCCATAGGCGACTAACCGATTAAAACGAGCCGTGGTACCTTCGGGAAGCTGGTTCATTCGGATCAGATCAGCCATTGCTGCCTGAATCTTCTCCTGAGCACTAAGCGATCGCTGCTCATTCCAAGTTGTCTCCAGCGCTCCTGATTCTTGTGATTTGCTCTTAGCCTTGTATTTCCCGTGCTGAGCACCATAGGGAAAATAGTGGCTGTTTTCGATGCATCTAGCCCATTCGGAAACTCGCTGATGGATCTCGTGCTGGTGGCCGCACCATTCTAGATATCCGGGTAAAGCCGTTGCCACCGAGACAATCTCACTAGCTAAGGCATCGCCACTTAGAGGCAGACCGCCCTGCATGACGTGGTGGAAGATGTAAGTCCGCATCGTAATGCGGCCTAGCAGATAATTGGTCTGCCCTTTACCAGTCCAGCCCGCTTCAATTTCAGCATTCAGGTCATTGAGGAACTTGTCCGCTCGCTGCGATACATGATGTCGCTGCCGCCGAGATTGTCGCAGCACCTGCTCAATTACTTCACCGTCAATGGCGTTGCGGCGTTGACATTGATGCCATTGATCAGCAAACGCCTCATGACGACCTCGCACCGGTTCTAGCTGGTCATTCAACAGATAGGAACCCGCTTGCAGAGGCAACCGGTGGGCATTGAAAAGGTTAGGCGTTCCATCCGCTGCGTAGAGCTTAGGATTAGGAAAAACTTCTAGCTGTCCCGGCTGACATTGAAAGCCCTGGCTTTCTAAGAGTGTCGTCACCGCGATCGCTAGCTGCCAGGAATGCTGCGGTTGCTCAAAAGGAAAGTAGAGATGCAGCCCTTGAGAATAGCTAGAGGTACAGGCAATGTAACTCACGAGACCCAATAGCTCTAATGCTTCAACAATGCGTGAAAGTGCCCAGGGATCGTGACTGGGGTGATAGGCACTGTCCGCATCGATGTCGAGCAGGCAATATTGGGTTTGAGCACCAAAACGGACACCATAGAGATATGCCCCTTGCTCAATAAGGCGATCGCTTAAAGGATGGCGACTCTCGGTTTGCCATTGGGGGCGATCGCTGACATCAGGATGAGGCGCATAGATATAGTCATAGCGATGGGGAAAGAGCTTCAGAAACGTGTCTTCCTCACCGGTAGTATGCTTAAAGTCTTGACCTAAGGCTTTCACAATGATGAGCATCCCAACAAAGCAAGGAAGGGGATACTCATTACACAGCCACAATCACGCTAACCAGACGTCACTCAGGCAATTGGCCCATTCCGCCAGGAAAGCTCTACTAATATATTTTTAGACACCAAAATCATTCAGATGCTTGCAAAAGAAGATCTGGGTTTCTAATATAGGCTGAGAAAGGAAGGCAGCATCAGAATGGCTCGGCAAAGCATTTATTCTGATGGTCCTATGATGTATCCCACAGCGTGGATATCCTTTTTCCAAGCCTCAACTGCTCCAACAGTTGGGGCTTTTGACTAACTGATGTTTAAATCTCTAAAAAATCCTTGTACTCTAAAATGACCCCATTCTTATAACAAACGCTTTGATTACAGAAGAACGCCTGAACCATCTCTATTTGTAATCATGCACTTCACTTCAGACCCAGAAAATCTGGTCTAAACCTCAATATCTCGTCAGGATTTTGAGTAGATAAGGGGGGAGGCTCTAGAGGTAATGGGGGGTAGGGTCTATGGTTTTTAGGATATGGGGTCTAGTGATTATCTGTAATCACGGATAATTGCGTCTGGGTTGTAATCACTAAAGGGGGTAGGCTCTAGTGATTTATGTAATCAAGGTAGGGGTTTAGTGTTTGTGTAATCGCTTGTGATCGCTCAATCCCTTTCAAATAGGACACTGAACTAGGTGCAGGGTTCTAGAGACTCTGTAATCAGGATGGGGGGTCTCGTAATCATGTAATCACTTGTGATCGCCAGAAGTGCAGCTATTCAAGGCTTTCAATGTAGGTGTGGGGTTCTAGAAATTGTGTAATCAGGATGGGGGTTTCGTAATCATCTGCGATCGCTAAAGCCTGTCGCTTACAGATAATCAAAGACTCTTCTCAAAACCATCTCGTTATCAGGGGTAATTGAGCGGCTACCATTCTCAATCATGGATATCAATCCCTGACTCATCCCTGTCAAGGTCGCTAGTTTTCGTTGACTCCAGCCCTTCTCCTGACGAAATGCCTTGACATCCTCTCCCGTTAATTCAGCCTGTTCAGGTTCGTCTATAGTCTGTAGAAGATTAATGTCTGATGCTTGACCTGAATTACCTGCTAGCTTCTGAGCAACCCAGTTCTCAGGTGGACTAATCCAGATGTAAGCGTCAAGCAATTTTTCAAAAAAGCCTCTAGGACGCCGAGTATCACCCCGGCCTAAACCAATAGGCTGAATATCTTCCGGGTAACTTGTGGGGTCAAATTTGAGTTGCCATCCTCGATCATGGAGGGAGAATACGTCTTCATCCCACGTGTTGGCGAGTTTTTTCCGCAACTGAAGATCTGATTTAGCCTCTTCAACCTTTTTGGGACCATAGGCAACTTCCATCAAGGTTTGTACACTCAAAGCTTGATGGTTGTGGGTTTGAGATTTAAAGAGGAGCCAAACCATTAGACGCGCAGCGCCTTCGCGATGCTGCCAAATACTCATAATGCTCTCTAGCAGAGATTTTGGGAGAGCACTTTGTTGAATAGCATTACGCTCCGTCTCGTTCTCCTCATTGAGAAAGTATTTGGCCCACAGACCAGCTTTGACGATGAAGGAGATCCCGGCAATTTCTTTATTCCCGAAAAGATCTTGCTGATAGTGATAACGAGTACCTAGAATGTGCCACAGCCGACCTTCTTCAACCGTGAACCCCTTGCGACGGCCCTGTTGGGGCCAAGAAATATAAGTTGTGATTTTACTGGGCTGTTTGGCAATTTCTTCAATGAGGGCGAGCTTCTCTTTCCTGGATTTATCTGTCCGTTTTTGTAATCCAAGGTAGGCTTCGATCTGGCGGTCGTCAATGACAATTTCTTCTTCCCAGGGCCGATCAACTTGTGTTGCGTGAGCTGCATAAATAAGATGCATACAAGCGGCACGAATATCAAAATTATCAATAACTGCCAATGCAGCCGCACCCGCTAAAGTTGCCGGATGCTCTTCCTCCGTATTGTCAGCGACCCAGAAATAGATGGCTCCTTGCCCATCATCCACATCACGGGTATAGCAAAGCTTTCCATCCGGATCCATAACCCACGGGAGGTGCTTTCGCTGCGTTAGAACGTTGCTAGCCTCCCACAAGGGTAAAGAAGACGTTAATGGGACCGTTTCACCCTCAATAAAGAGAGTTGGGTTGGTTCTAGGTCTTTCTTTGGAACTACCCTTGATAGGAGTCGTTGATCCCTTCGGATTGGGTTTTCGTGAGGGTTTGGCAGCCATTGGGAAACATCTTGAGAGATAGCAGAAATTTTAATCGATTCAAAAGCTAAGCAGGACACTGCGCGATAAATTTTTGTATTCAGAGCGATCTTTCTAGTTGTTAGGGAATAAAATTCAAATCATTTATTCCCTAACAACTAGGATGAACCTACCTCAGCAACATCAATTTGGAAGTTACTTGTCATGACCATGGTACGAGCAGCTAACTTTCGTCTCAAACCTTCAAAACGCTTCAGTCATATAGTGCTTAGCCATCGCGATCTCATCTTGGGCAAAGCGATCGCGCACCTCTTCTGGCCCGATGACAACGCAGTCAGCTCCGTAGCGCCGCACCTCACGGAAAAACCAAAATGTATTATGAATGCGTCGTTGTACTCGCCGAATTCCCGTTTCAGGATTTTTCTCGTCAAGCCGGTCAGTTTTAGATTTTGATTGGTAGGCAATAGCTAATCGGTTCAGTAAATGGAATTCCACCATCAACATAAGCAAGTTCGGGCCGCCACAATCCCTCCGCAGGCGTAATAACCACCTCATCTGGAATATGGTCGAAGCGTAAGCACCAATTGTGTTTCAAAACCTCAATGTCTGAATTACCTAAGGTTTCATCACACCAACAATCCAGATACTCACGGTTTTCGTGATGCTCAGCTTTGGCGTGACGCACGGTGAAGTGGAAGATTCGCGATGCGGCATCTTGGTAGCTTAATCGAAAGGGACGGAATTGCTTCAGGTATTGATCAATGGTGTGTCGCCATGGTTTGCCAGGTCGCTCCACAAAAGCCTGAATCATAGCCCTCAACGGTAGGTTGATTTCGCTGCGCTCTAGCAAGATGTTAGCGATGCACAAAGCCTCTTCTGTATGACCAGCGTCTTTCAGCAAGGTCATTCCACGATGAAGGATATCAACGCGATCGCGGTCCCAATCGTGATTTTTGGCTAGCCGCAGTTTGCCTTGAGCGATCGCTTCAAAACCTATGATCTTCCTGGTATCTTCAGCAACCTTGAAATCGAGATGTGGAGCAAATCAGCTTTTCTAGACACGCTTAAGGAAACCGCAGAACACACCGGACAACCAATTGCCAAGGGCCGCTTTAAGCACTCTTTAGGCTTTATGAAGCTGCGAGGTTATCGGGAAGAGCGATTGAACTGGAAGTTTACTTATCCTGGCAATCTTCAACACATCGCTGATGCTTACAGGGTGCAGACGTCACTCGGTTTACAAATTTGGCAACCAGATAATCCCTGGGCTAGTGTGATTAACCAGCGATTGAAAAAGCAAGCCCTGGTCTGCTACGTGCTGCGCAAGTCAGTGCGAGAGGTGCGGCTGCGGTTACAGCTACCCATGCACTTCCAGATTTACCCCATTAGCGATGCGAATAGCGTCCATGACACCAACGCGCCCTACTCAGTGGCGTTTGGTCAGCCAGCACTGCTGATGACACCCTGGCCCACCGGTTTAGGCGCGAAGGAGGGGAGATATGGGTAGTTTAATTGTGGGTAGGGGCAGGGGTTCCCTGCCCCTACCCACAATTACCCAAGAAATGCCTGTAAACGTTCAACCGATTGTCGGTTGATTGCGGAAAATCTGCATTGGGCGAGGAGACTCTGCCCCTACATATTGGGTTTGATGATCCTGCATTGGGCGAGGAGACCTCGCCCCTACGGTTATGAAATATGACCCTGCGATTCACCATCGGCGATCGATCCGTTTACCAGACTATGACTACGGCCAAGCGGGTGCTTATTTCGTCACTATCTGCGTCCAAGGGAGAAAATGTCTGCTCGGCGAAATTGTGGATGCCTCAATTTCTGTAAGCCATTATGGAGCCATTGTCGAACAGGTTTGGCACCAAATTCCACAGCACTTTCTGCCTGTGACCATAGATGCGGCAGTGATTATGCCCAATCATTTCCACGGCATCATCGTGATTGCTGATGAGAGTTTATCTGTTCAGCAACCTCACGATTTAGCACCCCAGCAAAATTCTAAGAAGCCGACATTAGGACAAATTGTCGCTTACTTCAAATATCAATCAACCAAGCTAATTAACTCGGCACGCGGTATGACTGGAGTTAAGTTTTGGCAGTGCAATTACTACGAACACATTATTCGCAGTGAAGCCTCCCTAGCACGATTACGCACATACATTGAGCAGAATCCTCAAAAGTGGCAGCACGACCAGCTTCATTCTCAGAATCCATCCAAATGGTGAAATTTCGACTAATTAGCCGCACATAGCAAGTAAAGCTGAACAAGACAATTCAAATTCTGCGAAAAAAATTCACGGTGAGGCAGTACCACCAGATGATCGAGTCCGGCATTTTGACTGAGCGCGACCAACCACCGGGTAGGGGCAGGGTTTCCCTGCCTAGTCCAATACTCCCATTGCCCACCGATGCCACCTAATGTCCGACGAAGAATGCTGATCGATTACAGAAATGCTGCATTGGGCGAGGAAACCTCGCCCCTATGGGCACGAATTACAAAACAATTTTTGACCTACAGGAGATCCATGATGGAGCGTCCTAACTCATCTAGCAATTCAGAACAACTGCCATTGCTAGACACTCAAAACGAAGATTCCGAATTTGAAGCACTCGATGACTCCTGGCTTGAAGGTGACTTTGGATTAGATAAGGAAAGCGACAGAACCCATCAACCAGCGAAATGTGGGCTAAAACGCCTGACGTGTAAGCATTTTACCATTTTTTCGGTTTTCCATTCTTAACCCCTGAAAACCAGACTGACACTACAGCGGAGCTTCCGACATAAACACTTGTGACACTTACCTTGCAGTCCGATTTGCTGGTGGCGATCGCGCGCAGAAAATCCCGTCACTGTCCACGAGAGCAACCAAATTGATGCAGAAGGCATCGCGACCAAGATTATTCAAATTCAGTCCTTATTCATGAAAGCCTCATCCTACAAGGCTTTGAAAATCATTCAGTTGCTTGAGAGAACTTGCGAAATGTCGGCTAAAGGATGTGCGTTAGCGCTTTCATTTTCGTCAACTTCTCGGAGTCCAGCCCATCCAAATCTGCCGTAGTTAGCCAACTTTCTTTCACGAGTTTGGCGAGTACAAACAGCATTTCCTCTTCTCTATCGTCGTATTTACCGTCAATATCAAAGCGGCGGGCGCTCAAAAAATCGTTTAGATGCCAGAGTTCATCGATATGAGAGATTTCACTGGCTTTTTCTCTTACGGATTGAACAATACTGGCCGTTTCCCGCTCGTAAGCAGCTCTTAATGCAGCTTTGGCAACTGCTAGCTCCTGACTTGACCACTGAGTATTACTAACCTGCATTACTAACTATTGAAATATCTAATCCCTTTCCTTAATATGACTCGATATCAGCATTTTTGCAAAACTTTACACTGCACTCATGATGCGGATTGCCACCTCTCCTTAGACGCAACAACCTCCGAGGCTTCTTCGGAGGTTGGCTAAAAACGCTCTAGAACGCTTAATGTAAGCTTTTAGCGGCCCAAGTTGAGTAACTCTTTGGGCGAGGCCAGCAGGTCGATCGCGACAAAGAAAATCTTGCCTTCAGAGTTCAACAGGAAGCGCCAGGCAATATTCATGCCCACTCCCCCGCCAAACCAAGGGGTTTGCACCTTGCCAGTAACTTTGATTTGGATAAAGCCGTCTTCAGCGGGTTCAGAAACGCCATGCTCTGGTAAAAGCTTGAGGTTCTGACATTCTTCTCTAAAAAAGCGCAGAATACTCTCTTGGCCAACGATAGGTCTTTGGAAAGGAGGTTGTAGTGCTCCATCAGGCGCGAATAACTCGATGAGCGCATCAAAGTCATTGGCATTCAAATTGTCCATATAGGACAGGATTGTCGGATGAGTCACACCAGCAATTGCGACTTGCTGACGCTGGTTCATGTCCTTAGGTGGCACCACGGGTTCAGTCACTCGCTGAGAAGTTCCCAGCTTGCTAGCATCAAAGCCCATATCAACGACAGCGTTACGCAAAACTGTAATCTGCTGGCCTGATTCCAATGACTTGATTGAATCTAGGACGGCGGCAGCATTCGCCGAAAGCTTGTATCCGGCTGGAATCGGCGCAACCTTTCCGGCTTCCATCCATTCTCCAAGGCGATACCAGAACCCTAGCTTAATATTGGGAGACCAAGTCGCGTAGGTGCGACCAATAGAAATATCTGCGCGATTAGCCAAATCACACATTACTTGCGATTGCTCTTGAAAGGACATTTTCTGAATTGCTTCCAAGGTGGGCTCAGCAAACTGCATACTGGCTGCCCCTGGGGCAGCAATGGTCAGGCTCTTCCCCATCTCTAGGTACGCAAACCAGATGAGAGCCAACTGATCTTCGGCACTCAACTGATTGAACCGAGCGATTGTGGCGGGAACCGCATCGGCTGTCAGTGTATTCGGGAAAATATTGCGAGCTGAATCAATGGTAAATGGCATGTTATGCCTCCTGGTAAAAGCTGAGCAGATAATCTGTCTAGGTTAAGCAGGCAAATTCAACAGAACTGATTCCGCAGAACTGAATCACACCCACTAGCACTAACAGAGCCAAGGTCAAATCTTTTGACGCTTGCTGCTTTGAAGCAGTAACAACAACTCTTTAATCTTGCGCTATTTGCCGCCAAACATGAATGCGGGGAGGGGGTATTGCCATGATGTTGCGCACGGCTTTATGGGTGAATTGGGAATGTTCTAGACCTACGGATTGGAGCAAAATTGAACAGCCCTCCACCGGGTCGCTGTTCTGATGAGCCGAAACTAAAGAAATGCCAGCAACCTCAATGAAGTTCGAAATTGCTGGCGTTGGTTCAAGTTAGTCTATCTATGTGCAGGCAGCAATTCTCATTTTGACAATTCAACTGCTATTGGGCGGGATCTCTAACTCAAGTCCCTGGAGCATGAAGGTAAGCAGATGCTCCCAACTGTCGAAATACATGTACCGGGTCAAGGCCCGCAAATCCTCAAAGAAGGACTTACGAGTGGGCAGGTGAGCTCGCAACAGCCCGTACTTCTGGTCGAGCAGGTCCAGCACGGTATGGAAGAGGAAGGACAAGATGTTTAAGGTAGTGAGCAATGAGGCTAGATGCTGTTTGCCGTGACCGAAATTGTGCTCCAGGTTGTATCCCTTAGTCTTGAGGGTATTATTATTCTCGTTTTCAACCTTCCACCGGCTCCGTCCGGCTTCTTAGTGCCCGCCATCTTGCGCTGATAGGCCAGAAAGGATGGGGTTTGGGTGAAAAACACGCTAAAGGCGCTTAAAGCTGCATCCTCCATCCCGTAACGGGTATTTTTACCTGTGCGATTGTCCGGTAGGGACGACAACCGTTGGCGAAACGACCCGACTAGCTTGTCAAACAAACCCCGTTCTTTCAAAAACTCTGGCGCTCTTCGGCTTTTCAGATGTCATGACAATACCGGTATTCCCTAGACTTGAACAGCTTTTTGCCAAAATGAGAATTGCTGACGAATTTAGTTTTGAAATGTCCTACATACCCTAGAGGTATCGTTACAGAAATTTGATTTTTAGCGGTGTCCTAAGCTTGAGTGAATGAGTCTGAGGGAAGGCGGTTATCGACGTTTCGTCAAGCTACTGAGCTAGCTCTCCAAATTTATTCCGTCTTCCCTATTACGATTTTCTCTCAAGAAGTTCATACTTATTTAACATGCTTGGTGGACAATGGTGAATATTAAATAAGGAGAAAACAGCTCACTAACTTACAAATAAGTACCGTATGGCTGCGTCCGTTGATGGCCAGCTCAGAGCCGTGTGATCTGATTTTGATTCCCCATAGGGCAGCATTGTGAAAACTATCTTGGTCATTGAGGACGACGAAAATTTGAGCGAAACGCTGCAGCTCTACGTCCAAAGAGAACGATGGCGGTGTCTTGTGAGTCACAGTGCCGAGGCGGGCTTTTCTCAAATCGAGAGTTCTCACCCCGATCTTGTGGTGCTGGATGTGATGTTGCCGGATGCGAACGGGTTTGAGATTTGCCAGCAGCTACGGCAAAAGGAATGCTTCGTTCCCATTTTGATGCTGACAGCGCGGGGGGAAGAGCGCGATCGCATTCGCGGTCTGTCTGCGGGGGCAGACGATTACCTGATGAAGCCCTTTAGCGCCAAAGAGCTGATTGCTCGGCTGAGTGCGCTGCTGAGACGCTCGTATACTGCAGGGTATCGAGACATCGGCCATCGCAGCGGCCTGACGATTGAGGGCGATCGCCGCATGGCTTTTCTCAACGGTGAGCTGCTTGACCTGCGCGGTAAAGAGTTTGACCTGCTGAGTCAGCTGGCGGCGGTACCGGGACGCGCCTACTCCAGAGAAGAGCTGCTAGAGCGCATCTGGGGAATAGACTACGAGGGTGATACCCGCATTGTGGATGTGTATGTGCGTAAGCTGCGGGCCAAGGTTGAGGTGGATGCCTCCCGGCCCGACTACATCCAGACGGTGTGGGGGGTTGGCTATCGGTTTAACGCGCTAGAGACATGAGACGACGGGTGAAATGGCACAGCGTCTCCACGCGGCTGAGCTTAATTTTGTTGGGGCTAACTGCCGGGAGCCTGGCCGGCTTGGGTCTGGTTCTAGATAGATCCCTTAGACGTTTTTTCGTTGAAGACGCCCGAATGCAGCTGACGCGGAGTGCGGACGTGTTTCGTGAGGCGGCCTCCCTCTCGTGGAACGATGCCGAGATGCTACAGCATCTCAGTAGCCTGACCGCGCAGGAAGGCATGGTGCAAACGTTGATTTTTGATGCCGAAGGCCAGGAGCGGATTCGAGGGGAAGATTTTCACGGGGCCGGTATAGTCGATCTGCCCGCTGACCTGATTCAAAATACGCTGGCGGATGGGCCGCAGGCTGGGCAGTTTCAAGTTCCTAGTGATTCGACCTTCCCCTGGTGGCTGTATGCAACCGCGCCGGTTTTCCTAGAAGAGACCACGCAGCCCGTGGGTGCAATCTATGTGGCAATGCCGCTACGCCAGCCGAGTGAATTTGCGAGGCAGGTCAACAACAGAGTTATTACGATTGCCGTGATTGCTACGGGCACTAGCGCGATCTCGGCTCTTTTTCTCTCTCGCAGTATTACTCACCCGCTGTTTCTGCTGCGTGGTCAGGCCATGAAGCTACGGGCCGGAGACTACACTGCCCGATCCGAAATTCGCGGCAAAGATGAACTGGCCGAACTGGGCACTCTGCTCAATGACATGGCCGCTCGGCTGGCGCAGACGCTGCAGTCCCTTCAGGAGCAGGAAGCCGCGAGGCGAGAACTGGTGGCAAATGTCTCCCACGACCTGCGCACGCCGCTAGCCAGCCTGCGGCTGGAGATAGAGGCCGTCCTGGATGGCCTGGTGACGGGGGAGCAGGCCCGAGAATATCTGCAGCGTGCTAACCGCGAAACGGATTTTTTGACTCAGCTGGTGGAGCAGCTGTTGTTCTTGGCAGAAGCGGAGGCAGGCACCTTGCAGATGGAGTCTCGGGCGGCCTCGGCTGTTGCGATCGCACAGGAGTGCCTGTCACGCATGGAACCCACGGCGACCCGCGCTGGGACCGCGCTGCACTTGACCACAGCTGAAAACCTCCCCAAAGTATGGGTTGACCCGGCGCTGATTGGGGCGGTGGTGCTGAACCTGCTAGATAATGCGGTGAAGTATGCGCTATCCGAAGAGGGAATTGTTGTTGAGGTCAAGTCGCCGGTCACTCACAAGGGCGCACGCTACGTTCCGCTCGTCGTGAGTGACCACGGGCCGGGTATGGAGCCTGCGGTACTGGAGCAGGTGACAAAGCGATTTTATCGAGCAAACAAGGCGCGACCGAAAGGAGGGTTGGGCTTAGGGATGGCGATCGCCCAGCAGGTCTGCACCATGCAAAACGCCATTCTACAAATTCAAAGCGGGCCGGGGGAGGGGACCCGTATCACCTTGCTTCTGCCGGTTGATCTCTCCCAAAAGGGAGAGATAACTTCTCGGTGATTTATGACCTGGGGCAGATAAAGCGGGCTTCCTCTGATTTGCGTGCCATAAGTTCATATCTTTTTAACAATTGCGTCTAACCATGTTGGGGTGTAAGCGCTCTGTTCTAATCCATTTTCCCAGTTACCTTATCTTAGAGAACCCCATGAAACTTTCAATTTTGTTCCAGCGCTTTAGCAGGCTAGCGGGCTTCGCCGCTGTTTTACTGATTGTGCCGGTAGCGGTTGCTTGTACCGGCGAGGCCCCCGAGGCAGCGTCTGACACGACCGCTGAAACAGCCCCTGAACCCACCGAAAGCGAAGAAACAGCGGCGGCCGCCTCAGACACGATTGTTGATGTTGCCGTCGCCAACGGCTCCTTCGATACGCTGGTTGCTGCCGTACAGGCGGCTGACCTGGCCGGAACGCTTAGTGCAGAAGGTCCATACACGGTCTTTGCTCCCACTGACGACGCCTTTGCTGCCCTGCCCGAGGGCGTGCTAGACGCACTGCTGCTGCCCGAGAACAAGGATACGCTGACTCAGATCTTGGCCTACCATGTTGTTCCGGCTGAGGTACCCGCCAGCGCGGTGGAGACGGGTGCCGTTGCATCGGTTGCAGGCGAAGATCTAAACCTGGTTGCAGACGGCAGTGGCGTTATGGTCAACGATGCCACCGTCATTACTGCTGATGTGATGGCGAGTAACGGCATCATTCATGTAATTGACTCGGTACTGCTTCCCCCCTCGCTTGATTTGTCAGCGCTCTAAGGCTGTAGAGTTTGTCACTCTGCTTATGCCTCCGAGTACGGTTGCCCCCTGTGACACAGAGCGCTTCGTGACTCGCAATTGCCGCACCTGATAAACGGCCCCAGCCAGCGAAAT
>NZ_JAQMUB010000058.1 GCF_028330965.1 Oscillatoria sp. CS-180 | reverse complement strand
TAGCTTTTGAGCGGCATCTCGAATAGTTGATTTAACCGTTGCTTCAAGCATGGTGCGATTTCACCCAAGAGGACTAGCCTGCCAGTTTATCTCACAGCCTCTCGGTCAAGATGACTGGTATCTTATTTCCGAGCGCATTCCTTAGCGCATCATCAATTCATACTAAAGGCCTGGTGGCGCAAGCCTTGCTGCCCGTTCTCAATTTAATCGGCTAAGGGGCTAAAACCTGCTCTACTAAAGCATTTAAACGCTAAGTGATAACAGCCCTAGTCTTAACGGAACTGGCCACAGCTACATCACCGAGGACAGACGCCTGAATGACTCTGAATCACTCCAGTCCTGATTCAGAGTCATTCGGTGTGTTCTCGCTAGGATAGTTGTAGAAATTCCTACTGAACTCAATCAGCATGGTGAGAATACATCTTCCCTACTGATTGCTTTTTCTTGATGGTTAGACACTATCGTCAAGCGATTTACTTATTAGCGTTATCAACAGATTAGACTCGATAGGTCTACCCTGCCCGTATCGCATTTCTCAAACGACTCACTTTGATTGAACTAATGCAGTATCGACGCTTTGGCCGCACTGAACTTCAGATGCCTGTCTTTTCTTGTGGGGGAATGCGATATCAGCATTCTTGGCAGGATATTCCGCAATGGCAAATTCCTCGGAAAAACCAGGAAAACTTAGACGCAACTATTCGGCGATCGCTAGACGTTGGCATTAATCACATCGAGACAGCCCGAGGCTATGGCACCTCTGAAATACAGTTGGGTAAAGTGCTGCCTAAATTACCGCGCGATCGCATCATCGTGCAGACCAAAGTTTCACCGAAAGAGGACCCCAAAGCATTTCGGATGACGCTGAAGCAGTCCTTGCAAAACCTTCAGCTTGACTATATCGATTTGCTAGGAATTCACGGCATTAACACACCGGAACTGTTGGAATATGCGGTGCGACCGGGGGGATGTCTGGACGAGGCCCGTAAATTTCAAGCTCAGGGCCGCATTCGTCATATTGGGTTTTCTACCCATGCCCCAACCCATGTGATTGTTGACGCGATTGAAACTGGACAGTTCGATTACGTCAACCTGCACTGGTACTACATTAAGCAGGATAATTGGCCTGCGATCGCCGCCGCGACTCGCCAAGACATGGGCGTCTTCATCATTAGCCCGACTGACAAAGGCGGACACCTCTACAATCCACCGCAAAAGCTTGTCGATCTGTGTGCGCCGCTGAGTCCCATCGTATTCAACGACCTGTTTTGCCTCAGTCATCCCCAGGTTCATACCCTCAGCTTAGGTGCAGCTCGCCCGTCTGATTTCGATGAGCATCTCAAAGTCTTACCCCTGTTGGCTCAGGCAGATACATTACTGCCTCCTATCTTGAAGCAATTGGAGACAGCCGCCGTAGAAGCACTCGGACGAGACTGGTTGCGAACCTGGACGGTTGGCTTGCCCAGTCCTGACAAAACCCCCGGCAACATCAACATTCCCGTAATTCTCTGGCTGCGAAATCTTTTGCTCGCGTTCGATATGCAAGAGTACGTCGAAGCCCGCTACAACATGCTGGGTAACGGCGGACACTGGTTTCCAGGGCAGAAAGCTGACAATTTGAACAGCGTAGACCTAAAACAGGCGATCGCGCAAAGCCCCCACGCTGACAAAATTCCAGCTTTGCTGGCCGATGCCCATGATCGTATGAAGGGCAAAACTGTTCAGCGACTATCCCAATCCTAAAACGCTAGTCTGGGCGGCATCATGCATTCGAGACGATAGGCGTGCGAGGTGTTGCATTCTTGGCAACGGCTATAGGTTATGCACTACAGGCTGGCCGGACGCAATAGGCCATATGCATCGGGTAGCCGTCTTCAGCATAGATGCGGTCTACACAGTTCAGGGCAATTTCTAAATCCTTAAAAACCTGTAGTACTTTTTCTGTGCCATCAGCATACAGAACGCACACTTCCCAAAACATATACGCCTCCAGGCATACCTTGCTCAATGGTGCAAAGCAACGACGAACTTGGGTTCCTTACTTTGCTGTGATCCAAACCTGATGGAATCGACCCGTTATTCTTGTCCAGTTTTCAATTTTGAAAGTTCTTGGTTTACGCTTTCTGTTCTGAGAAAATTTAGGGCCAATGCATATAAGTTATCTAATCCTAGAAGAGTCGCGTTTTTGCGTGATCCGCAGGATTATTGAACGATTGAGCCGAGTATGTGCGATCGTCGGTAGAGTCAAGTACAGCCGTCGCCAGTTCCGTTCGAACAGACGGGGCAAGCCATTGGGCTATAAGCTATTTTTTCTCGACGCTGTAGAGATAAAACTGTTCGTTATCAACAATAGTCTCATTAAATTGCTTCAGAGGCTCGATGGTTAGTCCAGCAGGAGCCGGTGCCTGGAGCTCTTCTGTCAGCACAAGAGTCAACTGGGGCGATTGTGTTGCTGCAAGTCGAGCTGGAAGTTGCTCCATAATCTCGGCCTGTTCTATATCCGGGACCCTCTCAGACCAGAAGGTTCCTAAAGTCTGTTTTTCAGGATAATAGACGGGAACGTTTAAGTAACCTGAAAGAGTAGACGCCTGGCGATATCGGCTACCAATGATTTCCTGATTTTGTAGATTATTATCTCGGATAAACTGAGCAACTTCTCGGCTATTTGAAAACGGATAAAGATAGTCCATACTCATGGCATGAATGCCTGCGATCGCCTGCACCGATAAAATAAAGGTTAGAACCCCATTAACAAATTTTTGATAATGCTGAGATGGATAGTCGTCTTTAGCTAAACTGCTTTTTTGAAACAGCCAGAGGTAGATGATGAGAGTGATGAACAGATAGCCATAGTGACGATAGGTCGCCGTAGAATGCATCCCTCCAATAAAAAGAATGATGAGTAAATTTCCAAGACTATAAGCGCACAAAAGTGATTTTCTTTTAAAAAAGAAGATGCTGAAGAGTCCTAGCATCAGGATGGATATAAAAAGCGCTATTAATTCTCCAATTGAGAAGGGTGTCGCTAAGTATAAGTCTGGATCAATAGGCAAGCTTTGATGAGTTGTGAAAATATTAGTTTCCCAAAAATCGACCCTCAGGGTATTGGGCAGCGGGAAATAGCTCTCACAAACGCACATGATTGCGTAAAGGACAGATTTAGCCTTTCGTAATAGGGATAAATAGGATTCCATTGATGCATCGGCTTGCATGGCGACAACCGTAGGAGAGCCGATTGCTGTATTCGAGAGAAAAGGAATTAGTAATAAGTCAGAAATTCTGACCCGAAGAATCTGCACCAAAGAAATTAACCAACCCGAACTCACAATTAAAAAGGCTATAGCGATATTGGGTTTAAGCCTAGGGAATCCCCTGGAAAAGAAAACCGTATCCAAAGCAACGAAAACAGTTAATCCGACACTAACTAAGAGTGCATAGAAGTTGGCATTCGCTGCCAGCGCCAAAATGATCGAGAGAATAATATATCTTGGATTTTTTCGATCAAAAAGAGCACAAAACAGAAAAAATAGAAAAACGCCTAGATTATAATTTCTGCTGATAACAGTATATTCAAAAAACAAAAAGTAGCTGAATGACAATAAAAAACGATGGAGGAGTGAAAAAGGGGAAAGTTTGACGACAATATAAACTGTCCAGATCGAAATAGTCACATGAAACAGCTGCATCAAAAGGGGATCATGCGTAAACTGATTCAATCCATACAGTATGAGGTGCCAGAGAGCTGGATGTCCCTCATAAGCCATGTTTTGAATTAGGTTGAGAATTGAACTGCTGTCTCTAGCTATCATCCAAGCTTGCAGTTCATCTCTCCACATTTCATGTTGCAGAATGCCGATCAAACTGAACAGAACAAATCCTGCAATGATTCCGGTTTCCAGCCAGCTTTCGATTGTGATGTACTTACGTTTCGACAACGACCGTGTCATTGTTTTCTAGCCAAACAGGTCTTAATTGATAGCTTCCGGCGATCGCCTACGAATACACCTTGGTCAGCGATTTATCAGAGAATTTTTCTCTAAAAAAGCCCAGCGCATTCGCGACTTGAGATAGGAACAGGGATCCACCCAGGACAATAGGGGGGTGTTGAGTGGACTGAGAAAAGGGAAACGTGAGCAATTGCCAATAAAAGGTCAGTGGCTCAACTTTGATTCCCGTTTCAGTACGATCGCCTCGAATTTGATGGAAATGGTAAGCTCCCCGACCATAATTGAAATGCTGTCGCCAGAAAGACCGCATTGTCAGCCAATGAGCGTGATGAATTTTGGCGGCAGGTGCATACCACATAGGATAGCCGTGGTATCGCCAGCGATCGCAAAATTCTCGATCTTCCCCAGCAGCCAGTGGAAAATCAGTATCAAATCCACCGACCTCATGGTAAAGCTCACGGGACATCGCAAAATTATTGGAAGCGAAGAACGTTGCCTGTTCCGGCTGAATATTGTAATAGCTGTAGATATAGTCAATCAAAAGCTGACTAGCCGTAGAATAGGCATTTTCAGGTAGGGCGTTGATGGTGTATCCCCCGACTAGTGCCTGTGGAGAGTGAGCAAAGCCTTGAGCGATCGCGGTCAACCATTGCGAGTCCACTTGACAGTCATCGTCCGTAAAGACCAAATACTTACCTTGAGCCGCAGCGGCTCCTTTATTACGGGCGCTAGCAGGTCCGGCATTGTCTTGACGAATGAAGCGTATGGCAATCTTTTTCTCGAACTGCTGCACAATCGGCAACAAACTTTGCTGGCTGCCATCATCAACAACAACAACTTCAAAACTGTCTTGGGAATAATCCAAATTGGCAATACTGCTAAGACACCGTTCTAATCGTTCTGGGCGATTGTAGGTGGGAATAACAATAGAGAATTCGAGGTTTTGAGTCTTCATCTTAATATGGTCAAAACGTTGAGATGGAGCCTGGGCTAATTCTAGCCAACTAGATCGCCTCAATAGAGGACTTTTGTGACAGACGAGTAATCCAGAACAATACAAAGACAGTTCCGCGAGCCAATTGGCCCATCACTAACTCCTTAAATCATATAGATAGACGCTTGCTTCAATATCCGAAAACGCATCAATTTGCGTTCCTGACTGCTGAATATAGCTTAAAAATAGCTCCTCTTCATCGATCTTTGAACGCCTATCATGAGCGTGAGAAAAAAGGAACCAAACGCGATCGCTTCCTTTTAATTGCTCAAGTTCCGACAGAAATATTGAGATATTATCCCGTGAATACTGCCCCACAACTAACTGGGGTGGATATGAGGACAGTGCCGGCTCAAACCAATTATCAGACGGTTCTAAAACAACAGGTGTTCCGGTCATTAAATCAGAAAACTCAAATTTATCAGTGTAATACTTGAACGCATATTGCGCAGCATAGTAAATATGTAGCTTGTCTCCTGATTGACGATTTTTATTGATATATGAAAGTACGGGTTTGATATGCTCCCTAACTCGTTGACGAGAAGAGACATTAGTAATGAAATTTGGATTCACCAAATTGTTGGCTGCATAATAAACAGGATGAAGAAAAATGATGAGAACGAGAATCGCTTCAATCCATCGATATTCTGCTTTGATCCAATCTTTTGTAGAGCAAACACCAGCAGCTACCGTTAGTAGAACGATGGGTGCTAGAAAGAGAAGTAACCGAGCTTTAAACGGATATTGATGTAGACCAGACGCGAGTAGCGTAATCAGTAAAGGCGATACAAGAATAGTTAGCTTTGTTTTGTCTACCCTCCAAAATTGGTATAGCCCTGCGGCAAAAAAGAAAGCGGCGAGTCCGACTAACGGTAAACCGACAGGATCATCAAAAAAGTCAAAGAAGTTCTCAAAAAACCATCGGATGTCACCAAAAGAGGTCGGCGGCAAAGGCATAAAAGCGTTATGCCTTTGCGTAAAAGACTGTTGAAGTGCTTCGTTTTGGGTCAGCGATCGCAGTGAGATCCAGTAAAAGCAGAGAAAGCTTACTGACCAAGACGCTAATAAGACGAAAACCTTCGAAACTTGCCTCCAACGTTTCTCATAAATGATTGGAACAGCGTAGGCAAGTCCCAAACCGGCCAGCACAAATATAACTGGATGGGAAAACCATATCAGTACCGCGCCAATGATAGATGCGGTGAGAATTTCCAACCAAGTTGCCTTTCTCTTCCGCCAAGATACTAATAGAACATAAACCAGCAGGGCGATCGCAACATCGCTAGAGTACTGCTTTAATTCAGCTGAGTAATAGATTAATCGATCTGATAGCGCAAAGAAGCCGACTGCGATTGCTGCTGCTTGAAGAGATAACAGTTCTCTGGCTAACTTCTGAAAGAGTAACAGCGAAGCGATGCCAGATAGAAAGGGAAGCAGACGCAGTACCCATTCATCCGTACCCAACAGCAGCGTTGCTCCTTTCGTTAGCACCAAGAAACCGTAGGGTGCACCTTGCCGATAGCTGAGAGGATCTAATAACTCCGCTGGCGATCGTTCAAGAATATTGAGTGCTAAGAACGCCTCGTCGATCCACAGCGACGTATCCAATGCATATTGGACGACCCTAAGCAAAACACCGATAAGAATGAATAGCCACAGCATGCGCCTTGGAGTTATCCCGTAAGCAGGACGACGGGCTGTTTCTTCTAAAATAGGGCTGGGACTTTGGCGAAGTTGAAGCATCTGGGCAATGGTTTAGGCTTGGTAGAGCAGGTTAAATCAACGTTAGTCAAAGCTGGGAAAGAGTTTGGGAACGTCTTGAAAAAGATTTCTAGTAATGGCAGGAGGATGAATGCGCAGCGCAAGGGCAACGGCCTGCAAGGCTGCTTTGTTTTGGCTCTGACGTTTTAGCGTCCGAGCATGTTGATAAGTAAATAGGGCAAATTGTCGGGGATGAGATTCAAAAGCAGTCCGATGCTTGTCAATGAGACGCTCAAAGCTTTCCTGCCTCAGAGTCATATTGTCTGACACTCGTGGACCAGCATGGCTCCGTAGACGATAGGCGACCTGAGGAATTCCGATGAGGCTACAGGCTGGGTTGAGCCTAAGAAATAGCTCCGAATGAACTCTGGACCGGAAGCTCTCATCCCATCCCCCAATGCTGAGAATGACATCACGCTCAACAACGAGCGTCTGCTTAGTCAGGTAAGAGCGTCCTGATTGCAAGGGTTCTAGAAAGAAATCGCCGCCTTTAGGACAGTGATCAGGCGGAAGCCGAGTGTCTAATATGTCCCCCGTTTGACTCACTTTTTCTAGACCTGAGAGAACTCCGACAGGTGCAGGTAGTGAGGAGTGAGCGATCGCCGCCAAGGACCGCTCTACCATGTGAGGCAGCAAGGAGTCGTCATCATCTAGGTAAGTGATCCATCTCCCCTGAGCCGCTTCGGTGCCAACATTACGAGCACCGGCGCCGCCTCGCGATCGTTCTAATCGAATGACCCTGAGCCGAGGCTCTTCAGGCAGATTAACGGGCTCATCAGAAGCATCATCCACCACCAGCACTTCGAGATTCTGAAACGTTTGATTCAAGGCACTGTCGACTGCCAACTTCAAAAGCTGAGGACGATTGTAGGTTGGAATGATGACGGTGAGCTGTGGGGTCATTGTAAAGAAGCAATTAATGGGAATGTTCTAGGGTTCAACATGAGTATCCGATGTCAGATGCCAAGTACGGGGCTGATAGAACTGGCATTTCTTCATATCGCATTCAGTTGCGACGGTAAATCGAAAGGATTCGACAATATCAAACGTGTAAATTCCCTCTCTACGAAGTCGGATTTGGGCAGCATAGGTGCCATGGCCTAAACCTAAATAGGGAAACCGGATTTGCAGTTCAGATAAACCGGGGGACAGCTTAAAGAAAGCGTCATCATTCTCTCCTCGAATGGACAGCATGTTTCCCGCCCTTTCTTCTCCGCCGACTTTGACGACTCTAAAGTTGAGGGTGACTCCATCGTAGGTGTCGTGGGCTTCACAAGTAACACAAAAGCTAAGTGGTTCGCCGGTCAGTAAGGTTTGAGTGGGTTCGCCGCGATCGTCTCGAAAAAACAGCGCCCGAATATCGATGCCGGTAGATTGCTGTGAGGGTTTTGCAGGAAAACTCAGGCGGTTTTCAGAGCGTTGGGTTCCGGCAAGAAATAGGTCGGCTTCGTAGCGGTCAACAACTGCATTCACCTCACCTTGAGTAATCAGTGCTCCACCAGAGAGATACATCGCCGTATCGCAAATGTTCAAAATGGCTTGGGAATTGTGGTTGACCAGAATGAACGCAACGCCTCGCTGCCGGAGTTCATACAGGCGTCGATAGCACTTTGCCTTGAAGCGGGCATCGCCTACAGCCAGCACTTCATCAATTAAAAGAATGTCGGGTTCGGTATAGACGGCACAAGCAAAGCCTAGTCGTGCGGCCATGCCAGAGCTATAGGTTTGTACTGGGGCATCGATCGCTGATTCGATTTCAGCAAAGGCGACTACATCCTCGAACCGCTCTTTGATTTCCTGCGTGGTCAACCCCAAGATGGACATATTGGCAAAGATGTTTTCGCGTCCAGTTAGGATGGGATTGAAGCCTGCGCCGAGGGCAATCAGGGGCGCAATTCGACCTCGAATTCTGACGCTGCCGGTATCGGGTTTGATCAGGCCACTGATAATTCGCAGCAGAGTACTTTTTCCAGCCCCATTGCTGCCGACTAGCCCTAAAGCCTGTCCCCGATGAAGCTGAAAATTAATCGATTGCAGTGCCCAAAACTCTCTAGGGCGCAGGCGATCGCTGTGCTGCCGCCCACCGATCAAATCAGCAGCAATATCTTGAATGCCATAAAAGAGCGATCGTTTGAGATCGCGACAAAACTTTTTGGATACCCCATCTACCGTAATGACCGGAGGAGAGGGCAATGTTTCTTGATGCCGTGCCTGATTCTGAATCTCATCTTCTAGCAGCATTATGACGTTACCCTCTCAACCACATACGGCATGGCAATGCGAAAAACCACCCAAGTTATTAATAGCCCCACAAAGGTCAGCCCGCTGACCAACCAAAATCCAACCGGATTCGAAAGGACGCCCATCGTTGACAGCTCACGAATGGTGACAATCAGCGGTGTGACAGGATTCAAGGCAACTAAGACACCAAAGAGTCCTTCTGTGGGAACGGGATAGATCACGGGCGTAAGAAATAGCCAAAAGCCCATGACCATACTCAAACTTTTAGAAACATCTTGATAAAGCACGCCCAAAGGAGCCAGCAATACCCCAACCAAGGTACCCAGAAAGATTAGGTGGATCAGCGCCACTGGAGTGATGATAATGGTCCAACTGATAGGTACTCGAAAGTATAGAAACAAGCCAACGATAAGCAGCAGTTTGATACCAAAGTTGAAACCAACTTCGCCTAGTTTGGCTAAAATAATGGCTTCTCTAGGAAAATTGACTCTAGCCAGCATCGGTTTTGCCAAGATGACGGCCTGTACAGGTCCAGTTACGGCATCCACAAAGGTCTGCCACAGAGCTGTATTGAACATGACGTAGGCTGGATAAGGGATGTCTGTTTCGCCAACGGTGAACACATTGGCCTCACGTGCCAGAGTGAAACCGGCAGCCATCGCGATGGGTGGAATGAAGGCCCAAACGATACCCAAAAGGGCCTGTCGATACTGAGCGCTGATGTCGCGCACCATCAGCCGCCATGCCAATTCACGAGAGGCTAGCAAATCTTGCCACATCGTCCATAGTAGGAAGCGAGGACGCCGCAGCAGGCTATCGGGAGTATGGATGATTTCAGGCGGCATGGAAAAGTTTGAATTTTGGGCTACAAATTGTCGTTGGATTTTGTGCTGACAAATCAGTGGGTTAGATTTAGGTAGGCAATGCCCACCCAGACCGTATCGAAGGCTGATTACCCAGAAACTGTGCTTGAGGCTGTTCCCCCCATCGCCCCAGGCTGTATTTGAGACTGAGTTTGCCGATGACGACGAGTGAGATAGCGATTCATGCGGCGCTCAAACCACATCATCACTTTTTCTAGCTTGGGACTATATAGCCCGAATGTAAGACGAAAGATGATGGGGGCAATGATCGTCATCTTTCGCCGCCAGCCCAGCTTTTTGTACTTAGTGGTGAAATAGGCGTCTTCCGATAAATTCCACTTATCACGAAGGCGATGCAGACTGGCGAGGGTCCATTCGTCACTCCAGCGCAGCATGTAGTAATGCAGGTCGCCCCAGTTTGCTGGAGGACCTGGAACGTATGTTACGAGAGAGTCAGGTTCCAGATAAACGGTCTCCTTGAGCGATCGCACCATCATGCAGAAATCCAGGTGCTCTTTAGTGTTGAGCATGGCCTCGTCTAGACCGCCGATCTGCTCCAAAATGCTACGCCGTACAAGCACACAGTGAAATTCTGCGAGTTCAGTCTCAGTCCGCTGAACTTTCGGCTGAATCACATCGGTCGCCTTCCCTTGACTGTACATTTTTTCACGCAGCCGTCGCCGACCGGTCTTATCAACCCAAATATGAGACTCACCTCCAGCAAAATGAATTTCTGAGTGCAAGGGTTCGTGCTGACACATTAGAGGCCCTACTACGGCAGCGCCTGTTTCTTCAGCACACTGAACCAGTGAATCCAACCAGCCCGGGGTAACAATGACATCATTGTCAACAAAGGCTAAATAAGAAGTTTGGACTTCAGCAGCCCCAATATTCCGTGCCTGATTGGGATAGAGATAGTAGTCCGTGCGGATCAGGTGGAATTGCTTTTTGTCTGCTTGGGCAGCGATATAGCGCTGGATTTCGGGAGGCGAATTGCCATCAACATACACCAGATTGAAAGGAATCTTGGTGTGTTCATAAATGCTTTCTAGAGAAGCTGGGGCGCAACTGAAACGTTCTCTAGGAACGACAACTAGCGTAACGATAGGTTCATTCATTGCTGAGATTCTGTTAGAAGTAAACGATTAATGGCTAAAAATGAGCGTAGACACGTTAGCGATAAAACTGACATTGGGATTTAGAACGGGTTGTCGAGAGGCAGTACCTTTCAAAAGGGTGAAACTAAGCGGGGAAATTTGCTAGCGGCAGCGATCGCGGGGGCGGATCCTTGGTACGCAGCAGTTCCTCATATCGGGTAACTAGACGATCATTGAGCATATGCAGATTGAAATGCTGCTCCACAAAAGTCCGTCCGGCCTGTCCCATCTCAGGCCAACGTTCTGGAGAGTTGATGAGCTGCTCGATGCGATCGCTTAACGCTGCCACATCACGCTCGGGGACGAGGTAACCAGAGACGCTGTCTTGAACCAATTCTGGAATGCCGCCGTGACGGGTACTCACAACGGGAAGACCGATCGCCATCGCCTCTTTGAGCACATTAATAGGGGCATCCTGGTTGCCGTCTTCAGCGGTAACGCTAGGGGCAATAAAGACATGAGCTTGACTAAGTTGGTGAATCAGAGCTTGTTCATCCTGCCATCCAACCAGTTGCACAAAGTTCTCTAAACCTAGATTGCGGATCAGGTCTTCGAAGTGTCCCCGAAGTGGACCATCGCCTACGATGGTGTACTTAAGCTTGTCGTAACGCCGTGCAAGACGAGCGATCGCCCGAATCACATATTCAATTCCCTTCTTTTCGACTAGGCGACCTGTGGTCAGCAGCTGAATCGTACCGTCTGGGTCAAGTCGGCGGGGCTGATAGTCAAACTTACCAATATCCAGCCCTGAATAGTGGACGGCAACCTTATGTGCCGGACAGCCTAACTGAATGAGGCGCTGGCGGAAGAAATTGCAGTTTGTAAGACAAGCATCTGCAGCATGGAACAGATCGGTATAAACGTCTTCCCCTTTTTGTCGGACGTAGCTACTGATGTCGTGACCCCGAAACATGACAACGAGCTTGGTCGCAGGTGCCATCAAACGCTGCAAAAACCAGCCTCGATGTCCCTGTGTGCCAAACTGGCAGTGGACAATATCATAGGCAGGCCAGTCTTGATCAATCAAAGAAACACTGCTGTAAAGTGTCCACAGGCCAAGAGCATAGCGACCATGGGCCAGAGGATTGAGCGATCGCACAATGCGTCCAGGTGCTTGGGGCCACCGAGTCAGCGCTAATCTAGCCCCCTGCCAAAATCGTTGACCATAGCTAGCGGGGACTGGATGCAAAGGATAGGTGTACTGACGCAGGTCATACTGTTCAACATCAGGGTGGACACGCTGCCAGTCACCCTCATATTCGCTGAAAATATCGACCTGGTGCCCTCGATCAATTAGACCCGTCACCTGATTCAGGATGAAGGTCTCAGACAGCCTGGGAAAATGACCGACGATAAACGCAATTCGCATAGGCCCCTCCTATCCTCGATTTGAGGCTCCGCCAAACTTCAGCCGCAGCTTTTCGCCAGCACTGACATACCGCACATAAAAAATGACTAGAGACGCTTTCAGCTTATGCTGCCAGTGCTTCAGGTCGGAGTTGCGAAACGTATTGATGACGAAATTAACTGGGGGGGTTAGATCATCAACCAAGAGGCGAGCAAACATCTTTTGCCGCTGAATAAACTTGTCGTCGGGGCGAATCAAGCGATCAATGACCCCGCCAGCAAGTCTGACCGTCCGTTTGTGTAATTCGCCTAGCGATCGCCGGGCGGGATGAGCGACTTGCACATCGGCTGCGTAGACCTGAGCATAACCTCTGTCAAAGACGCGCCCACCCCATTCCAAATCCCCGTTCGATTTGAGTCGTGTGTTAAACGGACCCACGTCTTCAATTACCCGTCGCCAGGTAAAAACGTTGGCCGTTGCACCGCCGTGAAACTCTTTTAACAAGCGCTCTTGGGGAAATGCAGTGAGGCTTTCATAAAGCTCAACGGCGGTGGGTCGATCAGGATTGGCAAAGAAGAGATTGACTTTGCCAACGACTTGACCACAGTTAGGAGTCTGCTGGAGGTGGGCGATGCCGCGCTCAAGCCAGTCACTATCGGGAATGCAGTCGGCATCGGTAAAGGCGATCGCCTCACCCTGTGCGATCGCCAGTCCGCGATTGCGGGCGGCGTAAGAACCAGGAGTTGGCTCAGACACAACTGTCACCCGATTGAGGGAAGCCGTTGCTGCCTTAGTGCGTTCCGGATAATCAGAACCGTTGTCTATCACAATGATTTCAAAGCGAGATCGCGGGTAGGTCTGTGTGCTTAACGCTGCCAAGCACAGCCGCAATCGTCCAGCATCGTTGTAGACCGGAATAATGACTGAAACAAAAGGACAGTTTGGCCTTTCCATAACACCCCCTATTTTTGGTTAAGCTGCGCTAGAAATGGGCTGGTTCTCGGTGACGGCCTCAGCCGCAGTTTTTCTCACCTTGGACCATTCCTCATTCGTAAAGTTTTCGTGGTAAGACCGTTCGACGTTGATGTTCCACAGGTCGTGATTCTCACCAACGATATTTTTCGCAGCTAACAGTGCCGTCAGCATGGAGTGGTCCTGATTGTTATAGCGGTGCATGCCATTGCGGCCCACCGTCTGCAGGTTTTCAAACGTCTGAATGTAGTCCTGCAAAACTTGAAGATGCTGGCGATACTCGCCGTCGTAGACCGGATAGGCTTTACGCTGACGGATTATACAGCCGTCTTCAACATCCTCAGGATTGACGCCCAAGTTCAGGCGCACAATTTCTTTGGAGGCTAACTTGATGAGGTCTTGATCCGACATCTCCCAAATAGTGTCCCCTTCACTGCAGAAATACTCCATTCCTAGGCAAGTCTTCCCCGCTTCGGGGACCATAGCTGGACTCCAGTTTTTGAAGTTCTGAATGCGCCCAACCTTAAATTCAGGGCTATGAATATACAGCCAGTTGTCTGGGAACAAGTGATCCTGATTAACAATCAGTGAGACGATCAAGAAGTCCCGATATTTCAATCCACGAGCTGCTTCTAGAACCTCCTGAGGAGGGGCTGGGTCGAGTCGGTGCATCAGGGCTGAAACGGGCATAGAGTTGACAAAGTGATCGCCTGTCAGCTCAAAGGTGCGATCGCCCTCTTTTGCTACAACCTTTGTAATTCGATTGCCCTCACGCTCAACTCGCACGACTTCAGTATTAAGATGAACCGCTGAGCCGTGCACCTCAAGCAGTTCCTGACACCGCTCCCACATCATCCCAGGACCCAAGCGAGGGTAATCAAACTCTTTGATTAGGCTTTTGGCGTTCTGACTACCAAACACGGCATTGATCACTGCCTGCTTAAGCGACATATTTTTAATGCGCTGTGCCGCCCAATCAGCTCTGATCTGATTACAAGGAATGCCCCATACTTTTTCGGTGTAGGTTTTGAAGAAAATGCGATAGAGACGTTCTCCAAAACAGTCAATCACCCATTCCTCAAATGTTTCGGCTTCAAAATTGGGGTTCCGATACTTTTTAAGCTTGGCTTCAAGATAGCTAATCAGAATGAGCGTGCTGCGAATTGGACCTAAATTCTTGAGGGTCCTAGAAATGGATAGAGGATAGTCGTAGAATTTACCGTCGTAGTAGATTCTTGATAGTCTAGGAACCTGGATAAAATCGTCTCCTAAAATTTCCTTCCAAAGCGCCTGAACCTCTCCGACTTTGGTAAAGAAGCGGTGGCCTCCAATATCAAACCGATAGCCACGATAGGTTTCGGTTCGTGAAATGCCCCCCACTTTGTCAGCCTTCTCAAGAACGACAGACTGCATGCCGTGCTTCATCAGTTCGTAGCCGGCGGTCAGTCCAGCAGGTCCACCACCGATGATGACTACAGGTTGAGATTGCACTTGTAAATACTCCTATGAACTGCACTATGAATTGAACTGGACGCCTTTAAAGAAATCTGCCAGATTTCTGGATTCCATGGGGCATCGGTAATTTTGGCAACTGCAAACGACTTAGAAAATACCTGGCGACACCATAGGCAAAAGCACCCCCTCCATAGAGGAAATAAAGCCAGTGCCAAGGAATTACGCGCAGAGTAAAGAAAAGTCCTTTCCTATCTAAGAAAAACTGATAAACGCTCCAATTGGTAATCAGTAAGATGATTGCCAGGATGATTGAAAGACCCAAGAACGGTGGCACAAAAAAGCCAGTCACTGAAGTGACGACCAGCAAGAATGCACAAACAACGCTAATTCGATTTGAGTGGCTCAGATTGAGATCTGCGTTAAATTGGCGATCGCCAAGCAGCAGCTCTGACCAAGGTAAAGCCCGATAAAAGACTTCGGCTTTCAGTAAAGACAGAGGACGCCAACACTTTAAATGCTTGACTTGAATACGCTTGCAAAGACGAATCGAATAGCCACTTTGTTTCAGCCGATAGCCCAGCTCGATGTCCTCAACACAAGGTTTTCGATACCCTTCATCAAATCCACCAACATCGAAAAAGACATGGCGACGGATGGCCCCACAAGCGCCCCAAAACGTAGAAGCGGTACTCGAAGAAATCTGGTGCGTATAGTGATGAAACAGATTTTTGTACTGCGATAGAAAGTTGCTTGCGCCGGGGTCGTCGTCGTAAGAGCCAATCAGAGCAGCGAGTTCAAGATCGCTCTGAAACACTTCTTCGACCTGAGCAACCGTATCAGGGTGAACAGTGACATCAGCATCTACAAAGAACAGCACATCACCCGTTGCCAGCGTTGCTCCTCGATTTCTAGCCCGTGCTGGCCCACCCGCTGAAGGATATCGGAAAACCGTTGCACCAAAAGATCTAGCGAACTCAGAAGAACCATCAGTATCCCCATCGGCAACGACGATAATTTCATCAGGTTTTCTTGTTGATTGTTCAAGGCTTTTCAGGCACAGACGAAAAGATGGGCCGCCGTTGTAGACAGGAATGATTATAGATACCTTTAACCCTGATGTTGTTGATGGCACTTGCTGATCCATAGTTTGAAAACTGCTGATATAACGCTTTAGTAATGGTTGATTGTTACAAACAAGAGTTCACCGATAACTGCGCCTTAGTTTCAAAGCTAAATTAATTAGAAGAATGAATGCATCTCTATCAAATGACACCAGATTGAGCGCAATCGATTGTCAATTCAGCTACCAAAGAGTCTCTAAAAGCATCACTTATAAGCTTTTATTTGGTGATAAAGTTAACACGTTCAATCGCGGCACTTAATGAGAGATTTCTTATCTTTATGGAGCCTTTACAAATAAAGCGACGACGTTTCCGGAGTCGTATTAGCCACACTTAAAAGGATACCCCGCTTGTTTAAGGAAAATTCAGTATTGCTGTTAGCTAAGCCAACAGTTTCTAAGAACACTGAGTTGGTTGGTCATCTATAGATAGAGAGACTTTCGCAATTTTGGTGATTAAAATAACTCAATAAGAATCTGTCTCAGCTTAAAATCAGAGCCTACAATAGAAATATCTCAGCAAAAATACGTAGGGATTGAGGAATCCTATAAAATTGATAACTTTATTAGTTGATTAAAGGATATGTAAAACTTTTGAAGGAAGGTTTGTTGGCAATCTTGGAAGCGCTTCTTTTTTATTGTCTTCCCAATTGTTTTTCAGTTGTTTTTCTTGTCGAGACATATTTGTTAGCGATACTCTATAAAAAAATAGATCGCCTCTGTGTATATTCGGTTAAAGCGATAAAAGATATGGAACAAGATTAGGTTTGTAGCGTCAGAGAGGAAACGGCACTAGCTGTGCTTATCTATGTTGGAATAACCATTAGACCTTGATTTGTTGATATCGAGGCTGTCTATAGCGGTGGGTCTATCGTTGTAGCGATCGCCACAAAACGGGGCAGCGTGTAAACAATTGCAACCGCCTCTTTCGGTGCTCCTTAAATTGGTCTTAAGGAGTTGGGTATCTTCGCGTCTTGCCCTTATGTTTGGACTCAAGATACCTCCTAACTGCGTCTCCAGCCCTGTCAGCTACTGACGGGGCTGCTTTTTCGTTTAGTGTCCGTTGGTTCTTTAACCTGAGTCATCTGAGTTCGGGGCAAGACTATCAAGGATGTAACAGAAGAGTTTGAAGGCTTAACCTACCCCATTGGCCTCTCCCCGGAGGGGAACGTAACGGGTCCTTCCTTAAAACGGTGTAGCAGCGCAGAGTGGTAGCAACAGCTGTAGGGTTTCAACCCTCCAACAAACTTGCGCGGATACCTTATCAGAGACTTTTGTCCGTCTTACGGTTTTTGTCCGTTTTGGCTTCCTTGCCATCGGGACTCTCAGCACTCTCGGCTATCAGGTTGAGCTGCGCCGTATAGTCGACTCCCAAAATTTCAGAGTAGAGGCGAACATACTCAGCAGCAGATTTACTCCAGCTGAAGTTTTGCCGCATTCCTCGCTGCTGTAGGGCCTGCCACTTGTCCTTGTATTGAAATCCTTCCCAAGCTCTAACCATACATGTGTAGAGATCAAGGGGTTCATAACGATCAAAGCAGTAGCCTGTTCCCGCTTCGCGATTAGGAACATGGTGGGCTACGGTGTCGACTAATCCCCCTGTCCGCCGAACAATGGGGATGCAACCATATCGCATCGCAATCATCTGGCTGATGCCACAGGGTTCAAAACGGGACGGCATGAGAAAGGCATCAGCACCTGAATAGATACGGCGGCCAATGCTATCGCTATACATTAAGTACACCGCCATGCGACCCCGATATCGAGAGGACATCTCCCAAAGCTGATTTTCGTAGTAGCGATCGCCCGTTCCCAGCAGCACAAATTGAGCATCAGTGTAAGACAAAAACTGCTCCATAACCTGCAAGATCAGATCTAGTCCTTTTTGCTCTACCAGTCTGCTGATCAAACCGACCAAAAAGGCATCAGAATTGACCTCTAGGCCCATCTCTTCCTGCACCGTAATCTTGTTGACTCGACGCTGCTCTATCGTCTCTACCGAAAACTGTTTTGCCAATTGCTTATCTGTTTCAGGGTCAAACAGATCAAGGTCAATGCCGTTAAGAATACCGCTGAGTTTGCCGCTGATGAATGACAGCAATCCCTCTAGCTGTTCGCCATAATCTTTGGTTTGGATTTGCTGGGCATAGGTGGGGGAAACGGTATTAACGCGATCGGCAAACTGCACCGCTGCTGCCATCGTGTTGTGGCCCTGCATGTACCACGGGCACCACGTCATTTGCTCTAGCTTCCAGCGCCACGGCCCTTGATAGGCCAAGTTGTGAATTGTGAAGACCGTGCCGATGTCTGAGGTTTGGTGCATCCAGACTGGGATCATACCCGTATGCCAGTCATGGCAGTGAATCACTTGAGGTTTCCAAAAATTCCAAGAAAATTCTGCTGCGCCGTTGGCAAAAAAAGTGAACCGCCAATCTTCGTCTGCCCCACCGTAGATATTTCGGCCATCAAACGCTGGATGACCAAAGAGATACAAAGGCACATCAGTGCCCGGTAACACGGTCTCATACACAGCGAAGTCGTTAAACATCGCATAGCCTTGCCACACTGGATCTTCTGGAAGGTCCATCTTGTCCGGTAGAAAACCGTAATAGGGCATGAAGATGCGAACATCGTGTCCCATTTTGCGAAGGATTTTGGGCAAGGAACCGACAACGTCTCCCATGCCGCCTACTTTCGCTACCGGAGCCGCTTCCGCCGCCACAAACAGAATCCGCATGTCGCCCTTTAGAAAGTCTTTAACTTCATCCTCAGTCTACGGGGGCATGGGTTCTCTGCATAGGGGGCAAAAGAGGATTTATCAGGGTTTCAGCTTGTAGCCCTGTTAGCGATTTGAGCGATCGCGTTATGCATACATCACCCTGCCGGGGTGATGGCAAGCGCTATTGCAGTGCTTAGGATTGGGCCAACACCCCATCAGCTAAGCCACCGAAAGCTTCCTGCTGATTTTGCTGCGAGATCGGCTTACCCGCTTCTCGTCAAATCACGAAGGCCCAACCAATGTTAGACATTCTGCTGAACCGCCTAAGACTTTATCTACCGCCCAATATGCCATCGTTGCCTAGCCCAACGGTGACTGTTGTTCAACTCACTGAACAGCCCGCAGGATTGGGCAACTGGATTGGGACAGAATCACGGGCAAACTATGCAGCCGTGGCGCTGAAGGGGACTCGGTTAAACACCGTGATGCGCTTTCAGGTTTGGGCGTCTCAAGCCGACATGGTCAGTGCCGCGATCGCCAACTTACAGCAGCAAATCCTGTTGGATCGGGATGCGTTGCGAGCAGACGGGGTACTTAGTTTCACCGTTGCTGAAACCTCCCTGCCTCAGTTTGAGTCAGCCCTAAACGCTTGGACGCAAACGACAGACTATCAAATCCTCTTTGAACATCAGTTTGAAGATGCTGACGGTGCCGAAGGACTGATTGCTCGCATTCCCATTGATGTCAGCAATCCGTTTTCGGATTCTACTGTGGTGACTGGCCGACTCACCCGATGGGACACAGCCATTGCCCCTGCCCTGAGTTTGCGGGGACGGTTTACCTTGGGGCAGCTTTCGGCCTTGGTATTCACCCTGCCGGGTACCCCACCGACAGGAGGTGTAACCCTGACTCGGACATTTGTTGGAGCGACAGGCACCCCTCAGAGCTTTGCCACGATCGCCGATTTCCTGAACGCGATCGCAGGCACTAACCCGACAACCCGGCACGCCCAAATCACCTTTGGGTCGCTGACAGATTTTCTGGATGCCATGACAGATGCTGGCGAGGTGGTGCGTTTAGGCGACCAGGATGAGGACGGACAGCTCGACCCTTATCAACCCAAAGTTTTGACGTTTGACCCAGCGATTGATCTAACAGATAAGCGCGATCGCTTGGAAGTCGCCTACGAAGAAGCTGCATTCGATCAAAGTGCAGTGGTGTATCTGCGGGGAGTCTAAGCTCCCTCACAATTAGCGTTTCCCTGTTGTGCTTGCTCCGGCAGGCACCCCGATTCCCATTGCCCTTAAGGAGGAGACCGATTTATGGAAACGGTTTTACCCGGCGTATTTATTGATGTCAGACCAGAGGGTCTGATTGTGCCCGGTCGAGTCACGGTCGGCAATATCGGCATTGTCGGTACTGCCAGTAAAGGCCCAGTCGATGAACCCGTCATCCTGGGTAGCTACGCTCAGGCTCGTCAAATCTTTGGTGCCTACGATGCCTGGAATGATGGTACTGCCGAATTGACTTTGGTGCGTGCCTTAGAAATTGCCTACAATCACGGGGCAACAACGGTAGTAGCAGTGCGAGTGGCAAACGGGGCCCAAGCCTCTAGCTACGCCTTGAATAGCGGAGCCGCGACTCCGGCAGTGCTATTGACTGCTGCAAGCCCTGGTACTTGGGGTGACGGTTTGTCAGTCAATGTTTCTCCTGCTGAACAAGACGCCTTCATCGAAGGTGAAACCGTCGAAGTGGGGGCGGACATGACGCTCACCCATACAGAAATCATCGAGAGTGCCCGTAATCGCATTTTAGTGAATGGGCGATCACGCAGACTGTCCTACGACCTCGGCGACATTATGCCAGAGGACCTGCCTGCGGGTTTCATCGGCGTCAACCGCACAACGGGAGCACTGGCATTTCCCACTGGAGAAGCCCCCGAAGCTGGAGCAGATGTCATTGCCTCCTATGCTACGGCTGCTGCCGCCGTGCAGGTTACTGTCCGGTATGGTCAAGCCGAAGAAGTCTTCACCGTTGTCAACGGCAATGATTTGATTCGCGATATCAGCGACCCGGTGCAAGGATCGACCTTGGTCACAGCGTCGTTAGTGGGAGCTGATGGAACCGGTGCTTTGCAGGCGAGTGCTCAGCCTAACGCCTTTGCCCCCTTCCAAGGCGGCACCAATGGCGCAAGTGGAGCCAATTATCAGGTCGGACTGGATTTGCTCTTGGATGAAGAGGTCCAGATTATTCTGGCAGCGGGACAGGATGAGACGTTTGGCGATGAGCTGGATGCTCACTGTCAGGTTGCGTCGAGTGATGCTGTGCGGCGCGATCGCATCGCGGTTGTGGGCACGCAGGCCTTGAATAACGATCGCAGTGCTTCTGTCTCTCAAGTGACAAATCACACTCTGGCGAGCGATCGTGTCGTTCTAGCGGCCCCCGGTATCACCGTCGCGGATAACGCAGTGTCGCCCCCCGTCAATGTGACCCTGCCGGGAGCCTATGCAGCAGCGGCGATCGCGGGCCTACTCTCCAGCTACTCCCCCCACATTAGTCTCACCAATAAGACTCTGCGGGTGGGCGGCTTGGAGCACCGATATAACAGCGCCGAACTCGCCCAAATTGTCCGCAGTCGTGTGTTGGCACTGGAATCTCGTCAGGGTTTCCGCATTGTGCGCGGTATTACCACCGCCACCAACACCGCTTGGACGCAAATCACAACCCGACGGATTGTGGACTTTGCCAAGTATGGCGTTCGCTCAGCCGCGAATCCCTACATTGGCTTGCTCAACAACAACCGAGTTCGCGGAGCACTGCGGGCAACGATCAATAGCTTTTTGGCCAGCATGGTCACCGACGAAATGTTGGTCAGCTATGAGCTAGACGTATCTGCGACCCGAGAGCAGGAGCGTCAGGGCATTGTGCAGGTGGTGATGACCCTGCGCCCCACCTTCAGCATCGATTTCATCCAAGTCACTATGTTCCTCGAATAAGGAGACGCCATGCTAGTCAACGTTTACAACGGTGCCAACGGTACCCTTACCTTAGCCAGCGTAGATACCCCAGAAGGTCAGGACGCCGATGCCGTTATCGAATCCTACGATATTCGAACGGTCGGACGAGTCACGGGCATCGAAGTTTGTGTGCAGACCGACTTGGAAGAATTTCACGAAATTGGACGGCGCCACGCAGTCTCTCTGCATCCTGGCAACATTCATATCAGTGGCAAAGTGCAGCGGGCCTATATCAATGGCGCATTACTGTTCCTGTTACAGGGGCGCGGTTCACTACCTACAGAGGTAGACGAAATCGCAAATCCCTATGTGCAGCCCACCTTCAATATGACGGTAGAACTCTCTGATCCGGCTTTTCCTGGCAATCGAGCAGCCTTGGAAATCGGTCAGGTCAAGTTCCAAAACTGGTCCTACTCTCTACCGGAAGACACCTTTGTGATGGAAAACGCTACTTTCCGGGCTATTTCTATCCGTGTTCTGGATAGCCAAGCACCTGAGGGTGGCGGCGGCGGTGAACCCATTGCCCTCGCCCCTGGATTCGGTGGTGATACGGCAACCGCATAGCCGCTTGAGAAGCCTGACAGCGCGTAGGGGCAGGATGCCTGTCCCATCGCGTTTCTTCAACAGAGACCCTAGAAATCCAATTTTGGATTTTAAGCTATTGCAGACAAAACCCTTGTCATCGTTGGGCTTTGTTGGCTCAACCCAACCTGAAGCTGACTTCTTTGTCATTTCGAGTTCACTGCATAGGGTCGTGTGACGGTGGGCAATGCCCATCCTACAATTTTCTCTCTTTTTCTCTTCTTCACCATGATGTTGACTGCCGAAGCCCTACTCGCGGGTGGCTCTCTCACCCATGAAATTGATATTCCGGCTGAGTTGCTGCGAGAGTCCGACTCAACCACCAACACGCAGGTCAAGCTGCGGCCATTGACGGTGCGGGATTTGCAGCTCATTAGCAAAGCCGCTCAGAACGACGACAGTTTGTCCGCCGCACTGATGATTCAACAGGCATTGGTGGAACCGTCGCTGAAGCGGGAGCAGGTGTCTCAGCTACCGGGAGGACTGGCTCGCTTTTTGGTCGAGCAAATCAACGCCATTAGCGGCATTGATACGCCCCAAGATGAACTGGCAGAAACCGTTCAGGCTCCTCTGGCACGAGCCTGCTTCATTCTGGCGAAGGAATTCGGCTGGACACCTGAAGAAGTCAGCGGTATGACCATCGGTCAAATTCTGCTGTATCTGGAGATGGTGCGAAGTCAGGGAGCGGAGTCATGACGATCGCCCCCCGCCTAAAACAAGCCGTCAGCAAGATCCACCGTCCGTTCAAAGCAGGGCGATCGCCCCAAACCTGGCACCAGCAATTTAACCAGCACATCCAACAGCTCAAACCTCTGCGCCAAGCCTGTGATTGGGTGATTCAGAAAACAACAACACCGCAACTTCAAACTCAGCCTTTGTTAGGCAGTTGCTTGACGGACTTGCTAACGGGATGGGAAACGGAGCGATCGCAGCCAGTTGCCCCCAAGCGAATTGAACGCCCAACCCCCCTGACTTCTCCCGCTCCGAGCGCCACATCTCCAGTCAATCGCCGCTCGACTCCTAAACCAGTCCTGCCAAAAGCGACCCCGTCAACCAATGCGACTCTTACCAAAACATCTCAGCGACAGCCACTCTGCGATTTGCCAACCCAAGCAACTCCATCCCTGCTAAAAACGCTGACTCAAGAGGCCCAGAATAAAACTTGCCCTCCGTTAGAACCCTCTACTTCCCCCCAAAAGCGTAACGAGACACGACCTCATCCCTGGCTCAAAAAGGAACCCCCAAAGCGCAAGTTTCCCGAGGCGACTCCATCGCCGCCTGCTGATAAAGAGCCTCGTTTCCCCAAACTTCCCTGTTCAGAACAAGACGCTAAACCTTGGTTGGCCCAGGTAGAGCAGCGAGCACAGGCCCCCCTATTTAAAGCATCCCCTCTGCCACCTCAACCTCGGAAGACAGCCCAGGAAAACCCAGAAAAGCACTCGCTTACAGCCCACCTGAAACCGTCGCAACCTAATAGCGACCAGCCTCCAGCCAAAATCGAAAACGCGCGATCGCGTCTCCTACCTGGCGGTCAACAGGTTTCTCGTACCTACCTAACCTGGCTTTTAGACAATCCAACTACCGCTCCCACAACGGCATCAGGACCTTCCCGATCCGCTCCTGATTCTCGTCCGCCTCAGGTCCCCGCGTCTAAACCAGCACAGTTTTCCAAAACAGATTTGCCAGCAGACCCAAAAACGCGATCGCCCTGGAATTTTGATTCCCCAACCCCAGCTCAAAACGGGCATCAACGCGAACCAGTCCTTGCACCGCCAACCCAATTCAATCCAGACGCGCCAACGACAGCGAATTCATCCGATGACACATCGCGATCGCACTCTCACCAAAACAATCAGCACCCCACCCCTCAACCCGCACAGCCCCATCCCTTTCTAGAACCCACAGCGACCTCATTACCCTCTCCTGCACTGCCCAACCTCTTGTCCCCCTCCCTTACATCACCCTCTCCCGTCACCCTCTCAGACACCCGAGCCAACGAATGTAAGCCCCCCCCAAACCCCGAAGATCTCAATCTTCTATCTGACAAGATCCAGCAAATCCTCACCGCCGAAGCCCGTCGCCACGGCATCAACTTATAAATTCAAAACTCAAAACTCAAAACGTCCCATTCCCCAGAGGCTCCCATGCGTCCCATGCTCGACGATATTGAACTTCCTCAAGTGCAAGAAATCACCGTCCACGACCAGCGCACCCTGGCAGAGCACAAACCGCCTGGGATGTCCGGCAGCCTCTTGCAAAATTTGGGACGGCGACCGACTTGTCTGCTGTTGTGGGGCGTGACGACGGGACCAGAAGCCGACACGCTAATCGAGCAGCTCGACGACAAGTTTCGGGCAGGAACGCCTGTCACCTTCATCGCCGACATTGTGACTGATTCCGCGATCGAGCAGGTGATTATTGACAACTTGCAGGTACAAGATCTGGCGGGCAAACCCCTGCGATATGGCTATGTGCTCACTCTGCGCGAGTACATCGAACCTGTGAAACCTGAGGATGTTTCGGCACTAAACAGCGACATTTTGGATGACGCCCTGGATGCGATCGACAGCATTACTGATGCCTTGGGATTCACCGATCAGCTGTCTCAGTTCATTGGCCAACTCAACGGCCTCAACGAAGACCTACGGCGTCAAGACATCAACTCAGTGACCGATACCCCGTGATATCAATTGCCGATTTTCAGTTCCCGATTAGAGACCCCTTGAATGGCCATACTTTCAGCTTCAAATCCGTAGCCCCAAAAGAAAACAACGTTTACCCCCTTAATGGAGACTCATCATGGCTGATAACACCTTAGAAAAACTCAACTCTGCCCTCGACAAACTCTCAGATACCCTCGATACCGAAGCGGTGAAAACGGCGTTAGGGCTGATTCCCGATACGCTCAAATCTCCCATCATCGAAGGCTTGAAGCAGGTCTTGGAGGTGGTCAAGACGACTCTCAACGACCTGAAGGACAAAGTCGCCAGCATTGTCAATCTAGAAGACCTTTTCTCCACAACGACTGAGCTTTTGGAAGCAGCGGAAGGTCTTGCGCCTGACCAGTCCAGCACCTTTAACGAGGTACGCTCCGTCGTGCAGACGCTACAGGATGTGCCAGAAGCCCAGCAGGAAATCGAAAACATCCTGACCAAAATTGATGCGATCGTGACCAAGTTAGAAGCCCTCTAAAGCAATGATTCGTCCTGTTCTTGGTGAAATTGAGCTACAGCAGGTGCAGCGCATCGAAACTGATGCCGACCAGGTGTGGACCCAGCACAGCATCCCAGCTCTGGAAGGAGATTTCCTTCAGGGGCTGGGACGCAAGGCGACTTGGGTGAAACTCAGTGGTGTACTGAGCGGAGCCGAAGTGGAGTCTGGGTTAGACGATCTGCGGCAGAAGTTCTATGCGGCTGAACCTGTTGTTTTCGCGGCGGATATCGCTACGGCGACTCAACTCGATCAGGTGCTGATTGAGGAGATGGGCGTGCGGGAACTGGCGGGCAAACCGAGCCGCTTCGAGTATGCCTTTACCCTGCGGGAGTATATTGAGGCCCCTGCTAACAGACAGATTGAACCGCCTGAGCCACCTATAGAACCGCCGCCCTCGCTCGAAACAGGCACGCTCATTGTCGAAGTCATCGTTGAGGGGCGGCCCGATTTTGACTTCAGCACCGTCACGGTAACAGTCGATGGCACCCAAGAAGAAGATGGTCAACGGCTTGACCGCCGACTCACCAATCGCGAGGGCAACATTTGGACAGAAGAAGACTTCCCTCCCGGCAGCTACACCGTTACAGGTCTGGTGAGCGATCCCGAAGCGTTGAGTGATACCAAGTCAGCCATTGTACGACGAGGTCAAGTTACTCAAGTTCAGCTGGTCTTAAGACCTGGGATTAGAATCGCTAAATTTCTCAGGATTCACTTTTGGTTTGATAAAGCTTTTATTGAGCCTTGCTTAAGACCTGTCCTGCGAGAAGTGGCTCAATACCTGAGCGACAACCCAGACGAAAAGCTGCTGATCCTCGGACATACTGATTTGGTCGGATCGGATACCTACAATCAGTCTCTATCAGAACGGCGTGCTCGCAGTGCTTTTGCTTTTTTAACCCACGGACGCGATCCGGTTGCTGCCGTAGCCGAATGGGACCAGCTTAGACGTCCCCGCACTGGAAGTATTCAAACACTACAAGACACTTGGGGAACGCGAGAATATCAATATATTCTGCAAGATTTAGGGTTCTATAAAGGCGCTATTACGGAACGTCACGATGCTGAAACAGACGCCGCTGTGCGAAGGTTTCAGAGAGATCGCGGCTTGACAGCTGATGGAATTGTGGGTGACGACACCTGGCGATCGCTGATTGAGGCTTATCTCAGTCAAGACAATTTGGCCGTTCCTGAAGACAAATTTCTGCCGAATGCCAATGACCAAGGCTGTGATGGTGGCATTCTCAAATGGCTAGGCTGTGGCGAATCTGATCCACTCAGAGATACGGGCGATGCCTGGCGTCCAAATCGTCGCACCGAGTTCCTATTCGTTAGAGAAGATGAGTTACCTAGCCCAGTACGAGAACCTGAAACCTTTGAACTACAACCTCCAGATGGCGCAGGTTCGACTTGGTGCTTAGGAGATAACAGTTCCCCTCGTTGCTGCTTTGTAGAACCTCATGCTCAAGTTGAGGAAAAAGAGGCTTGTCCACCTGGAATTGAAACGTGGACTCGACAACCTGTTAGTCCCGATAAAATCACCGTTCGAGGTACCGTCAAGTTTGCTGATGGTGCACCGTTGATAGATGCTCCCTATGTACTCATCTCATCCGAAGGGGAATATCTGCACAAAAGCGCTGATGGTCAAGCAGATTTAGGAGAGACACCTAATGGTCCTAACCGTGGTCGTCCCGTCGCCGTAAGAAATCGGACAAACGATGCTGGTGAGTTTAGCTATCCGGCTGAAAAGCCCATAGGTGTTTATATTTTTGAGCTGGAAACCGATCTGCCGCTTGTCGCTCGTCTTGAGGAAGATCCTCCGGGTTCAGGAAAAGGAAAAGTCGTTTGCAAACGACTTGATGAAGGTTCCGAATTCAACATCATTGTTGAGCTTCCATTATTGGGACCAACGTCTCTAGAGTTTGTCGAATCAAGCAACATTGAGGCTCTGGTTGATGCAGCTAGCTCAGCCGATACTGTTCGTCTGCGGGCCGATATTCCAGGGCTAGCCGTTGATGAAATTTGGGTCGAGCTTGACAGTCAGGCATTACCTCCAACACCTCGTCCTCCAACAACATCTTCAGTTGAATTTGTAGATCCTAGTGACATTGATAGTGTTGTGCCAGGCGTTAGTTTTAACGACAGTGTTCGCATTCGAGCTGACCTTTTAGGTGTGGCAGGAGATGAGGTTTTTATTGAAGTTTTTAGTTATCAGTGAGAACGTATGCCCTTGTCGGAGTAGCAATAAACATTCACTCAATTCTTTTCCTTTACTCTTCAAAAAAAATTATTTCGGGTGAACTTTCGCTTTTCAAAGATACAAAAATAAATAGGAATTTCTAGTTCGAAGGTACACACTCAAATTACTAGAGTCAAGGAGAACTTAATGTCCAGACAAGAATTCAATTACAAAGATAAAGAAGTCGTTATTGAAACGGAGCAAGAGAATCCCTCACTCGAAATTGATGGCAAGAATATTGCTGTGCAATTCGATCCCAGTTCAAAGACCTATGCGGCAATTGAACGTATGGCCTATGAAGATTACCCGTCATTAGAGGTGCTGGCAAAGGCTTTGATTGACAATCATTTGGATTAAAACTATTTGACGATTTGCTATTGGTATTGATGTTCATGGGTGAGATTTGATCATGGCAGTTCGAAAGAGCATTACCCGTTTAAGTCCGTCAGAAAAGGCTCAATTTGTCCAAGGAGTAAAACTTTTAAAGGCAAATGGCACCTATGACACCTATGTGTCGTCTCATGTTAGCGCCATGGCCACGGCAACTCCTGCTCCTGGCGAAACGCCCAACACAGCAACGCGCAATGCAGCTCATCGAGGTCCTGCCTTTTTGCCCTGGCATCGGGAGTTCATTTTACGGTTTGAGCAAGATTTGCAAGGTGTTCTAAGCGATCCTGATTTTGGCTTACCCTATTGGGATTGGGCTGCTGATGCATCCCTTCCAGATTCAACGGATCCCCTTCGCGTAACGGCTTGGCGCAATGACTTGTTGGGTGGCGACGGTAGTGGTGCTAACAACCATGTCACAACAGGGCCTTTTGCCCACGATCCAGGCGACCCAGATAGTTGGACAATCGTCTCCAGCCCTGGAGACCCCGCCCCCTTTCTGAAGCGGACTCTGGGCCGTCAAGTCCCTACGCTGGGTACGCAAGATCAAGTCAACGCGGCTTTAGCGGTCAGCAGTTACGATGAGTCTCCTTGGGATACTAGTAGCGCTGCTAGTCAGAGTTTCCGCAATCACTTAGAGGGATTTGTACCGTCTCCACCAGGGCTACATAACCGGGGGCATGTCTGGGTTGGGGGGTCGATGCTGCCTGGAACCTCACCAAACGATCCAGTGTTTTTTCTACATCACTGCAACGTTGACCGTATTTGGGCGTTGTGGCAAGCCTGCAATCCCACTGTGCCTTATATTCCTGACAATTCAGTAGCGGATGCTCCACCCGGTCATCGTCTGAACGATCGCATGTTTCCCTGGACAGGCCCTACCGATCGTCGCATTGCTGATTTGTTAGACATTGCCACCCTTGGCTACAGCTACGATGATTTTCATCGAAGATTCGTCAGACTGAGACGAACTACGGGCGATCGCTTTGTCTCTGATCAGGTCATTGAAATTCGCCCTAACTGCGATCGCCAGAACGATACTGCTAGCACCGTCTTTTTACCTGCTACACCAGGAGCTACGATTCGGGCTCAATTCGAGCAAACACAGGCAGGGCCAAATCCAGGCGATGTCGTTGTTTTACGAACTTTGACAGACGAAATCCCAGTCAATCCTTAGTCGCTTTTCGAGTACATCGTGATGCTTAAGCCTGCCTACAAAATCATTTTGGGTCGCAAGTTCATCGACACCACTGATGAACCCAAAGCCAGTACGGTGGTTGACCTCACCGTGAACCTCTGCATGGAGACTCCCGCAGACAGCGTTACCTTACAGCTGGGCAATGTCGGCGGATTGGAGGCAGCGCAGAATGACGAAATCAAGGTAGAGCTAGGGTATGAAGACGAGGAGGAATTGACCCAGGTTATGGTCGGTGCAGTCGTTGCGATCGCCCCCACCCTCACCACCACTGAAGTTGTCGGCCACAGTGCTGCCGCTACCCTGCTGCGAACCTTTGTCGATCAGACCTACGAGAACAAAACGGCAGGGGACATTGTCCGCGATCTGGTGGAGCAGGCCAGCGGTGGCGGGAATACCAGCGACAGCGCTACGGCGATCGCCAATGACGTTGCCGGAGCCATCACCGGCTCACCCAGTCGTACCCCCCTCGAAATCGACACCGCTGAAGACGGTATCACCTTCCCTGCTTACGTCATAGACAGTCGCCGCAGCGCCTACCACCACATGCGAGACCTGGCCGACCTCTGTGGCTTTGACCTATACATCAACGCAGACGGCAAACTCGTTTTTGAAAAATTTGTTAGCGGCAAAACCGTACACGTCTTCGAGTACGCCAAACACATCATTCATTTAGAAGTGGCCCAAGAGCAGCCCCGCGCGGGTGAAGTGCAGGCTTGGGGCGAAAGTCCCGGCGGCAGTCGTGGTGGTGAAGCCTGGGCCTGGCTCACCAAAGACTTCAGCGGCTCCAGAGGCACCGCAGGCAGCGGTAGTCCCACTGTGTTATTGGAGCGATCGCCCCTCCGCACTGCCGACGCCGCCCGCACCGCTGCCGATGCCTTCTCTAAAGACCTTCAACGACGCACTCTACACGGCAAACTGCGCGTCCTAGGCAATCCCCAGGTCAAACTTGGCGACGCCATTCGCCTCGACGCCCTGCCCAACGTCGATCTGAACCAACTCTACCAAGTCCGCGGCATCACCCACCGCATTACCAAACACGCCGGATTCACCACCGAGATTACCTTCCGCAGCTTCTAAGCAATTCAAAATTCAAAACTCAAAATTTCCAACGGCTTCTTCCCTACTCCCTGCATTCCCTATTCGCTTCCCCCTTCCCATGTCTACCCTAATCTCCAGCCTACAAACCATCATTCGCCAAGAACTGCGATCGCTCCGCATTACCGAAATAGGCCTTGTCGAAACGGTATATCCTCACAGCGCTAGCAGCGACGACGACAACTATGGCTGCGACGTGCGTCTCAAAAACAGCGGCCTGTTGCTGAAGCGTGTCCCCATTGCCACGGGGCACATTGGTACCGTTGCCATTCCCAACGAAGGAGATTTGGTGCTGCTAGCGTTTGATCGGGGGGACGTCAACCAGCCGATTGTTATCGGACGCCTTTACAATGACGCTGATCGCCCTCCGTTGAACAATCCTGATGAGGTGATTTTTCGGCTGCCTTTGGCTGAAAGCGACGATAAGTCTGTGCTAGCCGCCATTCGCAACATTGAGGCCAACGACCCGGCACGGGAAATGCTGGTCGAAATGCCGCCCAAGATTACCCTACAGGTGAATGATGATTCGGTAAGGGCGATCGCGGGCAATACCGAAATGCGCCTCGATCAGCCCGGTAGCAGCGGCGGTACAGTCACTGTTCTGGCTGGACGGACCAAAATCACGATGAATCAGGACGGTGACCTCACCATTGAGGCTGCCGGAGCCATGACCCTTAAAGCCACACGCGATCTCACCCTGGAGGGTCAGAGCGTCAAAATCACCGGACAAACTGCTGTAGACATTGAAGCCAATACCCAAGCCAGCCTTAAGGGCAACCTGGGCGCAACCGTGGATGGCGGCATTGCTGCTACCGTTCGCGGAGCCACCGTTGGCATCAAAGGCATCACGTCTTTCTCTCCCTCTTAACTCCCCATCTTTGTCTTTTCCTAAGAACCATGCCTGGTCCCCCCGTTTCCATTGGCTGTGCGGTCATCATCACCCCCGGAGCCGCAGGTCCTCCCGATTCCGGCACGATCATCAGCATCTTTCCACCCCTGATTACTGCAAATGGGCTACCCCTCGCGACAACGGGCTCCCTCTGCACAATGATCAATTCCCTGACGGGCGTTCCTTACCCGCTTGTTATTGGCCCCATTGCTAGCACTGGCGTCACCGTGTCAGGCCGCGGTCTTGTACGGCTGGGCGACGTGATCCCTACGCCTCCTGGTGTGTTGACCATCTTGGGGCCTCCCGCTGCTCCGTTTATCTTGGACCGCTCTCCGTAGCTCAAAGGACTGACTTGTATTCAGCACAATATCCTGCATTTGCCCCCCTTAAATCTTCCAGATCTGGGAGACTTCGATCTCAGAATCCCATAAATTTGCTATCACTTAGACAAAAGTGGTCAAAGCCTCAGACGATAGGGCTTCTGGCTGCTGCTTACAACGGTTCATAAGACGACCCTATTGGCTTCGTTAAAGCGGGCGACTGGGGGAAATTTCGCTTGCCCCCAAGACCCCTAGCTTCGCGCGTCCTTCGGCCAACGACCAGGACGAATCCGCCGTCGTGAACCTCCCAGAAAAGATGTAAGGAGTAATGTCAGCTCGATTAAAGCATCATTCGCTAGATTGAGGGTGAGTGGTGTCGGCAAGTTGTTGAGCAATTGTTTGCCAGTCTTGTCGAGTTTGTAGCGATGGACTCGCCTGCAAAACATGGCCCTGAGAATCGTATCGAGCGATTTCACGATCGCCTGTTTTCGCTAAGACCGTGAAAATTTCGGCTGCGTCATCCTGCATTAGGACATAGCGTTTGCCGTCTGCAATTTCTAGGTTCGGACTGGCATGAGTAGTGCGATTTCGCTGTTGGGCGATCGCAAAGGCGCGGCGCAGAATCGGATAAATTGCTGTGGCCCACTGCTGATCAGCAATCGTCCTAACTCCCGCTTCTAGCGTGACCTGCTCCAACGCCTCAGAAAGGTCAAACTTAGCTATCCAGGAGTGTAGGTACTCGTAATTCAAGCTCTCCTGCTGAGCTTTAAGAATGCCCAGCACATCTCGCCACTGCTTTTGTGACTGAATCCGTTGGCCCCATCGCAGCTTACTGATCACCAAATCCTCAGGAGAAATCAAATAGATAGACGTTTCATTCATTAACCGGTAAGACTGCCGCCGCGCTAGCTTGAGCCGCTCGTACTCATCCTCATCAGCAATGACAAGATCTGCGCGAGAAATGGTGTCAATTTGAGTGATCTGCAAGGTTTGCAGTTGTCCACTCACCGCATCCTCCACGCCAGGAACATAAAACCCGGCCTGTTCCAAAGTATTGGCTAACGCTGGCAGTCCGTCTCTAGCAAGGAACATGACGATATCCAAATCTTGAGTGGTACGCGATTCACCGTATGCGATCGCGGCAACGCCACCCGTCACGTAGTAGGGAATATTCTCTGCCTCAAGAATTGGGTGGAGATCGGCTGCCAGCTGGATCGAATCCTGAATCCAGGTCAAGTCTGAACCTCCTGGAATGTAATTAGGCGGACAATACTCTTGCAGCCAAGCCTCAGCAATTTTGCGAGCAAACTGTTGAGGACTGAGATGTGAAAATCGCTGATGGAAGCCATTCAGGGAAAACTGGCGAGCACTGCGGGTCAGTTGTGCCCCCATCTGCAAGCGCTCAATGACGGTCTTCTGACGCAGCAGATGAAAGCACAGCAAATCCGTCTCAAGTCCCGTATCCTCGGCCTGAGTTCGATAACCTGGGGGCGCTGACAGAGGCAGAATTTGAGTCGCCATGAGGGTCATGCAGCAATTGTTCTGATTCTAATGGATGTAGGAGCTACAGCCGCTTCACAACTGGGTTGTTGCTTACCGTCCGAGACGCCCTCATTCAGGCTGTACTGTTTGGCGAATGATTTCTCGGAAGTCCATCACAGCGTCAAACTGTTCGTTGGGTCTGACGTAGCTGGCAAGCAGGGCAAAGTCCAGTTCGGGTAACAGTTCACTGGCTTCGACTAACTCATATCCGGTTTTACGCAGGCGGTACAGCAAAAACTGTCCGGCCTGCCATTGCCAAACTTCAGTAACTCCCAGCCCTTGATAAATATTCAGCTTATCGATCAGTCCGCTCGTAATAACGACTTCGATCGCGAGATCCGGAAACTCTTTTTTAACCCCCAGACAATAACACTCGTCAGGTTCCAACCCGCACTGCTTGGCGGCCTTATGAAACGTGGTTGAACCGCCTGCGTGAAAGCGGGTGCGTGTCTCCTGCAAATACGCTTCCAGCAGCATCCCAATCATCTTTTTGAGGTCTTCATGTTCTGGAGAGTTAGTCATAATCTCCAAAGTGCCCTCCAGGTAGTTCATCCGCAGCGTTGGAAAGCTATCTCCCAATACATCAAGCAGTCCTTCGTACTGCTGCCAGTCCACGCCATACAGGAGCACTCGCTGCTCGTTGCCGACGTTCGGAGATGGGGTCAAGCTCGACAAAGCCATATCTTCTCTGACCTCAAAAGTCTCTTACTTCTAGAATCTACCAAAAGTACCCTGACGGGGTGCCGACGATCGCCCTTCCAATGCCGACAATCGAGGAGATGATACGGGCGGTGAATGTGAGATGCCTGAATCAAATGAGCGCTGGGGTCAGGATCTGAGACTGCTCAGCAACTTGGATCGACAGATTGGGCGCGATCGCGGAGCCGACTTGTCAACCCTATCTAGCACTGCTCCTGTCAACGTTGCTATTTCGGCAGATCGACCCGTTGATTTGGCGACGCTGACAGCCGACGACAACTTGAAGCAAGCGCTGCTGCTGCGATTTTTGACCCCGTTTGGCGAGCTGGCATCACTGGGACATCCCACTTATGGATCGCGGCTCTACACCCTGATTGGGGAATTGAATAACGATGTCAACCGCAATCGAGCCAAGGTGTACGTCCTGCAAGCGTTAGCAGCTGAACCCCGGGTGCAAGAAGTGCAATCCGTGAGGGTGACCACGAATGCGAGCGATCGCACCCGCATCGACATCGACATTTCCCTGATTCCGATTCACAGCGACACTCCCCTAAATCTTGTTTTCCCCTTCTTCCTTGAGTGAGGTATCCGGTCGTGACTCCTGAAACCGTCCATCTCATTGAACGCCTTTACCCTGAAATTCGCGATGACTTGCTAGTCGCGCTAGTGGGTGGTGTAGTCAATGAGCCGATTCTATTTGACGACAAAGTTGATTTCTATCCGCTGGCTCAGCCTGCTCAAGGGGTTCGCAGTATTACAGGCACCGCCACCTTGGAAGCAGGCCAACCGCCCCAGCGCTTCTTTCAGCGGGATATTGACTTTGAGTACAGCAGCGGCGACAACGCCATTATTTGGCTGGAAGGGGGTACTTGGCCCGACGACGACTCAGTATTCTATGTGGACTACTTCGCTGAGGGCAGCCGATCGCCCCTTACGGATATCAATGTGGGCAGCGTAGGCCGCACGATTTGCGAGGCGATCGGACGCGAGATGGCGGTGGTTTACCAGCAGGTGAATGAAACCTATCGTTCGGGCTTTATTGATACAGCCCAGGGGCGATCGCTGGATTTGGTCGTCTCGATTCTCGGCATCACTCGCAAAACCAAAGACTTTGCCGTAGGTCAGGTAACCTTTTTCCGGGATCCGGCAGTGGACGGCGGCATCAGTATCCCTATCGGCACTTTGCTGACGACCGCTAAAGGCGAAGCGACCTTTGTTACAACCCAGTTGCGGACGCTTCAGCGCGGACAGGTTCGCATCGACGTGCCTGTGCGGGCGGGCGATGCATCGCGAGGTGAGGTGGGTCTAGTCGCTGCCGACAGCATCACGGTATTAGTGCAGCCCATTGCGGGAATTTCCCGCGTCAACAATTTTGAACCTCTGGCGCTAGCAGCGGAAGATGAGACTGACGAAGACTTGCGATCGCGGGCCAAAGCTGCCCTCCGAGGATTAGGCAAGGGTACCCTAGCAGCCCTGATTCAGGTCATCGCCGAGCAGCGAGCCAAGCTGACGGAGGTGTGGGAACCCAACGGTCCCCCGGCCCGACAGACGCCCCCCGGCATTGTGTCGCTGCTGGTGGAAAGTGAGCCAGAGCGGTTTCCCAGCCTGCAAGCGGCTGTAGCCCAAACTCGCGCAGCAGGGGTTCAGACATCACTCGTAGCCCGCTACATTTTCTTCAAACCCCGCTTGACCGTGAGTTTGATTGGCGACCTGTCCGATTCAAATAAGGCCAAAGTACGGAATGACGTGATTGACGCAATTCGGCAGGCAGTGGAAGCGTTGGGCAGTGGCGAGGCGATCGCCGCTAGCGCAGTTTTGGAGGCGATCGCCACAGTCAAAGAAGTTGCCACGAATGAAACAGGACAGCCCATTGTGCGGTTTTTAGACGTTATGACCTGGCAAGCCGACGTGGGTCAGCCCAGCACGGCAGATTTGACAGACGCTCTAGTGACGGCTATGCAAAGCGTGCCCCCGACCGATTTAGCTGCCCAGAAAGCCGCGATCGATCAGGTCCTGCTGGCCGAAGGCCCCTCCCTGGTTCCCACTGGACAGCGGTTACCCAACCGCAGCTTGATTCAAACGTTGGACGGCAATCCCGCTCAGGACGGAGACATCGAAGCAGCCGAATTCCAGGTTATTGCTGAAATTGACGGTCAGCCCTGGTGGATTGTGCTGGATTTAGACCCCACTGACGTATTGCTGGCGTAGGAGTAGGCCCATGGTAACTAAGACCAATCGTATTCTCAGCTATTTGCCCAGCACCTTTCGGACTCAGCCTGCCGCAACCGTGCTGAAGCAGCTTATTGACACCTTTGGACAAGATCTGCTGGCAGCAGACAATAGTTTGGCGGAAATTCTGGCGGCGCATTTTGTGGATTATGCTGATCGCGCCGTCATGAGAGTGGGCGATCGCATCCTTCCCGCCGAGATCGATGACTTAGCAAAAATCGCTGCTCTGTACGGGTTAGCGCCTCGACGAGAAGCAGATCTGTCCGGTCGCGAATTGGCCCCCGGAGAAGACCGAGGCGACATTATCGAATCTGTGGAAGCCTTTCGAGCGCGGCTCAAGCGCTATGTTCGGACCTTTCTGGAAGGCACCGTCACTATTCAAGGCATTCTACGAGTGGCAGCGGAAGCGCTAGTGCTGGAGATTGCGGATGCTCCGGAGGAGTTGGAAGGCTGGTGGCAGCGATCGCAGCCTCTGCTAACCACAACACCTCACTGTGAGGATGCCACAGCCGCAGTCTTTGGGGCACACACAACAGTCACTGGACAAGCCGCCCAAGCTGCCCAAATTATTGGACAGGTTGTCCTTGGCTCCACGCTTGATCTACAAGGAGCCCATCAGCTTTACCTTGAAGTCAACGGTGAGGCCCAGACGATCAACCTGAGTCAAGGTGAAAGCTCTGATGAGGTAGCTGTTTCTGCCATTATCGACATCCTCAATGCGGCTTTTGGAGACGCCAACATTGCTCGTCTCCAGGATGGTGTGCTGGTGCTGACGGCTCCGGGATTTGGCCCCAGCAGCCGCTTGGTGGTTGCAGAGGGGACCAACGATGCTGCCACAGCGCTCTTGGGATTAGATCCCTATGACTATCGCGGCAGTGAAGCGCAGCCGGCTCAAGTGATCGGCGAGATCGCCCTGCCCGCCATGATGGACCTCAGCGCTCAGCGCTACCTGCGCCTAGAACTGGATCGGACTCAAACCGTTGAAATCGACTGTGCTAATCCTGCTGCGCCTGATCAAACCACTCCTGAACAAGTTCAGGCTGCGATTAACCAGATGGTTGGAACTGAGGTAGCAACCCTTGATGAGGGACGGCTAGTGCTCACGTCTCCAACGGTGGGCTTCAACAGCAGCATTGCGCTTCAGCGTCCGTCTGCTCAAGAGGCAACCGACATCTTGTTGGGTACGACAGAGCGATTCTTCTTGGGCCAAGAGGCTCAGCCCGCTCGCATTCTCAGTCGCCAAGACCTAAGCAGCGGCGTGGATCTCAGTGATCAGTCCCAAATTCGCTTTCGCGTCAATGGTGGCAGCAGCCTAATGGTGGACTGCGCGGGCGAGGACCCGGCCAATACTCAACTCTTTGAGATTGTCACGGCCATCAATACCGACACGGGTCGCAATTTGGCGCGTCAGGACGGTCAGTTTCTCAGCCTGGTTTCGCCAACGGTCGGCAACAATAGCCGCTTGACTCTGGAACCCCTACCTGAAGGAGATGCGATCGCGGCTCTCTTTGGCTTTCCTCCCCGCACCATCACCGGCGCAGGGGCACTACCTGCCCGTCTCATCAGCGTTCCTGACGTCGCTGCTTTGATGGATACTCAAGCGCCACGATCGCTTTTTCTAGGCCAGCTTAAGCTCGCGATCGATGGCAGTGCGGCAACCAAGATTCCAGTGCGCATTGAGCTTCTGGACCTGACGGGAACGGACGCCTCGGCCTATCGAGAGCCAATCCTGAATGCCTTAACCGCTGCCATCAATCAGGTTTATCCCGACCTAGCCAGCCATGACGGTGAGCGGCTAATGCTCACGTCCACCACCGTGGGCAGCGCCAGTCGCATTGAGCTATTGCCCATCGAAACGACTCAAGAGCGCCCTTTTGTGACGCGGGTGGCGATTTTGAATGATGCGGTGCGATCGCTCTTTGGTCGCCCTCGTTTAGAAGCATCCGGTACCGCTGCCACCGCAGCTCGTCTAGTGGGCATGGTCGATCTCAGTCGCGGCAAAGATCTGAGCACTGACCGCCATATACGAATTCAAGTAGATGAGCATTCAGCTTGGGACATTGACTGCGCTGGACTGCGCCCCCGCGTAACCCTGCTATCAGACGTTGTTGCGGCAATCAACGCTGTGAGCCAGCAGGCAATCAATGCTGATATTGCCAGCGCTGCGGGCCGCTTTCTGCTGCTGACATCGCCCACCACCGGAGCCCATAGCCGCCTCGTTCTAGAACCGTCTCAAGCAACGAACGCGCTACCTGCCTTAGCCCTGCCCGCGACGACGACACGGGGACAAGATGCCACCAGCGTCACCGTGGTTGGCACCGTTGCCCTCAGCGATGGCATCGATCTGCCTGCCGGAGCTGCTCTCCGCATCCAGGTGGATCAGATGGAGTCCGTCACCGTCACGCTCACTCCAGAAGCAGCTCGGCTCAATTTGGATGAGATTCTCCTAACAATTAATCAGCAATTGGCGCGGGTCGTGGCGCAGACCGACGGACAGCATCTTGTTTTGACATCGGCGACGATGGGGACTGAGAGCGTTATTGCGTTGGATATTCCTGAAACCGGGATCGACGTGACGGCTGATTTGCTGGGCTTTGCCGCTCCTCGGAGCTACCAGGGACAGGCTGCCCAAGCCGCCAAAGTGAGCAGTCAGAGCGATTTGCCATCAACGCTGGAGTTGTCAGCACGCCACATTGTCGATATCGCCGTTGATAATCAGCCAACAAGAACCGTTGACTTAACCCAAGGCATTAGTGACGCCAGTGCTGTGCCTCCAGCGACCGTGGCGATCGCCCTCAACCAAGCCTTCGAGGGTACCGAAATTGCCACAGTGGTGAATGATCGCCTCGTGCTGCGATCGCCCACGACAGGATTGAACAGTCGCCTGGTGCTGACGCCCCATAGTGGGGCAGACGCGACAGCCCTGCTATTTGGGGAGAGCGATCGCCAAGCCCAGGGAAGCGATCCGGCTCCGGCAGTGCTGGTGGGAGAGGCTGACCTGACCACTTCCATTGACCTCACCCAGGGGAGTCAACTGCGGCTGCAAGTGGATGACCAGAGTCCAGTCGATATTGAGGTCGTTGGGGCGACTCCGACCAACACCTTTGGGGATGAAGTTATGGCCGCCATTAATGCGGTATATCCCGAGTTAGCAGCGCTCACACCAACCGGACAGCTCCAACTCACGTCACCCACGGCAGGGGAAACCAGTCGGCTGGCAGTCTTTCCCCAGCGCTATCTAGAGCTAGTGGAATATGTGCCGACCCCAGCGATCGCGCCATCTCAATCCGTGCGGCACGGCGATCGCTGGTCACTACTCAATGGCAGCGTCACAGAATCTACGGCAACGGTGGAAATCCACGCCCCCCAGGGGACTGTCGGCCCTGCTTTGGTAAACATGACATCAGGCTGGCAAATCAGAGTCCTGTCTCTAGTCGATGCCGGTGAAACACTGATTTTGCAGGCGCAGGGAGACCATCTCCACGCCCGCATTCGATCCGTTGCTGGAGAAGAACGCTCCGTCAGCTCTGACAAGCTGCTGGTGGGACCCATTGGGACTCAGGTGCTGGTGCCATTCACCGGAGCCTATCCCTTTCGATTGGACGGACAGCAGCAAACCGCGTTGCAGTTGAACACGCCCCAAGCCTCCCATATTCTGCGGTTGAAGGCAGCGTCTCAGTTCGCAGCGGACCTAACGATCACGGTGAAACCCCATGAGCTTTCAGATGCGATCGCCCTCCCCGCTCCGGGTGACGCTATTCGCTTGTCAGGACGACTTCAGCTTTCTCCCGTACCCAGGTTGGTGGATGGGGAAGGCAATGACCTAATTCACCTGCGACCCCATGCCGACCTGGAGCTAGCGTCCTATGACACTCAGGTGGTCACTGTTGTCGGTTCCCTCTATGGCGATCAGCCGCCGCTGCTAGAGGTGCACCAAATCCATGCCTTGTTTGATGTAAAGGTTTACTACCCTCCCGAAAATCCGAATGCAGCCGTTGAAGAGTATTTTCAGGTGACCATCGGCGCAGACGATGAACAGTCACTCAGCCAGCAGGTTAATGCACGTTCCCAGCGGCTAACGGCGGAGTTACTGCCAAAATCGGGCGGGTTACGGTTACCCCTGGGTCCGTCTCACTGGCAATATTTGGACTGCTACAGCAGTCGATTCAATCAAGCCGATTTCAATCAAGCGTACTTTGCGGGCGATCGCTGTCGAGAGCGCGGCATCTTCAACGTCAGTCGGTTTGTCCACGAGCCACCCGAGTTGGTGGAGGCCGTCTTCACTGGAGAAATCAGTGTTGAGCCGCCCGTTCTCGTCCATTTTTCCTGGCTCAGCCATCAACCCGGCAGCTTCGAGGTGCATCTTCCTGCCGATCTGCCACCGCGCTTTGGCGGGCGCTTCAACGAAGCCCGCTTTAGCCAAAGTGTCGGACAGCCAGAACGGTATTCCGATGCAGTTCTGGAAACGACGGGCAACACCAATTTCGATGCTGCTCATAGCTTAGTGCCGCGAGTCAACCAGGGGACTCAGCAATCCACCATCGTCAAAGCTCAAATCGTAGACCGCGTGCCCTTGGGATGGGCTGCGGTGGAAGTGCCCTTCCGACGACCTCAGGTGCTGACATTGGGCAGCCGTGACGCAGCCGCTCGTATTTATCTCAAAGATCCTGACGTCGCCAATCAATTTGTTCTGTTAGAGGCCAAGGCTGTAGGCGTCTGGGGCAACGAGATTGCCGTCTCCGCTCGTCCCGCTGGTCAGGGGATGTATGAGGTGGCGATCGCCTACCAAGCCAGCCGTTTCGAAAATGCTCGTCAGGTGGTTCTCGGCAATCCTCTCCCGGCTTCGACTCAGGATCTGCTCGAACCCAGCCCCATCGGTATTTTGCAAGCCAAAGCCGCTGGTGTCAAAGCCACCGTCACTCGCGATACCTGTCATCCCTAACGTTTCGACATCCGAAGTTCAAAGTTCACTTAAAAGGAGATTCCTATGCAAGCCAACATGCAGACTGACACAACCCCTTACGATACGTTCAACCCCGGTGAACTGATCGCCGCCGAGCGTCTGAACGCCATGCAGGTCGCCATCAAAGAAGACATTCATGCCAAGGTGGAAACCGTTCAAGACGATTTGGATGAGTTCAAAGAGCAGCCTGTGGATGCCGACACGTTCGGAGGTCAAACGCCAGACGAATGGAAGGCTTACTATGATGAACGCTACGTGCTGAAAGCTGACCTAGAAGGCAGCCTGGGTCAATACCGCCGCTATTTCAAGCAGTTGGCCTTACCTTCCGGTACGCCCTTGCCGGCACTGATTGAACACAACCTGGGTCGCTATCCCGTCGTCAGCCTGTTTGAACTAGCCGAACTGCGCGGTGAATTAGCAGAACTGCGCGGTGGTGGAGATCCCAACGAGACCGAGGTTGTAAGGGACGCCGATAAGATTCCCGTCAAATTTCTGGTCTACTACGCAGGGCACCGTGACCCGGATGCCGCAAGGTTGATGACCCGTGCCGGTACCGATGCACTGCACTGGGGCGACCCAATTCAAGACATCCTGGATCAGTTTGGCCTGCAGGTGACGGATACTCAGTATTTCGATGATGTCCTGAATGACCTGTGGGGCAAAATATTTGACCCAGGACTAGAGCAAGACCACTTCCGCCGCAATTCCTACGGACATACCAAATACGTTCAAGATCAGCTCTTAGGCAACAGCCGCACGGTGAAAGAGTTGAAGGATGGCGGTGTTTGGCCTGATCTGCGCTTAGCCATTCGCCCCCAGATGATCCCGACCAATATTTCATTTGACTCGTCTGAACGAGCCGACAATGCCCCAGTTCCTAACACCGTTCAGGTCTTTCATTTAAGCCAAAATCTGTTAGAAATTCGCGCTCAAAACAAAATCGACCTTATGGTCGTTCTGCGAACCTAGCTTTTGGGGCTAAGGAATGAAGGCAAATGGAATTAAATTCTGCCTTCATTCCTCTATCTTTTGCATGGGTGGCACTGCCTGGGTTATTGACTTTCGGAAGTCTAGGAACAATTCTGCTCATGCACCATTGGTGTGGTGGGCAGTGCCCACCCTACCTAATGAATATTCCTCAATCCAAAATCGCCAATCCAAAATTGCCCTCAGGTCGAGGCCAACATCATGCTGCTAGACGATCGCTATCCTGGAGCCAATACCCCTTTTGAGGGCGATAGAACCCTGTCTCTCCGGACCTTACCCGCTGGAGCCAAAGTTCAAAAGGCCATCATCACCCTGACACCCGTGACGGCTGGAGAAACGCTTTTTGCAGAAACCATCACCTTTGAAGGAAACGAGGGACGGTTAGAGGGGAGCGATCGCCAGATTGCAACAAAGACCGATGGTGGAACTGACTTTGTTGCCGTTAACTTTCATAGTCGCCGCAAGCTTATAGAGTTTCAAACCAACAATGACCTTGACGACGCTACCTTACAAATTGACATTGGCGGCTCCTTTGTAGAGTTGAACAGTCGCTATGCCATCAAATCACCCGACGATCCCACCTTCTTTCTGGGGGGCGAAACGCATCCGGTACCGGGCCTCGTCGTCCAGCAGTTTTCACTCTCGCAGCCCCAGGGAAATCCCAACATTACTTCAGTCACGATCCAGTCGCTTCCGACCAATTTGAGTCTGCGTTTGGGTAATTTGCCCGCTTTTTGGACACAGCTTGGGGAACTCACCGCCGAAGTCTCCACCACGGACTTTGCCGCAGTGCTCAACAGCTATCTCAGTACGGCGACCCCAGAGAATGGCTTCTACACTATTCCATTGGTGATTCACTCCGATGCGATCGCCCGACTGGATATCCGCATTCGCATCACCTACACCCTTTCTCAGCAAGTCCTGCCGCCCCACCTGCCTGAAGCCACGCTCCCCTTCACCTTTGGCACTATACCTGCTGCGTCTGAGTCACTGTTACGGCTCTCCCTTCCCACAGGCGCAATGCCCCGTGCGGCCACGGCCCGCATTCAGGGCCAGTTCAAACCGACCCGCATTGCCTTAGGCCCCGTGGGAACGCTGCCGCCAACGGTCCCTGTCACGGTTTCTCCAGAGTGCTCCTTGGCCCAGCCCGTTTGGATTGATCGCGAGATTGCTGTAACAGCAGTCGATGTATTGTTTTCGAAGGCGATCGCGAATCAGGCGGGTATCCACATCTCGTTTCAGTCGGATGCGGACGGCAAACCCTCGGGAGAAATCCTTAAAACGGCTGAAGTGGTGGTGGGTAAACCCGTTCCCCCAGAGCAAGCCAGTTGGGGCAGTGCCACGCTGACAAACCCCTTGCGAATCGCCCCCTTCGATGACGGCTCTCCCCGGCGCTATTGGCTCGTGCTGCAAAGTCAACTGGGTGAGGCGAGCTGGCAGGTAGAACCCGGCATTGGTCCTGAACCTGGCTTACAGTGCAGTATCCGCGAAGGTACCGCTTGGCGCGTCGCCACTGTTCCCGGAGAACCCCAGCCCCTCAGTGCCCTGTTTCGCCTGCGGAATCAGCCAGAGCAGTTCACGATGCCCGTTCAGCTGCAAATCGGGGCAGGGCCAACCGCGATTCGACGACGGTTAGATGAATTTGCGCCCTTGGGTCGTGTCGAATTCCAGTTTGACTTTGAAGAGACGCTAGGGGAGCATTTGAGTCAAGCTGAGACCGTTGAAGGGTGCGGGCGCGAAACCCTGCTGGTCAACGGCGACTTCCGTTTTCCTGCCAGTGACGACGCAACTCATCGGCTCTTTGAATTGCGCGATCAAGACGAAGATTTTGGCTTTCAATCCACCTTTTTTGATCGCTTAGCCCTCGAATCGGCTCCCCTAGAACTCGGCCATTATGGCTTTACCTCGTCAGCCAGCTTCACCCGGCGAATTAACCGCATTGATCTCAGTACGGAGCGCTACATTACCCTCTCCCTTGAGCAGCAAACGCCCACGCCAAATCGGCTCATTAGGATTGATTGCGCTGGAGCAAATCCCGCTCAAACCGGAGTAGACGATATTATTAACGCGATTAACTCAGCCGTAGGACGAAACATCGCCAGACTGTCCAATTTTGGCGGCAGTAACTGGGATCTGGAAGGTGAGGATTTTGCCATTGAGAACCTCCACATCCATACCTGGTGCAGCACGGTCGTTCCTGAAGGGTGGCAAGGGATAGATGGTCAAACGCTGCGGCTCAGATGGCGCGATGCAGCAGACAGGGTTCGCTTTGCCGTGCTCCTCATGCATCCCAGCTATTGGACTGACAATGAAATTGACCTACCCTGCTTTCCGCCCATTCCCCCTGCCGCAGACAATTCAGCCCTAAGCCTGAGCCTGTGGCAGCAAGTGGCCTGTCGGGCAGGCTGCACATATCGTTTTCAATTCAATTATGGTTCTTTGCCAGATAGCCCTCTGCTTGATTTTTCTCCGCCAATGAGGGGCTTTACCTGGAAAGTAATCTGGCGAGATGAAAACGATGGAACGCTTCGCATGGATGAAGCCTTCCTGACTCCGGTTCAACCTATCATCGTGGACTCTGATGACAGTGGCGAGGGGGGTGAAGGCGGTGAAGGCGGTGAAGGCGGTGGGTCACAAGACGAACAGGTTGGGTTTCGGTTCTATGAAGTGAGTCTTCATGCGCCCGTGGGCGCGATCGCCGTGGAAGTTCGCTTCGAGCAAGAACTGCCAGGCGGCCTCATTCTAGACTCAGTAGCCCTCACGCCGACGACCGAGACCCTCAGCAACGCTCGCTTCTTGCTGAATTCAGACGGTGAACTCGCCAATTGGGAAACCTTGGGCGGTGTCAGTGTAAACAATGCGGTTGTAGAACTGCGCGGTGATGACGCAGGGGACGCCGTGCTATCTCAGACCGTTGAAGTCCTGCCAGATACAGACTACAGCCTGAAAGTACAGGCTCAATTTGCCGCGCCGCTCTCGCCAGACAGCCAGGAATTGCCTCTGATAAAGCGATCGCGCCTAGAAATCATCTGGAACGGTGCCTCCTCGCCTATCGTTCTGCCTTTAGATGATCCTGGATTTCCCGGACTCAACTGGTCGGGACGTTCTCCATTGGATGCCACCCAAGCTGAAATCCGCGTTGTTCAGCCCTATTCAGACTCCCTGCAGGTGACTGCCATCTCTTTCACTCAAGCAGACACTCTGGACGTTCCACTCGTCTTCCTCAGCGATGCACCCGGCGATCTTGTAGTGTCCGATCTGCAAGTCGAATACGACCTCCCCGCCGCTACGCCGTTACTACCACCGATTCCTACAGCAAACTCCTCGCCGAATCCAAGCTTGTCCACAGCCAGAGTGGGGGTTTCAAGAGATGCGGTAGTTCGTACACGCAGCACACCTAGTTCGCCTTTCGCCAGCACTCCAGTCATACTCCGCCAACCTGGATCAAGCCTGAGACGGGTTCAACCCCTGACCCAAGACTTATCTACTGACGGATCGGCTATCCCAAATCCGCTTTCTGCCCGAAGCGATCGCAACGTGAGGAACGGATCGGCTTCCTCACCACCTCCTTCATCAGAACTTCCGTCTGGTCTCGCCGCCTTTATTGCTAGTGCTCCCCGAGCGGCTCAAACAGCGCTACAGGAAGGCTATCGGCTTACCCTTGCTCAAGACTATCAAGCCGCTATTGCTGTTTATGAAGGAGTGATTGCTCGTGAAGAGGCGCAAGAGACTACGGTTCTGGCTTATTTGCTGTTGGGAGATGCTTACGGCAAATTAGAGCAACACACTGAGGCGATCGCCCACTACAACCAATTTATTGAAGCTGTTCCCACCGTAGGCCAAGCCTACTATCGTCGCGGACTGAGTAGAGCAGAGGTGGGCGATCGTGACGGGGCGCTGTCCGATCTTTCACAAGCAGTCGAAATCTTTCAGCGCCAGGGAAACCGGCAAGGTGTTGAACGAATCAACACGAGAATGCAGCGAATCAGAGAAGCTTCCCAGCCGACATAGCGAGATCGTGGCTATGACTTCTGAAGAGATGAATTAGGGGACCACCATGCTTTTAACTCAGATCTTGCCCTGGAGCATTATCCCTGCATTCGCCCCCTTAAATCCCCCAAATTTGGGGGACTCTGATCTCAAAACCCCTCAAATTTCGGGGGATTCTGAGATCGAAGCGCTCAGCGTAAACTGAACTACAGGATCTAAGTTTAGGAATGTTGGATTAAGAAGGTCGGTCCGCTATTCCAACACAGGCTGGTTGAGGTTGAGGATGGGACGATTCACGCTGTTTTCTTGAACAGCTCCACTGCTCAGAAGCCGCTCCTGAGGAATGGACTCCGCTAAATTAGGTCCCACAATGCCGCCGGACAGCAAAATCTTGAACGCATCTTCAATCGAAATCGAGAGATTGATAACGTCGGTTTCAGGCACAACCGCATACCAACCGCTCGTAGGATTAGGCGTTGTTGGAATAAAGACGCTGAGCATCGAAGCAGTAGAAGCCTTCGGTTCAGAGGTAACAACCGTCCCTGTTACAAAAGCAACCGCCCACAGTCCTCGACGCGGATATTCCACTAGAATGACCCGCCGAAAACGACTTTTCGAATCTTGAAAAACAGTCTGAAGCAGCTGCTGGAGCGTTTTATACACTGAGCCTGCTAAAGGGATTGACTGCACAATCCGTTCACCCAGATCCAATAGCCAACGGCCAGCAATGTTACGAGCCATCAGCCCAATGAGCAGAATACTCAGCAGGGGCACTGCAAACCCAACCGCTAGATTAATTATGTCACCTAGCAGAGGCGGCAGCCCCGTAAAAGGATTGAGCTGCTTAGGAAATCGGGTCAAAAACCGAATCACCCAAATCGCGACTGTAGTAGAGAGCCAAATGGTCGTAGCCAAAGGGATCACCACCAACAAACCCGCAATGAGGTCGTTCTTTAAATCCTGTCGAAGTTTCTGAAGCACAGGCAACCCAGATCTATAATTCGCAGAACGATGCTAACCATCATAGAAGTACGAGCTACAAAACAGCCCATGGACTTTCACTCGTACGCCTCACCCGACATTGTAAACATTTGTTTACAGAATGGCGAATTGATAGGTCTCAATGTGCCCGGGTGATTGATGATTCCCTACAGTTCTAGCGATATTTTGTATTCTACTTGACATGCGAAAAGATGTGGAGACGGGACTACACACCCCGTTAGTTTTTTGATCCCCAGTCGTGATCCCCAAGCAGGGATTGTGATCCCGGGGCAGCAATTAACAGTACTAAAAGTGGAGTGGTGCCCACACTTCGATTTCAAAGTTGCAGAATATAGCGGGCCAGATTGAGGTAAATTAGCACGCCGAGAACATCCACAACCGTTGTGATGAAGGGGGCTGACATGAGTGCTGGGTCAAAACCGATCGCGCTAAACAAAAAAGGGAGTGCGGCTCCGGCAGTAGAAGCCAAAATCGCGATCGCCACTAAGCTGATCCCAACCACCACTGACACGGACAAGCTTCCTTGCAACAGGAAAGCCCACCCTGTCACGACGACGCCCAGCATAATGCCGAGAAAAGCACCTGCGATCGCCTCCCGCCGAATGACAGAAAACGCACTCTTGTTGCCAATTTCTTGGGTGTTAATGCCGCGAATCACGACCGTTGAGGACTGCGCACCTACATTACCGCCCGTGCCGATTAATAACGGGATAAAGGCCGCCAGAACAACCACCTGTTCCAAAATGGCCTCCTGACTGCGGATCACCCACGTCGTCACGGTGTTCGTCAACAGCAGCACTGAAAGCCAAACCACCCGTTTACGGGCAACAGTCAGCAGGTTGGTCTGAAAGTAGTTGTCGCCCCCGGACTGAACCCCTCCCAACGCATAAATATCTTCAGTCGCTTCTTCTTCCAGAATGTCGATGACGTCATCAACCGTGACAATGCCCACCAGCCGCTGCTCAGTATCGACAATCGGCACCGCCAGAAAGTCATAGCGCTGAATGAGTTGGGCAACTTCCTCCTGGTCTGTATCGGTCTGCACTGAGACTACTTCACGGGTCATGATGTCGCCAATCGTTTGCTCAGGCTGACCCATAACAAGGTGCCGCAGCGACAAAATGCCTGTCAAACGACGCGCTGAGTCGGTGACGTACAAGTAATAAACGGTTTCGCTAATGTCTGCTCGATTACGAATATGTTCGAGTGCTCTTGAAATACTCCAGGTTTCTTTCAGGGCAATATATTCGGGCGTCATAATGCGCCCAGCTGTATCCGCTTCGTAACCGAGCAACAGTGCAGTTGCCTGTCTTTCTTGGGAACTCATTTGACTAAGGAGTCGGCGGACAACTTTGGCCGGCAGTTCATCGAAGAGACGAGCGCGATCGTCTGGCGACATTTTGTCCACAATGTCCAGCACATCCTGGCGCTTGAAGTCTTCGATTAGCGTTTGCTGAACGCTGGAATCTAAGTTTTCATAAACTTCGATCGCCTCATCTTTCGACAGTAGACGAAACGCGAGCGCCTGCATGGTGTCCGGTAATCCCTCGATGGCCTCCGCAATATCCGCAGGCTGTACAGGGACAAGCAGAGCTTTAACTCCCTGAAAATTTTGTTGTTCTAAGAGCATTTGCAGCTGCGATCGCACCAGTTCTCGCAGCTCTTGCCGTGAGAACGGAGGGGCAATGGACGCAGGCTGTACGATTTGCTCTGTCAAAGATTTACTCCGAATAGTCTTAATGCATTGTAATGGCTGATGTTAACGCCTCCCTCTGTCGAGAGTCGAAAGGTATAGGAATGGACCTAGAATGCCCCGACTTCAGTTGTTGGATCAGCTTTTGGAATAGGGTTGCTGAAAGGTCGTGCGAGTTGGGTCATAGGGTCGCCGAGTTGTTTGCCGATGCTGCCTGCGATACAGCAGCTCCAGCTGTCCCCCCGTTTCTTGAATAAACGCCCGTTGCTGTCGATACAGTCCCTGAAAAACGTTCGCGAAGATCAGAGTCGCAATGGCAATGATTAAGCCCAACGCGGTTGTGATCAAGGCTTCGCCGATACCCGAGATGACATCCAGCGTGCGATCGCTATTGCCTGCACCTATATCCAGTGCCGAGAGCGATTTCATTAGCCCCAAAATCGTGCCCAACAGTCCCAGCAAAGGAGCAATGCCCACGATGGTATTCAACGCAGCCGAAAACCTTTGAAATAAGGGCAATTCGCCCTGCGCCGAACTTTCTAGAGCAATTCGAAAGTCTTCAGGCGTCGCATCGGGTGTGGTCAGAGCCGCCAAAAAGATGCGAGCTATGGGGAGATCTGAGTTCTTCTTAAGTTTGGATAAGGCAGCTTGAGGCTGTTGCTCATAACTATCCAGAACGGCGCGGACAAGCTTTTTTTGACGCTTAGAAATGCGATTCCAAAACCAAAGTCGCTCAAAGATCAGGGTCATCCCCACCAAGGACGTTGCCAACAGCAGCAGTGTTACCAGACTTCCTGTCACATTTCCCATTGCACCCATGTGGCAACCTCGGTAAACCGCTCCCTATCATAGCCGCATCCCTATGATTAGTTGAGAGGAGGGGGAAAGCGAGAAAGTCAGCTTTCGCGTAGGGCAGCTAGCTTGTTGGACACCCATCGGAGAACGCCGATCGCGATCGCCCCTGCCATCAGAATGCCAATTGCCGGTTGAAATATCGGCATCCACAGGCTGTACCAAATATCCAGTCCAAGGTTGACGTTGAGGCCACGACCGATGACAGCGGTGGCGAACCAGCCAAAGCTAGCCAGCACGAAAAACAAATTGGCAACCAAGAGCCAATTCAATCCATTGATTACTCGATTCCACATTGCACGTTCTTCTCCCCGAGGTCTAGGATCAACGTAGGTCCTCACATCCAGTTAATATCATGGCACGCATCGTTTTGATTGCTGGGTTCGAAGCATTCAACACCGAACTATACCGACAAGCCACTGAGATGGCTCGGTTGAACTGCCCTGAACTGGAGGTGCAGGTGTTTTGCGATCGCGATCTCAGCGACAAACCGGATGAGATCGCCGCCGCACTCGCAGGTGCAGATGCCCTTTTTGCCAGCTTGATTTTTGACTACGACCAAGTCCTCTGGCTGCGGGAACGAGCCGCAGCCATTCCAGTTCGACTGGCATTTGAGTCTGCTTTAGAGTTGATGTCGCTCACTCAGTTGGGACAGTTTTCCTTTGGCGAGAAACCCAAGGGGATGCCGAAGCCAGTTAAGTTCATCCTCAGTAAATTCGGTAGCGGCAAAGAGGAAGATCGCTTAGCCGGCTATATCAGTTTTCTGAAAATCGGACCGAAGCTGCTGAAGTATTTGCCCGTACGGAAGCTTCAAGATCTCCGCAACTGGCTTATTCTCTACGGCTACTGGAATGCCGGTGGGCCAGAGAACGTCGCCTCAATGCTGCACTATTTAGGAAAGCATTACCTGGGATTAACGGTCGGTGATATTGCTCCAGCTATTGAAACGCCCAATATGGGGCTGGTGCATCCTGACAATGAGAGCTATTTTTTGACGCCCCGAGCGTATCTAGACTGGTACTTTAGCGATCGCCCTACTGCAAAACGAGCTACCCCACCACTCTCAGATTCCTCACCTGTTGTGGGCATTTTGCTCTACCGCAAGCACGTCATTACCCAGCAGCCTTATATCCCGCAGCTGATTCAGCAATTCGAGCAGGCGGGCTTAGTGCCGCTGCCTGTCTTCATTAACGGCGTTGAGGGCCATGTCGCTGTCCGAGATTGGTTCACCACCGATCACGAACAGAGACTGCGATCGCAGGGTCATCACGAAACGCCCTCGCTCTCAAGCGATGCAGCAAAGGTCGACGCGATCGTGTCCACGATTGGCTTTCCTCTAGTCGGGGGTCCGGCAGGCTCAATGGAAGCTGGGCGTCAGGTCGAGGTTGCCAAGCAAATTCTCAGCGCTAAAAACGTACCGTACTTCGTGTCAGCCCCTCTACTGATCCAAGACATTGCATCGTGGACTCGTAAAGGCATCGGTGGCTTGCAAAGCGTTGTGCTCTATGCCTTACCGGAGTTAGACGGAGCGATTGACCCAGTGCCCCTCGGCGGACTGGTTGGAGACAAAATTTATCTCGTTCCCGAACGAGTGCAGCGATTGACTCAGCGAGTGCGAAGCTGGGTGGAGCTGCGCCGCAAGCCCCTAAGTGAACGCAAGATTGCGATCGTGCTTTATGGGTTTCCCCCAGGTTATGGCGCGACAGGGACGGCGGCATTGCTCAATGTGCCTAATTCTCTGCTAACTGTGCTGAAGGCTTTGCAGCAGGCAGGTTATACCGTTGGCGAACTGCCGGAAGACGGAGAAACGTTGATCGAATGGGTTAAAGCGGCAGATGAGGCGGTCCCGTTACCGTCACAGTCTGCATCAGGAGAAATCCCAATTGCGATTTCTGAACGTCAGCTGGCTGACTGGCTGACTTACCTCCAGCGCCATCGCATGGAGCGACAGTGGGGAGACCTGACCAAAACAGGCATCAAAACTTGGGGTGACGAATTTCTGGTAGGGGGCGTTCATCTGGGCAACGTATGGCTGGGGGTACAGCCGCCGCTGGGAATTGCCGGTGATCCCATGCGGCTGATGTTCGAGCGAGATCTAACGCCTCATCCTCAGTACGTTGCTTTCTATGAATGGTTGAAACGAGAGTTTCAGGCCGATGCGGTATTGCATTTTGGGATGCACGGCACGGTGGAGTGGCTGCCGGGGTCGCCTTTGGGGAATACGGGCTACTGCTGGCCCGACATATTGCTAGGCGATCGCCCCCATCTCTACATCTATGCCGCCAACAATCCCTCCGAATCCATCTTGGCTAAGCGACGCGGCTATGGGGTACTGGTATCCCACAATGTTCCACCCTATGGGCGGGCCGGACTGTACAAGGAGCTGTTGAACCTGCGGGATTTGATCGCGGAGTACCGCGAAGACCCGCGCAAAAATACGGTGCTGCGGGACGCTATCCTCAAAGCGATCGCCGACTCTGGCCTAGACGCTGACTGTCCGTTTGCAGAAGCTCAGAAGTCTGGCATTGAATTCACGCCAGAAAATGCGCGGCTGTTTAGTCCCGAAGCGCTAACGCGCTATCTAACAGATCTGTATGAATACCTGCAAGTCTTGGAAGCGCGGCTGTTTTCCAGCGGCCTGCATGTGTTAGGCCAGATGCCCAGTGCCGAACAGTTGCAGAGCTATCTATCGGCCTATTTTGGCGAGGATCTGAAGGAGGCCGCGATTGGGGCCTTGGCAACCGCAAACCCGACCGAAGACCGCCAAGCGATCGTTGGAGGGTTACTACAGCGGTTCTATCGCGATGAGAAGGAGGTCGCTGAATGGGCACAGATCGAGTCGCGCATCCTGGAGGCTCTAGAGATTTGCGATCGCCTGCGTCAAACCTCTGACGAAATGACAAACCTGCTGCGGGGACTCAACGGTGAGTATATTCCGCCTGCACCGGGTGGAGATCTGCTGCGGGATGGTATTGGGGTGTTGCCAACGGGACGCAATATTCATGCGTTGGACCCTTATCGCATGCCGTCGCCAGCCGCTTATCTGCGAGGTCGCGAGATTGGTCGCAAACTCATCGCCCAACAGCAGACGGAGCATGGCAGCTACCCAGAAACAGTCGCCGTGATGTTGTGGGGGCTGGATGCCATCAAAACCAAGGGTGAGTCCTTAGGCATTCTGCTGGAGTTAGTGGGTGCAGAACCTGTCAAAGAAGGGACCGGACGGATTGTTCGCTATGAATTGCAGCCTTTGGAACAGGTCGGTCATCCCCGCATTGACATCCTGGGCAATCTCTCGGGCATTTTCCGCGACAGTTTTATCAACATTATTGAGCTGCTTGATGATCTCTTTCAGCGGGCAGCAACAGCAGACGAGCCTGTAGAGGATAATTTCATTCGCAAGCATGCATTGGCGCTTCAGGCTCAGGGAGTAGACAATGTTGCTGCTCGGCTGTTTTCCAACCCAGCTGGAGACTACGGCTCTCTGGTCAATGATCGCATTATTGATTCCAACTGGGAGGAGGCCGACGAATTGGGCCAAACGTGGCGCGATCGCAATGCATACAGCTACGGGCGCGGTGACAAAGGCCAAGCTCGGCCCGAAGTCCTCAATACGCTGCTGAACACCACTGATCGCATCGTGCAGCAAATTGACTCGGTAGAATATGGCCTTACCGATATCCAGGAATACTACGCTAATACGGGGGCACTCAAGCAAGCCGCAGAACAGACACGAGGCCAGTCCGTGACAGCCAGTTTTGTCGAAAGCTTCTCCAAAGATACGACCCCTCGCAAGCTCGACGAACTACTGCGGATGGAGTATCGGACTAAATTACTCAATCCTAAATGGGCCGAGGCGATGGCTGCTCAAGGATCCGGCGGAGCTTACGAAATTTCTCAACGAATGACAGCCATTCTCGGCTGGGCTGGAACGGCTCGCTTCAAAGATCAGTGGGTCTACGACCAAGCAGCAGACACCTACGCCTTTGATCCGGTTATGGCAGACCAATTGCGACAGGCTAATCCTGAAGCCTTTCGCAACATTGTCGGTCGTTTGATTGAAGCTCACGGACGCGGTTTCTGGAGTCCCGATGAAGAAACCCTAGAGAAACTCCAAAACCTCTATGACGAAGCCGATGTAACCCTAGAAGGCGTCCAGCCTTAACCCCAGGGTCTACACGTTGGGGGTTATTCACGCTAACAATCCCCTCCAACCCATAGGTCCTAAGCAGGGATAGGAACACCATCCAGCAAGTTCTGAATCAAAATCGCAGCCTGATGCCCACCAGCTGGAATCAAACGATGGGCTAGAACATACGGCGCAAGACGTTTAACATCATCTGGCAGAACGTAATCGCGATCGCTCAAAAAGGCCAATGCCTGAATCGCTCGATAGAAGGCCACACTGCCTCTAGGACTCACCCCCAAAGTGATATCAGGATGCTCGCGAGTCGCCCGCACCAGCGCCAGCAAATACTGTTTTACCGAGTCTTCTACTCGCACTTGAGCACACTGTGACTGAATGGCTGCTACCTCATCGGGGGTGATACACGGCTGCAAGTCTTGCGGTCGCGTCGGTGTCGCCAAACGATCCAACATTCTGGTCTCTTCTGCTTCAGAGGGATAGCCCAGTGTGAACGACAAGGCAAAGCGATCCATTTGCGCTTCTGGCAGGGGAAAAGTCCCCTGATATTCCACAGGATTCTGAGTCGCAATGACGAAGAACGGCATTGGCACAGGACGAGAAACACCATCAAGGGTCATCTGATGTTCTTCCATAACCTCAAGTAAGGCCGATTGAGTTCTTGGTGTCGCCCGGTTAATTTCATCAGTCAGCAGCACATGGGCAAAAATAGGCCCCGGCAAAAACTGAAATTCGCCGCTGCTTGGATTCCAGATATTCGTACCGGTGATATCGGCAGGGAGCAAGTCAGGAGTACATTGCACTCGTTGAAACGTTCCGTCAATGCATCGTGCCAGAGACTTAGCGAGCAGGGTCTTGCCAACGCCTGGAACATCCTCCAGCAGAGCATGACCCCCCGAAAAAAGGGCAACCAGAACCAGTTGAATGGCATCTTCCTTCCCCACAATCGTCTTGCTCAGGTTTTCAACTAGCTGCCGAACGCGATCGCCCATTGTTCTTCCTTTATCGCTGTATGGCCCTATAATGCCTTCACATTGAGAATTTTGCCTACCTACAGCACAGCTAACGCGGCTTCACAATCCGCCTGAATCTGGGCTTTGAGATGTTCCAAAGAATCAAAGCGCTGCTCGGGTCTGAGAAATCCTTTCAGCGTTACGGTCAGGGTGTGGTCGTATAGGTTTCCTTGCCAGTTGAGCAAGTGAACTTCAATGGATTGATTCTGCCCGTCTACTGTTGGACGCACACCCAAATTCATGACGCCAGGCAGTCCTTGCTCAGCTGGATGATCTGGCACCCCAAACACTAACACGCTGTAGACACCGGTTCGGGGCAAGAACTTTTCGGGGGGAACTCGTAAGTTAGCTGTTGGAAAACCCAGTTGCCGTCCCAACTGCTGACCTTTAACGACTTTTCCGGTGAGCTGATAAGGACGCCCCATGAGATGTCGAACTTGATAGATATCGCCAGCACACAAGGCTTGACGAATTCGAGAACTGCTAATGCGATCGCCATCGGCTTGAGCAAGACCAACAATAGTCACTTGCGTTCCTCTTCGCGTCGCCAGCTTCTGCAAGAGATCAACGTCTCCCCGTCGCTGATGACCAAACCGAAAATCTGCCCCGACGCTAATGTGCTTAGCCTGTAAGTGATCGAGCAAAACTTTTTCAACAAATGCTTCGGGTTGCAAGCCAGACAGCTCACTGTTGAAGGGCAGCAGTACAAGCTGACGTACACCCAACCGCTTCATGAATACGGCCTTTTCCTCTAGCGGTGTTAGCCAAGGCCGCGATTGACCTGAAAAAAACTCTTGCGGATGAGGATAGAACGTCACGACTGTCGGTATCGGTCCTGGTGCGTCAGATGTGATGGCTGGCGGCACCGCTGACTGAAAGTCGCAGTCACCTAGCAATTGCGGACAGCGATCGCTATAGCCCCATAAATCTGAATTCAAAGTCGTACCGGCAGGGAATTCACCGGCAGCCGTAGGACAATTTGAAGACTCTGGGAGAATCGGGCGAATGACAGTCTGGTGTCCTCGATGAACACCGTCAAAGTTCCCCAAAGCAATGTCCGTTGGGGTTTGAGCCGTTTGTAGTGAAGACGTAATCCACACATTTACATTTTGACACAATTCGGCCCGGACGCTAGCCAATCTTCATCAACCCAGGGTCAAAGCTTGGAAGCGTTGAGAGCGCTTGGGAAAACAAACGCTGAACAGCGAAAGCAGCCTAAGCAAATATTGCCGGCTCAGGAGCTGTCATCAGATCAATAACCATGCCTTCTTTGGCGACGACACTATTAGAAAATTGCTCTGAGGTGTCTTGAGCAATCTCGTCCATAAAGTCATCGTTGTGGAGCGGATCATGGTGGAAGATAACAAGCTGCCTGACATTAGCTGCTTTGGCAACCTTGACGGCTTCTTGCCAAGTCGAATGGCCCCAACCTACTTTGCTAGATTTCTCGTTGTAGTATTCCTGGTTGGTGTAAGTGGCATCGTAAATCATGACGTCAGCATTCCGCGCCAGCCACAAAACATTTTCGTCGAGTCGATCTGCAAAATGCTCGGTATCCGTCACGTAGGCAGCTGTTCTGCCGTTCCAAGTGACCCGATAGCCGATCGCCTCTCCAGGATGGTTCAGCAGGGTATTTTCGACCTTAACGTCCTCTACCTCAACCGTTTCGCCCACTTCAACATCGCAAAACTTAAGATCGGCTCCCATGATTTGCAGTGGGACTGGAAAGTTGGGATGCAGCATTTGATTGTTGAGGCGCTGCTCAATTGTTGAACCGTCAGGGGCGATCGCGCCATAGATATGAAAGCGATTGCCTGGAACAAAGGCGGGCACAAAGAAGGGAAACCCTTGAATATGATCCCAGTGAGAATGGGTGAAAAACATGGTCCCGTCTAGAGGCATTTCTGACAGTAGCTTGAGACCCAGCTCTCTAAGTCCAGTACCGCCATCGAAGATTAACAGCTTGCCGCCAACCCGCATCTCGATGCAGGAGGTGTTGCCGCCATAGCGCACCGTTTGTGGTCCGGGACACGCAATGCTGCCTCTTACACCCCAGAAGCGAATCAAAAATTGGTTCTCTATATCAGACATGAGTGTGTTGATTCAAAGTTTGCAAGTCGCTACGGATTGGCCTGATGTGTACAACGAACATTACTCAATGGTATTAAAAATCTTTTGATTTCGCCCTTTACAAAGTGTTGCCTGAAGTCAAATCGGTCTGGTCACTTTGTGGCTAATCTTCACAAACTCTGTACGAAACAACGTTTTTAAGAAGCTGATGCCGTCATATTTTAGTCTTGATCGTTTTAAATAACTGCTTATGACTTCGCTACATTGGTCGGAGAATCAGGATGGAGTAACTGTTTGTCAAACTGAGTTTGCCAGGCTTGCAGCTGGCAGATACCCAAAGGAGATGTCAAGTTGTAATGCAATGGTGTGATCGTAATCAAATTTTGTTGAATTGCTTCAACGTCAATGGGGGTTCCTTCAAGGCAAGAAAAGTCAGATAGACGCTGCAATTGCTCCGTCAGAAGCTGATAGCTGTCCTCTTCGTGTTCAACCGCTTCCAACACTTCACCAGCGAGCCAATAGTAGGTTTTGCCACGAGGATCGCTGCGCTTTTCAAATAGGTCAACATACCTCCGCACACCCTGACGGGCAATCACACTACCTTTAATCTGATGTGCCTCAACGGCTGGGATGTTGACATTCAGCAGTGGGGGAGCTGCGATTGGATGCTGCCTCAAAACGTTCACCAAATTTTTAGCAAACTGGGCAGCCGGCACAAAGTTCTTGCAGGCATAGTTGGTCAGGCTGAAGGCGATCGCTGGAATCCCTTCAATGATCCCTTCCATGGCTGCCGACACCGTACCAGAGTAGAGCACATCGGTGCCTAAGTTTGCCCCTTGATTGATGCCAGATAACACCATATCGGGAGGATTCTCCAAAATCGCTCCCAGCGCTAACTTAACGCAATCAGAAGGTGTTCCTGAGCAGGCCCAAGCCTGAACATCAGCATGAAAGACGCCCTCTACTTGTTCAGCCCGAATCGGTTTATGAAGTGTCAGTCCATGTCCCGTTGCCGACCGTTCTCGGTCAGGACAAACCACCCAAACCTCATGGCCCGCCTCCGCCATCGTGTTCGCCAGGCTACGAATTCCGTTAGCAAAAATGCCGTCGTCATTACTAATGAGTAGTTTCATCAAAACTAGTTATCTGACAGTCTCTGAACAAAGCCTTGTGCGTGATACCGTGCCCAAGCTAGTGACAACAATTTTTTGATCATCAGAAGTGTTCTCCGCAGTGTTTTCCACAAAGACAAGGGAATGGAATTGCTAATTCGGAAGGTTCTTCATGCTAAACGGAAAATCCATTGAGCGATCGCCCACCTCATGGACTAGATTAGGAGTATTCCACATTAAGAGCGTTTCGTCCGGTAGCCTCTTCTGATGCACTGTGAATGAATAATGTCATTACAGCTCTGATAAGACGAGACTCTAGAAGAGGACGCTTTCATCAACCAAGGGTTTCCCCTTTAGTCGTTATTAAACAAGCATTGATCCTGAGCATGTCCCAACCTCCGTTGAGTCTGGAAACCGACCTCCAAGCGCTGCAAGATGCAGGAAAAGAGGCGATCGCCCAAGTCGAAAATCTAGACAATCTCGAAAAAATTAGACTAGACTACCTCGGGAAAAAAGGCAAAGTCTCTAAAGTATTAGGCGGTATGGGAAAGCTGCCGCCGGCAGATCGACCTCGCATTGGAGCACTTGCCAACCAAGTTAAAGATGCGCTTCAGATCGCCTTGGAAGCGCGTAAGGCTGCTTTACAGGATGCTGAAATTCAAGCCATGCTTGAAGCAGAGACTCTGGACGTCACGATGCCGGGCGTGTTCAAGTCTCAGGGGCGCGTTCACCCCATCAACAGTATCATCGACCAAATCACCGAGATCTTTGTGGGTTTAGGTTATACGGTTGCCAGTGGTCCCGAAATCGAGTCGGATTATTACAACTTCGAGGCTCTTAACTTCCTACCAGACCATCCGGCACGGGACATGCAGGACACCCTTTACCTGCCGAATGGTGACTTGATGCGGACGCATACGTCCAACATTCAAATTCGCTATATGAAGGAGCATGAGCCTCCCTGCCGTGTGCTAGCCACAGGGCGCTGCTATCGTCGCGATACGGTGGATGCCACCCATGCGGCGGTCTTTCACCAAATAGAGTTCTTCGCAATCGATAAAGGAATCACGTTCACTGACTTACGGGGAACCATCCGCGCTTTCATCGACGCTTTGTTTGGCGATATTCCCATTCGTTTTCGCCCCAGCTTCTTTCCCTTCACAGAACCCTCGGCTGAGGTCGATGTGGAATGGAATGGGCGTTGGCTAGAGGTGTTGGGCTGCGGCATGATCGATCCCAATGTGCTGGAAGCGGTAGGCTATGACCCCGAAGTCTACACGGGCTTTGCGGCGGGTCTGGGAGTCGAGCGCCTCGCCATGGTGCAGCATGAAATTGATGACATCCGACGGCTGTATAGCAGCGATTTGCGGTTCCTCAAGCAGTTCTAATTTCAGTGGTTAGGCAGCGACAAGGTTTATCAGCAGGGTAGGTCTCAATAGGGAGTGGGGAACAGGGTGTACTTGTTTCATAGGCTGCTTTCGCGTGCCTGCGTGAGTCGCTCGCGCTTAGCCAGCTTGGCGATTTGAAATGGTCACCACTGCCTCTTGCAAATTGGCAACAATGTAGTCTGGACTGTAGGTTGTGAGACGATCGCGATCGCGGATCCCGCTAAGTACCGCTACGACGGGTAAATCATGGGCACGGGCCGCTGCAATATCGGCCTCTGTATCGCCCACCATCCAGGTTTCGCAAGCAGGAGGCAGTTCAGCCAGTGCCTTTTTAACCAGTCGAGTTTTTTCAACAATGTCTTGGTCTTTGAGGTAGTCATCTGGCAGACAATAGCGCACATTCAGCGGAAAGAAATGCTCTAAATCATATTGGGAGAGCGCAAAATCGAGAGCGTACTCTCGGCGCATAGTGACCACGACTAAATGACCGTCGAGGGCCTGGATCTTCCTCAAGGCCTCAGATGCGCCTTCTATCGGCAGGTCGTACTTAAGATAAGAGCGACTGTGAACAGTTTCTCGCCGCAACAAGGCAAATTGTCTCGCCTGATCATCATGAAGACCGGAGATGAGTCCGATTTGGCGTTCGGGTACCTGCGATCGCTTGAGACGCCAAAAATCTTGTTTGGAAAGCCGATTAACGGATTGCTGGGGTTCTTTGGCCTCTTCAAGACAGTACTGATATACCTGGTAATATCGCTCTGACACGTCCATGATGGGACCATCAAAATCCGTAAGAATGCGTAACATATCAGGCAATATCCTCAGGAAAGGAATAGGCAATAAACACAATTTCAGTTGAATCAGCAAAGAAATGTTAAGAGGAGCCTACATGTATTCTGACACTCAACCGTTAAGAGGTTAGCGGGACAATAAAGCAATTCACAGAATTTCTACACGGCTTCGAAGCCTGAATCAGATGTTTTTGTGCTGAGAGAATCTTCATAAACATCAGCATCATGGTTGGATTCCGATCATCTACCCTGACGGTCATCACAGAGACTGAGTCAGCAACTTTCGATTGGGATATAGGCCGTTTTGACCGAGCTAGAGCGATACAATTTACAAAGTGAATGTAAATAAATCATTATGTTGCGAAAAATGTCCCTAGGGAATGTTCTATTGGTTGTCGGCGGGGTGCTGACGATCATCGGGTTTGTGGCCTATTTTCAGGACAATGCCACGCTCAACCTAGCGGGCTTTTTCTACGGTATCCCTGTCTTATTAGGAGGTTTGGCCTTACGAGCAGCCGAGCTAGAGCCAACCCAGTATTCCCAAGAAACGTCTCCTGAAGTGGCCTCGTTACGCGAACAGCAGGCCACACCCACTCAGAAGCAGGTTCTCAGCGATGTGACTCGGTATCGCTATGGACAAGAGGCTCACTTAGATGAAGTCCTAGAGCGCTTGGGATTAGCTCCCTCTGATGAGGAACGTCCTGAATTGGTGGCCGTTCGTGAAGAAGCGATCGAGGGTGCCTATGCCCTCCTACTTGAGTTTGAGTCGCCTCTGATGCCATTAGAAAAGTGGCAGGAAAAACGGGAAAAGATTGAGAAGTTTTTTGGTCCTGATATCCGTGCCAATATTCAGGAACCGAGCGAAAACAAAGTTGACCTAGCGCTCATTACTGTTAACACCCCGAAGCCTGCTGAAGTGGCTTCATAGCTCTACACTTGCCGTACTATGTCTCTCATTACCGTTCGTCCTGAAGGCCTTTACTGCGAAGCAGGCAATTTCTACATTGATCCGTGGCGTCCTGTAGAGACGGCAATCATTACCCATGCCCATGCTGATCATGCTCGGTCGGGGTCGCAGCAGTATGTGGCCATGGCTAGCTCTGAAGGGATTTTGCGAAAGCGTCTGGGTGAAAAAATTGATCTCCAAGGAGTGCAGTATGGCGAAAAGCTGAAGTATGGCGACACCTGGGTATCCCTCCATCCAGCAGGTCACGTTTTGGGATCGGCTCAGGTACGGGTAGAACACAAGGATGACGTTTGGGTTGTTTCTGGAGACTACAAACGCTGTGCTGACCCAACGTGTGAACCGTTTGAGGTTGTCTCTTGCGATGTCTTTATTACTGAAGCCACTTTCGGACTGCCTATCTATAAATGGGATACCGGAGAAGAGACGGCGCATCAAATTTACGACTGGTGGCAGGCCGATCGCGATCGCCCCTCCATTCTCTTTTGCTATTCCTTCGGTAAGGCCCAGCGGGTGTTGAGCGAGCTGACGAAGTTTACTGACCAGACGGTGTATGTGCACGGGGCGATCGCAGCCCTGAACCAGATCTATCGGGATCAAAATATTCCGATGCTGCCCACAGTTACAACATCGGAGATGCCCAAAAGTCATAAGTACACAGGCGATCTCGTGCTGTCTCCCCCCTCAGGACATCGCTCTACCTGGATGAAGCGCTTCAAATCACCTCAAACGGCCTTTGCCTCAGGATGGATGGCTGTTCGTGGTGCCCGTAGACGCCGAGGCTATGAACGCGGTTTTGTTCTATCTGACCATGCAGACTGGCCTAGCCTAATTCGGACTGTTCAAGAAACAGGAGCTAGCAAAGTCTATGTCACCCACGGACAAAATGATGTGCTTTCTCGTTACTTGACGGAAGTGTGCCGCATTGACGCTCAACCTTTAGAAACCCTGTTTGAAGGTGAAGGAGACATTTAGACTAAGATATAGTAAGTGCCACCCTACCAAGGCGATCGCTAAATCCGCGAGCAAGTGGCTAATGTACACTGCCCACAACGAATGATAGGCGAGATAACACCAAGACCACACTGCACCTGCTAGAAATACGCCGAAAGACCCTATTGCTGTGATCCATCCGCTGCCTGTAAATCCAGCCAGGGCAAAAATATGGTGCAGTGTGAAGCACGCTGCGGCTAACACAACAGCCTTCCAGCCAGAAACCAGCCTTTCGCATTGACGATAGGCAAACCACCGCCATACATACTCTTCAACCAGAGCATTCACAAAAGTGAAATAGACGGCAAACCCTAAATAAAAAGACGGTCGCAGCAGACCGATCGCTTGTACTCTAGCTCGGACTATTTCAGGATCAATGATGGTTTGTCCGATCCCAAAATAGCTGCCGAGAATCACCGCAAACATGACTAAGCCGAGCAGAGTGCCTGAAATCAATTCCGTTTGTGACGGGAGTGCCAACGAGATACGTTCTCGATCAACACGCCAATGCCACAACAGTGGCAACATCAAAATCCATACACGAGTCGCAACAAAGACGACTTGCCCGCCTTGCCCTTGGAGATAAGTCCTTGTCAAAATACCGACGCTGGCTGCTGTTGTTAGCACTAGCAGCGCAGTAGCCGCTTTGAGCCTGACAGTATTTCTCGTCATCTAGCTGTCCCCACTGTTGCAGGCAAGATAAACCTGTATCCAGGCTACACGAGGTTAACGATGACCTTATTTTTGTCAGTTAGGCTTTACCCGCATTAGGGGTTGCCCAAATTCCACAGGTTGAGAATTTTCGACGAGAATTTCGACGATTTCTCCGGTAACTTCTGCCTCAAGCTCATTCATCAGCTTCATCGCTTCAATGATGCACACCGTTTGACCCGACTGAATGCGATCGCCCACATCAACGAAGGGGGGTTCCTCAGGCGCAGGTGCGCGATAAAACGTGCCAACCATAGGCGACGTGATCTCGACTAGATTCGAGTCTACGGAAGGAGGTGGAGTGGGAGGAGCCGCAGGGGGGCTAACAACAATGGGCTGAGGTATTTCACCAGATTGAGCGCTGACAGGCACAGGCGTGACTGAAACAGTATCTGCTGACGGGCTGGAAACAACTAAAGCGCCCTGCTTACGCAAGGTCAACTCAAAGTCACCACTCTTCAGCGTTAATTCCGAAATATCCGTCTGGCTCAGCGTCGTCACCAGCTCACGCAGTTCGTTGAAGTTCAGTTCCACCAATTGCACTCCCTACCAACACGATGGAGCGTGTCCACCCCTACAAGCATCTTCGAACATAAGAACAATGCTTTTACTCTCGTCCCAAGTAAGAATCGTTACGAGTATCAATCTTGATCTTCTCGCCGATAGAGATGAACAACGGCACCATAACCTGAGCACCCGTCTCTAAGATCGCAGGTTTGGTTCCACCCGTTGCGGTATCGCCTTTAACCCCGGGATCAGTTTCAGTAATTTCTAGGACAACCGAATTCGGTAGCTCAACCTCAAGGATTTGCTCGTTCCAGCGAACAACGTTGACTTCCATTTCCTCTTTAAGGTATTTGACGCGATCGCCAACTTGCTCCTCGCTCATGCGAACCTCTTCGAAGGTTTCCATATCCATAAACACGAGGTCTTCACCTTCTCGATAGGTATGCTGCATCACCTTCTTTTCGAGATTAGCCTGAGGAACGGTCTCACCAGCTCGAAACGTTTTTTCAACGGTGTTGCCCGTCTGAACGTTCTTTAACTTTGTGCGGACGAAAGCAGAACCTTTGCCTGGCTTCACGTGCAGAAATTCGACGACTCGCCAAACTGACCCATCCAATTCGATGCTGACGCCTGTACGAAAGTCATTGCTGGAAATCATAACGCTGGCTACTTGTAGATCTTGAATATCGGCATCTCATTTTACCGCTCAGTTGCCAACTTTCCAGAATGCTTCTGGAGATGAACCATGCTATGGCAAGATCGAAGTCGTCTGCTTGATGTGACCTTTTGCTAGTACTCCCTATGCAACTACTTAACCGATGGCTGACTTGTCTTACCTTGAGCTTTTGCCTCCTGACAGGATTCATAACGACTGAATCCGCACTGGGAAGCAGCACAGCAGGTAGTGTGCAAGCAGCGCCACTCCCCACTCCGCTTGTAGCCTACCTTCCACCGGGTAATGCCATTACAGACGGGCGAGCGCTCTTGCGATATTCGCTGCCGATTGACAATCAAGATATTCGCGCTGTTCAAGAGCAGTTGGAAGGGTTATCTGAGTGGCTGCGGAGCAAGCGTTGGAGCCCCATAAAGCGAGACATCACTAAAATCAACCGTCTCTTAGGTCGCCGCCGTCAAGCCATTCTGGAGGATATTCCTGAAGACCGGCAGGCCCTGGCTTCCGAATATTTAGACGACATTCGCGCAGGTCTTGAACCGATGTTGGCGGCGGCTGATGAGCGCGATCGCGAATCGATCTGGATCAAACGCGCAGAACTGCTGAGCAAGATTGGCGCGATCGAAGAGATGATGGTCACCGAATTTCCCTATGAAGTGCCCGAAGAGTATCGCGATCTACCTCAGCTAAAAGGCCGCGCCACTATCGCTTTTGAGACCACTAAAGGAGATATTACGGCGGTTATTGACGGCTACACTGCGCCTGTGACTGGCGGTAACTTTGTCGATTTGGTTCAGCGTGGATTCTATGATGGGATGCCATTTATTCGCGCTGAAGATAACTATGTTCTCCAAACGGGCGATCCTGATGGTCCTGAAGTAGGTTTTGTCGATCCAGATACTGGAGAATATCGGGCAGTCCCACTGGAAATCTTAGTGAAGGGCGATGATGCACCTATTTATGGAGCCACCCTTGAAGAATTAGGACGATATCTAGAAGATCCTGTTCTGCCCTTTTCAGCCTATGGGGTGATGGGCATGGCTCGTCCCGAAAGTGACGTTAACGGTGGTTCTTCGCAATTCTTCTTCTTCTTATTTGAGCCTGAACTCACGCCCGCAGGTCTCAATCTGTTGGACGGTCGCTACACCGTTTTTGGCAGCGTAGTTGATGGTAAAGAAGTGCTACAGAACCTAGGACAGGGCGATCGCATCCTATCAGCAGAAGTCGTTGACGGTCTCGAAAACCTGGTTGAGCCGCAGATGACCTAGTGGTGCATTCAGGTCAGCGATTGAGGCTACTTCACCCATTTCCCTTTTCCCTCACCCAAGCAAAGGAGTCAATCCTATGGATCAGCCAACTGTGGCTGACATTGGCGAGCTGGGGTTGCTGAAGCGACTCCAGCATTTTTGTGCCAAAGGATCCTTAGACAACGATGCTGCGGTTTTGCCTGAAGCGGATACCGCCCATGTGGTCACGACTGATTTGCTGGTAGAGGGTGTGCATTTCAGCGATCGCACTACGGCCCCAGAGGATGTGGGCTGGCGGGCGATCGCAGCTAATCTATCAGACCTAGCTGCAATGGGAGCCATGCCAATTGGTGTCACCGTAGGACTGAGTGTTCCCAGAACAATAGCTGTTGACTGGATTGAGCGGGTTTATCAGGGCATGAGTGCTTGTCTAAGCGCCTACGGCGGTGAGATTTTGGGAGGAGACGTTGTTCAATCGAGTCAAGTCATGCTGGCGATTACAGCCATTGGGCAGGTGGCACCAAGGCGAGTGATTCGACGAGATCGCGCTCAGCCAGGCCACGTCATTGTCGCGACTGGAGAGCATGGGGCATCTCGTGCCGGGTTGGAATTGCTACTCCATCCCCAAAAAGGACAGCAGGTCCCCAACCAAACAAAACAGTCTTTCATTCAAGCTCATCAACGCCCCATTCCTCGGCTGGACTGGGGGCATCAGATGAATACTTTGCCAGACAGTGATTTTGAGACTATTGCGGGAATGGACAGCAGCGATGGATTAGCGAATGCCGTACTGTACCTTTGTCAGGCAAGCGGAGTGGGGGCTAGATTAGTGCGATCGCGCTTGCCCCTGCCACCAGCTCTTGCTGATTGGGTAGGAGAACAAACTGCTTTGGACTGGTGCCTCTATGGCGGCGAGGATTTTGAGCTGGTTCTGTGTTTGCCGTCAAAACTTGCTCATGCCCTGATAGCGTCTATGGGCAGTAGCGCAATTATTATCGGCACAGTCGTCGCCGATCTCGAAATTTTGCTTCTGGATTCTCCGGAGGAGACCACAGGTTTGGCGCTCACCTGGGAGAGCTGCTTTCGGCATTTCTAGCAAATCTACCCAAGGTCTCGGATAGGGTGAGACTCGACTCAAAATTAAACCCGTTAAGCACTTAAACGCGGTACATCAATCTGGATGGCTGACGCATTTCAACTACGGTCTGCCAAGCCTGATTCTGATAGCGGGACGGCACAATATCGGGGTGCAACATTTCGGCCAAAATTTCCACGGAATCTGCTAAACGCGGACCGGGACGATTGAAATACTGATTGCCGTCCACGGCATAGACACGCCCTGTTTTGACCGCTCTCAGCAACGGCCAAAAAGAGTGATCGAGTAGCGGGCGGCTTTCTTGAATAGTCTGTTCAATGTCATAGCCGCAGGGCATCAAAATGATGACCTCTGGATCAGCTTTGACTAAATCGTTCCAGGTAATCCACGGCGAATGCTGTCCTTCTTTACTGAGCATGGGCATGCCGCCAGCAAGCCTGACCAGTTCTGGCACCCAATTGCCCGCCGCCATGAGCGGTTCAGGCCATTCAATGCAGACAACAGAAGGTTTATGGAGCGCGTCTTGAGTCAGCGTGCGGCAAGTTTCGACACGGTTTTTGAGGGGAGCGATCGCGGCCTCCGCTGGCTCAACCGAGCCTAGTAATTCCTGGGCAATCCGCCGAATATCTCCCCAAACCTGCTCTAGCGAGTTGGGCTGAAGCGATAGAATTTGGGGCGATATTCCGGTAATGGACTCTACAGCCACCTCAACATCAGCAAGACTGACGGCACACACTTCACATTGAGCCTGAGTCAAAATGTGTGTTGGTTTCAGGGTCTGTAAAATATCAGTTTTAACCTGATAGACACTGAGCGCTGACTGTAAGAGAGTAGTGACGCGATCGTGAATTTCGGCACTGGTACCCTCGGGGTTAAATTTAGGTGCCGTACAGGCTGGAAGCACGCCAATACCGTCGGGATAGTCACATTCATGACTACGCCCTACCTGATACTCAGTTAAGTCTAGAAGATGAATAATTTCAGTCGCACTAGGTAACAGTGACACGATTTTCAGAGGCAGCATAGGACAGCACCTGACTCGACTTACTGATAACTATAAAGCCCTTCTCTTAATTTGAAGAAAAGGGCCTGTTAGAGAGTGATGATCCCTCGAATAATGCCATTCAGAGGAACGTGATAAGTCTTGCCTCGTTCTAGGTCCCCAAACATCAAGAGGCTTATACAAACATGCTTTGATCAGATGCCAAAAAGAAGCTGGATGCATTGATTACGCGGCTTTGCAGGGGGGATGCAATACCTTCAACGATGCCGACTAAGTCACCTGCAGAAGTAGAAATATGAATACCATTGGCAACAGGTGTCTGGATGAATTGATCAGGTTGCCCACCCAACGTAACGATATCTGACATCGGATCAAAGCCTCGGATAAGCGCATAATCATTGTTGCCTCCACCGATGTAGAACTGCGTAATTTCATTCGTAGCGACATCAACGGTCCCGAGAACATAAGAGTCGAGGCTATTAGGAGTACCGATCAGGATATCGATTTCACCGACGCCTTCATTGATGGGAACGCCGGCAGCAACAGAATCGAGCGTAAACTGAGTGCCCGTTACGCTAATCAACCCTGTGCCATAGCTTTGTACGATGTCGTTACCATTGGTGCCTGAAAAGAAGGCAATACGAGATTCTTCAAACTGACCATTGGAAAGAAAATGCTGCAAACCTGACTCAAATGCCCCCCCGGCAACAGCGACAGCAACGTCCGGGTTAAAGAGCAAATACAGACCTTCGTTAAAGTGTCCTCCTTGGCGACCTTCTGATTGACCAACATTAATGAAATGCTCAAGTCCCGACGTGATCACCCCCTGAGCCACAAGATTGGCAACATCTGGATAAAAGCGCAGATAGATCCCTTCGTTAAAGGGTGCAGCAGCGATGCGTCCCTCATTGCGCCCAAAATTCAAAAAGTGTTCTAATCCAGAACTGAAAGCCCCTAGTGCGACGGCATTAGCAACATCTGGATTTTTGAGCAGATAGAACGTTTCGTTGAAGGCTGCATCTAAACGACCTTCGAAAATCCCAAAGCGGCGGAAATGGTCATAACCAGACAAAAAGATGCCTGCGTTAACCACAGTAGCCACATCAGGATAAATGGTGAGATAAGCCTGTTCGTTATAGATCTCTTGCAGTAATCCTCGCCCCTCACTTTCACCTTGCGTGATGAAGTGCTGCAAACCAGAACTCAAGACCCCGCTGGCCACAGCAGCTGCGACGTCAGGGTAGGTTTGCAGATAAAGCTGTTCGTTAAAAAAGGGGGAGATCTGAGTTCGGCCAGTCGTGAGTCCAAATTGCTGAAAATGAGCAAGGCCAGATTGAAAGGCACCAGCAGCTACAGCAGCTGCGACGTCTGGATTATTAGCTAAATAAAAGCTTTCGCTAAAAATGTCAAAACTCATCGTAAATTTCTACACCTGTATAGATGCATTTACAGTACGGGCCAGAAAAATCCTCAAAGACTAAATCCCTTGATATATGGAAAATACCATTCAAATTTAAGCATAGGGTTGCAGCCATGTAGAAGTATAAAATTTTCAACCAGGTTTTTTAGAGCAATAAAATCAAACCTTCAAAATTGAAGTTCTGAAGGTTTGGACTTATGACTCGCTGTCTTGTCCTAACGAAATTGACGACAGCTATCAAAAGATGTATGTCACCTTTGAGTTGCCAAAGACAAAAAGCCGCATCGCTAGATATCGGTTGAAAACTTCCTGATATCTAGTGATGCGGCACCGACCAGCACCAGCTTTGGCAAATCGTTTATCCAGCTAGAACAGATGTTTTTGACGGATCTAGTTCTACTGTCAGAGCCGGATTGCCCATTGGCATGGCATCGCCAAAGGGATCGGCTTCGGTTGTTTCTTCTGCGGGCGTGTTGATGCCCATTGGGGTAGCCGCGATCGCATCCACTGCTGCAAAATCACCAGAATCCAGTGGAATGAAGTCGCCGCCTGCCCCCGTCAAGATATCGGCATCCGCAGAGATGTCCTCAGCGCCAGCGTAGTTGGTGAGCCAATCGTCTACATCAGGATCACCGACTAGTTGGGTCGCGTCTCCCATGAGCGGATCAGCATTGGAAATAGCGCTAGCCCCATCGCCAGAAACCGACTTAGGTGTTGCACTAGCGATATCTGAATTGGACGACGAATCTGTACCAGAACCAGCTGCGGGTTCCTCGATAGTGCCTTTGCCAAACACCTGAGTCCAGTAGTGGTTGTAGTTGACGCTTCCTGTATCGTTCTCTAAGAAGTAGTAACCAACCCCAATTTCATTGAAGTCGGGATTGAGCATATTCGCCCGATGTCCAGGACTGTCAATCCATCCTTGCACAACATCTTCAGGAGTGCTGTAGAGGGTGCCAGCCGCAATGTTTTCACCGACAAACCCCGATTCATACCCTTCCCCTTTTGCTCTATCCCAAGGTTCCGAGCCGTCCTTTCCGGTATGACTAAAGAAATCCTGACGGGCCATATTCTCGCTGTGGAGGTCAGCAGTATCAGCCAAATCAGTGTCCACAACAAGCCGATCCAGCCCATTCTGCTGGCGAAACTCATTGGTTAGTCTGACAACTTCCTGTTCAAAGGCAGAATTTTGCGTAGGGTCTGTTTCCGGCTCCGGAGCGTCCGGTGTGGGCGTAGGAACATCCGGTGTGGAATCCGGAGTTTCGGGATTTGTCGGTGGTTTAGGCTGTGGCTGCGGCTCTGTCTTCTCACCTTTGATGGGCGACTGCGATGCCTGAGTATCCTTGAGAGCACCATCGTTGCTGAGGGTAATCCGATCCAGTACGTATCCGTCAGAGCGCCCCGTAATTTCTAGTCGATATTGAGTGTCGGCTTCTAGGCCAACTTGAGCCGAAGATTTCTTATGATTGGCATCAAACGTTGTGCCCCACTTCAGATCTTGGTCTGAGTTTCCTAACCCGGTAAAGAGTTTTGTCGGCTTTTGCACGACTTCCCCTGTCTCGGCGTTAATGATGGCGACGTAAGCATCGTTGCCCGTATCTGTCCGCTCTTTGCCACTACTGCCCTTTTCGTAGCGATCGCTATCGTTCATTACATCTTTAACGCGCCCTGAATGGAGAGCAATGCTGTAGCTGCCGGCTTCATCAGTTTCAAACTGATAGCTCAGGGTTTGGCCTGTAGGCACCTTGCCATAGCTACTCTTGTCGGCATCCCACAGAACAGACTTTTCGCCCTCAACGGTGGTCGATGTCCAATCACCCGTCAAAGCGGCAGACTCGGCTTCTAAAATGAGCTGTCCTTTTTCCGCCATGAAGACTTTGCCATCAGGCGCAGGGTCGCCGGGGTCAGGAGTCGGATCAACTGGGTCTGGTGTTGGATCAACCGGATCCGGCGTTGGGACTGGATCAGGCAGTGTCCCTAAATCAAGAGGATATTCCTCAAAGAATGCTTTGGCATCTAAAGGATCAGCACTTTCGTTTCCGGTGAGGGCGTAGAAGTGCATACCCGAATCTGACGGGTCATTAACCTTGTTGGCGGCATTCTTCATCAAGTCCCGCACTTCCTGCAAAAGGGGATCTGATGTGTTGTCTAACCAAGTCCATTTGGAACTATTGAAGCCCTTGTCACCAGAACCATTCTGGTCGCGGATTTCGACTAACGTAACGTCAGGAAAATCATTTTTAAGGTCGTCCCAAGTGCGAACATCTTCAACACCAGGCTTGTTAGCAATATTGCGATTTTCGTTCCAGCTGGAATGAGATAGCAGAGTGATGTTCTCGTGCTTATCAGCATCGACCTGGTCCAGTGCCCGATAGATGGCTTCCATTGGACCCCCCTCGATCGCCAACACCTTTTTCCCAGAATTGAGAATTTTGACGAGCTCCGCTGTGGCGTTGTCAGCATCTTCCTGGTAGTCGTAAGTTTGAATCCCCAGTTTTTCTGCGAAGGCAGCGCTCTCTTGCATCATCTCTTCCCGCATTGGCAAACTGGGTTCACCCAAGTTGTTGCTGTAGAAGAACGTTGATTTGTCTTGAAAGCCTGCTGCGTAGGTAATTGCCGCCGCCATTGGCAGAGCTGCAATGTCGTCGCGATCGTTGTTATTACCATCGAAGTGGGAAATGACGTGATCAAACTGATTCATGAAAGAATCCTTGAAAGGATCCCCTGGATCAGGATTGGGATCAGGATCTGGGGGCGTCGTTCCCTTGACTATGGAATAGCTAAGATCGGTAGACGAAATCGCCGTTCCTTTGCCTTTGTCTTGGGTATAGGCTGTAGCCTTCAGCGTATAATCACCGGCTTTGAGCGCCTTGCCCCAGTAGTCGCCATCGGTATCGCCAAATAGCGCATAAGGCTCAATATTTTCGATGCGATCGCCATAGGGAGACTCAAATTTGACACTCTGAACTGAGGCAGCGTCAGGATGATTGGGATTGAGCTGCGCGACGATACTGTACTGACTGAAGTCGATACCATCCAGATTAATGGCATCATTTGCGGCCAAATCCTCGTAGCCTTTGACAATTTTGTTGCTTTTCGCATCCACCAGGGCAAACGTCATCAACGGTTCAGACGCGGGCGGTTGAGGTGATGTTGAACCGTCGTCTACTGCAGTAGGCGTGAACTCAACGTAGTCGAAACGGGCGAACTCTCCTCGGTCTTTGGCCCCCGACAACGTGAAGCGATCGCCAGGTTTGAGAGCGATCGCTTCATGGGTGACACGAGTCGTGAAGGACTGTGGTTTGGCCCAGTTGTTAGGAAGATCGCGATCGAAGTCAAAAGATTCTGTCTTTCCGCCAATTTTTAGGCTTCCTGAAGAGATGCCGTCGTTCTCGTCGTAATACCCCACAGTGATCTGATAGGTGCCCGCTTCGCCATCAAATGTGCCAGAAGCAGTACCCGCTGATTGATTTCCTGACTTCAACGAAATATGCTTACCACCAGATGCACCAGAGCCCGATACAGTTTCTGTTGTGTAGCCAACAAGATCCATCGCTTCAGCTTCGATTCTGATGGGCTCAGCGGATAGAGTAGTTGGCAATGAATTTTGACTATCCATGTCGTTATATCCTCTGCTATTGGCGTTGTCTTGAGACGCACCAAAATCGGCGGAGCTACTCACATTCACTCGGCCTAACAATTTTTTTGACGTAGGTTCTCAGCAGCATGATTAACTCTCCTTTTCAGAAGAGTCATTGCTTGGAAACCCGCAATAATGGGAGATTTAGGGGAACCATGCCGAGTTGCCTGACTTCATCCCTAATAACGGCGTGCGTTTGAATCAAGCACACCTCATTCCCGGTTCTCCATTCCCTGCTTCCTTAAGGCATTGAGATGGACTTACCGAGCTGCACAGGACTATAAAATTCAGCAACACGATTTTCGCAGTTGGCTGGGTCTGAGTCATGGCTGAGGAATCAGTCCTATTAGTTCTAATGCTGTGTCGCGCTATAGCCGTGGTCAGTTCCGTGCATCACATCCTGAAATACTGTCAGTCAACTCAGATCGCGATATCTCATGAGACACCTGTTAACTTTTCGGTATTGGTTTCTGCCTTTTGCCAGAGTTCGGAACATGAGACAGCCTTTGAGTCCTGACAAGATGGGTAAATTTTGCAAGTAGCTCTTTCTCAAACAGCTGGATTTAAGGGATTAAAAAGCGCAGGCGATTGATTTCCCCCGTTAACTAAGGAGCAAACCTAATCCTGATGGAAAAATGCTATTGACTCATTGTTCTAAAAACAGCAGCGTGGTGTCGAAAACGTCCTGCAGACACTCACTTTCTTGAGACCTTTAATGGCAAACACTGCTTATTGCTAGACAAGAGTTTCTCACTCAAAGAGTATTCAAAGCGTTAGGCTCTGCGCTTATGCATTAGATTGGCTGACAAGAAATTGACCTGAACTCATCTTGGCATAGTTCTATCGGTAAATACCCTGAAACCACATGCAGCAGATGCGAGAAGGATACAGCAGGCTCTCTGAATAGCATTAGAAGGTTTGAAACAGTGTAGAAGGTTTGGTAAGGACACACCAGGCCATATTTTTTTGCTGTATCAATCTGTTGAAAATATAGTGTGAGATGTGTCGTAAGCAAAATGCCAGAACCACCTAAGTGATTTTGTGTCGATTGAACAAAGAAATTGGTAGCTTCCCGAGGATACAACTAGATTGCTGGGGCACCAAATTGGTTAAGCGTGAAAGAGCGATTCTTCAGCCATGAATACTCTAGACCATCCTCTATGACGGCGATTCCGCAACAATTATCCAGCGTGTTTCCTCTGTTTTTTGGGCTTTCCGATGGCCAGAAAGGGATCGTCTTATAGGGATTCTGTTGGCACGATCGCAAGCGTCAAACTCGTGTGAACTCAGGGCTATTTCTATTGAAAACACAATTACCCCAAAAATCCACCTTAAATTGTTGACAAATGAGGCTTTTTCGCTAAATTCGTTGCTATTATCATGAGCGCTTCTACCGAGATGCTTCTCAAGGGGATAGGGTCTATCGTTTAAGAGAGCATCTTTAACACCTTAAAGAGCACTATCGAGTTTCCTGGGACACCGAGACAAAAAATGGTCAATGTAGCCGCTCACTTATCGCCAGAACGACTGTCCACTAAGGCATTAGCTGCTGCTGGTCAATTTCGAGCGATCGCCCTGTGGTTAAATGAGCCTCTTATTCCTCAAGGCATCTATGTTCGAGTGAGTCCAGGCAAACGCCCCGGCTGCATTCGTGTCGATGTTGAATTTGAGCGGGTTCCTCAGCAGAAAAGATTGACACAATACATTTGCCATCTCATGTGGCAGCTCAACTCGCCTTTGATTGAAGGAATTCATCTGACTGCTCGTTCGATTGGGGACAGCAAGCTACTTTGGGAACAGCGCGTTCGGGTGATGACGCCGGCCATCAAGCAGCGTATCAGCCGAGAACGCGGTCAGGAATCCTCAATCTCAGTTATTCCACCACGGATTGCAACGCGATCGCAGACCACACCTATGCTGGCAGGTTTCAATGCTCATTTGTTTTTCACTGAACAACTAAAAACCCTCAGAGCATTCATGCTGACTGGATCAGCAGTGGCTGCCTTTGTCTTTGGCTGCATGGTTGAAGTGGTAATGTCTTCCAGACCAGAACCATCATTGCCATTTCAAACGCAAAGTCGTTCCGACCTGCTGCACGACGCGCGATCGCATCCCGATACCTCGTCGCCCAAGTCAGAAGCCCGAGAGCCTCAGCTCCCTGAGTTTCAAACATCTCCGCAAACCGTGACCGCAGATCAAACAACGGCCATGACTGACGATAGTCTTGCCGCCTCTCCAGTTGAAGAGGTGACGTCTGTCTCTTTCAAGAGCGAACTTGAGCGCGATCGCCCCAACGTTATTAACGCAGCTCTCGAACCTGTTGGCGTGCTTAAGCACGAACGGTTGCTCAGTCCAGAAGAACCCACAGTAACCCTATTGTTTAGCGGCGATGTTGACTTAGACGGACTGCCTTACGCCGAGCTAGAGCATGATGAGCAGTTGCTTTCAGGGATTCCAGCCTATCAGCAGGCTGACTTGGCCATGGTGAACCTACAAGCTTCTCTCTCAGTTGCCGCGACTTCCCTAGAAGAGGAATTCTTGGAGCGGCAACGTCCAGAGGCGGTGAATTTGCTCAAGTCTGGGGGAGTAGACGTCGTCAATCTGACAGGCGAAGAATCCTTATCCTTTGGTGAACATGGGCTAGCAGAGACTCTGGAGAGCCTGGACCGCAATGGTATTTTCCGAGTAGGAGCAGGCCGCAGTGAACGGGAAGCTCGTCGTCCTGAAATCATCGATGTCAAGGGACAGCGAATTGCCTATTTGAGCTATGACCGCAACTTTGCGATAGCGGCCTATGACTCCGTTGGCGGCGTGAATGCGGCAGAGATGCAGGACATTATTCAAGATATTCAGGCCATTCGGGATGAAGTGGATTGGCTGGTGGTGAACTATCGCTGGACGGAGGAGCCCCCGGAGACTCCGGCAGAATCGCAAACGAATTTAGCCCGATTAGCGATCGATCAGGGTGCGGATATGGTAGTCGGCCATCATCCTAATCAACTCCAGGGAGCTGAGATCTACAAAGGACGACCGATCGCTTACTCTCTAGGCGATTTCGTTTTTGGTCAATCAACGCCAGAAACAACTCCTGAAACGGCTATCTTGCAAGTTTCTCTGCGCGATCGCCAGATGAAAGTGGACTTAATTCCAGTCAAGGTCAAAAACGGCCAGCCCCAGAAAGTAAACGGTGCTGAAGCTGATCGCATCCTCAACAAAATTCAAGTCGCTTCCCAAGAATTCCAGCAACCTATGCCAGCCTCGGTTGTGCTAGAGACGCAGCCTGTCATCCCCGGTGAGACTCCCCATTCAGGGGACTCCGATTCATTTACTGACAGCCAAGAGCACGAAGCGGAATTGCAGCAGGAGCCTACTGACGATGCTGAGGTGGTGGCTCCTGTAGAAGAGCCACCTGCTGACGTAATCCCTGAGCCCTTGATTTCGCCTCAAGATGACGAAGTACTCAATCCAGAGACCTTGGAGACAGCCGATCCGGAAGCATCCCATGAGTCGCCAATGGATCTGCAAGACGGTTCACCAGATGATCTTGAATTGGAGACCTATCCGGATGACCTGTTAAACAATTGGGGACCGAAAGAGAGTCCTAATACACTCTACGAACCGGAATCTCTACTGCCTCACGGCACCCCCTCCAAAGAAGCGGAAGCTGAGAAAACCGTTTCTCCGGCCACTGAATCGGCTACCGAACCTGTAGAAGAGGCCAAACCGATGTCTGCCCCTGCTGAGCCGATTGAAGTTGAGTTGGAAGTCATACAGCCCAACGAGTCTATTTCTCCCCATAGCGAGCCACTGGTAGGCCCCATGAGTCATTTACCAAACCTTTCTCCTGACACAACAATGCAGTCGGCAGCGATCGCCCCGACCCAACCCCGACCGCAAGCAGGGATGCCTGAAAGTCAAGTGTTTGAACCACTCAACACACTAAAGCCAGCAGAAGAAATGATCACCATCGAGATCAAAACTGAAGTTGTCCCATCAACAAACGATTAGTAAACACGGCAGGACGAATACATTTCTTGATAGAAATACTGCCCCAAAAACGTTGCTTTTACTCGATTTTGCGATACCCTTTGGACGGAATCTTATGTACTAGAATCCCTCATATTCTAAATCGTCTCTTTTAGATGCGATTTGGCTTGGTCTTACTGTGGCACTGGTTGGTGTATCGCGTTTTCGGAAAAGATGCTATGAACGCTCCCTTTAATTCTGATTCTCAACTGTATTCTGCTTCTGATGTCGGAAACGTTTCGACACCTTCGGGATATTCTCCCTCGGTACCTATTTCCATCTATCGAGAGCTGGCAACGGAGCTTAAAACAACTCAAGCAACTGTAGACGCTCTGACCCAACAAAATCAGCAGCTGCTCAGACAAAACAAACTGCTACGAACTGAAATTCACCGATTCGTGCAGGCAGCAGAGCAGCTAGGCCATTTTGCGGGGGTTTCTCCTAAGGAGACGACAACAGCGCCTCACCATAAGGCAACCACCGTCCGTGTGCAAGAGCCATCTACTCAGTCAGACTTGTTTGGATCTCCGGATCATTCAGAGGTCACATCTCGGTCTCAAGCGCCGGCCAAAGTTACGAAGGTCAAAGAGACGGCTGTTCGGCCTGCTCCACCTCAGGAAGCAACTCCCTCTTCTGCTGCTGCCGAGACACCCTTATCTGTTTCGCCAAATAGCGCGATCGTTCCCCATCCGAAGACCAAAAAGCGCGATCGCCCCAACGGACCGGAGCCAGAACTCAATCCACATCGACTATTCACCGAACAGCATGAAGGGACACGTCCTCTGAGTAAAGTTGCTTCTCGGGCTGACTTAGGAAATCTATGGCTAGCCACCACTATCCTATTGGTTGTCGTTTCTGCATTTGGTGCTGGGTTCTTGATTATGCGTCCGTTGTTAAACCGCTAGCACAGCATATCAAGGACATAAACAAATATGTCTACAAATGTGCTTCACGTTACAGTATTGTGCATACAGCCCCGATAGACATAGGGCTGCACTGCGTTGCAGTGAATATGTAGAGGTAATCGATCTATGAAAAAAATCGAAGCAATCATTCGCCCCTTTAAGCTTGATGAGGTAAAGATTGCGTTGGTCAATGCTGGCATCGTTGGCATGACCGTCTCTGAGGTACGGGGGTTTGGTCGCCAAAAGGGACAGACTGAGCGCTATCGCGGTTCTGAATATACCGTTGAGTTTTTACAAAAGTTGAAGCTGGAAATTGTGGTAGATGATGATCAGGTAGATATGGTGACTGAGAAAATTATTGCCGCTGCTCGGACGGGAGAAATTGGTGACGGTAAGATCTTTGTAACGCCTGTTGATAACATCATTCGAATTCGTACAGGAGAGAAAAACACTGAAGCCGTCTGATGAAGAGGCTGTGATTGCCCAACGTCTTGAGCAATATGGACGATTTGGGATCCATCTGGGGCTAGAGCGTATTCAAAGCCTACTAGCAGCATTAGAGAATCCTCAGCTTCAGGTACCCGTTGTCCATGTTGCTGGGACAAATGGCAAAGGGTCTGTTTGTGCCTACGTTGCCTCTATTCTGACTGAAGCTGGGTATCGAGTGGGACGATATACATCGCCGCACTTAGTGAGTTGGTGTGAACGGATTTGCATCAATAACCAGGCGATCGCCCCTGCTGATCTTGATCGAACTTTGGCGCAGGTCGAATCAGCAATTGCGGCCCATGATGAAACGCCCACCCAGTTTGAAGTTTTTACGGCTGCTGCTTGGCTATATTTTGCTCAACAGTCGGTTGATATTGCCGTTATTGAAGTGGGTCTCGGTGGACGGTTAGATGCCACGAATGTCGTCGATCAGCCGTTGGTGACAGCAATCGTCTCTCTCAGCCGCGAACATTGGCAACGCCTAGGACCTACTCTTGCCGATATTGCGAGGGAAAAAGCTGGTATCTTGAAATCTCATCGACCTGCTGTGATTGGGCCATTACCCGATGAGGCTGAAGCAGTTGTATTAGCGCGAGCGATCGCCCTTGACTGTCCGATCATTCGCCCTCAACCTGCTGAACTTAGTCGAGAGGGCTTTGCTATCTATTCATCGAACTCGCCCCAACACTCTACGATTCGATACAGTCTGCCTTTGCCAGGCCGCCATCAGTTGACGAACTCTGCTATTGCGATTGCTGCGGTCCATTCTCTGCGTGAACAGGGCTGGCAGGTTTCAGATCAGGCCATGATCGACGGCATTGCCCGAGCACGATGGCGGGGCCGCCTACAGTGGTTACGTTGGCACGCTCCTGACAAGAATCAATTTGTGTGGCTAGTGGACGGTGCCCACAATCCTGCTGCGGCAACAGTGCTGCGGGATTATGTTGATGCGATCGCTCAACCCAATTTATCGGTAGCTCTGCATCAGTCTTTGGACCAGTGGGGTCTATCAGTGCCGCTTCAGGGACCCACAACTTGGCTAATGGGCATGTTGACGACGAAAGATCACGCTGATGTCTTCGAGGCACTGCTGAAACCGGGCGATCGTCTACACCTTGTGCCCGTTCCTGATCACTCCTCAATGACACCCATAGCACTCCGAGAGATTGCCTTGAGAGTGTGTCCTGAACTAGCGGCTTGCACAACTTACGAGAATTTGGACACGGCTCTGCAGGTGGCAACATTAGATAGGACACCTCTCAAGGTCCTTTGTGGGTCTCTCTATTTGGTTGGGCATTTCTTTCATACACAGACGGTTGACGAGGGGTAAAGGCGCGATTGTTATGCACACTTTCCCAGTCTTTCGCGCGAGGAGATTGCTGCCATGCTTGGAACAACTGATGTTAGAGAAACTCGTGTTTACCAGGAAGGCCGGGAATAGGGCCGGGAAAAGGGTCGGGAAGAAGAAGCTAGATTGTTGATCCAACGACAACTCACTCGTAAGTTGGGAGAACCACCTGCGACTGTAGAGGAATAGATAAAACAGCTCTCACGAGAAGCCTTGGAGAGCTTAGGAGAAGCACTATTTGATTTTGCAGAGATAGCAGATTTAATGGCATGGTTGGAACAGCATCAAATGCCCACAGATCCCTAATGCTATCGAGATACACCCTTTAAAAGACCGCCACTTAGACGGTTGATAGCTCGCTGGGCAACTTCCGCATAGCCAGCCTTGCCGTTGAATAGCTTCACGATGGTTGGAGCCGCGTTGGGGCGCTTGACACCAATGCGATAAGCCAGCTTTGGCGCTTTATAAAAGACCTTAGCGAGACGCTTGGCCCAACGCATATCTTGTCCCCATTCAACCTGCATCACTTGGGTATACCCTTCTAATGCATCGACGTCTCCGGCGAGTGCCTGGTCAATGGCAGCGGCAGCTTTAACTCCACTAAATAGAGCTGGACGAATACCCTCGGCTGTGAACGGATCGACTACACACGCAGCTTCTCCCGCAAGTAGCGCATTTTGCGTATGTAGGGGTTGGTCGCCATCCCAAGCAAGAATAGGATGTCCGTGTGCTTTTTGCTGCGCCATCTCAATATCAAAATGAGTGGCATAGTCAGCAATAGGAGGTCGTAAATCCTGACGCCGCTGCTCTCCAACCCGCATAACGCCACCCCCAATGGAATACCCGTCTGCTTTTGGAAAATTCCATAAGTAGCCGTGCTGCACCATTCCCATTTCTAGATACAGAAGCGGATTATCTGGCATGGTGAGACGGGGTTCGATTTCAACCGCAGCGGCTAACAGATGGCGTCGCTGCTTAAAACCCAGCCACCTCGCCATCACGCCTCGTCCACCATCTGCAGCGATAAGATATTGACCTTCGACGGGCTGATGCGAAGTTTCAACTCGCCAGCGATCGCCCGTAAACACAATGCCCTTTGCCTTTGTTCCATCCCACAACTCTGCTCCCTGACGCTGAGCCTGCTGCACCAAAAAATAGTCAAATTCATCACGACGCACCATCCACAAGGCCTCATCTTTGGGCACCTCTGCATCAACGGGGTCTGCCATTTTCCACGTGCAGCGAATCCGATTCACTCGTACGGAAATTGCCGGCGAAAAGTCGAAGTCAAACCACTCAGCAACTTGGGGAGAAACTCCACCTCCACACGGCTTGTAGCGAGGCAATGTTTCTCGCTCAACAATCAGAACTGAGCGCCCTGCCTTAGCAAGGTGATAAGCCGCCGCTCCTCCACTGGGGCCAGCTCCGACAATGATGCAGTCATAAAGGGTCATAGTTGAGTGAGGGTGCGATCGCGCTAATTCACAATATTCCAATCACCATTTTTCCATCTAAATCTCTCCGTGAAGAAAGATCCTGGACTATTCCTCTATCTAGCCTTGCGTCGCGACCCTAGCAAGCTTGGTTTAGCAAGATATAAATTGGAAAGCGCTGAAGACAACTTTGAAATCTAACGTTTTCCTGTCTTGTAAAGAGTTTTGCCAGCTCTGGTCAATAGTTAAAGTCAACTTAAGATGAACATCCAGACTTATACCCAAAGGCACGATAGCTTACACTGTTGCATCAACATACAGACAATTGTCACAAGTCTGACATCCTCAAGCTCTAGCGTTCGATTAATATACGTCTTTTTGAAATGCTGAAAAACTGAGTAGGCTCTGAAGAATCTGCAATCTATTCAAAGGCTACTCGTTTGTCATCAGTGTACCAATACCTAATCTGTCTGGCACAGATCACCTGGCTGGATAGCTTCTAGGTCTTGTGGCTCTGACGCTCCAGTATCTCTTTTAGGTGAGCTGGTCCAATTTCCAGCCATTCTAATGTCTTGTCAATTGACCAACCACGATAATGAGCGATCGCCCGAATTTGCTCGAATGTAATGGTCAACGTTATTGAGTAAGGTGGTGTTAGCCATCCTTTGAGCACACTCGATGAGATACTTAACCGGTTGGCTATCTCCTTCAAATCTCTTCCACAGCACATTTCAAGCTCAAGAAAATTCTTCAGGCTATCGATCTTCCAAGGGTAGTAGTTCGCCACTGCGTAAAATCCTCCTAATGCAAACAAATTTCTCCCTAATTTTGATAGGACAATCTACCTGTTAAACAACAGATTTCTTTGGATAGTATTGTCCACCTGAGAAGGCATTCTTAGATAGATAGCGCAACTACTAAAAAACCGTCCCGTTACAAGTCAAGAGACAATAACGTGATAGTTTTAACGCCCAGCCAGATGAAATTTGAGCCTTGAGTTAGGCCCATGAAGCAAGAACAGAGAACCTATTCCAAGGCAATCTGTCTCAGTTGATGCTGTGCCTTAGTCTCAACAGAGATGAGCTAGCTTTGCAAAAGAGCGCCGTGAAATGCCTTTGCAGGACTGATAGATATCTCTCATTCTGATTTTAATATGCTCAGATAAAAAATATAGCTTTGCGAATTCACCGTAACCACGTGTTTTTTAAACTTGTCGCTAGAAAAGGCGCGAAATATGAATTTAGACCATAGAAGACCCTCTATTCCAATTGCTTTGACCCTACTGCCATCTAGTCCCGTTGTTCATTGCCAACTAATCTTTTCTTATTGTGTAGGCTGAGACTCTTTTCAAACCTCTTGAGATAGTCAGAGCTTCAAACTAGATTTCAACATTGCTTATCAATCTGCTTATTAAAAGGAAGATTGTCCCTTTCAACCGAGGAGCATTGCTTGGAAGTCCCTCAAGGTGGGAGGTTAAGGGAGTCATGCCACAAGCTAATTCGCCAAGTTGACTACCTGACCAGTTCATCCCGAAATTCAGCAACACCCTAATTCCTCCGTGACCTAGCAGGTGCAGTGCCATCAGTAATATCTATTCAGGAATGTCCATATGTATTGGGTGGAAGGAAAAACATCAGATTTGGCAATGTTGTGATTCGGAGTGGCTAAAGATGCGATAGCTCTCTTGGGGGTCCACTAAGGCTTGACTAATCTGCGCCAAACTGACTCACCAGCACTATGGCAGTGAGAAAATTGTTGTCGTTGACACTTTATGGAATTCTTCGGTACTATTAGAGCTTGTGACATCAATAGAAAGCACAATTCACTACCATTAATTTGTCGACCAAATGCCAACTATTCAGCAGCTAGTTCGAAGTGAACGTACAAAGTTAAAAGAGAAAACTAAGTCTCCAGCGCTCAAGAGTTGTCCTCAGCGGCGTGGGGTTTGTACTCGCGTTTACACGACCACCCCTAAGAAGCCAAACTCTGCTTTGCGTAAGGTTGCAAGGGTACGCTTAACGTCGGGGTTTGAGGTGACTGCATATATTCCTGGCATTGGTCACAACTTGCAGGAGCACTCCGTTGTCATGATCCGAGGAGGTCGTGTCAAAGACCTTCCTGGTGTGCGCTATCACATCATTCGTGGAACGCTTGACACCGCTGGTGTTAAGGACCGGAAACAAGGGCGCTCTAAATATGGCGCTAAAAAGCCTAAGGAATAGTGTCAGAGTCGTTGAGCTGACACCGGCTTTCAATCGAAAGAGCAAATGCTTTTCAGGTACGGGGCTTGCCTGACTTAAAAATCTGCTCCAGACTCCACTTTGATTTTTTTCTGGCCCAACCACAGAGCACCTGAAGGATTATTATGTCTCGTCGTACTTCCGCACAGAAGCGTACCGTTCCGCCCGATTCTGTTTACAACAGTCGCCTAGTCAGCATGATGATTCGCCGTATCATGCTAGACGGTAAAAAGTCGGTTGCTAATCACATCGTCTATGACGCTTTCAAGATTATTGAAGAGCGAACCAATGGCGAACCCCTCGAAGTTTTTGAGGAGGCTGTTCGCAATGTGACGCCTTTGGTCGAAGTGAAAGCTCGACGGGTTGGGGGCGCAACCTACCAAGTGCCGATGGAAGTTCGGCAGGATCGGGGAACAGCGCTAGCCCTGCGATGGATTACTCAATTCTCGCGCAGTCGCGGCGGCAAGACGATGGCGATGAAGTTAGCGAATGAGCTGATGGACGCCGCTAACGAGACAGGCAGCGCTGTGCGTAAGCGCGAAGAAACCCATCGAATGGCTGAAGCCAACAAAGCCTTTGCTCACTATCGTTATTAGGCTATTAACCTTGAGCGCTAGTGGCTTGAGACGTTTAATGTCCAAAACGATAGACTAGGCATCAGCTAGTCTTGGTGATTGCCAAGGAGACCACCGTGGCACGTACGAATCCCTTAGAGTCCATAAGAAATATTGGTATTGCTGCTCATATTGACGCAGGAAAGACCACCACGACTGAACGGATGCTGTTCTACTCAGGGGTGGTTCATAAGATTGGTGAAGTCCATGAAGGTACTGCGGTTACCGACTGGATGGAGCAAGAGCGAGAGCGCGGCATCACCATCACGGCAGCGGCGATCAGTACTAGCTGGCGCGATCACCGCATCAATATTATCGACACCCCTGGACACGTTGACTTCACCATTGAGGTGGAGCGCTCTATGCGGGTTTTGGACGGAGTGATTGCGGTGTTCTCATCGGTTGAGGGAGTTCAACCTCAGTCTGAAACGGTGTGGCGTCAGGCCAATCGCTACACGGTGCCTCGTATTGCTTTCGTCAACAAGATGGATCGCACTGGAGCCAACTTTTTTAAGGTTCACGAGCAAATTCGCGATCGCCTTAAAGCACCTGCGATTCCAATTCAGATTCCGATTGGTGCAGAAGATCACTTTAGAGGAGTTGTTGACCTGGTTCGCATGCGAGCCCGCATCTACAACGACGACCTTGGCGTCGATATGGAAGATACCGAGGTTCCTGAAGAAGTTTTGGAAACAGCGCAGGAATATCGCACTGAACTGCTTGAGGCGATCGCTGATACTAGCGATGCCCTGATGGAGAAATATCTGGAAGGCGAAGAGCTGACTGAAGCGGAAATCGTCTCTGCTATTCGGCAAGCCGTGCTTTCAGGAACAATGGTACCCATGCTGTGTGGCTCAGCCTTCAAAAATAAAGGCGTTCAGCTTCTGTTGGATGCAGTGGTTGACTATTTGCCGGCCCCCATCGACGTACCGCCGATTCAAGGGCTGCTGCCTGATGGTTCAGAGGCCAAGAGGCGGGCCAACGACGATGAGCCATTTGCAGCGCTAGCCTTTAAGATCATGGCTGATCCTTATGGACGATTAACGTTCATTCGGGTCTATTCAGGCGTGCTTAAAAAAGGCAGCTACGTCTTGAATGCCACTAAGGACAAAAAGGAGCGCATTTCACGTCTTATCGTCCTCAAGGCAGACGAACGAATTGAAGTGGATGAGTTGCGTGCGGGTGACTTGGGAGCAGTTCTGGGTCTCAGGGATACCATCACGGGTGATACCATCTGTACTCCGGATGAACCCATCATTCTAGAATCGCTTTACATCCCAGAACCTGTCATTTCAGTTGCGGTTGAGCCGAAAACCAAACAGGATATGGAGAAGCTTTCCAAAGCACTGCAATCCTTATCCGAAGAAGATCCAACATTCCGCGTCAGCATCGATTCGGAAACCAATCAGACGGTCATTGCTGGTATGGGTGAGCTACATTTAGACATCCTGGTGGACCGGATGCTGCGAGAATTCAAAGTTGAAGCGAATATTGGCACGCCTCAAGTGGCTTACCGAGAAACCGTTCGCCAAACATCTAATGTGGAAGGCAAGTTCATTCGCCAGAGTGGCGGCAAAGGGCAGTACGGTCACGTCGTCATCGAGGTCGAACCGGCTGAAAGTGGAAGCGGATTCGAATTTGTGTCTAAAATTGTGGGAGGCACTATTCCGAAGGAGTTTATTGCTCCTGCGGAACAGGGTATGAAAGAGGCTTGTGAATCTGGTATTCTAGCCGGGTATCCTGTCATCGACCTTAAGGTCACTCTGGTAGACGGCTCTTACCACGACGTTGACTCCTCAGAAATGGCTTTTAAGATCGCAGGATCAATGGCTATGCGTGAGGGGGTCTTAAAGGCTTCTCCTGTGCTCCTCGAACCTACAATGAAAGTTGAGGTCGAAGCCCCTGAAGATTTCTTAGGGGACGTGATTGGAGACCTCAATTCTCGGCGAGGTCAGATCGAGGGTATGGGATCTGAAGACGGCATCACCAAGGTTGCTGCTAAGGTACCCTTGGCCGAGATGTTTGGGTATGCCACGGATATCCGGTCCAAAACCCAGGGTCGTGGCATTTTTTCGATGGAATTTAGCCACTATGAAGAGGTTCCTCGGAGTGTGGCAGAAGCCATCATCGCTAAAAACAATGGGAACGCGTAGGTTTAGTTTAGGGACACGTAACGTAAATGGCACGAGAGAAGTTTGAAAGAAACAAACCTCACGTCAACATTGGTACCATCGGTCACGTCGATCATGGTAAGACCACGTTGACAGCAGCAATCACTATGGCTCTTGCGGCGGCGGGTGGCGCTAAAGCTCGTAACTACGAGGACATTGACGCTGCTCCCGAAGAAAAAGCTCGTGGGATTACTATCAATACGGCTCACGTAGAGTACGAGACGGATAACCGTCACTATGCTCACGTGGATTGCCCTGGTCACGCAGACTACGTGAAGAACATGATCACGGGTGCTGCTCAGATGGATGGTGCCATCCTGGTATGCTCTGCCGCAGATGGTCCCATGCCTCAAACCCGAGAGCACATTCTCTTGGCAAGGCAGGTGGGTGTTCCCGCGTTGGTCGTGTTCTTGAACAAGCAAGACCAGGTGGATGACGAAGAATTGCTTGAGCTAGTCGAACTAGAGGTTCGTGAACTGCTTAGCGACTATGACTTCCCTGGTGACGATATTCCCATCACAATTGGTTCTGCGCTGAAGGCTGTAGAAGCTTTGACGGCTAAGCCTTCTATCACCAAAGGTGATGATGAGTGGGTTGACAAGATCCTGAACCTGATGGGTACCGTTGACGAGTATATTCCTACTCCAGAGCGGGACGTTGATAAGCCCTTCTTGATGGCTGTGGAGGACGTCTTCTCAATTACGGGTCGCGGAACAGTGGCTACGGGTCGTATTGAGCGCGGCATCGTCAAAGTTGGTGAGACAGTTGAAATCGTCGGCATCAGAGACACTCGCAGCACCACGGTCACAGGTGTCGAAATGTTCCAGAAAACCCTAGACGAAGGGCAAGCTGGCGACAACGTTGGTGTGCTACTCCGGGGTATTCAGAAGGAAGATATCGAGCGTGGCATGGTGCTAGTTAAGCCTGGTACCATCACGCCTCACACTCAGTTCGAGGGTGAAGTTTATATTCTCAAGAAGGAAGAAGGCGGTCGTCATACTCCTTTCTTTGCAGGTTATAAGCCTCAGTTCTACATCCGAACTACGGATGTGACTGGCGAGATTGCTGAGTACACTGCTGATGATGGCAGCAAAGTGGAAATGGTGATGCCAGGCGATCGCATTAAGATGACGGTTAAGCTTATCAACCCGATCGCGATTGAGAACGGAATGCGTTTCGCGATTCGTGAAGGCGGTCGTACCGTTGGTGCGGGTGTCGTTTCTAAAATCGTTGAATAAGTAACCTCGCTGATTCAACTTGAGGAGAGTTTCCTGCGGCTGAAGCTCTCCTCTTTAAGTCTTTGGAAGAAGGACCTGGACGCTCTTGGATTCTTCTACTGATTTGCACAGAACCTTGAAAATTTAGATTAGGTAACTTTGGGATGGCGACTATTCAGCAGCAAAAAATTCGTATCCGCTTAAAAGCATTTGACCGTAGACTGCTTGACACTTCTTGTGAAAAGATTGTCGATACGGCCAATCGCACCAACGCTACAGCGATCGGCCCAATTCCGCTTCCGACTAAGCGAAAAATTTATTGTGTTCTCCGCTCTCCTCACGTCAACAAGGATTCTCGCGAGCACTTTGAAACCAGAACTCACCGCCGCATTATTGATATCTATCAACCCTCTTCTAAGACGATCGACGCTTTGATGAAGCTTGACTTACCCGCTGGGGTAGATATTGAGGTGAAGCTATAGAAGCTGTTGCTTGAAGGTATTGATCGTCGCCTGAAAAGTAGCTCTTAACCTCATAGCGCCGCTGGTTTCATCTACGTGTTAAAAAATTGATGCGATAGAATAAAAATAACCAGAGGTTGAGAGCGTTGACGTTCTCGTCTCTCTTGTAATTACGGATTTGGCACGTACAGATAAATGCCTTCTTCTTCATTGGCTGTTAGAGAACTTCCTCTGTTTCCTCTACCTGAGCTGGTTTTATTTCCAGGTGCTCACTTACCGCTTCATATTTTTGAATTTCGCTACAGAATCATGATGAACACCATACTCCAGGGCGATCGCAGTTTTGGAGTATTAATGTTTGATCCTGATACTGAGAAACCTGCTCGCATTGGCTGTTCTGCGGAGATATTGCATTCCCAAAGGCTGCCAGACGATCGGATGAAAATGCTGACTATTGGCAAGCAGCGTTTTCGAGTTCTAGATTATGTGCGAGAGAAGCCTTATCGAGTAGGCTTGGTTGAATGGATTGACGATCAACCTTCCGAGCAGGATTTGTCCTCTCTTGTCGGTGAAGTCGACCAACTCCTACGGGATGTTGTTCAGCTGTCAGCCAAGCTAACCAGTCGGGAAGTTGAACTGCCCAACAATATTCCAACCCTCCCTAGAGAACTCTCCTACTGGATTGCAAGTAATCTCTACGACGCTGCTGATGAACAACAAGCTTTATTAGAGATGGTGAGTACGGGCAATCGACTTGAGCGTGAAGCTGAGATCTTGATGACAACCCGAAATCACCTCGCAGCTCGTACAGCTCTCAAAGACGTATTGGAATAGCTACTCTAAAGGCAGCAGGCCAAGGGCAAAAATCCCTTGGCCTGCTTGGTTTTATCGCTTAACGGTCCTGACTAGGCTGACTAAAGCTACACCGTCACCCAGGGTTCTGACCAATCAGCCTGCTGATCGCTGAACCAAACAAGAACCCTGAGCTTTTGATGGATTGCTAGAACGTGTAGCCAACGCCGACAACGCCGTTGACTTGGCTGTCGTCATAGATTGCCCAGTTCACTGCTCCATTGAGTGTCACTTCTTCAGTAACCCGATAGTCAACACCAGCAGTCAACAGGGGACCAACATCGCTATCATCTCCTACGGTGAAGGCGACACCGCCTCCAGCGTAAGGCAGCAGCTTACCGTTAGCCGTGACGGGGTTGAAGTCGTAGGTCAGCGGAATCTGAAAAGCCGTCCCTCCATCAGAGAAGTCAAAATCGGTGAGCACGCTGGGACGGACGGAAACGTTGTTGCCCACAGTTACCTTACCGTTAACGGCTAAGCCAAAGTCACTGTCACCAACATCACCAACTCCTACGCCAAGCCCTACATAGTTGTAATCAGTGGGTTCAGTGGGTACCGATTGAGCCTGAGCAGAAGATGTGAGGACGATAGAGCCAAGCAAACCCAATGCAGCGATAGAAAAGAATTGTGCTTTCATGGAATTTTCCAAACCTTGAGAAAGTGTTGTTTAGCTTGAGGAGAATTTCCTTTCGCTATGACACTGTTGTAGCGCTGGATGACTTTTCGTGTGCCAATTTACTGTGACACTTGTCGCAGTGTCAATTATTGGCCGTTCACTTCTTAAGTTGGGTCAATTGTATGAAGCCCGGTTCAGAATCCTGGTTCAGAAAAACATTCACAGTAGAGTTCAATCGCGGTTAAGGCGTTGCTCGATCGCGGCAAACAAATCGGCAAATTCAGAATCCACATGCATTTCTGGCGTCAGGGTATTCATGTCCTTCAGAGTTTCTGTCAGGGTAGCGATGGTGTTGCGGATGCGAGTGTAGAGATCGATCGCCTCGCGAAAGCCCTGAAGATTAGCAGCACTGACTGTTTTCATGGCTTCGTCTAACTCAGCAATTTCTTTTTCCCAATGCTGGACGTACTGAATACGCTTGAGCGGCTTATAGATTTGAGCGTCTGCGAGAACAATCGGAAAGATGCGATCGTAGAAGTCCCCATTGGCCGCAATTTCCACTAATTCGAACATGCAGTTCTCAGATCTGAGGTACTTATCGCTGATCACCACAATCACCGCTCGGCCCTGACCAATGTCTTCCATAAACGCTTTAATACGTCCCTTAAAACCTAGGTCGCGTTTGTCACGAATCAGCGTAATTGCTTTTGTCTGAAAGACTGCGTCAATTTGATTCGTGATCGCCTCACTTTCGCCGCCCCATGCATAGGAGATAAACACCGCTTTAGCGGAAGCTGAAACAGGGTTGGTCACCCCAGATTCCCTATTAGAAGAAGCCCTTTGAGAAACAGAACCAGCCTGAGACGCTACAGCTTTGCCTGCCACAGCAATCCCCAAATTGGCTAAAGGAACGTAGTCATCCAAGATCTGCAAGACCGATGATAATCCTGTTCCAGTTGGTCCTTTGGCCCAGTCGAGCAGCTCTTTAGCCCGCGTTCCCTGAGACGCCTGAGATGATGAGAGAATTCCTTGCGGTAGGTCAAGGGCAAACAACAGCTCTTCAAATTGAGACGGCGGCAGGCTCGCCAAACTCCGGATTAAGGCCAGTCGCGTTTTAGGATCGAGGACAATCTCGGTCATAGGAAGAGATAGGAAAAGGGCAAAGGAGGACGCGCGATCGCTTATAGCCGTCGCCAGTTCCGTTAGGACAAAACGGCAAGCCATCTGGCATGCGCTAAGTGCCCAGATGCTATTTGGGTGCACAAACCTAGATGGCTAAAGCTATAACTATAAACCTTGAGGTAACCCTGTTGGACGTCCTTTAACAGAAGTGACGATGGTTCCCCAACCTCTCTCAGCTCCTTCAACCCAAAAGATTTGTTTCATCAGCGAGTAGCTGTAGAAATCAAAGGCACCTTTAACACTAGTGTCGTACATATCTGATGCGCCGTAGCGAACACCGTTAGGGTCGTGAACGATGTAGCCTTTCTGATCGGGATCATGCCCAACAACGCAGCAGAAATGACCGGAGTCTTTGTAGTCCACACCGATGACCACAGGAATACCAGCCTGGAGCGATCGCATTAAGTCTTTGTTGGACAGAGAATAAGAAAAATAAGCCTCAATTCCAAAGTCTTTTAAAGCCTGGGGATGAGGGTGATGGTCAGTCGTGTTGCCATACTTCGCCAACACATCGGCATACACGCCCTCTGGCTCTCGAATGCCCTTTTGTTCTGCTAATCGAGTCAGTTCGCCTTTCAGAAGAAAATCAACGAGCATGGCATGGCAGGTTAAATTACAGTGACGCCACCCTCCACCGTGAGTGGTATGCCAGTCGTTATCGCGCTGAAAGAAATAGGGAACGTCAAGCTTAATGAGCTTATTAGTGTCATGTGTATTTGTAAACCGATTAGGACTACCCGTAAATTCAAAGTGGGGAATGTAGCCGAACACTTCTTGCAGCTTAGTGGAACGATCAGCAGCTAATAGAGGACTCGCTAACCGCATCGACATGTGATTGTTTTGATCTGGACCAAAGTGGGTAACGAAGAACTCCTGCCCTTCGGGTACTACGATCTTTTCAGAGTCTTGAAGTTCGGTGGAATGAATATTCTTAGCTTTCAGAACAGTCGTTGCATTGGCTGTAACGGTTGGCATGATTGATATCCTTTACACTCTGATTGGGGTTAAAGAATCTGTCAGGCTTGCCTATAGTTGTTAGGCAAAAGGGTCTAACGGGTTCGGTAATTTCAACTTCAATTCATCGAGTCAGGAATGCGGATAGAACGCAAAAAATAGTGACTTTGCCTGCCTATTTGCAGGCCTGTTGTTCGGCTGAGGAGGGCGATCGCAAATAATTCTCCAACAGGCCACAGCCTCGACTCGTCAGAGTCTTCAAGTCAAAATTTCGAATGAGTGTATAACCGTCCCGACTGCTGGAAACCAGGTAAGAACCATCGGCGCTAAATTGGACGCTATCGACGGAATGATAATGTCCGCGAATGTCATAAAGCTTATTCCCGTCACGACTCCAGACAACGACTTTTCCATCTCTTCCAGCGGTTGCAAAAACCTGCTCATTAGGACTAAAGCTAATGTCGTTGATACTGTCTGCATGGTCATAAACCGTTTCGAGGAGTTTACCTGTAGTACCGTTAATTTTCCAAATTTTGACTGCACCACCTCGGCTACCAGAGATTAGGAGCTTGCCGTCAGGACTAAAGGCAATGGTGTAAACGTTGGATACGTGTCCTTCAAGGGGTGCGAGTGCCTGCCAGCCTGCATCAGTCTTTTGCCACAGCCGAATGATTTTGTCATGACCACTGGCTGCGAGTAGGGTGCCATCAGGATTGAAGGCGATCGAGTAGAAAACAACATAGCCTTCCACTTCCAGATCTTGAGGGTTTTGTCCGCCGGGTTCCCAAACCACAATTCGACTGCCCTGGTCGGCAGACGCCAATGTCCCATCTGGAGCAAAGCTGACGGCAGCAACTCGACTTTCGTGCTCTGCGAGGACTGCGATACAGTCTAGGTCTGCTGTCCACAGCTTAATCGTGCCATCCACGCCAGTTGATGCAATCACCTCCCCATCATGGCTAAAGTTAATGTCATGAACGGGTACGGCTTCCGTTTCGTCGCTTTGACTCAGACTGCGATCGTCATCGCAAGCTGGGGCGATGTCGTCACTGCTAGATTCTGTTGCAGCCCCTTTGGGTTTCAACAGATGAGGTCTCTTGACGACCTCTTGCCAACTGCCTGCCTCTAAATCGAGCTGTAACAAGCGGACCTGTCCGGCGTTTTCATCGCTTGAATCTCCAGCCATGACCAGCTTTTCACCACTGGGATGCAAGCTGCTGCTAACAGCAATGACATTACCGTGCCACGGGTTCATAACAGGATTAAGGGTGTCGCGAGTGCCTTGCCAAAGCTGGACAGTTTGGTCATCGCTAGCGGTTACCACTGTTTGACCATCTGCGCTGAAGCTGATCTGATTCACACCAAGATCGTGTCCCGGCAGGGAAAGATCTTCATTAGGCGTGAATTGACCGTCTCGCCCTCGAAACCAAAGCCTAATAGCACCGTCTCGATCCACTGCGGCTAGGGTATCCGCGTCTTTTATCGCCTCATCTTCCGCATCGACTTTGGGCGCAAAGGTCAGTTCCGTCACTTCCTCACCATATTTACCCAGCATCTCGATGTAGTTTCCGTCCAAGGTCCAGAGATGAACTCGTCCGTTGGCGCTCGCAGTCGCTAAATAATCGCCGTTGTGGCTGAAGCCGACACCGTATACACTGCACGACATATCATTGCAGCTATCAACTTTGAACCCTTTATGGAATTCTCCAGTTGGCCTCCACAGCTTGACAGTACCTATCTCACCGGCTGATGCGAGTAAGAAAGCGCCTGATTCAGCATCGTCGCTTGTTCTGACATCAAGGTCATGAATAGCGCCTTGCTCGGCCTGAATGATTTTGGGATTGCCGTCTAAGGTCTGTGGTTCGCCCTCTAGCGTCCAGAATCGAATGGTGCCGTCGTGGCTAGCAGAGATAATGCCTTCGTCACCAGGCTCAAATTCCACTCTGCTGACGCGATCGCTATGGCCTGCAATAGTGGTTTCATGCTCTAGCTCAACGGTTTCTCCCTCCCTTTGCAGATCCCAAAGAGCGATCGTTCCATCGGAGCTAGCGGAAACCAATTGCTGGTCTTCAGAGTCAAACGCAACGCTGGTAATGTCTTGCATATGCACTCCGAGTGGGTACGTATCGACCATTCCTAACAGCGCTCCGTCAAAATCCCAGAGCCTGATGACGCCGCTCGCATCAGCAGACGCAATCAACGTCTGGTCATGGCTGACACTAGCAGCCAAAACAATGCTTTCGTGCCCTCTCAGAATGTTTTTCTGACGAATGCCGTAAACGGTGTTGTGTAAGGCTCCGTTGACTCTGAAATGATTGTCAATCAGGGGGGCAATCCCTGGAATTTGTCTCGGTAATCGAGTGATGAATCCGACTCTTTCTTGAATGTTGGCAGCCGTCAGCGCTTCGTTCAAAGCATCGATTTCACGCAGGCTAAGCAACGTTCCAGCATTTTCTGCCAAGACGCGACTGCGGCTCGATTGGTTGGCGATCGCAAAAGTCCCCAATAGCCCCGCAGAGATCAAGATGGCGGCACTGAAAGCAGTTTTTCGGATTAAGGTCCAGTTGCGGTGCGATCGCACACTCTTTTTCACAAAGGCCTCAGCATCGCTGGATAGCGCCGCTCGTTTGGCAGGATCCTTGAAAAAGCTTTCAGCCGCCGCTAGTTTAGGGCCTTTCAAAAGAAAACTACTTGGCTTCTTGTGCAGCACCCATTCCTGAGCGTCCGTTTCAATCTTGCGCTGTTGCCGCAGCCAATCTCGACTATCGTTCAGCCATTGCTTCAGCTGAGGCCAGTTGCGGATCAGCGCTTCGTGGGCAACATCAAGGGTAGCAACACCTTTGCCCCGTTGATTAGATGCTCCCCGTTCATCGGTAACAAGCAGATTAGCATCGGCTAAAGCTTTGACGACTGTCGCGACTTGCTTTTGGGGATGCTGAGAAGAGACCAGACTATCTTGAGTCACGCGACGGCGTGTATCGTCAGCCCCTTCGCCCAACTGGGTCAGGTTTAGGAAAATGTGTTTAGCGGTCTCCTGTTCTTTGAGTGATAAGGACTCCAATATCTTGTCGGCCCGCTGTTTGAGTGTCCCAGTCACTCCCCCAAGTTCTCGGTAGGTCGATATCTTGAGTTGGTTGCCTTCGCGCCGCTTCCACAGTTCCGTCAGCGTATATTGCAGCAGAGGAAGGCCCCCCGGTGATTGCTCCACGTCCTCCAGCAGCCTTTCTACTAATCCTGGCTCTAAAGTCAGACCGGCTCTCCGCGCAGGTTCAGAGATCGCCAGCTTTAGCTCGTGAGGATTCATCACCCGGACGGACTCTAGATGATCTTGCACCTTTTGGGCCAAACCACCATAGTCCTGTTCCAGACACTTGCCGAGAAAATCTGATCGCATCGCCAAGATCAGGCAGAGCTGCGAGGGCATACTCTCCACGGCCCCCAGCAGCGTTTCAAAAAACTGCTGCCGCTCTATGGGGTCATGACATAGAGTAAAAGCTTCTTCGAATTGATCAACCACCAGCACAACTCGCTGTGCCCTGGAGTTTTGGATTAAATACCGCAGTCCTTTGGCGCCATCTTGCAGTAGAGCCTCGGCGTCTCGCTGTTCTCTGGCTTGTCTAACCCGTCCAGCCGTCTTGTTAACAAAGGCAAGCGCCAAGCTGCTGAGGGGATGTTCTCCCGGAACTAAAATCCGAATCTCGTTTGATTTTTCATCTTTAAGCCGCTGAAGTAGGCCGGCTCGCAGGACAGATGACTTGCCGCTACCAGAGGCTCCGGCGATCGCCAAAAAATTGGACTTAGCAACTCGATCTAACAGCCTTCGAACCAGTTCCTCGCGGCCATAAAAGAACTTGTAGTCTTCGTCGTTGCAGTCGAAATAGGCGAGTCCTTTATACGGGCAAATCGCCTCTTGGGAGGGTAGCTCTCGGCCTAAAACTTCATTGAGAACACTGCGCAGAGAGTCCAATCCTGGCCCAGTTTTTTCAGCCCATTCCAGTAAAGAGACCGCGCGCTGTCCTTGAGGTGCTGACGAAGGGGGCAAAACACCGCCAGGCAGTTCCATCACGAAGACAACTTCGTCGAATTGGACGGCAGGTAAGTTACTGAGAGTTCGGACAAGTTCCTGACGCTCACGCTCGAAGAGATGCATAGACCTATAAGTAGATGACTATGAAGCATGCAACAAGCAAGCAGGCGTTAATTCCGCAATTGGTAATAGATTAACGGCAAAACGACGTCCAAGAATTTTTTGTTGATGAAACCTCATCATCATGCATCCACGAGGATGCATCCGGTGCGACTGAAGGCACTGAATATAAAATGCGCAGCGGGTTACGGTACGAATTTTTTGAAATGGAAGGAGGTATGGGGGATGTTTTGGTCACCCCCTGAAAGGCGCTTAGGACAGTACCCATTGAACAAGGGTACGAACGCCGTAACCTGTTGCACCAGGACTGTTATAGGCGTTTTCGCGATCGTTCCAAACGGGACCCGCCATGTCTAGGTGTGCCCAGGCGGTTTCTTTGACGAATTGCTTGAGGAACAGCGCTGCGGTGATTGCGCCGCCAAATCGAGGGCCTGTATTTTTCATATCCGCAACGAGAGATTTCATGCCTTCAAAGTATTTTTCTTCGAGAGGCATCCGCCAAAGCTTTTCGCCCGCAACGCCAGAAGCCGCTTCGATTTCCTTTGCTAACGTATCGTCTGGACTCCACAATCCAGCGATAGAGTCTCCTAAAGCGATGATGCTAGCTCCAGTTAACGTTGCTAGATCAATCATGGCATCGACACCTAACTTTTCAGCGAAGACTAAAGCATCGGCCAGTGTTAAGCGGCCCTCTGCGTCGGTGTTGTTCACTTCAATGGTTTTGCCATTAGAGGCCGTAACGATGTCGCCAGGATGCAGAGCATTGCCGCTGATCATGTTTTCTGCTGCTGCACTGATGAAGTGAACTTCAACGTCTGGCTTGATTTGCGCGATCGCTTTGGCGGCTCCCAATGTTGCTGCTGCGCCACCCATGTCAAACTTCATCATTTCGATCATGCTGCCCGCGCCTGCTTTGATGTTAAGGCCGCCCGAATCGAAGGTGAGTCCTTTGCCAATAATGGCGAGCTTGCGACGCGGTGTCTCTGACGGTCTATAGGTTAAGTGAATAAATTTGGGCGGCAGATCGGATGCTTGAGAGACGCCCAAGAATGCCCCCATACCGAGTGCCATACAGGCTTCTCTGTCTAAAATTTCAACCTCAATGCTATGTTGTTGAGCAATGTCCTCAGCCGTCTCGGCCAGCTTAGCGGGAGTCACGACGTTAGGAGGCGCAGCCACTAACTCACGGGCCAGGATGACACCATCAGCAACCTGCTGTGCTCTAGCAAGGGCTGGGGCCTCGTTAGGAAAGCCAATGATCTCGATACGATCAAGCGTGAACTGTTTATCCTCTGCTTCAGACTTGAAGCGGTTGTCCTCATGGAGGGCAAGGAGTGCTCCTTCTGCGATCGCCTGAGTAGTCAGCGCAGCATTGTCATTCCAAACAGGCAAAGAAATGCCTAAAACTTTGCACTTCTCCTTCTTGCTTAAACGGGCAGCAGCGGCTCCCGCTCGTCTCATCGTTTCCAATGACAAGTCCTCTTGCTTACCCAACCCCAGCAAAATGAGCTTGCGGAAAGGGCCTGAGTTACCAACACGGATGGTCGCATGGGTATCGGCTGCTGCCTTAAACTCAACTTCATCAATCAATTCCTGTACCAGTCCAGAGAGCTTTTCGTTAAGCTCCGCTAAGGTTCCAGTCAGGGGCAAATCGGATTCAGTGACACCTACTGCAAAGCAATCTCCTGTCCAATCAAGTGGCGGCTGGGTCGAAAGATGAAGGTCCATATAGTGCAAGCAACTTTGAGAAAATTTCCTTTCCTACATTTGATCACAGCTTGACAGGTTCTGCAATTCGCCAAAGGGGGCAGAAAGGTCTAAGGCTACCGTTTTCTTTTATCCAACATGGGATTTGACAGTCTTTTTAGCCGTTTCTTCAGCAGCCTAGTAATAGCAACTAGTCAGGGATCAAATGAGACAAGTGGAAAAAGTCGCTGAGTGAACTCCGTGATTACTGAACTATAGCCGTCGTTAGTTCTGTTAGGGCAAGACGGCGAGCCATCTGAACTATGGGCTAAATACCTGGATAATATGGGTGCACCAGCCTAGATGGCTAAAGCTATATTTTGGGAACGCCCACCCTTTTTTCGGTAGTTTCTGCTAGAACTGCTAGAGGGAAGCGCGGCGGCATCAAAAGGGGAGGCGGCGATGCGGAAGCGATTAGAGGAGTGGATGCCCTGGATTGGGTTGGGCAGCGTAACGGCTTTGGGGTTAGGGGTAACCTTAGCGCTAGCCGATGCAGCTGGTTGGTTGCCAGGACGTCAATATGGTCGCGGAGTAACCGCTAATGTACAGCAGTCGGCGTTCTCAGAAGCTGACCCAGATTCGCTGGTCTTAGCACTCGCTCTACAGCCACGAGAGCAACGAGAAGAGTCACTGGCGGTCATCGCGGCTCAACCCCCTTCTGCTGAGCAGCTGCGCGCACGTTATCTCTTGGCCAGCGATCTCGTCGCTCAAGGACGAGACGAGCAAGCAGTTCCTATTCTTGAGGCACTGAGCGAGGAATATCCTGAGCTAGAAGCCTATGCGCGTATCAAGCTGGGCAAGGCGCAGAAAGGCATCGGTGAGTTAGCGATCGCCCAAGAAACGTGGGAAACGGTCTTGCAAGAGCACGGCGATCAGCCAGCCGCCGCAGAGGCGTTATTTCAGCTGGGTCAGCAGCAGCCAGAATATTGGGACCAACTATTGCAGCGGTTTCCCGATCATCCCCGTAGTGTCGAGGTCGCAGCGAAGAAGCTCTCTGAGGAGACCCCTTCATCGAATAAGAAGGATTGGCTGCTGGTGATTACGCGGCACGGCATTTATCGCTCCGATAGCCTAGCGTTTGTTGATCGGCTGGTGGATAACTATGGCGAACAGTTGACAGCTGAGGAATGGCAGGACGTAGGTTTTGCTTACTGGGAACGGCTATCTTACAAAGCGGCTGGGAAGGCTTACAGTCAAGCACCTGCGAGTCCACAAACGCTGTATCGAGCAGCGCGGGGATCACAGTTGGGGCAGCAACGAGCAGCGGCGATCGCCTATTACAATGCGCTGAATGCCCAGTTTCCTGAAGCTCCCGAAACCGGCCTAGGTCTCATGAGGCTGTCTGCTCTGGTCGATGAAGAAACAGCGCTCCCGCTATTAGATCAGGTTATCCAGCGCTTTCCTGATCGAGCTGGAGAAGCATTGGTCGAAAAGGCCAAGATCATGGAGACGCTCAACAGCCCGGACACTGCGGTTCAGATTCGGAAGACCATTTTGGCGCAGTACAGTCAGTCGGAAGAGGCTGCGGAGCTGCGATCGCAATACGCCCGTAATGCTGGACAGGCCGGGAATTGGTCCGGTGCTTTACAGTGGGCCGATCAGCTTCTGGAGGAGAATGCCGACAGTGAACTAGCACCTGAAATTGGTTTCTGGTCAGCTAAATGGGCACTTAGAGCAGGACAAACAAAAGAGGCCTCCCAGCGATTCGAGCAGGTCATTCGGACTTATCCAGAGTCCTATTTTGCCTGGCGTTCGGCTGCTTCATTGGGATGGGATGTGGGTGATTTTCGCACCGTGCGATCGCTACAGCCCGACATCACCCTTCCTACTCGGCGTCAACCTCTACCCGTTGGTTCGACAACCCTACAAGAGCTTTATCTGCTAGGCCAAGACCAAGATGCTTGGTCCCTCTGGCAAGTCGAATTCGACAACCGCCAAGATCCCTCTGTTGAGGAACAATTTACCGATGGCGTGCTTAGAGTCGGCGTAGGCGACAACTTAGACGGCATCTTCATGGTGTCTAGCTTGAGCTGGCGAGATGAGCCTCAAGAAAAAGCAACTCATCAAACCCTGCAAGAGCACCCTGCTTATTGGCAGACGCTTTATCCATTCCCTTACGCTAATTTGATTGCTGACTGGTCTGCGAAACGCGACTTGAATCCACTGCTGGTGACAGCATTAATTCGTCAGGAATCTCGATTTCAGCCGCAGATTCGCTCTGTAGTTGGGGCGGCTGGCCTTATGCAGGTGATGCCCGACACCGCCGAGTGGATTCAAGCCCAAACGGATATTGCTGCCTACAATTTGGATGATCCTAACAGCAATATTGAGCTGGGGACTTGGTATTTGGACTACACCCACGAAGAGTACGGCAATCATTCCCTCTACGCTGTTGCGAGCTATAATGCGGGACCTGGAAACGTAGCAGACTGGATTGCGCGCAGAAATTACACGGATGAAGATGATTTCGCCGACAAGATTCCGTTTCCCGAAACGAAAGACTATATTCGCTCCGTATTTGGCGGATATTGGAACTACTTGCGCTTATACAATCCAGACATTGCTCGCCGCATTGAAATATTGCAGCGCTCCGGTGATTCATTAAAATAACATTTCCCTTTACAATTACCTCCATGAAGAGTTTTCTATAGACTCTTCTCAACTGTTTCCCTGAATGAGGCAAGGTAAACACGGTGAATTCAGTTCAGCAGGAACAGCTTCTCAATGTCGGTGCCTATCTCCAAAGCGTTCGCAAGGAAAAGGGCAAGACCGTCGATGAAGTTGCCAACCAGATTTTCATTCGTCCAGCTTTGGTAAGAGCGATCGAAGCAGGTGACTGGGAAACGCTGCCAGAGCCTGTGTTTGTTCAAGGATTTATTCGCCGATATGCTGAGCATCTGGGCTTAAACGGTCGAGAAGTTTCTCAGCAGTTTGAGCCAACGCCTGTCTCCGTTTTGCCTAATCCTGAACTTGCCAACAGCGGTTCCGTTGAGGGGATCGTTAAGCAGCAGGACCGCCACGGTTTGAAGGTGCTTTCTAAAGCAGAGCCGACCCATAACGGTAGCTCTTTCACACCTGTGAGGGCAAGTAAAACAGGCAATAGCTGGGGTTGGCTGTTGGGCGTTGTGGCGCTGGGGGCGATCACAGGTCTTATTGCTTTGCTCACCACTCGTAATACACCTCAGCAAGCAGCGTCTCCTGAGACGACTGAAGAATCAGTCACGCCTGCTGAACCAGAGGAGTCGTCAGACCTATCGGCAGCTGAGGGCACCGCTCCTGTAGAGGCAGGTGCTAGCGATACAACAGTCGCGGGCACGACTGAAGCTGAGGGCGCGATCGCCAACACTCCGTTGACGGGTTCTCCTATTACCTTCGCGGTCAACATTGAAGAGGATGCCTGGATGCGGGTCACCGCTGATGGAGAGGAAGTCTACGAGGGTATTCTGACGGCTGGCGCCAAAGAATCTTGGACTGCTGATAGTGAACTCTCCGTGACGGCTGGAAATTCTGGCAGCGTGATGTACTCATTCAATGGTAGTGAAGAGGTCCCTATGGGATCTCCGGGTTCCGTCAGCAGCCTGACTCTGACGCCAGAAACTGACCCACAAGCGTTGCAAACCCAGTAGAAATCCTATGAATGGCGATGCCTTTACAATAGTGAGGACAGTTTGTCTTTTTGAGTCGCTCTTACGAAGCTATGGCCTCTTCTCCTAACACCAATACGCTACCGCCGAAGTCGGAGCTGGATCGAGAAGACTTTCTCGATGAGCTTCCTAACGATGTTGAGATGTCTATTTTTGACCATCTCGAAGAGTTGCGGATACGCATCTTTTATTCGCTCATTGCTGTTGTTGTTGGGGTCATTGGCTGCTTTGCGTTTGTCGATCGCATCGTGCAGCTGCTTGAGGTCCCTGCTCAAGGAGCTAAGTTTCTTCAGCTCTCACCCGGAGAATACTTCTTTGTTTCTCTCAAGGTGGCGGGCTACAGTGGCATTCTAATTGCTAGCCCGTTCATTCTTTATCAGCTCATCATGTTTGTGCTGCCAGGACTGACCCGTCGAGAGCGGCGTCTAATGGGGCCAATCGTCTTGGGATCGAGTGTGTTGTTCTTTGTGGGACTGTTTTTTGCCTACATTGCTTTGATTCCCGCTGCGCTAAACTTCTTCATTAGCTACGGCGAGGATGTGGTTGAACAACTGTGGTCGATCGATCGGTACTTTGAATTTGTGCTGCTGCTGTTGTTCAGTACAGGACTGGCATTTCAAATTCCTGTCATTCAGTTCTTGCTAGCGCTATTGGGGATTGTTAGTTCCGATACGATGCTGAAGGGGTGGCGCTATATCTTATTAGGTGCTGCGGTTCTGGGGGCTGTTCTCACGCCTTCCACGGATCCGGTAACTCAAAGTTTGCTGGCAGGGGCGGTGCTGTCTCTCTACTTTGGCGGCATTGGTTTGGTCCGCTTGTCTGGGCGCTGATGTATTTTCCAAGGCGCAGAGCTACATATGGCTGAAGTCTCCCATTGGGTGTTGTGCATCCTACAGCAAGTGCACTCTATGGTTGATGCAGTCCTGAATGGGAAGATCAAAGATCTTGCACTAGTACTTCAGCATCCTACATTTGCCCCCTAAGTCCCCCAATTCTGGGGAACTTCGATGTCAGAACCCCCCAAATTTGGGGGCAGGGGGGCCAGACCAGGCAATATCGGGACAATTGCAAGATCTGAGAAGATCATTTACCTATCGCCTGACCCAACAAGATTGCGAAAGTTTACAGCTGTTGCTCAGTGTGCGATCGCATATTAAGCGAAGTTTAGATTCCCGCGATCGCCACACTAAGATCGAAGTAAGGAAAGATAGCTGGCTAGTCAATAGGCCATTCTTTCCGGTTTGAGTAAGGGATGCCTTCCCATAGGTAGGAGTTGCTTAGGATCTTCTCGTAGTCCTTCATTTCAGAACGCTCAGAGTGTGTCCTCCAATTCAAGGCGTCACCACGACTTCAAGCTGCCCCGATTCTAGGAGACTGTTATGTATAAAAGAATTTTGGTTGCGCTGGATCACTCTTCTCTGCGAACTCCACTAATGGATAAAGCGATGTCGGTCGCCAAAGCCATGTCAGCCGACCTAATGCTTGTTCGCGTCCTCTCTGCCTATGAAGATGGCAGTCCAGGGTTACCAGTCAGGGCCTATCACTCTTACTATCCAATTTCTGACAGCGCTGCTTGGGATACTTATCAAAAGCGATGGGAAACGTATGAACAGGAAGGGATTGTTGAGCTGCGTCAGTTTGCGGCTGACGCGATGACCCAAGGGGTCAAAACCGAATTCACGCAAGTCGCTGGTGATCCAGGCCGCGTGATTTGTGACATTGCCCAGACCTGGAATGCTGATTTGGTGATTGTGGGTAGCCGAGGACGCTCCGGTTTAAGTGAGTTTTTCCTTGGTAGCGTCAGCAACTATGTCATGCACCACGCCACGTGTTCGGTCCTGGTGGCCCACGGCCTTATAGATGAGGCACCAGCATCCGCTCAAGACACCCAAAGCGAGGTCCAAACAGCAGCCGACGCTGTTAACTAGCTCCAAGATGTAGAGCAATAGGGTGAAGCAGTCTATGAAACGGACTTGTCTTTGATCACCTAAAGCTCGGCAGCCACAGACACGTCATGCTCCTGCATCGGTTCCCACATCACACGGTGTGGGAATTTGTCATTGCTGGATGCAACTGCGTAAGTCCTGATTTTGAAAATTGGTATTCGTATTTTCTGCTGGCTGACTGATCGAACAACTGTCAGGAGTCTTTACAATTCAGAGGGGCAAACTACAACTAGACAACATGGGCAGTCAAGGATCTACGTCTTCCAGCACCAATGGCTTTCACAAACGCGATCGCGCCTATGCCTGGCCCTTTTGGCCTGCCGTGCCGCTTTATCCCTATGGTCAGCGCCCGACGTTAGTTAGGGAAGTGGTCAAAGATACCCTCTGGACGTTTGATCAGTACCAAGGCATCTTTTACGTTGTAGTTCCGATTCGCATGACGGTTGTTAAGTTACGACCGACTGGACTGCTTGTTTACTCTCCCGTCGCACCGACGCCTGAATGTATTCGCCAAGTGCGATCGCTGGAAGTACAACACGGTCCTGTGCGATACATCCTGATGACCACGACAACGGGTATCGAGCACAAAGTGTTTGTCGGTCCCTTTGCTCGAAAATTCCCTCAGGCAGAGGTCTACGTTGCCCCCAATCAGTGGAGCTACCCTATCAACCTGCCTCTGAGTTGGCTAGGTCTGCCCCCAAAACGAACCCATATTTTGACCCAAAGTAGCTCTATCCCCTTCGCAGATCAATTTGATTGTGCGATTTTGGGTCCGATTAGATTAGGGTTAGGGCCGTTTGTCGAAGTGGCTCTCTTTCATCGCGATAGTCGGACCTTGCTGCTGACAGATGCCATCGTCTCGGTCCCCTTCGATCCACCACCAGTATTAAATCTAGATCCCTATCCGCTTCTATTCCATTCCCGCGATCGCGTTGAGGACCCAATAGTGGATACTCCTGAAGCACGTCGTCGAGGTTGGCACCGCATTGCTCTGTTTTCCTTCTTCTTTCGTCCCAGTTCGCTGCATGTTCCTACGCTAGGTCAAGCTATCAAAGACGCCAGAAAAGCGCCGGACAATTCTCGCAAAGCTTATTTTGGGCTTTATCCTTTTCAGTGGAAAACGGACTGGCAAGCATCGTTTCAGGCACTCCATGGCGAAGGACGACCGTTTGTTGCCCCGGTGTTACAGACGCTTATCTTTAACCGAGATGTCCCTGAAGTCCAAAGATGGGTCAACCAGGTAGCTCAGTGGCAGTTCGAACGGGCAATTCCCTGCCATCTCAGTGCGCCCATCTCAATGGGTCCAGCTGAATTCCAAGCCGCGTTTGGGTTCATACAGCCCGAGCAGGAAGGGCACGATCATGCCCTTCCTGGAAAGGAATTTGAGTTTTTGCAATCCCTAGAATCAGACCTCGTTCGGCGAGGCATTACCCCTCCTGCTTCGTTTTAGACAAAGGCGAAGGCCAGAGCACTGCAAGAGGCAAGAGATTTTCTTCCAGAGACTATCTATCTCTCGGGCAATATCGGATTCGAGAAACGTACAGTATGTTGAATTTGAGCTAGGCTTCAAAATTTTCAGTTTTTGGGTGAACTGCGATGAAATGGGGTAGTGTTCTAGACCTGTGCAATGAGTCAAGATGATCATGGTGTCTATCAGGTCCGCTCACAATGGTATTAGAACCGGTCTGTTGTCCGCACTGTCACACGACGGATGTGGTCAAAAATGGTAAAAGTGCTGAAGGGAAACAGCGCTATCGCTGTCGTAAC
>NZ_JAQMUB010000057.1 GCF_028330965.1 Oscillatoria sp. CS-180 | reverse complement strand
GCTACTAAACCACTCCAGGAAGAACCGATTGAACTGACTCAATAGGCTCTGGAGGCGGAAATGTAGTATGCCTTAAACTCCTTCTATGCAAAGGTTCCAGCGAGATGTGATACCTTTTCGTCAGGATCGTTGCCATACCCCACATACCGCTCAACGCGCTATGAGGGAGTGGAGATTGAACTCTTTGATGTGGGTCGAAGAAACATTGGTGGTGACTTTTATTTAAAGGTCACTGCACCAGGCTTGGGTATCTTCACCACACAAAGTTTTGCCGATAAATCAGATGCGATCGAGCACATGAGACTTTACTACGGCTACACTCAGGGGCTATAGCGTCAGCGATCGCGCAAGTTTCACAGTCGCAAACGTTGCTGTACTGAAGCTTTGCAACAGCTTATCTGTTGAGATATTAGGGCTAGCTGCAACAAGAAGGAGTGAGATATCACATCAGTATGCCCCGTGAATGAGGACCTGCCCGATGAGAACCACCACGACTCTGAACTGTGACCACTCTGCTTATCAGCGCCACCTTCGAGAGATGGTGAAACGCTTGGTGATTGAGCTGGGCTATCTAGAGCACTGCCTAGAGAAGGGCTTGCAGGATACCCACGTGCAAGCAGCTGCGACTGGAATTGACACTGCGATCGACTGCCTGAATGAGCACTTAAGCACTCCTAGCATATAGCGATCCCATTTGGATTTTGAATAAGGTTTTCCAAGGAAAACCTTATTCAAGAAGTTTCCTCATCCTTAGAAATTATCTGGAATGGCTATATCTAAAGTAACGATCCAGGGCGGTTACTCCGCTAAAAACTCACCAGAACTCGAATTGTTAGGGGATATAATCGTAGTTTCTCCGAATTTCATTCCTTAACAATAGTGATCGTGGATTTGACTCTTTGACTTCATCTCAACTCACTCTGACTTCTTCTTACCTAGATACTTCGATCGCAGCTTCCCATCTTGCCAGTAGCGCAGATATAAGTAAGGGCCATGCCTTTTGTTGCCCCGTTGGATATATTTCTCCTCAATATGGCCCCGACTTCCCTTCTCGGACAACCTCCTTTTGTCTCGCTCTACAGCCTCCAATAAACCACCTAGGGCTGCTTTCAACTCTCGCAATTCCCGCGCTTCCCAACCCGACAACTCCTGTAGCAGTTCATCTACTCGGTTTCGCGATCTCATCGAACCTCTCAGTTGGGGAATGCCGGCACATTATAGCTAGAAAGATTTCCCAACCAATAAGCGCTGCGTCTTCGAATAGTCAGGGTCAAGACTCCATCTGTGTTGCCAACTTAACTTTCCACATCTAGAATTCAGGACTATATTCCTATCCATCGCCTTCGATGGCTCGCCAGAGATAGTACCGTTGATCTCTAATACCGATCACAACCTCGTCAAGACGCTGATTGTCAGCGGATAGGGAGTGACGGCGATGAATCTGATTGGCCAAGACTTGAGCAAACTTTTTACACCATCGGCGAATGGACTCGTAGGTCACCTCCAATACCCGATAGAGCATCATCTTCTCAATATCGCCGTCGCTCAGCGGAGAGGTGTAGTAGAACCAAACATACTGACGAATGACCTCAAACTGTAGAAGCCATGAAACCTCTGAGAACCGACAAAATAGTAATGTCCTCAGAGGACAAAGACAGACCAGCACACTAAATTTACGTATTTTCAACGTTATACTTTGTAAACTCTTTGCACTAACTTTATTGTGTCTTCTTGATGTGAACAATCGAGTGTAGCTTGAACACTACCGTAGTGATGTCTGCCAGAAACACGAGTAGGGGACTACATCTGCCATCCAAATCTAGGGAGTCCACTATTAAATTGCTTAGTTACGACGCTGCTGGTCCGTATGCTAACTAGCAAACATCCATAAGCGGTTGGTAGGGGCTACCATTTGTCCGTCTACCATAGCGAGCCTAAATGATTTCTAGGGTCAAGAAGGCTCTTTGAAATAAGGTTTTTCCGAGGAGAGCCTTATTCAAGATCCCAATAGGGTTGGTATAGATGGATCACATCAACTCAAAGTTTGTCGAGTTGAATCTAAGGGCTGCTTAACCTTTCTACCAAGACCGCTAACGGTGATATTATCTGTCTGCAGGAAATAACAGGGTTTTGAAGAGTTAGATTTACTGAGTCAATAAAGTTTTCCAATTACGAAAGCTCTTCACCATTAACACCCGCGCTATATGTGTATTGATGGCGTTGACCAGATTCGAGTATGGACGTCTCTCTAAATCTTAAGATGTCCGAATTTGGCACGTGTCTGCATGGGTTCTACAGGGATTTTTTCTGAAACCCCATCTTTTGGGAAAGGCCTAAGAATTTGATGAAATCAAGATTTGGTACTGATTCCATTAATCAGGAATTAGATATTTATAGAGACTTCTATCTTTCCTGGAAACCACTTTGCTAAGACTGGTTTTGAATTTCAGCCACTCTATTCCTAAGAGCTGAACAGCTTTCCATCGCTCTTAGATCTCAAAATGTGCTGATTTATAACTGTACGGTCTTCAGGTCAAGCAAATCTGTTTTCCATAAGTGAGATTGTTCATTCTCCGAAATTTCAAATCGGATTACTAAGTATTTTCTACCCAGAAAAGCCTTTCTTTTTGAAAATTGAAAATAGCTTGGTTGAATGACGAAGCTTATTTGCTTGCGTGAAATCTGGTGTTTTCATAGCTAAATTTCTTTTCTTTGATCGCATCAGATCATACTTTTCTCTCTGCTTAGAAAATCGAATGAATTCTGCATTAAATGCATTCTGTCGCAGATTTCATTCGCTCTATCCACTCTTTAGGAGAATTTTCTGCAATGGATATGCAAACGAATTCCATGAACATGAACGGTATGAATCACAATATGGATATGCAAACGGTTCTCTGGTCAAATGCCAGTGAATGGCTTGGCCAAACTCCTAAAGCAGGGGAAGACGTAATCATTCCACCTGATTTAAATGTTGTTCTAGATACCGATACTCCAGAGCTCGGCAATTTGGTTGTTCAAGGCAAACTTACCTTTGGTGAAACAGATATCGCTCTGACGGCAGACAACATTGTAGTCTTTGGTGAGATGAGAGCTGGAAGTAAGGAGAATCCTCATACTCATGAAGTTGAAATTGTTCTAACGGGAAAGTCTGGCGACCCGGATATTGTTTTGGCAGATTGGATGCCTGAACACTCTCATCATCGCTCTGAGCATGACGGCCACGGTCATTTGACTAACCCTGTCGATAACAAAGCTCTGATTGTTGCTCCCGGCGGTAAGTTAGAACTGCATGGAACTGAGGTTGATAGCTGGACTCAACTCGGAGAAACTGCAGATGTCGGTGATACTTCCATTACATTGATGGAAGTTCCGCAAGGATGGAATGTTGGTGACGAAATCGCGATCGCGCCTACTGACTTCGATGCATTTGAGGCCGAAGAGCGCACCATCACAGATATTAAAGGATCGACCATATACTTCGACGAGCCGCTTAAACATCAGCACTATGGCGCGCAGCAAGTCCTCGATAATGGCAAGACGCTTGATATGAGAGGGGAAGTTACTAACCTCTCACGCAACATTAGCATTACGGGTTCAGAAGAAGGTGAGACCCAGATCATCAAGAATTCAGAGAATCCAGACTACTACACGCGGGCTGGCTATGGTGGCCACACCGTATACATGACAGACTCAGAGATCAAGATCGATGGGGTGGAATTCGATAGCCTTGGACTCTCAGGCGAACTAGGAGGCTATCCCATTCATTTTCACCATACAGGAGATGCTGAAGGGGCATACGTCAAGAACTCATCAATTCACCACACTTTCCAGCGCGGGGTGGTTGTTCACCAGACGGACAACCTGCTTATTGAAGGCAACGTTGTCTACGACTCGATGAGCCATTCCTATTACATCGAGGACGGCGTCGAAACAGGTAATGAATTCGTTGACAACTTAGCGATGCTCCCGCGCTCAACCACAGAAGAGTTCCGAATTGACAATCCTGACAACGGCATGAGGAAGGAGGAGCGAGCCTCTGGCTTTTGGATTACCAATCAAGCGAATTCCTTTGAGGGTAATCACGTCGCTGGGGTCCCAAGTGGTCAGGGATTCTGGTTTATTGACCCAGATAATGCTTCGGGTACTGCCATCGACAAAGACGATCCTAAAGGCGATTTGCCAATGGAGCAATTTGAGGACAACACAGCTCATACACTCATGGCAACTTCCGGTAATTTGGGATACCGATTTGACTGGACCGGTAACGCACTTGAGATCAGTACCTCATTCGATACTCATCCAGATAATGCCGCAGTCGAAGATTTCACAGCCTGGAAGGTTGGCAATATGGGTATCCAGATAGCCCCCAACCGAACAGTGGATATCGAGGATCCGATTATTGCTGAAGCGCGGGTCATGATTCAGTCTTCTAGCCGAGGTCATAGTGGCGATGATGTACTGGAGATCAACAATGCAACCCTGATTACTGAAACCGATAACACTGTTGAAGGCCGCGATATCGAGAGTGTTTTCCACAAGAAGTTTGATGGCCCTATCGCTATAGATTCTGAACGTCCAATCGAGTTTGTTGACGCAACTGTCTATGGCGAGGAGCAACTCAAGATCAGCAACAAATCAACTGGAGAGCAAATAACCTTTCTAGGCGATACATCGTTCGAGCCGACCCCTGACCCAACCCCAGATCCAGATCCTGACCCAACCCCAGATCCAGATCCTGACCCAACCCCAGATC
>NZ_JAQMUB010000056.1 GCF_028330965.1 Oscillatoria sp. CS-180 | reverse complement strand
CGATACGGAAAGCTTTCGTAAATCGCTTGGCGAAATTGGCGCAGCGGTTCAAGATAGGTTGACATCAGTGGTAGGGCTTAGAGTTTCCAATCCTCTACCACTTTCCTGCTCTTCAGTCACCCTGATTGTCCAAAGTCCAGAAACTTAACGCAAGAAACGTTAAGGCAGATTAAGTTTCACCTTGACGAGAATGTCAGTCATGCTGTGGACAAGGGCTTACGCAGGCGAGGTATTAATGTGACTACTACATCCGAGCAAAGTATGATACGGAACACATTCCCTATCTTCAAAACACTGTGGTTTAGGTAAGATGCTGCAAGGCCCAGGTTACAGATGTGCTTGCAACGTCTCTCTAATCAAAGCCGCATGTTCTGCCCGGAAGTCATTACGACTAATTAAAACATAGTCTTCTGTTTCAAAGATTTCTTGCAGCTGTGTAGGTTGTAGCTGATCATACGGGGGCTGATAGCTTTGCCAGGCGATTAACTCTGGCCGAGGCAAAAGGGCCACATCAAGCTGCTGCGTACTAATTAAACTCGCTACCCGCAGTGAATCGCGGGCGCGAGTAACCATAGCTCTGGACTCAGGAATCTCGTCGGTAAGGGTATGGGCGATCGCCTGGCCGAGGTCATAGGCTGCAGCATTTTCTCGATTGACTACGATGAATAGATGTAGCTTTCGGTACACCTTCCATTGAGGAAAGGGAGTGTGGGCTAATGGGAATAGGGCGATCGCACCTATATTCTGCAAGCATTCGCGACGCTTCACTGCAAGGCCACCTCTACACTACGCTGGAAATTGTTTTGTGAGGTCTCTAGCTCGGGAAAGATGGTCAGCGGAATAATTGCTGATACTAAATAATTAGGCACATCTACGAGTTGTCCAATCCGTAAGTCTGCTGCCACGCTGGCCACGACATAAGCTTGCTCAGGGGTCAATCCATGATTGTTGACAAGATAATCAACCATGTCAATGAGTGCATTGCGGGCTGCTAAGGTCAGATCTTCCGATAAATTGCTGAGGGGTTCTAGCACCTCGCTGTTTAGATAAGTATGGTAAGGCGGAATCTCGCCAGCCTGCTTGATCGGAATTCCCGTCGTCGCATAAAACGCCTCGGGGGCTAATGCCTTGAGCTGATCGCCTCCTTCAAATTGAGGGGCCTTGACTTGTGCACCCAACCCTTCCCGAATCTCAGTTGATACAGTAACCGTAGCTCCCATCTCAATCGCAGTCCCTGAAACTTCTCCGTCTCCTTGGGCATAATGCACATCCCCAGCAAATAATCCACAGCCATCTATGAAGCAGGGAAACAGCACTGTTGTTCCCACCTGCATCTGCTTCACATCCATATTGCCACCGTTTTCACGAGGGGGAACCGTGCGGATACAGCGGTCCCGGTCTATCCCTTCAGGACCACACAAATCAGCGGGCAGCGCTCCTGTTGGCAGGGGAGTCAAAGAGATGCCCCCGGCTTCTGCAAGTTCGGCTTCGCGGGTGAGGAAGGTTTCTAGCTCAGGTTCGCCAGGCAGCACGCCCAAGGATCCAGCAAACGGTGCAAAGGGAATCTCTACTTGCGGAATCTCTTCTGAGACTGCAACGGTCCGATCAAGACTCCAATTGGCGATGTATGGATCGGGGAACAGATCACGCAGAAACCCAAATCCAGGCGCAATCACTGTATAACCATAGGGATCGGGTTCAATATCTTCAATCGTCACAGCGAGGACATCTCCTCGTTTAGCCCCCTCAATGAAGATAGGTCCTGTCATCGGATGCACTAACGACAAATCAGCGGCAACCACATCTTCGGGAGTAGACCCTAGCTCAAAGGTCCCATCAAACGCATCGCGAGTACCTAATACGATTGTTTGACCTGGCTGAGCAGTGGCAGCAGGAGGAATATCGGGGTGGAAGCGGTTGAAGCAGGCTGGATCTTCTATACAAAACTGCCCCGTTCGCTCTATGACCAAGGAGTTAGATGTTTGACTCCTGACAGCAGTTGCCCCTGAAAATATCAGCGCTGTAGCTAAGACAAAACTTAGCCAGCGTAGCTTCCAATCTCTCTTTCTCACACCCGCTCCAATTCCTGGCTAGGAATAATATGAATTCCTGTTTAATAGCAAAGTTGGGAGAGTCTTCGTAGCCATTGTTGCTACAGTTTTTCAGTGGACGTTTCTGTCACACAAGCTTCTCGCCATCTCTTATGACCATTGCAGTAAAAACTGATTGGATTCCTCAGATATTCAAAAGAGAAATTGGATTCACAATGGATTAGCTGCGAGTACAGACTGTGAAGAATCAGGCATTGGTCAACACATTGAGAACATAAATAGGTGCTGGTGAATCCGAAGCGATCGCCCTTGCCCTGGAAATTGAACACGTACCGATATTGCCAGATGACAAAAAGGCTCGCCGAATTGCAGAACAGCTTAATCTTTAGGTTACGAGAACACTTGGACTTCTCCTGAAAGCTAAGAAAAAGAGTATTCTTCCAGCAATTCGCCCTCTTTTGGATGACCTAGAAAGGGCTGACTTTCGTGTGTCTAGCAAGCTGCGAAATAGAGCTTTTGAGCTAGCAGAGAAATGATGACTATGCCTCTTCCTCGCAAGCGCCAATGCTGACCCAAGTGCTAGAGCCATCTTGCCAGTGTTCCTTCTTCCAGATAGGGGCGTTGTGTTTGAGGGTGTCGATCGCGTATTGACAGGCGGCAAACGCTTCTCCTCGGTGGGGACAGCCCACAGCTACCAGCACACTAATTTCACCGACAGTTAACTTGCCCGTACGGTGATGGATAACAACGCGGGTGATGTCTGTCCATTGCTGGCGAATCTGCGCTGCAATTTGCTTGAACACCTCTATCGCCATCGGTTCGTAAGCCTGATATTCCAAGTAGGAAACAGTGCGGCCATCGGTGTTGTCGCGCACCATGCCGCTCATCACCACGATCGCCCCATTACACGAATCATCCGCCAGTTCATATACAGCGGGCAAAGATAACGGTGCAAACGTCATTACGAAGTGATCGCCCTCCGCCACAGCAGGGTTGGGAACAAAAGGAAGAGGAGTTGATAGAACCACAGGCTAATTTCCGTCGAGGACTTCAGCATTTCGGCCACGGGTGCCTATCAAATATAGTAAAGCCATCCTGGTGGCGACACCGCTCGTAACCTGCTGACCGATTAGGCTGCGCTCCGGATCATCCATTAACTCAGAGCTGATTTCGACACCACGATTCACCGGAGCAGGGTGCAGAACTTTGACGGCAGGGGAGCAGCTTTTCAAGCGCTCGTGGGTAATGCCGAACTGGTGGTGATATTCTCGCACGCTGGGAAGCAAATATTGGGCCATGCGTTCCCTCTGTAGGCGTAGAGTCATCACAAAGTCAGCCCCTTTTAGAGCGGCCTCTAGGCTGGTATGTTGCTGTAGCTGGCGGGAGATGTCAGGAGGCTCAATGGGCGATCGCTGAAAACTATCCACAAACCTTGCAGGTAAGAGTGTCGGCGGTCCTGCTAGGTGAACTTCAGCCCCGCAGGCGGTCAAACTCCATAGATTAGAACGAGCGACTCGCGAGTGCACAATATCTCCTACAATCGCGATCTTCTTGCCTTTGAGAGATTGAATATTAGGATTCTCCGGATTGAGCACAGTGCACAATGTCAAGAGATCAAGAAGTGCTTGGGAAGGATGCTCATGCTGTCCGTCGCCAGCATTCAGAACACCGACACCTGTTTTCAGCCTGTCCAGTTCAGCCGCGATCGCGTGGGGAACACCCGTAGCCGCATGGCGGATGATCATGATGTCAGCCCCCATTGCCAAATAGGTTTTCGCTGTGTCTAAAATAGTCTCGCCTTTGGTTAAAGAAGAGCTGCCTGGCGCAAAATTAAGGACGTCTGCTGAAAGCCGTTTGGCCGCTAGCTCAAAGCTGCTGCGAGTACGAGTAGACGGTTCGAAGAACAAGTTAGTAACGACTTTGCCCTGGAGCGTTGGCACCTTCTTATTGCGGCGAGAGAGGACATCTCGAAAGCTGACTGCTGTACTGATAACAGTCTCATAATCTTGAGGGGTGAATTGAGATAACGAAAGAACGTGTCGATGATTCCAGGCAGTTTCAGCCACAGCAGCAACCTATCTAAGGCACTCATTGGGAGGGCGTCAATATGACCAAAGTAAGCTTACACCGCTTTGTAAATGTGCCTCGGCAATTTTCCAAAGTTGTGGGGTGGGGGCTGAGCCTTTGGACAGTGGGTGCGATCGCTCCCCTGCTGGCATTGGCTCAAGAAAATATACCCAATATTCAGCCTGTTCGTATTCATTTCACCTCCTTAGCTTTGGCTTTAGAGACGACGGAGGAATTTTGGCAAACCGTTGCTGAGAATACTCCAGACCTCATCACTATCATGCTGTATACGCCTCCAGCTAGTTGTGAAGGCTATGTTGGCGAAGCAAAGATCGTCGCAAAAGACGATGCAGTTTCTCAAACGGTTCACTATCTGTTGACGGATGAAATACCTGACCTGATCAACTTTGACTTAGCAGGTTATCGTGTCCTATCCAACAGTGATGATGACAGCGTCACGATTGATTTTCGCCGCAGACCCGACACCCAGCGCCAGTTTGTCTCTCTGGCTACCTGTGAACAGCGTATTCTCTTCGGCAGCCTACAGCAGACCCTACTTGAAAATTCAGAACTTGGAATTGAATCAGTTGAATTTACGGAGCAGCGTGAACCTATTCGCCTCTAACAGGATCGGACACAAAAGCTCTCATTATCCTTTTGCCGTCAGTTAGACCTTCTATCTTCAGCTACACGTCTTTGGCAGGTCGATACAGGCAGTAAGTAATCAGTATTAAAAACAGCACGCTACCCGTCGCATATTTAATCAAATTAGGGACAAAGGGACTAGGGGAATAGAAGCCCTCGATAATGCCTGCAATGACCAGCATCGGCACAATGCCATAGACAAGCTCAGCTGCCTGCCGTCCATAAACTTGCAAAGCGTCAATCCGGCGATAGTTTCCAGGAAGCAAGATGGCTCTAGCGAGCAGCAAGCCCGCGCCACCCGCAAAAAAGATGGCAGGTAGCTCCAGCGATCCGTGGGGAAAGACAAAAGCCCAAAGATCATAGGCCAAGTCAGTTTGGGCAACTAGAGTCGCCACAGAGCCAATCATCAAACCGTTGAGGACCAGAATGAAAACAGTAAATCCTCCCGGAGGGGTCACGATCGGTACCTCCGGCAGAAAATAAGCAACGCCACCAAAGATGGCTTTGAAGCAGACGCCAATGTTGTTGACCATGATGGCGCTAGAAGCGACAGGCTCCCGACCTAAAATCGAAACTGTCCAAAGCTCTTCACTCTCCTGAACCTCAGCGACAAATCCTGGACTAAGGACTAGGGACATAAAGGAGGGATCTTGCCACGAGTACCACCAAGCGATGAGGCCACTGGTGACAAACAGGACGGTGGCGATCGCAATATAAACCCACGAAGCTCGCACCGCCGCTGGAAATCCATATTGATAAAACGCTAACACCGACTGCCAATCTTGCCGCCGTGACCCCTGGTAAATTTGACTATAGCTGCGAGAGGTCAATCCCTGTAAATCCTGAATTAACACATCTCCAACGTGATGGGTCCGTGCCCGCGCTAAATCAGCAGACACTGACCGATACAAACTGGCTAATGTCTTAATTTCTGTGGTTTTCAAAGAATTTAGACCTTGCTTCTCAGCTCGATTTAGCAAATCGTCTAGCTGCCGCCAGCTGGCTTCTCGTCTAGCAATCCAACGCTGAATGTTCATGAAAGTAAATAGTCGGCTTACGCTTGACCTAGGATGTGGGCAGATTAGTTAAAGATACGCACCCTTATTTTTACCCCAAGAATCAAGACCCATGGCATATCAATCTCCTCGCCGAATGCGTCCGCTGAATGTGGGTGATGTGGTCAGTGGTGGCATTAGTTTGCTAAGAAGTCACTTCAAAACCTACTCTGGACTGAGTCTGAAAGCTGCACTTTGGTATCTGATTCCGGTTTACGGTTGGGCAAGGGGGCTAATGATTTTTGCCCAAATTGGCCGATTAGGATTTCAAGAAGTCGTTCACCAGCCAGAAACACCTGCTGTAGCTTTGCGGAAAGTAGAGCCGCGCATGTGGAGTTTCTTAGGGGTCGCATTTTTAGTAGGGATTATTCAGCTGGCCATTAACTATGCGATTTCTGCGGTTGCAGGAGTAGTCATCGTTCCGCTAGCTGCTATGGGGGCAGCTGGGGCGGCTGCAGCTGTCTTATCGGGCGTGCTGGTTGTCTTGGTGCAAGTTGTTGTTTTTGCAGCTCAAACTTGGATTCAAGCTCGGTTTTGGCTATACGACATGATTATTGCCATGGAACCTGACAAAGACGCAACATCCTCCATTTCCCGGAGTTGGGAACTGACCCAGGGGTCTGCAACTCGCGTCCTGTTCGTGTTGCTGGTGTCCTATCTCGTCATGCTGCCCCTATATTTGCTAACGCTGGTGCCGTTTTTGTTCACCATTCCTTTCTTCTCGAATACAACAGGAGATGGAGGCAGCAGCGATATTGCCTTGGGCATCGCTTTTTCGATCGCCCTCCTGGTGTTCATCATCCTGCTCTTCTTCGCTATCGTACTGGCAGCTCCTTTCTTTCAATCCATCAAAGCTGTTCTTTATTACGATCTGCGGAGCCGTCGAGAAGGGCTGGATATTCGTATCAGCGATCGCCCACAAGATCGCAGAAATCTATGAAACTCTTCAAAACCATCACAATTCGAACACCGGAAAGTGTAGAGCTAGAATTCACTTTGGCCGGAGTAGGGAATCGGGCTTTAGCGCTTCTGATCGACTACGTGCTGGTGTTCTTGTTGCTGTCGCTGGTCTCTTTTTTAGCGTCTTTTTTGAGCGAGCAATTAGTTGCATTATTTGCAGCTTTAGGCGGTGGTGCGGATGCTGTTGATCTCTGGCTAGTAGCGTTGGCGTTGGTTCTCTCGGCTTCCATCTATTGGGGATACTTCGTCGGATTTGAAGCTTGGTGGCAAGGGCAAACACCCGGAAAGCGCATTACCAAGATTCGCGTCATCAATGACACCGGAAAGCCCGAAGGCGTTTTTCAGGCGACTTTGCGATCGCTGTTGCGTCCGGTGGATGACATTTTGTTCATTGGGTTCTTTTGCATCCTATTTGGACAGCAAGAGAAACGTATCGGTGACTGGCTCGCTGGCACGCTGGTCGTTCAATCTGAGCAAGCGGTGGGGGATGCCAAAGTAACGGTATCGACTGATGCCAAGACCCTTGCACTAGAGCTGATAGAACAGGCCATGATTGGCAATCTATTGCCAGACGATTTTGCGGCTTTACGAGAGTATTTGCAACGGCGAAAGTCCTTAACTAAAGTAGCGCGGCAACAGCTCAGCGTCGATCTTGCTCGACAGCTACGAGAAATTATTGAACTTGAAAAGCTGCCCCAAGAAGAGATGCCTGCCGAGCGATTCCTAGAAGCAGTCTACACGGCCTATCAACAAAAGTTTGGCGATCGTCGTCGTTCTTATCGATAAAACATACAGTCAAGCAGCGCAAAATAAAAATTAGTCATTAAAGCTTTTCTACCCAAAATTCTTGGATATTTCTATTATTTTTTCCAGCAGCCAATAGGGGATTTCTGCCCGTCCACCATAAACGCGCCACAAAGATTTGCGTCTTTCATATTGACAGCTTCAAAATAAGCATCTTCAAAATTGGCACCTCGTAGATCAGCCTCCGACAAATCGACATTAACAAAGCGAGAACCTTTGAAATTCGTATTCCTAAGGTCTGCTCCGCTTAAATCAGTTCGCACAAATTCTTGCCAACTCAAAAGGCAGTTTGTACAACGCTTTGTCAAATGCAAAGCCACTCTCTCAGCCATTTTTCCATTAGGCAGAAAGAAAAAGACAATAGGCGTCATCACGAGGATATTTCGAATTTTCATAAATTCTCCCCTTATGACCATGGGGCTATCAAAAAGAACCTAGCATTATTCTCATATCAAAATACCTCTGCTCATGGAATTTAACATAGTAAGATTGAAATCTTTGTTTTTGATGAATAGCACGGAATTACCTTTATAGATCAGCTTGGTAGCTCAATTTGAAGTTATGAGGTCAACGAAGAAATAATAACCAGACCTACGCAAAGAATCAGTAATATTTATACCCAAAGAGTCAAAGAAGTTCATCAAATAGGCTGCAAAAATTTCCGGTAAGCCTACGTCTGCTAGGTATATGTTGGAAAAAGCTACATAGTGCTTATGCAATTAGAACAGACGCTTGCTAATATTCCTGCAGATGCGGCAGAAGCGATTGTCGAAAGTAACTTTTCCAAGCCCTTTCTCAATGCACTAGGATTTCAGGATTTAGAGATAATTCCTCAATTTCCAGTCACAAGGGGAGCTGTAGACCATGCAGCTCGAAAGAACGTAGAAAACGATATATTCCTTCAAACCCATAAAAGCCCCTATCTCTACATGGAAGTAAAGGGTTGTACAGAAGATCTTTCTAGCGAGCTATGTTCAAGTCATATTAAAGCTGCCCTTCAACTCAAACGATATTTATTAGACGCAAAATCTAAAACTGTAAAGTGGGGAATTCTGACGAATTCGCGTTATGTACAACTATTTCGAAAACACAACAAGATTGTTCATCCTGTTACGGCTTGTCTATCACTAGATGGCAATCTCAAGGATATTGTCAGAGATCTCAGAAAAAAGATAGAGTCTCCTGAGAAAGCATTGACAGTAGCTGTATACAACAACAAAGGCGGTGTTGGAAAAACGACCACTACTTTGAATCTTGCGGCAATTCTTAGCGTACTCAAGAAGCGCGTTTTGATTGTGGATTTTGATCCCAATCAAAGCGACTTAGGAGATGCCCTTGATCTGGCACCACTTAATGGCAAGTTAGTATCTGCCCTCAAAAATAAAGAAGTTGATGCTAGAGAGATCATTACTCCTTACAGTTTTGAGCATCCGAGATTGAAACATCCCTTGGGTTTCGATGTAATTCTGGCTGATGAAGAATTAGTAAGTGATCTTGACGAAGTGAAGCTAAAGCAACAGATAAAGATCAGTGCCTTGCATCGGCTACTAGAGAGTGTTAAAAGTAGCTACGATTACATATTGATTGATGCGCCTCCCAACTGGAGGATTTTTGCACAGAAAGCGCTTTATGCAGCGGATGTGGTTTTGATACCAGCTCGACATGATAATCTGCATTCTCTACAGAACGCTGGCATGGCAATTTCTCGCTTTCTCCCAGAGGTTAGAACAGAGCGCCAGAGGGCTGGAGAGTATGGGCCTATACCTCTACCTATTCTCATGAATAATGCGTTTAAGGTATCGGAAGCACAATTGCAGCTTATGCATCAAGCGATCGCCGAAATAATAAAGAATACGAGAAAAAACTCTGACGGACTTGATTTAACACCGTATTTTTATCCAAGACTGCGGCGAGGTCACAAGGACTTACGAACAAACCGTATACCCTACATGGCCTACATATCAAAGGCTGATTTCTTACATGTTCCAGCAGTATTTGCCTTCAAGACTGCGAGAGAGCAATATTTGAAGCTTGCTAAGGAGTATTTCATCTGATGAGCCTTTCTGATACTGGAAACTTAATGTGTTTGCCTTTTGAAGAAATTGAACCTGGGATACCAACTGAAGTTCATGCTTATTTAATTCAAGAAACAGCAAAATACCTTGAGGAACAGAGTCGTAACTGGGTACCGCTCATTGTTAAAGAAGTTGGCTTAGACCAGTATCAAGTTATCGGTAATTCATTTATCTATGCAGTGGCTTCAGAGGCAGGCTTGGAAGAAGTTTGGTGCATCATTGCTGATAGCACACCAGAGACAGAATCACTTACTCAAGCCTTGTGTCGAGAAATTATCCCCAAGGTTAATTTGTCTACAGCTAATCGAGATGAAATTTCAAGCGCTTTGGATTTCTTGATGCTTTTACCCAATAGCCCGTTAAAGGGTGTTAATCATGCCTCAGCTGTAGCCAGAATTGATGAAGCTCCTCGCCAATACTGGAAGAGTCTAACTCCAATTACAAAGCTCGGATGCCGCATCACAGTAGGGAAGAAACTGAAGTTTCTTGAGCAAGTGTTTTATCTGACGCCGCAGCCAATCCCTAAAGTTATTACAGACCGAAGATTGCTTGACTCATTTAGTACAAAAGAGTTAAAAGTTTTAGCTAAAAAACGAGAGATTCGAGGCTACTCAAAAAAGAAAAAGGCTGAGTTGATTGAGCTATTAGCCAATTTTAATGAAGAGAAAAGTTCTGATAAGCAGGTAGCTTAGGAATAGCTCAAGGCGTATCAAACTATTTATTTTTATGAATCTTAAAAACAAAATTGATGATGGCAGGTCGTGCCATTGAGGATCAATTGATAGGTCAATAAACATAAGTCAAACAAGGAATCCAGATTTGTCTCTGTTTGAGGTGACAGCAACGAGCAGGTTTTGAACATGACGACGGTAATGTTTGGGAACGGTGTGCTGGATTGGACCTGATGGACCCAGTATTATCAGTACTGACGCGATCGCAATCTCATGCTGACTTCTACCAAAGAACTGTTAGAGAAAGCTCAGAAGTATTCCTACGCTGTTGGTGCGTTCAATCTATATAACCTTGAAGGTGTCAAAGCCGTGGTCAATGCGGCTGAAGCTGACAAGAGTCCGGCAATCATTCAAATTTTGCCTCAGATACTGAAGTACGGGGGGCCTCCTTTAATTGCACTCTTTTTAGAAGCGGCGGACTCGGCCAGTGTTCCGATGTCAGTTCACCTAGATCACTGCGAAGACGAGGCAATCATTGAGCTGGCTCTGAAAGCAGGCGTGCAATCGGTTTTGGCGGATGGCTCGAAGTTTTCCTTTCAAGAGAACTTAGCTTTCACCCGTGAAATGACTGTTTTGGCCCATGCGAAGGGGGCGACTGTGGAAGCAGAGATTGGCAGAATCAGTGGCACTGAAGACGGTATGACGGTTGCTGCCAAAGAAGCCAAGATGACCGACCCTGACCAGGCGCAGGAATTCGTAGCCAAGTCGGGAGTTGATTTTCTTGCGGTCACCATTGGGAATGTTCATGGTCAGTATTACAGCGAACCCCGATTAGATTTCGAGCGTCTGATCAAGGTTCGTCAACGCCTCAAAATCCCCCTAGTGCTACACGGCGCGTCTGGTTTACCGGCCCTCATGATTCAGCGATCGATTGAACTAGGGGTCTGCAAGTTCAATGTCAACACTGAAGTCCGACAAAAATACCTCCAGTTTTGGCGAGAGTATGGAGAAACGAACTCGCAACGCGACCTCTTAGACTGCCAGAAAGCAGCCACGGGGGCAATGCAGGAAATCATTGCTCAAAAAATCAGGTTGTTCGGCAGTGCTGGCAAAGCTTGATGAGAGCCGATGTGAGACAGGGCGATCGCATCCGTTGGTTAACAGTTTTAGCCACTTGCGTTTGCCTGATTTATTACCACCCGTTTTCGTCCCCCTGCCAACTCTGTCACTGTAGATCAGAGACTGTCAGAAGTCTTCATCGGTCTGAGTCATCATCTCTTGCTGAACCGCCAACCCAATGTCTAGGGCTTCTTGCAAAAACTGCTGATATTCTGTTGCCTGATTGCTGACTTGCAGAGCCTGTAGGGCGGCTAGGTTTGTTTCGATGCTGCCCATGAGGTCACGTCCTTGCTGAAGTACGGTTTGGTGATAGCGCAGAATTCGCTCCGTCATCAATGCTGAGATCAGACTATCGCGGGTCGCGGCCAATGCTGACAGAATTTCGGCTCGGTTGGATATTTGGGCTGGTGCTGACGATTGTGCCCTTTGCAGTTCGTCCATCACCTGGATTGCCTGCACAATGTCGTTATGTCGATCAACTTCATCCAGTAGTCGTGACAGTGTCTTGAGGGCTTTGTAGCGCTGCCATTGATAGCCATTCCAGGCGATCGCCCCTGCGATCGTGATCCCTATTGCTACCGCAATCAGTCCAAATACATTGTTGAAACTGTCCCAACTTCGGACGATGACTAACCCAAAGCCTAAGCAAACAATAAAAACAACTGCCAGAACAGAAAACTCTGACACTAAAAACGACAGTAATTGACCCGGTGATCTAAGCGCCGAGGGTCGTACAACGCCGCCCATAAAGACTTTTCCGATTTCTAACTCGGTTAGCTTTTCAAGCTGATCTTGACTAATTCTTAAATCCTCTAAATCAGATTTCATATGCTGATTGAGTTGGCAAACCTAAATCCGACAAACCTGTTCTCTCTGCCACCAGTCTTTGTGAACAGCAATTTCTGCTTGAGCACACTCAATTTCCACCCAAAAGCGAGATCAGACTTCTAATCACTTGAGCGTAGAAATTGCTTTCAATTGGCCTAAACAACTGAAACGGCTCTCCAGGCGCACCAAAAAAAGGTCTTAGCGTCCAGCCGAGTTGACTGCCGACGAGACCATACAGAACAAGCCAAAACAGAAGCAGCCTTTGGCGAATCTGAGGCGTCTTTTCGTCAAATTTCATGACGGTTTTAACCCCTCGATAAAAGAGCTGAACGCCTACAAACCCGGTCAGAGCGAAAATTGACACATTCAGCAGCAAGAAGAAGTGATAATCCCGAATTGAAATTAGGAAGAAGAGAGTGATGGGCGCAAAGCTGAAGAGCAGAACGCTAATGACCGAAACGGTTGTCAAGCTCAGAACAGTGTATTGCTTGAAGTTGGCCTGTGAGCCAAAGAGAATATCGAAGAAGTAGAGCGTGGGCAGACAAATCAGCAGCGTCAGCAGATATAAAGCAGGTAGCTTGACGGTTGAAAGTAGCATCTGTTGCCAACCGCTTGAGGCTCCGACGATCGCGCCATAAATGGCAAAGAATAGCGAGCTAGCAACAATCAGTGAGACAATTTTCGATTCAAGTTTGGTTCCATTGCGAACTTCTTCTAAAAAGACTGGGCGATCGCGCAGTAGGGTAATCAGCGTTGAAAAATAATTCATAGTAGTCTGAGTTAGCTCCATAGTTATAGATTCATTCGGACGATAGCAATTTCCGTAGTCGGATTAAGTTGGATTTCGGTAGGCGATCGCATGAATGCTTTGCATAGCGTTTGAAAGCCACAACAGCATTGTGCATTGAGCGAAGAAGAGCAAAGGAGCACTTTCGAGTAACCTTTGTGACATTGAAGTAGTTGTATTGATGCAGTTGATCCCATCAGAGTGATGCAAAAGAAAACGCAAGAGTTCTCGCTGCGTGACGAAATCGATCTAACGACTGTCTGTGTAGCAGGTAATCGTGTCTGGCTTCGATCTATCAGTGACTATTTTGCCGAGGCAATCTTTAAAGAGTTCTCTGATGAAATTACCGAGTTCATGATTCCCAAACCAGCCGAGACCATTGATGACACTCTTGCGTTCATTCACTCCTCCATTCAGGGAATGAAAGAGAAGTATGAAGTGATCTTCGTGATTTTAGATAAGTCCAGCGAAGAGTTTATCGGGTGTTGTGGAGTTCACGGACAGGCGAATGCTAGAACGCCAGAATTGGGTATTTGGATCAAGAAAAGCGCTCATGGTTCGAAGCTGGGACGGGAAGCAATACACTTGACCTGTCAGTGGGCTTTGGAAACCATCGATTTCGATTATCTGACCTATCCGGTAGATCGGGCCAATATCCCGAGCCGTCGAATCCCTGAATCAATGGGAGGAATCATTTTTGAAGAGAAACAAGTCGAGACTAGGCGAGGAACCCAGCTTGACGAAGTCGTGTATAAAATTTCTCCTGACTTAATCACATCGTGTCAACTCAACCCTTAAGAAGGAGCCGCTAAGCTCGGGCTACAGTAGTATTGCAGGAAATCCATCTGCTTAAATCATCTATCCGGTTGGAACGGGAAGCGGTTAGAAGCTTCGAGGGTAAGACCGACATGACCATTGCAGAGATCGAACTACCGATAGAGAAAATCGTCAAATTTTGTCATAAGTGGCAGGTGACAGAATTGTCTTTATTTGGTTCTGTTCTACGCGATGACTTTCGCTCTGATAGCGATATTGATGTGATGGTGCAATTTCATCCCAGTGCCCACCCTACCTTCCGAGCGTTGGATCAAATGGAAGCAGAGTTACAAACCGTGTTCCATCGAGAAGTTGACTTGATTACCCGTCAGGGTATTGAAAGTAGCCGCAACTACTTACGCCGTCATGAAATCCTCTCCTCGGCCCAGGTAATTTATAGATGTGGTGCAGTTTGAAATACCGCCTTTGATTGAGGAATTAAAATCGCAGATTCCTCCAGAACCTCGACAATAACTAGCAGCGGCAGCAATCAAGGCAATATGATTCTAGTACGCTCGCTATGAGCAAACACCCTTCACTCTTGAATACCAAATTAATGGCATCACTCACTTTGCTGCTCCTCAAAGGTTCGGGTAATATCAGATTCAACAACTTTTATCGCTCTGTTTTTCTAACACTTTGTCGGACCGTTGCCTGATATTGCTGAGCCGGATGTAGTTTTGCAGTTTCGCCCGATCGCAACTGAGTCATCACGGTGTGACTAACCTCAACTTGAACTTCATAAGCAGTCATTTCAGAACTGCGATCGCTATGAGCTTGAATTTCAACAGTTGCCCAGGTGCGCTTTTGGTCTAGCTTTTTGAGGAGGACTTGCGCTCGAATCGTCGGTACCCAGCGCAGCAGCCAGCGCAAAATACGGTGAGTGAATTTTCCACCATCTTGAGCGATCAAGCGTTCACCTTTGGCGCACTGTAGCCATGACCAGCCGACCTGCATCCACAGTTCGCGTTCGGCCACTTGTCCCCAACGTGACAGCCCTCCCCAGCCTCGGTAGTGAGATCTGAGTCGGGTTACATCACCCCGGCGATACACCAATGCATCCAAAATCTCTGCGTTTAAATGTCCCCAGAAGTGCCCTTGGGGAAAATCGATGAGGGTTGGGGCGAAGTTATGCCCGCCAAAATGACCCACTTGCCACACCTGCATCTCGCTACTTTCGGCATAGTCTCGTCTCAAGGTCTCGAACAGTGGAGTGCCAAATCGCCCGCAGGCAACGTCGTAGTGGGTATGGGTGCAAACAAATAGGCTGCGAGTGGGAGTGCGGCGATCGCCCTCAAATTGTCCTAACCGCGATGGCCGAAATAAGAGTGCGTCGACAAGCTGAGACAGCGTTTCGGTGGGCACACAGTAGTGGCTAGCCTCATACTGAGCAAACAAGCGACTCGGACGGCGATAGCTGATGATGTGCCGATGTCCAGGCTGAGAATAGTCACGGTCAGGAGCGATCGCTAAAATCCTTACCTTTTGCCATAGATGCGGGCGCTTTTCTACCGCCTGAAATAACTTCAGCAGTTCAGCAGATTCATTGTGCCAAGGGTCCTTAGCCCACGGACGTGGCACTTCGATCATGATCCATAAATCGGCTGTGATCGCTGTGCCAATGGGATTTTCGCCATTCGACTGCGAGGTGACTGAGCAATAGCGGCAGGGCAAAGATACCTTGTTTTCGGGGGCCAAAGAAGTCATCACGAACTAACACTAGGGAGTTGAACTGGGTTGGACGCTAACGGTCGGAGCACAGGGAACGGAGCTGAGCGCGATCGCAGATCGTAATTAAGCCGCCTCGTCGATAGATAGCAGCAGGTTTGAGCTGCCGAAAAAGCCGTACGCACTCTTCATAGGTAATGCCGATGCTGCGGGCAATCTGGTAATACGTGAGGCGCGATCGCAACTGCTCTCCATTGGCAACCGGATCGGTGCCGCCATAGTCTGCTACTGATTCAAGATAATTGACGAGACGAGTGATCGCCCGTTGAGATACCAGCCCATGCACTCGTTGATGCAGCTGTTGCAGCCTTTGATTGAGGACAGTCAATAGATGCAGTGCCAGCTCAGGCGCTTGAGCGAAACTTTCTAGCAGGACCTGACGATTGAGGGTGAGTACGGTGGCTGGGGCGATCGCAACCACCGTTGCCGGAGCAATGCCATTACCAAATAGAGCCGGAGCCGCAAACATCTCTCCAGCTGGCAAAATCCGCAAAATGGTTTCTTTCCCCGACACTGCGATTTTGCTCATTCGCAACCGTCCCGAAACCAGTACGTGCAAACGGGCAGGCAGCAGATCGCCCTCATAAAATATCACCTCATCCGTCAGATATGACCTCAGATGACTCTGCTGGCTCAAATACCGAAGTAAAGACTCATTGAGATCAGCAAATAGCGAGATTTCCTGAAGCTGATTGACATCAATTTGAGAAGCCAAGGCTCAAACCACACGAAATGATAGAGTAAACCGTCTATTGATGAGAATAGTTTCTAACTGAAGGATTGTACAACTCAGTCCCTCTGTCCTCTATTTATAGCCCTGTGTAGCTTGGTCAAGTACATCTCAGTCTCAAGGGAGCAGGAGAGAACGGGGTGTGCTTGACTCACATACGCGCCGCTATATTACTCGTTCCTCTTTCAAACCGTTGCCAACAGTTCTGTCATTCATGAGCTATCTCATAGAACGTCTTGAGAATCTTTGCCAAACTCAAGTCAACTTTCTGAGGTGAATAAGGTGACTCAGACCCCAAGCAAGCCCAACTTCAAGACTGCTCCTGGCCACCAAGTTTTAGCCGCTGCTGGAAAAAAAGCGCTCCGTCCCGGTGGCTACACTGCAACGGAAAAGCTCTTTGCCTGGGCTAACTTTCAGCCTGGCGAAACCGTTTTGGAACTGGCAGCTAGTTTCGGCTACAGCGCGATCGCCCTAGCCCAGCGCTATGGTGTACGGGTCGTTGGCGTTGAGAAAAATCTGGATAGCGTAGCCCGGGCCCGGGCCAACATCGCTGCGGCTAGATTGACCGATCAGGTTGACATTGTCGAAGGCGACATTTTTCACCTAGACCGAATTACCGAACAGTTTGACTATGTGCTGGCAGAAGCAATTTTGACCATGCAGTCTGAGGCAGGCAAGGCCAAGATCTTGGCAGGGATTTGCGATCGCCTGAAGCCGAACGGTCAATTCCTGAGCCATGAACTTCGGGCTGAAGGTACTGACGCTAAGGCCATTCGTCAAGATTTATCGACCACCATTCGAGTCAACGCGGCGCCCCTCTCAGCCGACGGTTGGCTTGCCGCCTGTCAGCAAGCAGGACTGACCGTAGAGCAGCAGGACGCTGGCCCCATGTCCTTACTCAATCCCAGTCGTATCGCTCAAGAAGAGGGCGTTTCCACACTCCTCACCATTGGCTGGAACATGCTCACCCGCCCCATCCTACGTCAGCGCATCCTCGCTATGCGAGAGACCTTCATCCGTCATGGCAATGACCTGGGCTATGTTGCATTGATGGCAAGGAAGGCAAGTTAGGTTTGTTATGAGTTATTGGTTGCTGGTTCTTCGTTGTTGGTGTTTTTCTCAGTCGGTTTGAATGAGCAATGCGAAAAGGGTTTAGAGAATTAGAGGTCTATCAATTGGCAGAAGAGTTGTCTGATGAAATCTGGAAAATTGTCGTCAACTGGGATTTTTTTGCCAAGGATACGGTTGGAAAACAACTGGTTCGCTCCGCTGATAGTGTAGGTGCCAACCTAGCTGAGGGGGCTGGACGAGGTAGTTACAGAGACAATCGTCGCTTTATTACCATCGCCCGAGGCTCTCTAATCGAAACTCAACATTGGCTACGCCGAGCCCAAGCACGCAACCTACTCACCCCCGACCAAACTCAGAGACTTAAACCCCTCATCAACAAACTGGCCCCAAAACTCAACGCCTACCGCAACGCCATCACAAAAATGGCAAACAACCAACAACCAACAACCAATAACCAATAACCAATAACCAACAACCACTTCCCTCAATTTCCCAACAACCATGACTACCCTAATTTCTCCAGAAACCCTCTCCCTCCAACTCAAAGACAACATTGCCTATCCCGAATCCGGTGTGCTCAGTAAAGTACTCTGGAAAGATGAGATCTGTCAGTACAGCCTATTTTGCCTAGCCGCCAGCACTGAGATTTCTGAACACACCTCCACCCGCAATGCCACTGTGCAAGTCGTGGAGGGCAGCGGATTGCTGACACTCAATGGCGAGCAAATCTCATTGACTCCAGGCGTCTTCATCTTTATGGAGGCCAATGCGCCTCATGCGCTAGAAGCCACCTCGAATCTGGCTTTTGTTCTCACGTTGTCTAGTGCAGGTTAGTGTGATGACGATCGCTTCTGAAACAGTCTCCCGCTCAGGCAGACCGTGGTATCACCCCACATTTTCTCCCGAACATGGAGTATATGTGATGCTGGTGGTGTCTTTTCTGACGGGGGCTGCCGCTGCACAGCAGTGGACCTGGGCAACCACGCTGGCGTTGGTGTGTGCCTACTGCGGCTTTCAGGCCGAACATCCGTTTAGCTTACAGATCAAACAGCGGCGCAGTTGGAAACCGCGATTTTTAGTCTGGCTAGGGCTATATGGTGGAGGGGCGATCGCGATCGCCCTATGGCTCCTATGGCGCAGTTCTCATCCCTGGTCTTTAGCCACCATCTACATCGCTGCCGGAATCGCCACGATCATTGATGGCCTCTCAGTCCGGCAGCGGCAGCAAAAATCCGTTTGGAATGAGCTGATCACCTTTGCGGCCACCTGTGGGGCGGCTCCGTTGGCCTATGTTGCGACTATTGACACCCTTTCAACGAGCGCGATCGCCCTCTGGCTGCTGAATACGTTCTTTTTCTCCAGTGCCATTTTTACCGTGAAGCTGCGGAAAGAGCGCACCGCATCTGTGCTCGGAGGAATAGGGTTTCACGCGATCGCCACGGGATTTGTCATCCTTTTCTGGCAGCTTCACTGGCTTGCTCCCGTCACCGCAGCCGCCTTCAGCATCGCCCTCTTCAAGTTTGGACTGATTCTCTTGAATCAGGAGTGGTACCGCAACACCAAGATTCAGTATGTGGCGATGATAGAAACGCTTACCAGCACGCTGTTTCTAGCAACGACCGCTTTGTCGCTATTACCCGCCCACCTCAATTAGACTAGCGATCGCTCATGACAGTCAGCACACTGGCGAGAACTAGCCCACTGCCTTATCGAAGGACCGTTAGGTTAGTCTCATTGGGGTTGAAAAGCTGCCGTTGAGAGGCATTTAGAAACTCGATGCTGATCGGTTCGGAATTCTCGTCATAGCTAACAACGATGCTCCCTGGCTCTGCAATAGCATTGCTGGGAGAGACGTCTTTCATAACGAAAATCAGCACATCGGCTTCGGCATCGTAAACTTTAGAAGTAAGCTTGAAGGTAAGCGACATTTTGTCTCAACCCAATAAACGGTAGGGTTGGAGGTATCGCTGTAGCCATCATGACCAGGACGGTTGACAACGCTAGAACCTGGCAAGGTTTAATTCCCTTCCTACCCACTGCCCTGCATAAGCAAGCTATACTTTTTGCCTTGTGCCATAACTTCATGAAGTCCATGGAAACTCGTTCGTCAGAGACGTTGAACAGAGCCAACATACTTGCTCAGCTACAGGCTCTTAAGCCTGATCTAAACAAGCGATATGCGGTTAGTCAGATTGGTGTCTTTGGCTCGGTTGCGCGGGACGATATCGGCATAGAAAGTGATATTGATGTCGTCGTTCATATGCAGCCGGACATTCTTAAACGAGCTTGTCTCAAGGCTGAGTTAGAGACTGTTTTTTCCTGCAAAGTGGATGTCGTTCGCTACTGGCACGGCATGAATACATATCTTAAAACACGTATTGATCGCGAGGTCATCTATGTATGAGCGATCTTTGCTGCCAGAACTTTTTCTTGAGACCGAAGAAGCTATTCGGCGAATTGAGCGACGATTTTCTGACATTAACTCGCCTGCGGATTTCCTGGCAAATAACGCTGGTTTGGATCGTTCAGATGCGATCGCAATGATGCTCATCGCAATTGGAGAAAATATTCAACGCATCACCAAACGTATCGATCCAGGATTCTTTACTGAACATCCTGAAATCAACTGGGAAGGCATCAAGAGTATCCGAAACTTGCTAGCTCATGACTATTTCAACATTGATGCTGAAGAGATATATCACATCTGCGATCACGAGATTGGACTGCTCAAACAAGCGATTCAACAGATTCGTAGTGCCCTTTTCTAGCTCTAAAAAGAGCACTGGCGCAGCAAACTCCCGGCACTACAAGACAGTCTAAAAGTCCTGCAAATGTTTATATGGGGTTGATCGCGATCAGCGGCAGAATGCAAATAATGCATCGAACCATTGCAACAAGCCAATATTGCTGGCAAAAATCGTAAGTTTGGTTACCGTTTTTCTCCCAAGATCTCGCGATTCTGGTGGGGACGTTGTGAGCGGCTTGTGGAATGAGATTGTCCGAAGTTTTGGTAGTACCCGCTTTTCTGGGGTTGCTTGCTGGCGTCGCCCACGGCGTAATCACCCACCAAGCAGGGTTACCCATCGGTTTTGTTGAGCAAATCCACCAGATTGTTGAAGGTGAGAGTATTTCTTTGAAATAAGTCTGACAAAGATTAAAAAAGACTAAACTGTAATCGTCTATACAAAAAGCCTGACATCATAGACATGTCTACTCTAAGAAGAGGTGTTCTATGTATCAGTCCAATGCATCTAGTCTGTCTGCGGGCGATCGCTGGGTCATCGGTCTTATGGCTGCTGGTTTAACCTTTGTTGTCGGATATACGGTCACTCGCGTGTCTTTAGCATCTGCCACCTCCACTTCAGAGGGTGATGTTCAGCAAAACGTCATTCCCCACGAAGGTGAGCTTTGGAATCACTTCGGCGGATAGTTTTCAGAGAGCGGCGCTGTATCGTTTCTGCTTAACAGCGCCTAAGTTGAATCTTTTTAGCGGCCTCTCGATCAGGAATCACGCAAATGGGCTGCTTTACCGCTACAGCAAGCATAAAGTTAGGCACTGCGCACCTGTCACCACTTCTCTACGCTCCTCGGTGATAGTTCAAAAGGTGCTCAGGGATAGGAATATCAGCGGCGAGTTGGGGATCTGGGATAGGACTGCCCGGAGTGAGTTTGAGGGGTAACTGTCCTGCCCAAATGGGTAATGAGTGATCGGCAGCGTCATCTTTTGGATCACCTGTGCGAACTTTGGCAGAGCCTTCCTCAATGGGAAAGGCTAATACTGTTGTGGCGTTGACCTCTTGGGGCTTGGGCTTACGAGCCTGCTCCCAACTGCCAGGTACCATGTGTTCGGCCAGCACTTTAAGGGCGTGGGTCTTTGCTGCTTCTCCTTCAACCAGCGTGGCCCGACCGAACAATACGACGGATCGATAATTCATGGAGTAGTGAAAGAGCGATCGCGCAACCACAATGCCATCCAACAAGGTGGCGGTGACACAAACATCAATCCCCTGCTGCAAATTCTGGAGCATCCGGCTAGCGGTTGAACCGTGGATATAGAGGCGATCGCCCTCTCTGCCATATCCCATCGGAATGACAAAAGGCTGATTGTTGGCAATAAAGCCAACGTGAATCACCAGAGCCTCATCCAAAATTTGGTTGATGAGCGCGCGATCGTACTGTCCCCTTTTAGGAAGACGTTTGACCTTGCTGCGATCGGTGACTGGCAGCGTTTCTGAGGAAGTCATAGGAGATTCTCTCGATGAAGGGAACGGCTATAGAGGTAAGATAAACCTCGAATTGGTCTGACTCAATAGCCAATTTCATAGTTTTGAATAGATCCAATTTGAGTCCTATGGATTTAGCGTTATCCCTTGATCGCACCTGTGCCGTTCCCTTGTATCAGCAGCTTGCGGAGGAACTACGGCAGGCTGTTTTGCAAAAACGCCTCAAGCCCAACCAGAAGTTACCGCCGTCCCGAGTATTGGCTCAGTCTCTTGAAATCTCGCGGGTAACGGTAACGCAAAGCTATGACCAGCTGGTGAGCGAGGGGTATTTGGAGACGCGGCAAGGCGCAGGCACCTTTGTGTGCAACCAACTTCCTGAAACGTATTTACAGGCTGAAGCGATTGAACAGGACACCGCCGTATCAACGATGCCGACCCAACTGTCGCGATTGGGGATGGAGCTATTGAAAGTTCAGCAATTGGAAGGTCCTCAACCGCAACATGCAATTAACTTTCGCTATGGCAATCCAGCGACTGACCTATTTCCGCTGACATTGTGGCGACGTCTCTTAGCACGTCACTGTCGAACGTCGTCCACCGGCTTGAACTATAGCTCCGATGCCGCAGGATATTTGCCCCTCCGACAGGCGATCGCGGACTACTTGGGACGTTCTCGTGCCGTGCAGTGTCGTCCAGAGCAAGTCATCATCGTCAACGGGTCCCAACAGGCCCTAGACATAATTGCGCGGCTTACTCTTGATGCCGAAGATTGGGTCGCAATGGAAGATCCGGGTTATTTGGGAGCGCGGTATTGCTTTGCGGGTCGAGCCAATCTCCAGCCGATCCCGGTGGATGCCGCAGGATTAGACGTGGAGGCGCTGAGCCAGTATTCCCAGCCGTTCAAACTTCTGTATGTCACGCCTTCCCATCAATTTCCTACAGGCGTTACTCTTTCCCTTCCCCGACGCTTGGCACTCCTACAGTGGGCACAACAAACAGGAACGCTGATTTTGGAAGATGACTATGATGGTGAATATCGCTATGGTGATCGCCCCATTCCAGCCTTGCAAGGACTTGATTGCAACCACACGGTGATCTATGTGGGCACCTTCTCCAAAATTCTCTTTCCTGCCCTCCGGCTGGGCTACCTAGTTGTGCCAAAGGATTGGATTCCCCTGGTGAGTCGAACAAAATGGTTGTGCGATCGCCAGTCGCCCTTGCTTGAACAATACGCCCTAGCAGATTTTTTTGCTGAAGGACATTTTGAACGCCATATTCGACGGATGCGCCATTTCTACAATCAGCGGCGTCAAGTGCTAGTCAACGCATTGAAGGATCAGTTTGGCGATCGCGTCATGATCTTGGGGGAAAATGCTGGCATCCATTTGATGGTGAAGTTTGAAACGACATTATCAGATGAAGATGTGATTCAACAGGCGGCCAGCGTCGATGTCGGCGTTATTAGTGCCCAAGGCTACTATCTGACTGCACCTAAAACAGGCAAGTTTATCTTCGGTTACGCACAGCTCAGTGAAGCCCAAATTGAGCAGGGGATTCAGGCGTTGGCCCGGGTGCTATAGCTCTAGCCCTCTAGGTTCTAATGGAACTGGCGATGGCTATAAAAGCGTGAAGATATCAATTCGTTAGCCCGCAGAATTAGTCCAATCCACCCACACGACTAGGCGGCCAAAAGCGCACAACAGCCCTGCCAATAATATTTTCTGCAGGGACGAAACCCCAAGAGTGACTGTCGTAGCTGCTATTACGGTTGTCACCCAAAACCAAATAGGATTCGGGAGGCACCGTCTCAGGTCCAAACGTATAGTTGGGTTCGTCTTTAATGTAATCCTCTCTGAGGGGAACGCCGTTGACAAAAACGGTGCCATCGGTGACTTGGACGGTGTCTCCCGGTAAGCCAATGATGCGTTTGATGAAAGCGTCCCGTCGCTTACCTTCAGGGAAAAGATTGTCTGGCGGCCAGAAGACAACGATATCGCCATGCTGAGGTGGATTTAGGTGATAACTAATTTTTTCAACGACTAGGCGATCATTAATCTCCAAAGTTGGCTCCATCGAACCCGACGGAATGTAGCGGGCTTCCGCCACGAAAGTTCGGATCCCTAGAGCCAAAACGATGCTGAGACCGAGCGTTTGTAAACCCTCTACAACTGGGTTAATAGAACGTTCAGAGGACTGTTTCTGTGAATTATCGGGTGCTTTTGGAAGCTCAGTCATATCGCGCGCAGCGTCCGCCAAATGTCTAACGACTATAACCCATCGATCATACTCCATACCAAGTCTTTCAAGTTGAATTAAGGACGATACGAAAAGAGTCCTTAAGCGGTCAGAGCAACTGGTGTTTCGCGATGGGTAATTCGAGGAGGGGCGGTACAGCTTGAATGTTGACGGGATGTCTAGCCATGAAACCTTAGTCAATAGCAAAATTGTTTTTGGCTGAGGAAAATTTAACCAAAGCCTCAAGGGAGGAGCGCTATCCTTTGGCGATAATTGAATTGCTGTGATGCCTTTTTTGCGATGCATGCCCTTTTGACGGGACCTTTAACGACTGAGAGAATTGCGATCGCTATCAAGGATCTTCCGCTCGGGCTGCATGACACAACACTGGTTCAGCTTACAGACTTCCACTTTGACGGTCGTAGTTTGTCTAAGGAACTACTAGTAGCTGCGATCGCTCAATGCAATGCCATTCGTCCCGATTTGATCGTCCTGACAGGTGACTACATCACCCGCAATACTCGCGATATCTATCTGCTAACGGCCTATCTACGGCAGCTCAAGAGCCGACAGGGAATTTACGCCGTTTTGGGCAATCATGATTCGGCAAACGTCAGCATGAGGCTAACTATTCAAGAAGCCTTAGATAAAGCGGGCATCACTCCTCTGTGGAATGAGATAACCTACCCGTTTGGCAATGAATTGCCACTTGTTGGACTGGCAGATTTACGGTCCCGAGACTACTGCGCAGACCGCTTGCTGACTCGACTCCCTCCACAAACGCCCAGAATTGTCTTAGCACACAATCCTGACACGTTCGCTGAGCTGCAATCACAGCGGGCCGACCTTGTTCTATCCGGTCACACCCATGGCGGACAGGTGGCATTGCCAGGCATCGGGACGGCTCCAGGCTTGATAATGAAACTATCACCCTGGTTGCCCCAGCCAATCAAGAGCCGCATTCCCTTTTTAAATAAAGACTGCGATCGCGTCTTCAAGCATTGGGAATGGGCAGCTGGACTCCATCGATTAGGCACCAATCAACTTTATGTCAACCGAGGCTTGGGAACCTATCTGCCGGGGCGACTATTTTGTCCCCCCGAGCTGACTGTCATCACGCTCGTAAAATCGTGATTAATCGTTAACCAATAGGAGTGGGACGGCTGCCCACTGAATGGCGATCGATGACCTGATCGATCAACCCATACTCCATCGCGTCGTGAGGCGACATGAAGAAGTCACGCTCAGTATCAGCCACAATCTTATCGAGCGGCTGTCCAGTATTTTCGGCCAAGGCCTTGTTCAGCAGTTCCTTTAAATACAGAATCTCTTTCGCCTGAATTTCAATATCAGTCGCCTGTCCTTGTGCGCCTCCCAAGGGCTGGTGAATCATGATGCGCGAGTTCGGCAGACTCATTCGCTTACCCTTCTTGCCTGCGGTCAACAAGAAAGCTCCCATGCTAGCTGCCAAGCCGACACAGATGGTGCAGACATCGGGACGAATATGATTCATCGTGTCAAAAATACCCAACCCAGCCGAGACAGAGCCTCCGGGTGAGTTGATGTAGAGGTAGATATCTTTCTCGGGGTCTTCTGCTTCTAAAAACAGCATTTGAGCCACGATTAGGTTTGCCGAATCAGCCGTGACCTCCTGCCCCAAGAAAACGATGCGCTCTCGTAAGAGACGAGAGTAAATGTCAAAGGCGCGTTCACCGCGACCAGACTGTTCAATAACGGTTGGGATCATCGACGTCTATTCCATCAATTGCTTTATATGATTCTACCGATTTGACCGAACGGGCGAAGACTAGATTACCGCCCTTATGGCAAAGTCGTCATGCCTAAAGTCCTGATCGATAAGTTCACAACGGTAATTTGGAGTACTTGAATGAGCATGACTGCTGTATGCAGTTTGGATTTCGCAGAGGTCCCTCAGACAGATACTATAGGGAGCTAAGTGTGCTCGTCAGCCAATGATTCAGCCTATGACAAACGTATTGCGTCCCCTCGTTAGTTTCCTAAAAGGGACAACCCGTCCTTGGATAAGACGGCTGAAGCGCTTGATACCGCTGAGCAATTCTCAGTGGGCCAATCTATCATTACTCAAGACGCTGGTACAGAGAGATATGGAGGCGAAGTACAAAGGCTCCATTTTGGGGAACCTTTGGCCCCTACTGAACCAACTCAGTCAGCTTCTAATTTATACCTATATTTTTTCAATCGTCCTTAAGGTCAAGCTCAGCCTCAGAGGAATGCCCGAAGAGAATACTCTTGTCTTTGGGCTATGGCTATTTGCGGGTCTCATTCCCTGGCTTGCATTCAGCACCGGGGTCATGGGAGCTGCAGGCACCGTGGTAAGTCAGACTAATCTGGTTAAAAAAGTCGTTTTTCCACTGACTCTCTTACCTTTAGTCCCAACTATTTCAGCTTTTATGGACAGCACCTTTGGAATAGTTTTATTGATTACGTTTGTGGCCTTTCTCAAAGGCACTATTAGCGCATCGCTATGGCTACTCCCCGTCGTTTGGGTACCTCAATTCTTATTGACAGCAGGAATTGGCTTTCTCACAGCGGCACTGACAGTCTTTATTAGAGATACGCCTCAGACTTTGGGCGTCGTACTTAACCTGTGGTTCTATGCAACCCCAATTATCTATCCTGCGTCAATGGTTCCGCCAGGATTTGAATGGTGGGTATTTTGGGTCAATCCACTGACTGCGATTAGTGAGCTGTATCGAGATATTATTCTGGTGGGAGAGATCACACACTGGACTGAGTGGGGTATTGCTACTGGAATTTCGGCTGCTATCTTTCTAATTGGATATGGATGCTACCAGAAGCTCCGTCCTGCCTTTGCGGATGTGCTGTAAGTACATAGCTGGCGCAAAAGACCGTTACTGATAACTTGCCGTTAATGTAATTTCGATGGAATGAAACAACAAGACACTGTGATCTCTCTGCAAGGAGCTTCTAAGTGCTTCAAGCGGTATGAAAAACCTGTTGATCGTCTCAAAGAAATTATTTTTCCTCGGCGGAAGCATGCTGAAGAATTTTGGGCTTTAAAGGATGTTTCATTAGACATTTCTCCTGGAGAAACAATCGGTATTGTGGGCCGTAACGGAGCTGGTAAGTCCACTCTTCTGCAATTAATCTGCGGCACGTTACAACCGACGGAAGGCACGGTCAGGGTTAATGGACGGGTCTCAGCTTTATTGGAACTCGGTGCAGGATTCAATCCCGAATTTACTGGTCGGGAGAATGTCTACATGAATGGAGCAATCATGGGGCTCTCCCGCGAGGAGATTGATTCGCGTTTTGAGGAGATTGCAACGTTCGCCAACATCAAAGAGTTCATGGAGCAGCCTGTTAAAACCTACTCCAGTGGTATGTATGTGCGGCTTGCTTTTGCAGCAGCGGTTTATATCGAGCCGGAAATTCTTATCGTTGATGAGGCTTTAGCGGTTGGAGACATTGTGTTTCAGGCAAAATGCACAACTCGCATGAAAGCAATGATGGATAGCGGAACAACGATCTTGTTTGTCAGCCACGATCCAATCGCCATCAAAAGCCTATGCCAAAGAACGGTCTATCTGGATCAAGGACGGGTCAGAGCGATTGGAGAAAGTGGTCCAATCGTTGATCAATACATCAAAGATGCCTTTGAAGAATCCAGTATGTTTGGGGACGCGCCACCGCCACCAACCATTGAACCTGTACCGTCAGCATCTTCAATCTCTGAATTAAATGGTTCTGTCGAGGTTTACACCAAAGAATATAAGAACTACGATGCGCTCGCATTTCGGGGTTTAGGTATATCAACAGCCCAGTTTAAAGATTTTGAAACTCGCGTAGCTTCTCTACGTCATGGGGAAGGTAGTGTCCGCATTAAGAACATCATTGTGATGGATGATGATCAATCCCCCGTTGGACAAGTTCCATTTGGCACCTACGTTACGGTACGAGTTATTTGTGAAGCACAACGCACTTTACCGGAGGCAGTGATTGGCTTCTACGTCAAGGACATCAAGCAGATAGAAGTGCTAGGTAGCAATAGTTACTATCAAAATATCAATATTAAAGACCTTCAAGATGGAGAACTTTTCTGGATAGATTTTCGTTTTCAAAATCGCCTTCGGGGTGGGGACTATACCTTAACTGTCCTTATTGCAGATTCTATCTTGACGACAACTTACTATGATTGGGTTGACTGTGCTAGCGTTATCAAATGCCTGAACCCCCCTCAGAGACAGATTTGGTGCCAATACTGGCCGGAAATCGATTGTGAGTTGGCCCGGTCTTTGTCAGACAAAAACCAGGACTATGCAGTTTCTAAACCCTAGCGTTTCATCGTCAAGCTTTATCCAAAAGAAAATAAAAAACAATTGACAATGCTCCAACCGTTAGATGAATTGGAAAAATTTTACGAAGACGACGATCCCTGGGACTTTGAAACAACTCCAGATGATGCTAAGCGCAAGAGCGTCATTCTAAGTGAGCTACCAAAGAGAGACTATTCGCGTGTTCTAGATATTGGTTGTGGTCATGGCTTCGTAACGCGAGAACTTCCGGGCGATCGCATTATTGGGGTTGACATTTCTCACAATGCAGTTGACCAGGCTAACCGTTTCGTAGAATCACATTCGTCGCGATCGCTCGAATTTCTTCAAGGCTCTATTTTTGATCTGCCAACACTTCAGTTGGAACCATTCGATTTGATTATTATTAATGGGGTGCTGTATTCGCAATACATTGGTAAATCAGGATTACTTGTCTTTGATATTGTTGACAGTCTGCTGCAAGAGGGTGGCGTTCTCCTGACCTCTCATATCAATGAATGGTACGAGTATCGATTTCCGTTCCTGACTGTTTCGGAATACTTATTTGAATATCGGGAATATCATCAGCGCATAGAGGTGTACGTCAAATGAGTATTCTGATGTATCACAAAGTCCATTTAGAAACTCCGACGATGTGGTGGGTTTCGGTGGACAACTTCTACCGACAGATGTTAGCCCTTCAGGCGTCCAAGGTTGTTTATCTAGATGACTACGACCCGACCGATTCTAAACAGGTAGTGATTACGTTTGACGGCATCTATCGGAACGTTCTGATGTATGCCGCACCGATTTTGCAAAAGTTTGGCTACCCATTCGAACTCTTTTTGACTAGCGATTACGTCGGCGGTGACAACGCATTTGACACTTGTGAACCCCTTGCGGATTTCACCTCCAGTGAGGAATTAGCTCAGCTTGTTGAGATGGGTGGACGCCTACAATGGCATACGCGCTCACATGCCGACTTAACGCAACTTTCACCCGAAGCCGTTGATGCAGAGCTTCAGATACCAGAAGTATTATCAGGGCTAGATCCAAAAGGTTTTCGGTGGTTTGCCTATCCTCACGGTCGCTACAACGAAGCCGTGTTGGAGCAGGTCAAGCCTTACTTTGCAGGCGCAGTCTCTTGCGACCAGGGACATAAAAGTAATCCATACGCGCTACCGCGAATCACCGTTACTGACGAAACGAAGCTATTTACTAGCAAGATTTCCGTCATTATTGCGTCCTATAACTATGGCTCCTACCTAGCAGAGGCAGTTGAGTCTGTGCTGCGTCAGATTCGCCTGCCAGATGAAATATTGATCTCAGATGATGCTTCCACTGACCATACTCCAGAGATTGCTGAGTTCTATCGCCGTCGATACCCAGACTTGATCCGAACGAACCGAAATGAGACAAATCTAGGTATTGTCAGCCACTTCAATAAGGCTATTGAGTTGGTGTCTGGAGACTATGTAGTGTTCTTGGGCGCAGACAACCGATTTCGCAGTGATTTCATCGAACGTACAGCAGCCGTGCTAGATGGAAAAGAAGAGGTGGCGATCGCTTATAGCGACTTTGCTCTATTTGGGCAACGAGCATCCATCATTTTTGACCAGTTTCCTCCTGAACGACGGGGACCCATCAAGCTAAATTCGTTTTATACCATTCAGTTCCCTGACTTTGATGAGACTAGCCGTCGCCAGCTTTTAGAAGAAGGCAACTTCATTCACGGTTCTTCGATGTTCCGCCGACAAGCTTTTGACCAGGCAGGTGGCTATCTCGATAAAGAAAACCGTCCTGAAGATTACGACCTATTTCGGCGAATTGTGTCCCAAGGCTGGCAAGCTGAACGAGTTCCGCATCCTATTTTGGAATATCGTCAGCACTCTCGTGAACAAGCCAATATTCGCATGAACACAGCAGCCGAACTGCACGTTTATCGTCAGTGGACGGCTGATTTGCAAGCCTCAGTAGCTGAACTAGAGGGACAACTCCTATCAATACAGGCTGAACGAGAGGTTTTGCAGAATCAAGTCAGTACCATTGAGGCTGAACGAGAACTGCTGCGTAGCCAAGTCAACACCATTGAGGCAGAGCGAGAACTCTTACGCGAAGACATCAAAACGATTGAAGCTGAACGAGAACTCCTACGAAATCAGGCCAGTACGATCGAGGCCGAACGGGAGGTTTTGCACAACAAGGTCAGTACGATTGAGGCTGAACGGGAGGTTCTACACAGCAAGGTCAATACGATTGAGATTGAGCGTCAGCTACTTTCTGATCAAGTCAGTGCCGCTGAGACCGAGCGGGAACTCCTACAGGATGAAGTTAGTACCGTAACAGCCGAATGTGAGCTGTTGCGCGACAAGGTTAGCACTATTCAAACAGAGCAAGAGCTGCTTTACAACAAGTTCACAACCGTTGAAGCGGAGCGAGAACTCCTACGGAACAAGATTGCCACCATTGAAGCAGAGCGGGAACTCCTGCGAGGGCAGATCTCTAATATTGAGGCAGATCGAGAACTATTGCGCAGCCAAGTGAGCACCATTAAGGCTGAGCACGAACTACTCCACCATGAGATTGGAACGCTGCGTCAAATCATCAATAGCCAGAAACAACATATTGCCGGGTTGAGGTCTTGGCTGCCGATTGTCGCCGAAACCATATCTCCGCCCAAGAAAGCGTTACATAAACTGCGCCAGAAATGGAAAAAGATACGAGGTCAGCAACCTCCACCATACCGAAGCAATCCAGCTTTCCAATACCCGCTTTTTAATGTCGATTACTATCGAAAACAAAATCCTGATGTTCTCTCCAGTGAACTAGATCCCGTGTTTCACTATATCCATCACGGTGTTGCGGAAGGACGTAATCCAAATCCCTTCTTCGATACGGTTTACTATCTACGGGAATATCCAGATGTGACAGAGACATCGCTAAATCCTTTAGAGCACTACTTCATGCATGGTGCAGCAGAGTTACGTAATCCGTCTCCCCACTTCAATACGGCGTATTACTTAGAGCAATATCCCGATGTAGCCACTTCGGGATTGAATCCACTGGTACACTTCCTGCTTTATGGTTTGAGGGAGGGTAGATTCGCGTCACCGTCCTAAGGGTGCCTTGATCAGGTATCGGTGGAACGATCCGGTTGCTCAATGCAATCCTCTCAACCTCTTAGGCATTTATAACTCTGTTTGGTTTTGGGAAACCGGGACTTCTGATCATGCTGGACCAGCAACTTGAACATCTCTTACGAATCATTAGAGAGCGGCACCTTAACGGAGGTGCCTTTGTGCAGACAGATGTGCAGAAAATCTTTGAGCAATACGGCTTTCACCTATCCACAACTCATTTCTATTCGCCAATTACAAGCTTGGAGGAAGGCCAAAGGATTTATCAGCGCCAGCCGTCTTATCACACAGCGCTGAAACACACCCTGGGTGCTCATCAGTGGCAACTATTGGAATCACTGTTGGAATACATTCCCGAACTACAGAATATTCCTGCTGAGTCGGAACAGGCGGAGTTTTATTGGAACAATCCGATGTTTCCGCCGTTGGATGCGATCGCTTATTACGGCTTACTTCGTGCCAAACAACCCCGACGGGTGATTGAAATTGGCTCAGGCTTTTCGACACTATTAGCGTTGCAGGCAAAGCAGTATCAACACAGTCTAGATATTACCTGCATCGAACCCTATCCCATCCCAGCTCTGACACAAAAGGATGCCCAGTTAACACTTCTCACTCAAGTTATTGAGGAGACAAACTTAAGCTTGTTTGAGCATCTTCAGGCAGGAGATTTCTTGTTTATCGACACCAGCCATATGGTGAAATTGGGTGCTGACGTCAACTTTATTGTGTTTGAGATATTGCCCCGTCTTGCCCCTGGTGTTTGGATTCATTGGCACGACATTTTCTTACCCTATGAGTACCCTGAAAGCTGGTTAAAAGATATTGGTATTCAATGGAATGAACAATACATTGTGGCGGCTCTATTAGCTAATCCATCAGGCTACATAGTGCAATTGATGAACTATTGGCTTAGTCAAGAATACGAGCAAGTTTTACAGAATCGATGTCAGCATCTACCTATTTGGCAGATCACGAATAATTTAGGTGGAGCTAGAGGAGCCAGCTTGTGGATAATCAAGCAACCTGTTAGATAATGCCTATTCAATTTCTTAATCAATAGCCTTTAAACTTTTTCAGCGATTTAGAATTAAATTTTCAGCCCGGAATAAATTAGAAATCATTCGATTTCTAGTAAAAATAGTTTATGAGCTGGGATTTTGATTGGTCGCTTCGATAGAATTGGTGGTGCGTTGCCCTTGGTAACAGCAAATTCTGGTCTCTTAGCTGATTTCGGCTGAATTATCTCTGTTGTATGGGACAATAATTGGGATTTTTGGGCAACGTTCAAACCTTATACAGCGTCATGTTAGCTGTGCCCGTACTTTCAGACCATCATGCTGTTTGTGTCTGTATAGAGACTAGCAAAAGAGGATTCAACGAATCGACATGAGTGAGCAGCACCCAAAGCAGTATCCTGATGTCTCAATTGTCATTCCGACTAAGGACGGAGGCGATCTGTTTGAAGAGGTTTTGCAAAAGCTAGAAAAGCAGATTTATCCCGGCAATGTGGAACTTCTCGTCGTTGATTCCGGATCCTCGGACAAAACGGCAGACTATGCCCGGTACTACGGAGCCAAGGTGCACGACATTGATCCGCGTACCTTTAATCATGGCCTAACTCGCAATTTCGGTATTGGTCTGGCATCAGGTGAAATCATTGTGTTAATGACCCAAGATGCTGTTCCTGCCGATCGCTATTTGATTGACAACTTAGTTGCGGGTTTCAGAGCTGCTGATAACGTAGCAGGCGTTTATGCCCGTCAATTTCCTCGGCCTGAGGCAGATGTCATTACTCAACGAAACCTGAATGGGTGGTTGACAGGGCGATCGCAGATTGAGGTTCGTCACTTAGCAAACAGAGCTGACTATGATGTGATGAATCCGATGGAAAAGTATTTGTTCTGCAACTTTGACAACGTCTGTTCAGCGGTCTCAAAACGTGCGTGGGAAGGCTTACCGTTCGAGAAGAATTCCTTTGGCGAAGATATCGAGTGGTGTCGTCGAGCACTCCTCAATGATTGGACAGTTGTCTATCAGCCCACTGCTCAGGTGGTTCATTCTCACGATCGCTCCCTGGCCTATGAATATAAACGCACATACGCCTGTCATCGCAAACTTTACGAGCTATTTGGCCTCAGATGTGTGCCTTCTGCCAAGCATGTTGTAAATTCTATTGTGCAGGCGACCTTAAGTGATTGGCGTTACGTCATAGCCCACGAGCGCCGTCTGTTTGAAAAACTCCGATTGTTGCTCAAGATTCCAGCATTGAGTTTTGCCTCGGTGATGGGGCAATATCGGGGAGCCAAAGATGAAGCAAACCAGCAGGGAAAAGAGGTCAGAGGAGTCTAACTCAGCGATGAAGATTGTCTTAACGGTGCATCAATTCCTGCCTGATCACTCGTCAGGGACCGAAATTCTCACCTACCTGACCGCTAAGGAGTTAATGCATCGGGGACATGAGGTGATCGTAGTGACTGGGTATCACTGCGGCGAAGACTTGCCTCCAGAGAAGCGATTCGACGAGTACGTCCACGACGGCATCCGAGTACTGCGGTTTTACCACGGCTATGTTCCCTTTGCTGGACAAACAGTGCCCAACGAGATGGAATACAACAGCCTCTTTTTGGGTAACTGGTTTGAGGGTGTGCTTAAAGACTGGCAGCCAGACATCGTCCATATGTTTCACTTGGGCCTGCTGTCCGCTTCAACTATTGATGCGTGCGATCGCGCCAATGTCCCTCGGGTTATGACCACCACTGATTTTTGGTTGGTTTGCTTAGCCAATCAGCTGCGGCTACCTGACGGCTCACTCTGTAAAGGCCCCAATCTCAACAGCCTGAACTGCATTCGCCACATCATGGAATCTAGTCAGTCCGAACCCCTGAAGAAGCGCCTTCGAGCAGCGCCGGACTGGATAATGCAGCTATTTCTTTGGGCCGTCAAGTTTAATTGGCTACCTGAACGCTGGTATACCAAACCGGCCCAGGCCGTCATGAGACGACAGCAGTTTCTGGGCGATCGCATGAACAAGCTAAATCGAGTGTTGGTACCTACTCGGTTAATGAAATCTACGCTACAGCGCTACGGCTTAGAGCCTGAGCGGACCGTCTATTTGCCCTATGGTCTTAACCTAGAACACATTCAACCTACCTTTAACAAAGGCCAGTTTGAGCCTCTACGGGTAGGCTACATCGGCACGCTGTATGAGCATAAGGGCCCCCATCTGCTGGTCGATGCAGTAAAAAATCACCTGCCAGATGTCAAGCTCACGCTGGATATCTATGGCAAACTCAGCGACTATCCTGACTACGTTGCCAAGCTGAAGGATATTGCTCAGGATGATTCGCGCATTCATTTCAAGGGCACCTTCCCCAACGCTGAAATTGGTAATGTGCTGGCGGGGTTGGATGTACTCATTGTCCCGTCTATTTGGTATGAAAATACACCTTTGGTTATCTATTCTGCTCAGGCAGCAGCTTGCCCCGTGATTGGAACCAACGTTGGCGGCATTGCAGAGGCCATCACCCATGAAGAAAACGGTCTTCTATTTGAATTGGGTAACGTTGCGGAGTTGGCGGGCGCTATTCGACGGCTGGCCAGCGATCGCACCTTCTTGACCAGCCTTTCTAAAGCGGCTCGACGACCGACCACCATTCAGCAATACGTCGATGCACTAGAAGATATCTATGCTGAATGTGTTTAGAGGCAATCTGCTAAACTCCACGGTATCCCTTCGTATTCTTTTATCTTCAACCCAGGCTCTCAAGATTGAAACCTATGGGTGCTTCTGTCGGGCCTCTTCCTGACAAACTCTTTTCTAAGAATTCTTGCCCTATGTCTTCTTAAGATTGTCTTTATACATTAGCTCTCAGGATCAGCGGCGGCATGAGGATTTTAGTCATTGGCGGAACGGGCTTTATCGGCCATCAGCTCACTGCTGCTTTGGTGCAGCAGCAACATCAAGTGCGCGTTCTCAGCCGGAAGAGGCCTTTGCGATCGCTCCTTCATGACTGTGTTAACTACATCCAAGGCGATTTTCTAGACGAGACGCTGCTGCGTTCTAGCTTAGAAGGTATTGAAATCGTGTATCAAATGGTCAGCACGACGACCCCCAGCACCTCTAACGCTGATCCGACTTATGATGCTCACTCTAACGTTGTCGGAATGGTGCGCTTACTAGAGTTGTGTGTGGAAATGGGGGTTCGAAAAGTGATTTTTCCCTCGTCCGGCGGCACCATATACGGCATTCCGAGCCGAATCCCTGTTGCAGAAACTCATGCAACAGACCCTATTTGCTCCTATGGCATTACCAAATTAGCCTGCGAAAAATACTTACACCTTTTTCACTATCTGCATAAGCTGGACTACGCCATTTTAAGAGTCGCTAATCCCTACGGTCCCGGACAAAACCCTACAGGCAAAGTGGGGGTGATTCCCAGATTTCTAAATCGCGTCCTGAACAACCAGCCTGTCACTATTTGGGGAGACGGCTCAATCGTTAGAGATTACGTTTACATCACTGACGTGGTTGATGCTCTTTGCAAAGTACTAAAAGTCACTTCAGAGCAGAAAATTTTCAATATTGGAGCCGGAGCAGGCTTCAGTTTGAATGAACTCATTCAAGCTTTGCAGACCGTATCGGGTCGAGACATCAAAGTGATTTATCAAGAGGGACGCCCCTTCGATACCCCGGTCAATGTTCTGGACATCAACCGTGCCCGTGAGTTGCTGGCTTGGTCGCCTCAAGTGTCGTTAGAAGAAGGTCTCATGCAGACTTGGAAGTGGCTATACGGCACTTATGAGACGCAGAAAGACGCATCCTGAGTTTGCCCCGAGTCTCAGAAAAGGTAAAAAAGAGTCGGTCTATTCTGCTGGCTGCTGTCTTCATTATTAGCTATTAACTGACCGGTTGCGGAGATAGATGGGGACTATCGATAACAGCCCTAAAAAGCCTAACGCTAGGGTTAGGGGCCATAAGCCTTCTCCGCGAATGGCTTCTAGACCCGCTAGGCCAATCCAGGTGTAAGCCACTGTACCGGGAGCAATGCCGACTAGGGTTCCCAGTGCGTAGGCGCTGACCGATACCGAAGTCAAGCCAAATAGAAAATTCACCAGATTGAAGGGAGACAACGGTGCGAAGCGTACCGCTAAAACACAGTTGAAGGAGTGAGTATCCATCACCTTGTCAATGTTGCGATAGACCCGATGTTTGGAGAAGCGATCGCGAAACCAGTTCTGCAACAAATATCGGGCTACCCAAAAGGCAGCGATCGCACCGCCAGTAGCCCCTATCAATGACCAAAGCGAACCCCACCACAGTCCAAACTTGGCACCGCCAACAATAACTAATAGCGTTCCTGGAACACCCACCATTGTTGCCAGAATGTGAGCAATCAGAAAAACAGGAACCGTCCAAATCCCGAGAGAACAGAGCGCCTCGAACAAGGCTTGAGGATTCAGTAATAGCTCTAGATGCTGAATGCTGATAGCCAAAACAACGCCGAGGAGTATGAAAAGCCAAAAATAGCCTTTCCGGAACGCAGTACTCATGGCAGTAAATGGTTTAAACATCAGACATCAGAGGCAACAGTTTAATGTTGAATTCTCGGTTTTAAGTCTCGTGTTCGGCTTAAGTCGCGGATTTGGAAGCTATAGCGTCAGCCATTTAGGTTATGTCCCTAATAGCATCCGGGTGTTGAGTCCATAGTCAGATGGCTCGCCGTCTTGTCCTAACAGAAGTGGCGACGGCGATAGAACGGGTGACAGTTATAGTTCGAGACCGTTCAGCCTGCTATCCCTGATTACCCTTCCCTCACAGTCTCGTTACTGTCACCGGCAATACTGGGTGCCGACGCTTTCAGGGCTTTGCGAGCCACATAAGTAACGTACACGACAATGGCAACCGTTGTAAGGAAAGCAAGGATACGGATAATCCAAGTAATCGTAGGATTGCTGGGTGTCTCGCCTGCACCTAGCGTTGCCAAGTTACCTGCCAGCGAGCCCAGATAAACATACATGATGGTTCCTGGAATAATCCCCGTTGTTCCTAGGATATAGTCTTTGAGCGAAATGTTGGTAAGTCCCAAAGCGTAGTTGAGGAGGTTGAACGGAAAGACAGGCGACAGGCGAATGAGGAAGATGATTTTGCGGCCTTCATGAGCGATCGCTCCGTCAATCGCCTGAAACCGGTCATTAGTAGCAATTTTCCGGCTGACCCAATCCCTCGCTAGATAACGCCCAATGAGGAAAGCTGCCGTCGCCCCTAGCATGGCTCCCAGAAAAACCAGCAGAGAGCCTTTGACAACACCAAATACGAAACCAGCGCCCAGCGTTATGACCGAGGCAGGCAGCAACGACACCGTGATGATGACGTAGAGAATGATGAAGGCAATAGGGGCGATCGGTCCCAACCCATTAATCCAGGCCAGCGTAGCCACCAACCCAGTTTGAATCTGACCAAAAAAGCCTTGAATTTGACCAAAGAAGCCCTGACTAGCCTGTCCAGCAGTGTCTTGTGCTAAGGCAGGCAGCATGGGTAAAAACCACATGGCAATCATTGTCAATACGCTCAATCTCATCCAACGGTAAGACCGTCGCTTTAAGCTTAAGGGAATATGGGCAAGCAGAAAGGTCATGGGTTTGTCCTAGATAAAGAGCAACGGTCAAAGGGGGTGAAACAGCGAGAATCGACAGCCAGTCCTAACTGCTAAGTCAACGCTCCACCGCAGCTAGAGCCACTACCCGCAGTACAGCCGTAACAGTAAGGCCGAGTTTGAATCGTTTGAATAACCTCTAAAGTCCCTGCCTCAAGAAGCGTTTGAACAGTGACAGGAGTGCCATCAGGCGTTTGAGCCGGGACTTCAGCCATCTGGTTGAAATCACAGTCATACACGTTGCCCTTGTAGTCGATTGACAGTTCATTACGACACATCAATCCAGCAACTGTACTTGAATTGTGGTGGCTTGCTAAAAAGCGTGTGTAGGACTGGAGCAATCCCCGATGCTCTAGTTGAAAGCGCGTCCGACCAATCGGCAAATTGGTAATTGTTAAAAGGTGGTCAAACGAGATATCAAATTGCGTTTTTAGATACTGCTTATAGTCCACTTCTAATCCTGCCTGACTTGGTGTCAGTTTGAAGTTCTCGTCTGTTGGAACCGGAGGATTATAGACCAAATCCAACATCAAATTAGGATTGTGTCCATACCCCACGTCATTTAACCGTTGAAGAGCGCGGATTGAGGCATCGTAAACGCCTTGGCCCCGCATCTTATCAACATTGTCTTGTAAATAGCAGGGAAGGGACGCCACGACACGCACCTGATGTTGAGCAAAATATTCGGGCAAGTCCTCAAATCCTGATTCGAAGAAGATGGTCAGGTTAGAACGGACTATCACCTCTTTTTGATGCGATCTCGCCTTTTCAACTAAGGGTCGAAAACCGTAGTTCATCTCAGGTGCGCCTCCCGTTAAATCCACCGTTTGGATCTGTGGAAAGCGCTCAATCACCTGCAAAAGCTGCTCTAACACCGCATCAGATAACTCCTCTGTACGATGAGGTCCGGCCTCTACGTGACAATGCGTGCAGGCCAGGTTGCAGCGACGCCCTAGATTAATCTGTAAAACACGAATCATTTGCTTGGTCAACGGTTGGCCTAAGGCTGATTCGAATGAGCGAACGGCTGAGGTGTCTTGAATGCTTTCGAAAGATAGAACCATGTCGTCTCAGAACTTTTGAACTATGAGTGGAAAAACGTTTCTGGGTAACAATCTCCTTTAAGAATGACAGCCCAGTCGAGAATTGAACTTCTCGGCAACAGCTCTATTGAACGCAACTGACCTGAATCTTTCCTGAGAGGATTAGATGAGATTCCTGAAGGCAAAAATCAGCAGTTTCTCAGAATCCCTTGTTACCTTTGAAACCAGTTCATCTTTAACGATTTATGGCTTGGTTGCAACGTCGATTTCCAACTTTTTTGCGAACGCCAGATTTTAATTCCATTCGATTTCGACTAACCGCAGGTGTTGTCATTGCATCCGCCGTAGGCATCAGTGGCATAGCAGGCTGGCTAAGCTGGCGTATGCACCAAGCATTCTTGACCGGGCACGAAGAAGCAATCTTGACGCTGTCTCAGGAGTTTGAGGAGGATGTCAAGCTCTACGAGGATATGATGACGACCCAAGAAGCGGTGCAGAAGGTCATCGACTTGCGGGCAATGGGCGACACGGCCATCTGGGTAACTACTGAGAACGGGACGTTTGCGGCATCAGAAACGCTGTCGATGGGGTCATGGCAAGAATCAGGCCTGACGAGCTATTTGCAAGCGCTGCCGACTCATAATCGCTTAGAGGTTGTTTCAGTTAATGACCGCTTCCTAGCCATTTGTATCGGTCCGCTAGAAATCAATGGCAGCCCATTAGGAACTTTATTCATCGTAGAAGACATCAGCCAGAATCAGAAAACCTATCGGACGATGACTCGTAGCCTAGTCATCATCAGTAGCAGCACTGTATTATTGCTTGCTGGATTAATTGCTCTCTACGTCCAGCGATCGCTCCAGCCCATCAAATCTCTCAGTACAGAGGTGATGGGTGTGACAGCAGATTCACTTACTGCAACCCGCTTGGAATTAGACAAAGCCCCCACCGAAGTCAAAGAACTGGCTCGGGCGCTTGACCACACTTTGGAGCGCCTAGCTCAATCGTGGGAACAGCAGCGACGCCTAGTGGGCGATGTTTCCCATGAGTTACGAACGCCGCTTACCCTCGTACAAGGGTATTTGCAGAGCACGTTGAGACGATGCCAAACGCTGACGGCCCCTCAGCGCGATGGCCTGGAGACAGCCGCATCAGAAACAGACCGCACAATTCAGATATTAAATGACCTGTTAGTTCTTGCCCGCGCTAGTATGGGACATCTCCATTTGTCAGGCGAACGATTGGATCTTAAATCTGTGGTTTTGGAAGCAGTTGCAATGGCTGACACAACAGGTGATCGGGTCGAAGCAGATATCAAAAACGCGCCGATTTGGGTGCGGGCCGATGCCAGCGCTATGCGGCAGGTGCTGGTCAACCTCATCGACAATGCCCTCAACTATTCATCCCCCGAAGAGAAGGTCACTGTGAGCCTCTTCCAGCAAGACAAACAAGCTTGGGTGAAAGTTCATGATCGAGGACGCGGCATTCCTCTAGCTGACCAATCGGAAATCTTCGAGCCGTTCTATCGCGTCGATGTGGATCGTTGCCGCATGACGGGCGGCACAGGCTTAGGATTGGCGATCGTTAAATCCCTTTTGGGTCAAATGCAAGGAAGCATCAGTGTTCAATCCAAACTTGGAGAAGGCAGTACCTTCACTGTTAAACTACCTATCTGTCAAGGAGCGTAACCTATGAAGCCCAAAATTCTACTCATTGAGGATGAGGAGAAACTCGCCAAGTTTGTCGAGATGGAGCTTGGCTACGAAGATTACGACGTCACAGTCGCTAACGATGGTTTATCGGGTCTCATGGCCGCTCGCGACGCAGAACCCAATTTGGTATTACTGGACTGGATGATGCCCGGACTCAGTGGAGTCGAAGTGTGTCGCCGCCTACGGGCTACGGGCTTCAAAGAACCCATCATCTTGATGACGGCCAAAGACGACGTTGCTGATCGGGTTGCCGGGTTAGACGCTGGTGCTGATGACTACGTAGTCAAACCCTTCAGTATTGAAGAGCTATTGGCCAGGGTTCGGGCTCACCTCCGACGCAATCAACCGCAAGAAATTGATACGCTTCAGTTTCAAAACCTTGTTCTGAATCGGAAAACGCGCGAAATCAAACGCGGCGATCGCAGTATTGAACTAACGGCTAAAGAGTTTGATTTGCTAGATTATTTGATGAATCATCCCCGTCAAGTCTTGACCCGCGATCGCATTCTCGAAGAAGTGTGGGGTTACGATTTCATGGGAGATTCCAACATTATTGAGGTTTATATTCGCTACCTACGGCTGAAACTAGAAGCGGAAGGAGAAAAGCGGCTCATTCAAACGGTACGAGGTGTTGGATACGTTCTCAAGGATTAATTCACCTGCCCGCTCAGGGTTGCAGCCCTTCTTCCCACAACACGAGGCAACCATTCATCCCTCTTGCCTCCATCCTTTTATCTTCTCCTGTCCGTAGAAGCAGACTATATTTCCCTTATGTCCAGCTGGGAGTCGCCTCGCCTAAGAATGGCAACATGATGGAGAAACGATAGCCTGACTCAGTATTTCCTTGGAGCGCTAATGTCCCATCATGACGCTCAATAAGATAACGACCTAGCAGCAAAGACAGCGTTTCCCGTGACTCGATGACCTCACGGCGCGTTTTGAAAGTCTTAGCCTGATCTGGCTCGGGAGACACATCGGGAGTTCGTCCGGTTACCCGCGCTAGCAGCATCGACAGGACTTTAGCTTCTTCTTCCGTGTTGTCCAAACGGCGATACAGCGCCACTACAGCATTGTGCAATCCCTCTCCTAGCCACGGATGAGTCATCCGAATGCTGATGTGAAGATTGGTGTCTCGTTCAGAGCTATGAACTCGCAGGGTCCCCCCTTCACCAGACAGCCGCGCAATACTCAAGAGTAGGTGGTACAGCATCTGGCGAATCACGTCTCGATCCAACGTCCAGAGCCGTGAACCAGGTTCCACAGTCACTTGAACTGATTGGCGGTTGCTGTGCAAGACAGGCGCCAATGTTTGTCGGACCTGCTGACCAACAACATCGATATCAACGGAAGTTGGCTGTAAAGGCTGAATGCAAGCATCTAAGGCACTTAGTTCGAGCACCTCGTTAGCGGATTCCAACAGAACCTGACTGCTGTCACGAACGATGTCCGCATATTCCCGCTGTTTGGGAGTCAGCGGACCGTACACTTCGCGGCTGAGCATACTAGCCATGCCGACGATAGTCGTCAGGGGATTACGCATATCTTGAGTAAGCTGACTCATTAGCGTGAGCCGTACGGTATCCAGCAAAGAATTTTTGCCGTCATCCGATTTCAATTCAGACAGTGCCGACGGCGATGATAATGCCCGCGCAAGCTGACATCGCTCATATTCACTAACACTCCAACGGGCGAGCAGTTCCATAAAGGCGATCGCCTCCGCCGAAAACTTATGCGGAGTGGTATCCATTGCCGCCAATAATCCTATACAGGCTCCATCAGATGTCAGCAAAGGCATCCCTAAATAGGATTGAATGCCGTAGTCTCGCACCAGACAAGACTGGACATAAGGAGCATTTTCAGTCATACGAGACACAGCTAGGCTACGTTTTTTGCGTAAAACCGTTTTAATCAAGCTATCTTCCAAAGAGAGTCGCCGCGTCCTAGCTAAAGGATTCATCAAACCCAATTGAGATAATCCGACAGCTGCTTTCAAGACCAACGTATTTTGAGTCGAGATACCGACAAAACAGATGGGAATATCTAAAAATCTAGATGCTGTTTGAGTAGCTTCCTCAAACAGCGGAAACTCAATATTGAGTAGAGATGTTGGCTGTGCCTGAGATGCTTTAGCAGTCGTAGTGGGTTGATTAATAGGCGAATTAAAAGACGAAGGCGCAGATAACGAATTAATGTCTTGTCTAGTATTGAAAGAGATACTCGGTTTCATGAACGCTGCTGCTTTCTGGCTAATTGAGTGTGCACACAGCATTCCCGACCAAAATGCAGCCCTAAACCTATTTATAAAAGTTTCGAGAAGTTCCGTATATTCGTCTAGCTAGTAGCTGGTTGACTCCCTTTTGTCTAACGTTTTATAAAAGACTCTTTTGAATGTTTTCGTATCTTATCCGCTCAGACTTGCGTCTTCCTGTCTCTAACAGAATTTTCACGGAGGAGACATTAAACTTTCAGCGATACTTCAAAACCATATTCGTAAAGAAAAGTATCTCTCTAAAAATCCATCTTTACAGGCTTTTCGTAACATCATCCAACTTACGGTGAAGCAAGGTCTCGCAAGTTTTGTTTGCTCTATAAATGAGTTGTGTATATTCACTAGGGCAAGCCATCTCATTCGGTCCGCGCCCGCTAGTCATAGCCCTTACATGACGAATACGAGCTCCAACTTCAATCAACTTGAGTCTCTGACTTCCCAGCCCTTAAATGCAAAACCCTTTACTTACAGGGCAAGCAGAGGGTAATCAGCAATAGATTCAACCTATTTTTTTGGTTCGGTGTAACCTCTCGTGGTTTTACACTGAGGTGACACACTCAAAATTCCGTGGTTTCAACGTTAAACTTCATACACCCTTTGCCTAAACTTGTTGGTAGCTTGATGGAGTGCCAGGTCTAACTGTTGAAATCCCACAGGTTGTGACTTGAATGACCTGCCTCACTCCTAAAGTGCTTCTACCTTCCAGATTGGGGCTTCTGCCGACAAGGGTTCGTTTCTACCGTTTCTAGTAGATTTTGAATACGGAACAGTTTTTCTTATGCAGATCCTCTCACCAGGTCTTGGTATTAACTCGATTGCGCTTTTGGTGCAGGGAACATCGATCCTAGATTGATGATGTCAACAGCGTATACGAGTATTCTTCGCACCTGAACGAGCTTGTTTTTGAACTGACTTGACTGATTTTCTAGCTTTCTAGAGAACTTTTGAGTCCGCTAAAGGTCTACTCATTTAAAGCACGCGCCGAAGATTTTGACATCGGGTTGTGACGCTCTGAATTCATCTTGTACTCACTTCAGACGTTTCGAGTATTACAGGAAATGTTCAAGACGAGACTGATTGACTAGCAATCAAGTGACTATTTTGCTGTCACTCAGAACATCGCTCATTCAAGAGAATTCGACGTTTTTTGGAGAATTTTAAGTTCTTAAATCAATAACACTGCCAGTGCGATCGCGCTGTCTTCAGAAGGGCTTGGGACAAAACCTTAGTCGGCTCTTCTAAGGCTCGGTATGCGCTGAGATAGGCAGTGCAGAATTTTCACTCATTCATCACAGGAGTCAGTTCTGTCGCATTCAGAATCACTCTTTGTGATCTGCCTTAGTTATCAAGTCATTCTCAATCTCATTCACTGTTTGGAGACGTCATGAAAATTGCAACGTCTTTCTATTTCCTTGTGTCTTTGAGAAAGATTTGGCTCTGTTTTTGTCTACTAATCCATCAGGAGAAGTTTTGAAATGGACATGCAATCCACCGATTCAGATCTCGTTGAAGCCATCAATGAAACGGATATTGGGATGTTGAACACAACACTAGAGAACACCTCACACGACGCTCTAGAAGAAGCCGCAATCCTAGAGCTAGTCTCTGTTGACGAAGCGACCCATATTGCAATCCAAAACGGCTCTTGGTTTGATCCAAATACTTGGAAAGACCAACAGATTCCTGGTAAAGATGCCCGAGTTTTTATTCCTGAGGACGTTTCAGTTCTATACGACGATGCCAATCGCTCACCACTGTTTTCGCTGCGAGTAGACGGTGAGCTTGACTTCGCCACAGACATCGATACTGAAATGGTCATCGACACCTTCGTCGTCTCGCCAACGGGCAAACTCAGCATTGGGTCAGAATCCAATCCCATTCAAAGCGATGCGATCGCCAAAATTACCATCGCTGACAATGGCCTGATCGACACGCTGTGGGATCCGAAGCAACTTAGCCGAGGCGTGCTGTCTTTAGGAACCGTCGAAATTCATGGACAGGAAAAAGCCCCCTATCTGACAGCCGACGTTATGCCCGCTGCTGGCGACAGCACTCTCGTTCTGAGCAACAGTCCTGACAACTGGCGGGTCGGTGACACCCTCGTCATCGCTGGGTCAGGGTCAGAAAATGAGCTTGAAGAGACCGTCACGATTCAGGCGATCGCAGGCAATCGAGTCACGTTAGAACAACCCTTGCAGTTTGACCATGACTCTGCCGCAGAGACCGTAGACACCTATGTCACGAACGTCAGCCGCAACGTCGTCATCGGGACAGAGAATGCTGATAAGCTACCCTCTCATCAGCGCGGTCACGTTCTGTTTGCTAACAGCAACGACATCGACGTTCGCTACGCCGAATTACAAGAGTTGGGACGGACCGACCACTCCAAAACATTTGACAGTGCACTGTTAGATGAGGGCGATCGCACCAACATTCCAGGACGATATGCGCTGCAGCTCAATGAAGTTGGCTCTCAAGCCGATGGAGAATCGGCCACCCTCATCGGAAATAGCATCGTCGGTTCTCCTGGATGGGGTTATGTGCAAGAGAAAAGCCACGTCACTCTGGAAGACAATTCCGTGTACGACGTGCTGGGGGCTGGATTTGTCTCCGCAACCCCTGAAGACAGCGGTAGCTGGCTCGGCAATATTGCTATCAAAACTGAGCCGATGTCAGCCGATGCCGTTCCGGGCATGCCGCAGGAAGCAACTTCAGGCTTCTTAGCCCAGGGCCTAATTTCCAGTCAAAATAACGTCTCAACGGATCCGGCAGCGAACAGTGCCCTGGTTCAATCCGGTACATCTTTTGCGGGTGGAGCCGCTGGGGGCGGAGCGGAGCCGTTCGGGGCCATCCTCTCTTCTGGTTCAGAAAACCTGGGGTCCCGCAATGCTGAGATGTGGGAGTTCGAGGAATGGAGCCTCAAGAACTCTAGCTACCAAGGCAATCCCTTTGACCTGAAAGCGACCGTCACATTTACCCATGCCAAAACAGGCGAAAAGCGCACCACTGGCATGTTCTATGACGGAGATAACAATTGGAACTTCCGCTTTACGGGTGACCTTGAAGGGGAATGGCGATTTGAAACCAATAGCTCCGATAAGGACCTAGATGGCTTTACCGGAAAGGTCAATGTGCGTCCCAACAACAATTCCGAGGCGGATGGTTTCCTCACCAGCGTCGGCAACAAATTTGCCATCCAGACAGACGATGCCAACACGCTCGAAGGGTATCTGCTGAACGTTTACATGAACCAGAGAGATCACTTCAAGCAGGGAGCGCTGGACCAGTGGAATCCATCCAAAACAGACGCTTATCTAGCTGATGCTCGGAAGAATGGTTCGGAGGTTCTCTACTTCCAAATCAACAACAACTGGTTCGACTTTGGTTCTGAGGCCCATTGGGAGCACAACAGCAAAAATCCCGACCAGAAAACCTTTGAGCTACTGGAAAAGGTCATCACAGACGTGCACCAGAAAGGGGGACGGGTTCACTTTTGGGCTTGGGGAGATGAAGATCGCGGTTGGACTCCTGAAGATGGCATCAACAGTGAAGCTGACAAGCGATTGCAGAGCTATATTGCCGCTCGACTGGGACCCCTACCAGGATGGAGCATGGGGTATTCCTTTGATGCTCAAGAATTCACCGACGATAGTCAGATGGAGTCTTGGGCCAAGAACCTGCAAGACCAGATGGGATGGGACCACCTCCTCTTTGCTCGGGGCTATGCCGCTTCTTCAAAGGTTCCTGTTAATGGTCGTTCCTCAAGCAATGACTGGGTTGCCAATAACCTGAGCGGTAACTCCTATTCCTCGAAAGGTCGCTTTCAGGATGGCTTGCAAACATCACCCATTTCACCTCAGAGCATTGAAGAGGTGATTCAAGACATTAACAGCGATAGCAGCAATCCCCACTTTTACGAGGAAAGATTCACCTATAACCGAGCAAACGTCGGTAGCACTCAAGGTAGTCCTATTGACATGAATCGGACTCGTCAAATCTTGTGGTGGCAGGCCATGGCGGGCGGCGTTGGCGGCTGGTATGGTTTCTTCGATCGCGGCGGCAACCAAGGTCCGTCCTATTCCAATCCAGAGCAGTTGAGAACGCACAATACGTTCTGGCATGAAAACAATCGCTTCACCTTGGACCTGCAACAAGCCGACAACCTGGCCGATTCCTCCGACACTCACCTACTCAAGCGAGCTGATGATAGCCGCTACATCATCTACACGGAAGGGCGCGACGATGTGCAGGTCGATTTGCCTAAGTTAGCTGGCAACAGCAAGGTCATCGCAGTCGATACCAAGAAAGGCTACAAGGAAATCAATCTGGGCGACATATCCCAAGGAGACAATCGCAAGATTGACTTGCCTTACCGCTCTGACTGGGCGATCGTCATTGAAGCTGACGGTCCTTCTCAAGGCGGCGGCAGCGGCGGTGGCGACGCCGGCCCTCAGATTGACAAGACGCGACCCAATGCCAGCTTAAAAGCGTCCGACATTACCGCTGAGGGCGGAGCCTTTAAGACCATTGACGTGCAATATACCGATGATCGCGGTCTGGACATTGCCTCAATCAATAACGACGACATTGTTGTCACGAACAGCAAAGGCGATCGCCTGAACACGGTTCTTGCCGAAATTGGCCCAACCAATAACAGCAAATCTATCACAGCAACGTATCGCATCTCGGCTCCCGGCGGTGAGTGGGACGCTAAAGACAATGGTGAATACACCGTTCGTCTACAAAACAACCAGGTGAAGGATACCGCAGGCAACGCTGCCCAAAGTAGCGTTCTGGGTCGCTTTGATGTTGATATCGACGCGGACAATCCCACACCGCCCGACAACGGCGGTGGTTCACCTAAGGAGGGTGACCCTCTCGTATGGTGGACCTTGGATGATGGCCGGGGCAACACGGCTCAAGATGCCACCAAAAACAACCGCGATGGACAACTTCAGAAGGGTGCCGGCTGGACGGTCGACGGCAAACTTGATGGTGCCCTCAACCTGAACGGCAACAATCAGGTAGTCATTGATACGGATGCCGAGAAGTATCTCAACGGCCTGGACGCTATTACCGTTTCCATGTGGGTCAAGTCTGACCAGGTTGGAACTGATCGGGGTTTCCTCACCACGATTACCAATCCTCCCAATGGGCAGGACCCCAATGACCAAAACCTGGGAATTCGCTATGACGACTTTGGGAATAACGGTGGTGGCGACAATGTCATCAAGCTCGGTCTACGAACGACTGAAGGCTCCGTAGAGTACGAATCAGCTGCGAAGGTGCAAACCAAAGATTGGCAGCACGTTGTTCTGTCCTGGGAAAGCGGTAAGGCTCCCAAACTCTATATCGACGGCAAGCTCGACAAGCCCACCTCGGCAGCCCCCGCGATCGGCGGTACGCTCACAGGCGTAACCGACTTGATTGTTGGTAAGGGGCAGCGGGTGCCTGATGCTTGGGATGGCAATATCGATGATGTCCGCATCTATGACAGAGCCTTCAACTCATCTGAAGTTTCTGACCTCTTCCGCAGCAATGATGGCGTACCGACCAACCCAAATCCCAACAAAGCGCCTGACGCGAAAGCAGATGCTTACGAAGTGGCAGCAGATAAAACGCTGACGGTGAATGCCAAGAATGGCGTGTTGGCCAATGACAGTGATGGGGATGGCGATCGCCTCAGCATCAGCGAATCCGATACGACATCAGACAAAGGCGGTACTGTCAAAGTCAACCAAGACGGCAGTTTCAAATACACGCCCGCCGATGACTTCACTGGGACTGACACCTTTGAATACACCGTTAGTGATGGCAAAGGTGGCAAAGATACGGCTCAGGTTAAGGTCGACGTTTCTGCAGCGTCTAACCCCAATCCTCCATCCAATCCCAATCCGCCTACCTCCTCAGGCGATCTGCTTTTGCAATGGGCGTTGGACGATGGGCGCGGCAACACCGCTCAAGACGCAACGGACAATAACCGCGATGGCAAGCTGCAGAAAGGCGCTAGCTGGACGTCTAACGGCAAAGACAAGGGTGCTCTCAGCCTCAGCGGTAACAATCAGTTCGTTCTGGACAATGATGCCGAGAAGTATCTCAATGGGCAGGACGCCATCACGATTTCGATGTGGGTCAAGTCTGACCAGGTTGGAACCGACCGGGGTTTCCTATCCAGTGTTTCGAAAACGGGTAACGACCAGAACCTAGGCATCCGCTACGACGACTTTGGTAGCAATGGCGGCGGTGATGACGTCATCAAGATAGGCTTACGGACCACCGAAGGCGTTGTGGAATATGAGTCGGCGGCAAAAGTCCAAACAAAAGACTGGCAGCACATCGTTCTGTCTTGGGAAAGCGGCAAAGCACCCAAGCTTTATATCGATGGCAAGCTGGATAATCCAACGTCTGCGGCCCCTGCTATTGGCGGCAAGCTGACGGGTATCACAGACCTGCTTGTCGGGAAGGGACAGCGGGTCTCTGAAACCTGGGACGGCAACATCGACGATGTTCGCATCTACGACAAAGCCTTTAGTGGCTCAGAAGTTGCCGACCTCTATGGCGGTGGCGGCGGTGCTGGGCCCACGCCTCAACCCTCCGAAAATCAGGCTCCTGTTGTTAAAGCGGACGCCTATCAAATAGCGGCAGACAAAACGCTGACGGTTAATGCCAAGAACGGGGTGTTAGCCAATGATACTGATGCAGATGGCGATCGCCTCAGCGTCACTTCAGCCGACACGAAATCAGACCAGGGCGGCACCGTCAAGGTCAACAAAGACGGCAGTTTCAAGTACACGCCCACAGACGACTTCGATGGCACCGATACCTTCGAATACACCGCTGACGATGGCAACGGCGGCAAGAGCAAAGGGCAAGTCACCGTGAAGGTTGCCTCGGATGCACCCACCACACCGCCTGTCTCTGATGATTTGCTGCTGCGATGGAGCTTTGATGAAGGCAACGGCAACACTGCCCAGGACCTGACGGATAACAACCGCGACGGTCAGCTTCAGAAGGGCGCGAGCTGGACCAACAACGGTAAATTGGACGGCGCACTCAGCTTGAACGGCAAAAATCAGGCTGTTGTCGATGCTGACGCAGAGAAATACCTCAACGGGGCAGACGCCATCACCATCTCCATGTGGGTGAAATCTGACCAAGTGGGGACCGACCGAGGCTTCCTCACGGGTGTCTCCAAGCCTCCTAGCGGACAGGCTCCCAACGATCAAAACCTGGGTATCCGCTATGACGCCTACGGCAACAACGGCGGTGGCAACAATGTCATCAAGCTTGGACTGCGGACCACTGAAGGTTCGGTGGAATATGAGTCCGCTGCTAATGTGCAGACCAAAGAGTGGCAACACGTTGTTCTATCTTGGGAAAGCGGCAAAGCTCCCAAGGTATACATCGACGGCAAACTGGACAAACCCACCTCGGCAGCTCCCGCCATTGGGGGCACGATCACTGGGGTAACAGACCTCATCGTTGGGGAAGGTCAGCGGGTGTTTGAAGGATGGGATGGTGCGATCGACGACGTTCGCATCTACGATAGAGCCTTCAGCACATCAGAGGTTGACAAGCTCTACAAAGATGCTCCCATCGAACCGCCCAAATCAGGTCCTTCCAGACCCGATCCTGAGCCTCCCTCTGGTGGGGGTGGCGGCGGTACCGGCGGCGGTGGTACTGGCGGCGGTTCTGACACACCAATTGATCCTCCCAATCCCCCTTCTGGCCCCAAAGATCCAGATCAGGGACCGCCAAAGTTTGTTGACGATGACCCCAATTCCATCAGCAGCCTAGAGCGCAAAGTTCGTACGAAGGATCTGGGAGCACTTCAGGAAATCTACAATGTCACATTTGACGAGCGAGGCAAACCTGATGTCCATGTCGGACTAGCCTCAGAGGACACAATCCTGCTGAAGGTGCAGCAGAACGAACTGATTGAAAAGGCATTCACCAGCCAAGATTTCGTCTCTGAGTCATTCGACCTCAATCTCACGAAGAACAACATTGAAGTCGTACTAGAGAACGGTCAGGTTCTGAAGCCGTCTGCGGTGCATCGGAAGTCTAAGGTAGCTGATTCCACTCGGCGTGCTGAGAAGTTCATCGTGGATCACTACTATCACATCGAGTTGCCTAAGGAGCTGGACACAAGCGATGAATACACGATTCGCTTTAAGGACGGCAACCTGGACAACATTTCCTTCACGCCTGAAGACACGGTCTCCCTCGCTATCCACAATGCTCGGGCTTACGATGTCTCAACCACTAACAAGATTGCCAAGCTGTCTAGCTGGATGAGCAAATCCGGTGGTGGCGTTGATTACGAGGAGGGAACTGCTTTCCGAGTCATCGACGATGAGTCTGGCAAGACCGTTTACTCTGGCAAGATTGAGCTGGAGACCAAGAACGATACGCTAGCAGGAACGGACGTTTACACGCTCGACTTCAGTGATGTGACCAAGTCCGGCACCTATCGCATCGAAGTGGAAGGCATTGGTAAGTCTCTCCCCTTTGACATTCGCGAAAACGTGTGGGAATCAATGCTTGATCTGTCGATGGAGGGAATGTACACCCACCGAGCATTTGCTGAACTGGAGCAGCCCTATACCGACTTTGTGCGTCAGGGTAATTCCGACATCAAGTTCTATCAGAGCAGTGTCTCAGAAGCGGATATCTGGTTCTTCAACAAGGGCAATCGTTTCGACCTGCTGCCTAAGAATGCGGACCGCAGCAAATCAGTCAATCTGAGCGGCGGCTGGTTTGATGCAGGCGACTACGACACCAACTTTGCTCACTTTGAAGCGATCATGTCGCTCGTTGACCTGTACGATACCAACCCCGACTACTTCGCGAAGTTCGATCCCAACATCCCAGAGTCAGGCAACAAGATTCCTGATGTTTTGGATGAAGCACTGTGGGGTATTGAGCTGTACAAGCAGCTCCAGCAGCCCAATGGCGGTGTCTCCGCTGGGTTTGAGTTTGATAGCCACCCCGATGGCACAAGAAGCTGGGAGGAAAAGGAAGGGTTCATCTACGCTCCCGACTTCTTTAGCAGCTATCAGTTTGCATCCTCTGCCGCTAAGCTCGCTGAAGCATTAGAGCCCTTTGATGCCAAGCAAGCAGCGGACCTAGAGGAGCGAGCCATTCGCGCATTTGACTGGGCTGAGAAAGAGTACGCGAAGCTGCCATCTTCCTTCAATCGCGACTATGCGGCTAAGAATGCTCGTCAACTCGCCTCGGTTGAGCTTTACAGCCTGACTAAGGATGAGAAATACCACGATGTGTTTGCAAGTTTTGGCTATCGTCAACACACTGCATCTTCCTTCGTCTATGCCCAGCTGGATGACTCCGTTTACACTGCGGTCGATACCAAACTGCAAGACTTCTTGAAAGATAGCGTCATCAAGAAGGCTGACAGCATCATCGCAGACAGCCAGAAAAACGGCTTTGAAACGCTCAACGACACCACCTTTGGTCAGACTTGGGGTTGGAACACCGTTATCACGACTTACAAAGCCAAAGATCTGGCGATGGCGCACCAGCTCAGCGGAGATGAGAAGTATGTTGAGGTGATGGCAGATAGTCAGGCGTTCAACTTAGGCATGAACCCCGACAATATGTCTTACACCACTGGGACCGTAGAGCGAGGACTGGCCTATGACGAGCCGGACGATGTGCTCCATGCTGACGGTATCCATATGGATCAGATTCCTGACGGTATCACCCTGTATGGTTTCTATCCCTATGGCTGGTTTGGCTGGGATGCAGTGAACAAGGCAACTCAAAACACGGTCTTCAACGAGGGCACGAAGAACCTAGACTTCCCGCTCATCGAAGCCTTCAGTGACTACCACAACATGGTGCCGATAACGGAATACACCATCCACCAAACCATCGAGGACCAGGTCTTCGTTAACGGTTACTTAGCGGCTGAAGCGGAGGACGGCAAGGGACGCCAGGCCGACTCGCTGACAGGCATCGTCTCGACTCGACAGCTGGCAGGCGACCCTGACTCTGATGACAGTCTGACAAATTACGCCAAGGCGTCAGACGGCCTCACAGAGACGGCTATGGAGTCTGGCGCAGGCGGCAGCTTCCTACCGATGGACAGCAACTCGAATCAGGATGTTGATGCGATCGCCCTCACCCCCATCGGCAACAGTTCCCTAGAGGACACTGAAGACGCGGCCTTTGGCGATGATCTCGCCACTGTCACAGGCAAGTCTCCATTGGAGGTGGAACCTATGCCCAAAACGGTTGTGTAGCCATCCCTGATTAAACTTCCTCGGGCTGTAAAATATATGGCCTTCTAACTTGAAGAGAACTCGAAGAGACGCGATCGCGATCGCGTCTCTTTTCTTTTTGAGTAGGACTGATATAGCTTTAGCTATCTAGACTTGTGCACCCAATAGCGTCCCCCATCACCCATGCTAGTGAGACCGAGAGAAAAAACGAAAGTACAGCGATTGAGCGGTTTCCTTAATGGGAAATGCAACATACGTCAGGGGATTGATCGTCACGATGATGTTGCGAATGTCTCGTTTAGCCAAAGCAATCACCGCTTTGGCGACCCAGTCAGCCGACATCACTCCGATGGGGTTGAGATTGCTCTTGAAAGGGCCGAGGACAATTTTGCGGATGGTGCAGGGGGCATCATGACGCTTCAGTGTAATTAGATCACCAACAAGGCGTTTAGAAATTTCATACAGCGGGCTGAACGCAGGACCGACCTCCGCCTCGGACGTATTGACCCAAACCTCCTTGGTCGCCGCTCCCGTAGAGGTCGCGGCGGTTGTTGCCATAAAGGCATCCATCAGGGCCAGCACGGAAAGACTGTTGACTTCGAGAGAATGGGCGATCGCATCCGGATCACGTTTTCCATGCACGTTAATGCCGTGATTAATGATAAGAATATCGACTTTCCGAAACAGGTCCTGTAGCTGAGTTTCCCGTCCCGGTTGCCAAGTCGCACTCCGAACCGCATTCGGAAACTGCGCGTTAGGGGATGTCGTCAGTGCAATAGGTTTAGCCCCTTGACGCACCAATTCAGCCATCAGCGCCCGCCCCATGGTGCCGGAAGCACCGGTGACCGCCACTGTTTTGTTCTTCAAAGAAAGTGCTGTCCCCAAGAACTTATCCAAAAAGGTAAAGTGCCCTGCGTAATAAGCATTGACATTATCAAAATGATGCTTCCAATGGTAACTGCGGTTGACTCGCCAAATCCCTGGAATTTCAGTTAACGGTCCCGGCTCATGAGTCAGGTCCGTTTCCACCAGCAGGCCCTGCGATCGCAGAACCGCTCCTCCCAAAAAGCCGGCACTGTAGATGAACCCTACCCATAGCCCCGGAATCCCAGTGATTGAAGCCAAGATGCCAATAGCAGACATCATTGCCAGCGATTCGGGTACGTCATTATAAAGCTGAGCCTTACTGTAAATATCAGCGCTGATCGGCGTAAAGTCTTTCTTGTAAGCACGGTGATGCCAATTATGTAGCGTTTGAAGGGGTGGCCATGAATGACTGACGACATGGTAGATGTCTCGCACCATTTCCACAATGACAATGGCTGCCATTGCCCACAGGCCCTGTCCTATTAACGTTTGCAGTACCATTTCCTCACTCTGCTGATCCTGATTTATTAAAGATGAGCGTTCAAATAACGCTCTAAAATCGAAATTTATACCTTCCTTGCACTCAGCATTATCCATGACAGGCACAGCCTTTGCGCCAACAGCTTTACGTCCCTTTGTCTTACGGCTCTCACCAGGGGATGATCTCAAAGAAAGTTTGCAGCAGCTTGTGCAGCAGCATCGCATTGCTGCCGGTTGTATTTTGACGACGGTCGGTAGTCTGCAACAGGCCAGCCTACGCTTTGCGGGTCAAGACACGGCTACCCTCTTCCACGATCGCTTTGAAATTGTCTCTCTGGTCGGCACGCTATCCCTGGAAGGACTGCATCTGCACATGGCGATCGCTAACGCCCAAGGCCAAACCTGCGGTGGCCATATTATGCCGGGTTGCCTTGTTTATACGACTGCGGAGATCGTGATCGGCGTGCTTGCCGGTGTGGAATTTCAGCGACGCTTGGACGAAGCGACGGGGTATCGGGAGTTGAAGATCAGTCAGTAGGGAGGGACGTAGAAGGGGAGAGGCGTAGAGGAATTTATGGAACCAGCAGATCTCCATCTCCTGGCTGTTACCTAACTCAACGCGGCTCGGATTGCTTCAATTCGCTTACGGTTGACGCCAAGGTCAGATTCGCCCAGACGGGAAGCAGAGCGGACGTGAATTGTGCCAGGTTCATCTGCGGGGAAATAGAATTCCACGTCGTCTACGAACCCCATTAATTTGCTGGTAAATTCGGCGTAGAGATAATTATCAGCCTGTTCAATGACTTCACTGCCAGGTTGAGCTTCCACAACTTGCCTCAGAGACGCCATCGCCTGAGCTGAATCACCCGAGTAGGTGAGGGGAGCGATCGCGTGTTGAGCGTCCTCATCTCCTTGGCTGACAACGCAGTTGGGGCTTTTGGGGCAAGCGGTTAGGCGACCCGCTTTGACGCCAATATTGCTAGGGCGAGAGCCACTAAACAAGGCTTTGAATCCGGGTAGTGCAGCAATCATAGGTGAAGTTTCAGCGTGGGCAATTTGAGGAAATCCAAGAAAAATGAAGGCTCCGAATAAACTGACGAGCACAGCAGTTTTGAATGCCTTGACCATAAGATGGAGGATGTACCACTCACAACATCCATCAGCAGTTTAGCGGAATCTCAGGCTAGAACTATGGCGATCGCCCTTGATTATGCACCGATTCTCGACACATTGCGGGCAGATTTACCGACACTGTTCGAGCAAGACATTTCCTACGACATCTACACCCAGGACATCTTTTTCAAGGATCCGGTCAATCAGTTCAAAGGGAAATTCAACTACCGCATTATTTTCTGGACGCTCAGGTTTCACGGTCGCCTCTTCTTCTCAGACCTGCACTTCGACCTGCACGATGTTCGAGTTGAAGACGAACGGACGATCCGTGCTGACTGGACAGTCCGAGGAACTCTACGCTTGCCCTGGCATCCCAAACTTTTCTTCAACGGTTATTCGATTTATTCGCTCAATGAAGCTGGCAAAATCTATGATCACCGGGATACTTGGGATCGCCCACCGGGAGAAATCTTAAAGCAGTTTGGCTGGTAACGTAGCGTTGCCGAACAATGATGTCTGGATGTCTGTAGGCATAGCTTTAGCTACTTCAGGAAATCTCAGGAAAGAACTTACAGCTGGTAGGGTGTCATTAGCGCAACGTAACGTACCACAGCAGGTCTTTTTATAGCCCTGTACAGTTGGTTAAGTCCATCTCAGTATCTTAAGGGAGCAGGGAATGGGGAACAGGGAATGAGGTGTGCTTGATTCAAATACATGCCGCTATAACCGATGACGCGCCCTAGCTAGACGTTATGATCCTTCAACTTATTGATTTGCAGCGATTCCCAAACCATCGCTAAGCCAGCAAGACCGAGCAGGACAAACGCTCCCATCCAGGCCCAGTTGCCGAAGCTCTCCCAGTCAATTTTGCGGACAGCCCGATCCACAATTACAACACCAGCCACAACAAAACCGCTCAAGGTCGCCTGGATCAGTCCAAAGGCCCAAAATTCCAGTGCAGTTGCGTGTCGAGCAAGTAAAGCTGCCCCAGTTGCCCCCGTCAGAAACATTGCGCTGTAGATTTGGCAATGGAAAGCATCCAGCGGCCACGGCCAGAACAGTCCAAAACGGGCTGGCAACAGCAAAAGCCCCAAGCCATACACACCCAAAAAAATCGCCTGTAGCCACAGATACCGCTTCCAAAGGCCGGGCACATGCTCGCTCGCAGCAAACATGTGCTTGCCATAGCGACCAAGGTAATAGCTTGATCCTAAGCAATCTGCGCCATAGACGCCGAACCAAATGGCTGTGGCCCGTCGCGCAGGATCAAACTGTCCCACATGAAGAAAAGAGACCACCAGAACAACCGTCGTAAACACCCACATTAACGGCACAATCAGGCGTGCAGACAGTGCTCGTCGCGTTACCAGCAAAAACGAAAGCCCGATCAATGCGGTGAGATAAACAGCCCCTAAAAACCGAGTATTGAACGGCGTTAACGACCAGACCCAGCGAGGTCGGGCAAACTCTGGAACAAAGAATAAACCACCGCCCACCAGTAATAACAAAACGCTAGAAATAAGCGCCATGATGAAGAGGGGAGCCGGAATCAAGGCAGTGGGTTTCTTGATTGCGGTCTTCGAGGGCATTGGTAACATCGGCATCATCTAGAGCCTCAGAGTTGATCAGGTTTCAATTGCGAGTTTTGTGAGTTCTACTGACTGGCTCCGCCCGGGTAGCGTCTCCGGAGGAGAGATTTCAAGTGAAACAGCCCCAGCAAAATTCAAAACTGTGAACTTAAAACTCATCCATTCCTATCCATCCCCACCGCCTTATCGTTCTACAGCGCCCAACTGCTTTAGGATTGTGATCTGAGCCTCCGTCAATCCCACGACCCTCGTAATGTCCATACCTTCGTAGGGTTCTTGCGTCTTTAAGGTTTGTAAACACTGCCCCGTCGCGACTGACCATAGCTTGATCGTCTTATCATCACTGCCACTGGCCAGGGATTGTCCGTCTGGACTAAACGCCACCGACCAGACACTATTACCGTGACCTTTCAGGGTGTTCACACAGTCACCCGTTTGGGCGTGCCAAAGTTTGACTGTATGATCAGCGCTGCCGCTGGCAATCTGTTGCCCGTCGGGACTGACGTCTACCGACATGACCCAGTTACGGTGACCGCTGAGTATCTGCTGACATTCACCTGTGTTGACATCCCAGAGGCGTACCGTTTGATCAATGCTGCTGCTCACCAGGTAGTCACCTTGAGGCGCAAACGCGATCGCCCACACCCCACTCAGATGGCCGGATAACGTTTGTAGACATTCACCCGTTTTGATATCCCAAAGCTTGAGAGTGCGATCATAGGAGCCACTGGCAAGAATCTGCTTTTGAGGGTGAAAGGCAACGGCACAAACCCAATGTCGATGGCCGGTCAGGGTTTGACAGCAACGACCTGCCTGCACATCCCAGAGGCGAATGCTGTGATCGGCACTGCCACTTGCTAGGTATTGGCCGTCAGCATCAAACGCGACTGACCAAACCGCCTGTGTATGACCAGATAGGGTTTTGTAGGGCTTTTGAGAGGACAGTTCCCACAGGCGTACGTTGCCATCTTCATTACCACTCGCTAGTAAATTGCCCTGGGGGCTAAACGTCACTGACCAAATCGCTTTCTCAGCCCCCGACAGAGTGTGGAGGCAGTTGCCCGACGCTACATCCCACACCTGTAAGCGGCGATCGCCATGTCCACTCACCAAGGTATCTCCCTGGGGATTAAAGGCCACCGACCAGACCCAGTTGCTGTTCCCGTGGAGCGTCTTGAGACACTGACCATTGGTCATGCGCCAGAGTCGCATCGTCCGATCTTCACTGCCGCTGGCAAGATAGTCGCCTTGGGGGCTAAAAGCCACTGCCCAGACCCAATTTTGGTGCCCTGATAAGACCCTCAGACACCGACCCGTCTTGACATCCCAAAGCTGCACGGTTTGATCGGCACTCCCGCTAGCCAGCATGTCGCCCTGCGGACTAAAGGCCACTGACCAGACCCAATTGCGGTGGCCTGCTAATGTGTGCTGACAGCGCCCCGATTGCACATCCCAGAGTTTGATCATGCGATCAGCACTCCCGCTAGCCAGCCTGTCACCCTGCGGGCTAAAGGCCACCGACCAGACCCCATGCTCATGGTCTGAGAGGGTCTGTAAACACTCTCCAGAGTTGATGTCCCAAAGCTTGACAGTGCGATCAACACTCCCACTAGCCAGTGTGTCTCCCTGAGGACTGAAGGCCACTGACCACACGCCTCGGGCATGTCCCTTTAAGGTCTGTAGACAGTTGCCAGTTTGCACATCCCAGAGTTTGATGGTGTGGTCGGCACTCCCACTGGCAAGGTATTGACCATCAGCACTGAACGCCACCGACATCACCCAGTTGCTGTGACCTTCTAGGGTCTGTAGGCACGTTCCTGTGCTGGCCTTCCAGAGTTTGAGAGTACAATCGGCGCTACCGCTGGCTAATTGCTGCCCATCGGGGCTAAAGGCCAGAGAACAAATCCAATTACGATGCCCCCGAAACGTTAGTAAGTGCGTGTCAATGTCTCCTGAGGACAAATCGAGCTGCCAAATCCAAATTTCACTATTCGTATCGCCCGTTGCTAAGGATTGTCCATCGGGGCTAAAGGCCAGCGTCCGAATACTGCCAAAGGGCTGGTTGAACAAGGCATTTGAGAGGTCTGAGTTAGCAAAGCTGGTATCGCGCAGCGTCAGTCCTTGGCAGTTGGCCTGCCAAAGAATCAACTCAGAAAAGTCATAGCTCTGTAAGTCAACCTGGAGATGACGCAGCAGATTGAAGAGATTACCGCCTGCATAGCCCGTTTCTTGAGCTGGTTTGCCCTTCAGGCTTGCTAGCATTTCGCTGAGATGAACTGACCAATCAGCCGTGACTGGATAGTCTGCTTGCAACCGTTCAGCAATGGGCTGCAAAATCAGGCGGGTCTGGGCCTCGTAAATATAGTCTTTGGCATTGGCCTGCACAAGGGCATGGCTGCGGAGTAAATTCAGTTCGTGATGGTTAATTTCACGGCACACTTGCTCAATCAGTTCGCCAATCAGATAGTCCATGATGACTGGCTGCTGAGTGATGCGGGCCTGTTCTTTTTCCACCAGCGATCGCTGAGCCAAGGCGTCAATGGCCTGCAAGATGTCCCCCAACCCAGTCGGATCTACTAAGTCAGATCGGAGCGTTTGCCAAGCGATCGGTTCGCGGTTAATCGCCAGCCAGTACATGATTGTGCGTTCTAAAGACGTGAGGTGCTCAAGCTGCTGGGCTAACAACTGGCGGATATCGGAAAACAGAAAAGGGGTTTGCTGGCGCAAGGCTAAGAACTGGGCAAGACTGCCCTCAAAGTAATCTTTGACCACAGGCGCGATTATCTTGAGGGCTAGCGGATTACCGCCATAGGTGTTGACTAGGTCCAGCCACTCGGCCTCTGATCCGGTAAATAGCCCCTTCGTTTGCAGCAGGTCTCGACTATCAGCGACGGGCAGACCGGCAAGGTTAAGGCAGCGTACGGGCAAATCATCCCCCACCAGTGCCGCCAATTGGCGAGGCCATTCCCGAGAAGTTAATAAGAGACAGCTATTGTGATTCGTCTCCCCAACAGTTTGAAAGAGCTGTCGGTAAGCGCCATAGTCTTCTGGGGCAGGGCGATCGCGCTCCTGCAAAATCGATTCCACATTATCGAGGATGACCAGACACCGACTATTGCGCAGCACCCGAATGAGATGCCGAATCTGATTGTCGAAACTATCAGGCAGTGAATCTTGAGGGCGATCGCTACCCGATTGATGAGAAAAAAATTGCAGCAAATCGTTCAGCAGGTCTTGAATCGCGGGTGCATTCCGCAGACTTCGCCAAATCAGATACTCAAACTCGCCTTGAATATGGTGGGCCAATCTTACCGACAAGGTTGTTTTCCCCATGCCCCCCATACCCAGAAGGGTCACCAGTCGGCAGCGGTCAACGCTGACCCAACGCTGCAAGGTGGCTAGCTCAGCGACTCGGCCATAAAAAACAGAAGCATCAGGAGCCTCACCCCAGTCTTGCTGTGCGGAAGGTAAGGTCACTGTAAGCGAGGCTGAGGGCGGCTTCGTCGGAGATGTCTGAGGACCTTCCAAATCAGCAATGGATTGCCAGTCCAGATTGAGGACCTGACACAGTTCTGAAAAGGTTGCAAAGTCGACAGGCTTACCCGCCAGGAACTTTTTAACCGTTGCCAAAGAAAATCCGGCTTCCTCAGCCAGCGCTCTCTGAGTCGGAAAGCCATTCCGCGCGATCGCAAGCCGAAGCCTATCACGGTAATCGCTACGGGCTTTGAGTGAGCGTGGCATGATCGTTCACCTCGGCAAACTCAACAGGGGTGCTCATACAGTGAAATCGTCTCACCCCAATTTTGGCACTGGAGCGCGTCCTTAAGCCAAAACCAGGACTCTATCTATAACCCAGGCCTAAACCATTTCTAGCACTGAACGATGAGGCGGTGCTTAAGAGGGATAACTCGTTCATCTCTAGAGTCAGTAAAGACTGCTTGGCCCCCATTTTTTCCATATCGATATTATTAATGATTTCAATGTTGCTGAAGGGGACCTGCTTTAAATTGAATTCGCTCTACTACCCGAAAGCAGATTCGGCAGCATCAGTGACGTAATGGACTAGCTGAGCTACAACAGTTCGACCGGTGCTCTATCGCTTGACACGACTCAGATTGCCACTCTAGAGAATCCCGTCGGCGGCTTTAACGTAAACGAGCACGTTGCAGTCGTTTAGTCAGCGGACTCAAGCTGAGTTGAAAAATCACTGAAGTCAAAAGGCAGTAGCTTGCATTTGCAAACTACTGCCTTTTTGACAGAATCGCACGATTGCCATTCTTGCAAGATGTAGAGCGTCTATTTCAAACCATTAGCAATGGTGAAGTTGTCGGCTATGTTACCGCTTCGCCTTTATCAAAACTAACGGTTAAAGAGTTGTTGACTCAAATGCTGAAACCTCCAACTAATCCAGAAAATATGGAAGGTTGGCTATTAGCGTTCTCCTCTTCTGGGGTGCAAGTTTGCGCTCCGAAAGAGGAAATAAGGGGATCTCCAGGAAAGCATTTACCGCTGGTAGGGGGGCATTAGCGCAGCGTAATGCACCCCAGCCGGGTCTTTTTATTTTCAGAGATCTCCTAAGCCCTTCATGAGACCAGCACGAAGGAGGATTCCGTTAGCGCCTCAGCACCCACCCCAAGAACAGTAGCGAGGGTTTGACCGTTGAACTCAATCAACGCATCTTCGGCTTCTTGACCGATTGTGAGTTGATTGAAGCTCAAAGTGCCAAAGAGACCGATGAAGTCGGTATCCACTTCAAAATCGGTGATGGTGTCTGTGCCGTCGCCAATAGCAAGGACAAAGGTATCGCTACCGCTGCCGCCAGAATCATCATCACCCGTTAGGGTATCGTCGCCGTCGCCACCCCAGAGCAGATCATCTCCATCGTCGCCCCAGATGACGTCGTCACCAGCATCACCATAGAGCGAATCATCGCCGCTTTTGCCACCAATGCGGTCATTCCCATCGCCACCATAGATGGTGTCATTGCCGCCGGGTTCGCCGACTTGAGGAGAGCGGCTGTTGCGATCGCCCCGCAGCACATCATCGCCAGCTTCTCCAAAGAGGACATCATCGCCGAGTCCGCCCGCCACCGTATCATCACCATCCAAGGCATAGATCACGTCGGCAGTATTCTCGCCAACTAAAGTCTCAGCGGCATCTGAGCCTTCCGTGACAACAGCATCCTCTGGAGCTGCTACAACATCTAAGAACACTGCTGTCGGCACGCCCCAGTTGCCTGCCGCATCCTGACCTTCGATAAATAGGGTATACCGTCCAGACGCTAAGTTAGCGGTATCAATAGTGGCCGTCAGGGACTCAACAGAACTGTCAAAGGCACCATCTGCAGCTGTCATGTCGAACAGTTCAGCCTCCGGTATCCAAGCCGGAACGTTGATGGAGTAGCGCCCAGCTGCAATGTTTTCGAAGGTTGAGGGGGTTTCATCCTGACCACCCCCGATCGCATCACTGTCGGCATAGCGGCTATCGTCGGCGACAGCCAATAGCTCCACCGAAGTCCCCGCAACCACTTGGGGACGATCCAGAGTCACCTCTATCGCCTCTGGGCCGAAGGGCGTTTGATACGGACGACGTGCTGCTTTCGTCATGTAATACATGGCCGGAATGTTGTCCGGCAGGATTTCATTTTCGAAATCCTCACTCGGCTGGAAGAAGCTCGTGCCAATCTCCAAGGTAAATCCAGGAATTCCGAAAGTGGCATAGGCCCAGTCATCTGTCGCCCCTCCCACAGCCCCAAACACCTGAGCGGGCAGCGCGTCATAGGGTTCTCCAACGGCTCCTGTAAAGAAGCCATAGCGATCGGCGAGATTGCTGAGTTCAGCATCATTGGGAGCAATCAAGCCCTCAGCCCAACCCCAGGAGTAGAGAATCGCTTCCGCAAAGCTGTGATAGTCAATATAAATGCCGGAGATATCATCGGGAACCGGAGCATAAATTCGCTCCAGCTCGGGTGTCGGGTCGTTGAGGAGTTCGGGTCCGTTCGGTTCAAACAGCGTAGCCACATACTCACCAACCGCCGCACTCTCTGGCTCTGAAAAAGGCCCCGAGCCATGGTAGCTATTCGAGGCTGGATTATCCGTAGAGCCAATCCCTGTCGTGCCATCGCTGGCAACTCCGTTGGCCCACTCAAATCCATAGTTGCGGTTTAAGTCAACGCCGAAGGTCGGGAATGGAGCTGGCTCATCACCTGGTTGAGGATTGGGGTTCGTGTTTTTCCGCCACAAATAGCCCTGTTCTGCAATCTTGCGACCATCCGGATTAACGATGGGGACAATGTGCACCTCGTTGTAGTCCAACAGCCAAGTGGTGTCAGGATCAACACCGTAACCCGCCACCAGATCCTCAGCAAAGCGCGTTACCAGCTCTGTTGTGGTGTACTCTCGGGCATGAATCGTGGCCTGCATAAAAAACACAGGCTTGTCGCTACCGTCGGCTGGAGTAAACGACTCATTAGTCAGCTTTAGGGCAAAAATGTCGTAGCCTTCGGCACCGCCCGGCGTGATGCGATCGTAACTGTCGCCAATATCAATCCAATCGGCTAATTCAGGGTTTTCCTCCGTCAGCGCCTCTAGATCGCTGTAGGTTTCTTCGACAGTACGATAGCTAGGAAAGAATGGAATGCCCGCATCGGTAATGATGCCTTCGATATCGTCCACGACAACAGCATCGTAGTCAGAATCAGTGCTGCTAATCTCAACACCAATGGAGGTAGCTTCTTCCCCCTCTTCGATATCGTCTTGAACAGCCGTCAAGGTCACGAGCTGGGGAGTGTCCCAATTCTCAGGGGTAAACGTAACGGCATCGACTGTTTCCACCTCAGTGGTATCAGGGGTGAAGCTCACCGTCACCGCTTCGGTTGGGGCCGTAGCCAGCTCCACAATTAGGGTCTGTTCCGTTCCCCCTTCGCTTAGGCCGAATTGATCACCGGGAACGGCAATCAAAACGTCTGGTGCTAAGGGAATTCCGGCGACGTTGTCGAGTACCCAAGCATCACCATCGTCGTTTTCCAGCACAAAGCTGACGTAAATCGACTCCCCGACATAAGCGCTTAAATCGACATCGAAGGTTTGGAAATCCTCGGTGAAATCAACTGAGGTGTAAGTGGCAACGGTTTCGTAACTAGCCTGATCGGTTTGGCCACCCGTCGAGACCCGCACAGAGAAGTCCGTCGGCGTGTTGCCCAAAAACGTCAGAGCATCAAATGACAGGGTGCTGTTGTCGGCGTCAGGCTGTAGCAGGGTCGTGACTAGCCAGTCCTGCGCGGATCCACCTTCGATATCCTCGCCAAAGACAAAAGCAACGCTGTTCCCACCCAGCGACCCCACTGACCAAGCGTTGTTGCCTGGAAAAAGCGGTTCCTCGGCGTCAGACTCACTGACTCCATCAAAAGACGTCCAGCCAGGAGGCGGAAAGCCACCATCAAAGCCTTCTTCTAGCACGGCAAAAACGGAGGCGTAGGCAGCGATCGCCTCGGGTTGAAACGCTAAGTCAGATCGCGCCTGTCCCGTAGTGACATCTAAGGTCCAATCACCCCCTAGCTGAGCACTGCCAACGGGAGTGCTGGAGGCCGCCATTTCAGCGCCAACAAGAGATTTCAACTGCGTTAGGAACGCGGCTCCAGAGGCTTCAGCCGCGACATTACATCCATAGAACAGAACTTCAGCATCCGATCGCAGAGCGCTGCGCCAGGATTTCAGGGCATTCGCATAGCGATCCAGGGTTTTGAGTGTGAGCTGGGTATTGCCGAGCTGCAAGGCTCCAGAACGCCCATGGGAAACGATATGAATGCTGGTCAGATCAGCGTAGTGCAGCAGCGCAGTTGTGATCTGGTGAATACCATCTTGCTTGGGATCCAGAAGTATGACGTCTGAATTAGGAGCTGCCCCAGCTATCAAACTAGCGGAATCATCAATGGACAAATCGATGAACACTAGGCGATCGCAAGATGCAGAATTGGAGAATTTAAATGTGGAATCTTTCACGATTAAAACCGTTGGTAAATGCCATCCTTGACTCTTAAATGAATAGATGCTGCCGTTCAACCCGTGAGACACATTGTCAAGATGCAGTACTAGATTTCAGATTTTAATCTGAGTAAAACGAGCAAAATGCATTTGCAAAGTCTCCTATTTGCAAGACCCAATCTGACACAGCATCAAAACGTGACTCAAGCCTATTCAAAACCTGTTTAAAGCCTTTAAAGATAGGCTTATTTTCATATAGCCGTCGGCAGTTCCATTGAGAACAAGATGGCGAGCATCTCGCTAGTATGCTAAGTATCGGGCGTGACTTGGTGACCTAGCTAACGCTAAAGCAATAAACCCAACCGACGTGAAAACAGGTCATTTAGCTTTCCTGAGTTGCCAATCTCCCCGATCCACACCTTCGATGTGGTCACATTCGATACAGATTACGAAGACTTAACGGTTATATCCCAATCAGAATCTCAGTATATTTACTTGGGATTCAAACCAAGACAGCCTTTGGATTTATTGTTATAGTCAAATAAAATTCAATTAGCAAAACTTAGCAGACATTATAGGAATTGGGATATCCCTCATATCCTTTTTCAACTAATCAAATTTAACCAGACAATGCAGTTTATTTTGAGCTAAGTTGCATCCCAACGATCAGGTTTGTTAGGAACGGTTCCAACCAATCACAGTGGCAAAGCTGCTATATGATGCAGAGACCTAGCACATTAATGAGCATCTTTTGAAAGACGATGTTGGCTCCTTTACCTACTTTTCTAGCTACTGTAGTCAGTATCGTTCCGCTGACGCACCTCTCAATCAGTCCGCTATCCGAGATGCCTAATGGCAGGCACTATTACTCTGAGACGTCGGCCTCAGAGTTTCTAGATGCTCCCTATGTCTTATTCCAAAAGTGGGGGCGTATTGTTGTTGGGATTGACAGTTCTTCCCGTTCAGGGACAGCTTGCTTTAAGGGGTTCATTGAGGACAACGCAATTGTTGATGCAACCCGTGTTTCACCTCCCTACACACCTGATGCCGCGTGGGACTATCAATCTGGTGAAATGCTGAATTTGAGCCATTACTATAGAGTCACCGATCCTATCTCAGACGCGGAACAAGCTGCTCTAGAAGTCTGCCTAGAGGTCTTTGCCCGGTAGCACTCTATTTCGGCGCAAATATATAGCGTTAGCCTTCTAGGTTTACACACCTAATAGCCTCTGAGGACAGAACTGACGACGGCTATATATCGATTCTCGTTTATCAGCTCTACAGATGTCGTAGCTCAGCAAAGTAATGGCGCAATGTTCGTTCAATCTTAAAT
>NZ_JAQMUB010000055.1 GCF_028330965.1 Oscillatoria sp. CS-180 | reverse complement strand
ATCAGTACAAGGCTGAAATCCAGGGGCATTTCACCCTTACCCAGGACGGTGAAAAGCTGCCCAACTATGCGGCGCGATCGAATTATGACGACTACGCGATCGGGGACGGCCAGGGCAACCGGGATGGGCGCTTGGGTCTGAGGCTGGGGCAACTGCCAGGGCTGGAGGTAATTGAAGCGTTTCGGGATGAGCCGGTAGAGGAGATGCAGCCGGAAGCCGATGAATTCGCCGATGCCGCAGTAGAGATCAGCCAAACAGCAGCAGATGCTGAAGATACGGAAGATACGGGTGCAGTCATCGAAACAGCAGAGGAGGAACCCCAGATGAGCAAGCCACAAGAGCGACCCATTAAACGCCCCCAAGTCTATGAAGATGACTTAGAGCGCTTGGTGGAACTGATGGCCCAGGAGGGCAGGACAGGCAGCCCAGCCGAACTCATCGGTGCCCTTCTGAATGCCTACGAAAGTCTCAAAGGAGAGCACCAGAGTCAACAGGCCGAAACTATAGGGGAAGTGGCGCACACCTTTAACTGGTTCACTCGCGAAATTGACACGCTCAGGCAACAGGTGAGTGATTTAGAGGCTCGACCCCCGAAGCATCCCCAGACTGGACAGTCGGATGCACCAAAGGTCGATGACCTGCAAGCGCAGGTCGGCCAACTCAAGGGCGAGAATGAGCAGCTCACAACCCAGCTGGAGGCGCTGCAATCGGAAAACGAACAAGTCACGGCTCAGCTTCAGGAGACGCAGGCCCAGCTCGCGGGTATTCATGAGCTTCTCGGCACGCCAGTGAATCCATCTAAGTCAGCGCCTCAGCCGCCCTCAGCCGCCCAAAATGCTCAGGCGGTAGCCCCTGGGAAAACAATCTCAGAGAAAGAGGACACGAAACAACGCGACCGCCTTGACTCGAAAACCAAGGTCGAGGCCATTGTGCAGGACATTATCAACTGGAACACCGCTCAAGAGAGCAACGATACTCGGCTGCGGATTTCAGTTTCCATCATCAAAGCGCTGGGTAGCTTGGTGGGGGCGACCTATCAGCCGGTCATCATGGAAGTGTTGAAGGAGCAAGAAGAGGCGATCGGCGAAATCCATCAGCGCTTTATGCTGGGGGCTCGGCATAATGTCTCCGTTGATAAAGATACGATTTTGCAAGACATTGCCCGTGATTACATGGGGGTTGAGAACTGGCAAGAAGCGACCTATTAAGAGGACGATATGTCGAAGCCTGAGCTAATTCCAGATGATGACTATCGAGAGTTGCTGGAGGAACTGAAACAGCAGATCCGAACAGCCCAAGTGAAAGCGGCACTGGCTGTCAACCGCGAACTTCTATTGCTGTATTGGCAGATTGGCTGCGACATTTTGGTCCGACAGCAAGCCCAAGGATGGGGAGCAAAAGTGATCGCTCGACTCTCTAAAGACCTCAAGCAGGAATTCCCTGAGATGAAAGGGTTTTCGGCTCGAAACTTAGGCTATATGAAGACTCTAGCGGAGGCATGGCCTGAAGAATCAATTTTGCAAGAGGTGCTTGCAAAAATTCCGTGGTATCACAACATCACCCTGTTGGAGAAGCTGAAGAACCGAGATGAACGGCTCTGGTACGCGCAAAAGGTAATTGAGAATGGCTGGAGTCGCAGCGTCTTGGTCGGGCAAATTGAGAATGGTCTGTATCAAGAAAAAAAGGGAATTGTCACCAATTTTGAGCAGACTTTGCCAAGACCTCAATCAGATCTGGCCCACCAATTAATCAAAGATCCGTATCACTTCGACTTCTTATTAGTTGAGGAGAACATCCAGCATCAAGACTTGAAGCGGTATGTCATTGCTCACATGCGGGAGTTCCTGCTGGAGTTGGGGATTGGCTTTTCCTTTGTTCGTCGCAATTATCCCATTAGTGTTGGGGGGCAGGATTTTAATGTCGATATGCTGTTTTATCACCTCAAACTCCGATGCTTCATCGTGATTCAACTAGAGATCGATGAGTTCCGACCGGAGCAGTCCGGGCGCATGAATTTCTATCTGTCCGCGATCGACGATGCCGAACGAGGTGAGTATGATCAACCAACCATCGGCATCATTCTTTGTAAAACGAAGGATAGAACGATTGCCGAGTATTCTTTGAGAAGCCTCCAAAACCCAATCGCCGTCGCTGAGCATCGTTTGCCTAAGACGCTGCCCAGCAAGGAACAGTTAGAATCAGAACTTGAAAATGCAGTAAGAGAAATTGGCGGTGAACCGGAGTCTTGAGCCCATTATTGATAATCAACTTGCTGGGTGCGTTCGCGTCGTCTTTGGGGACTGTTGCGGTGAGTGCGCGGCTGGAGGATGCTCTGTGGGGTTCGTCCGCTTCTGGCTCAATAGGCGTGATCAGGAAGACGCGAACGCCCGGTGTCTGAGGGCTGTGATGCCATTGCCGGGGCCTTTGGAACAGGTGGACTGTTGAGCCTTGACGGATAGCCGCGTTTACCGGGGATAGCCTGACAGACTGCTGGAGTGCCGCAGAAGCCATTTTGCGGTATGGCAGTAGCGATCGCCCGAATGAGGTTCCTGCCAAGCCTGTACCATTGGTGGCGAAGGATATTTTAGTCGAAGGGTGAACGCTAGATTGAGCCGGGCGGTAATCGCCCTTGTCGGGAGCGTTCATGAGGGCGTCCTTTCAAGGTGTTGGCGGCATTTGAAGGGATGTCATCGAGTGGCGTGATCGCATTTTCCAGCGATCTCACTTTCATTGTGGTGCGGTGAGCGAGCTGGGTGTTTGGTTTTGGGTGTGCTTTGGGGTGGTGCTGGGCCTGGCGTTGAGAGGGACGTCTTCCTGGTGAGGCTGTGTGTTGAGCGGCGTCGTTGCGGTCACCGGCAGTGGTGTTGAGGGTGGAGCTTGACGGCCTTTGGTCGCTCAGACTGAATTTAAGTGGTGGTGGTTATAATGCGCTGGCATTCCCTAACTGAGAGAGATGAGATCGCGAAACCGAGTAGATGAACTGTTGCGGGAACTATCGGGGTGGGAGGGGCGAGAGTTGCGGGAATTGCAGGCAGCGCTGGGCGGGTTGTTGGCAGCGCTGGAGCCGGATACAGACGATAAGCCCATCAAGGCTCCCTCAGCTTCAAAGAATAGAGCCTTACCGGATAGCGAGGGGGCAGTCCAGGATCGGCGCGGTCATATTGAAGAGAAATACATCACCCGTGGCCATAAGCAGCACGGGCCTTACCTGTACCTGCGGTACTGGGAGGATGGGAAGTTGCGGTCGAAGTATCTGGGGAAGAAGAAGTCCGAGTAAGGGGGCGATCGTCTCAGCGTGATGGTGATCGCGTTTGACCTAGAATGAGGCGTTCTGATGCAAGTTGGTACAAGTTAGCCTGATATGAACCGCTTGTATTGTGCTAGTGATCGTGCTCTTGACGGCCAGAGCCCTTCTGTATCTGTAACTTTATCCTTGTCTTTATCTTTTGTCTATCGCAGACTTTCACAAGGGATCCCATCATCATCACCGTCTAAACGGTGGGGGTCACCAGGGAAGGCATTGAGGACGGCTTCAGCCCTGGCCTCGGCTTGCAAATAGTCATCATGGGACTCAGCGCAGCTATTGAGGTAACGATCGTAGATGACGGCATAGCCTTCGGCGACGAGCTGGAGTCCGACGGATTGATCGTCTTTGTAGACTTCGGCCACGGTCTCAGGAGCCGCCGCCGTGGGGTGCTCGCTTGAGCAAGCGGCCAGAGCGGTCAGCGTGATAGCGGCGAAAGTGACTTTAAGGGGCATGAGGCGGTGATACGGGAGGGAAGAGATTAAACTTAGGCTGCCCCTGCCGAAGGAGCGCGATCGCGCTTGAGGCTAATACTGATCGCGAGAATTGCCCCGAATGATGAGTGATCGTCCTGGCATTTACGATGGCGAAGTGATTGCAGTGCCCCCCATGCGGCTGACCCCAGAGGAGCAACTAGCGTTATTGGACTGGCACCCCATTTTCACGGGTCGGTGTCCTGAATGTGAGGTCCCGATCAAAGCGCGATCACAGAGGCCAGTGCGTTGGGAGTGCGATCGCTGTGGCTGGGTGGATGAGCGTGTGTGAGCCCTGTGGTTTGTCGGTCAAGGAGAACGCTCGTCTGGGTGGATGAGATCGTCCTTCAGGCAAGGAGTTGATTGTGCAACCGTTTGAGGGATAACTTGGTCCGGCCACGCCCTGAAGCGAGATCGCTCTGGTGCGACTTGTTGCAAGCAGGGTTATGCAGCCTTGGACGGCTGTGGTCTGGAGGAAGCGATCGCCCCTTTCCTCCTGTGTCGGTTGTGGAGCTGCGCGGCCAGCGGTGGAGCAGGCCTTCGGGGCTAGTGATGAGCGCTGTAATTATCTCTGTACAAAGAGTTCAGGGTTTAGGCATAGCGTCGAGGCCGGTTGCGCCAGTGAGGGGGTGATCGCGAAAGTGTTAGAGAACATTCAAAGCGAAGCGAGGCCGATTTATACCCTAACAAATTGAATGATGTGATCGCGGGTGGCCTCTAACGGTGATTGCCCTGTGGTGGGAGGTTAAGAATCTGAGAGGGTGGCTTGCTGCTCTAATGCATCTGCACTAGAGTCATCGTGATAGGGTTGGGAGAGGACATGAGCCAGTCAAAAATTCCTCCGCATGTCCGACGTTATTGCGATCGCTGTGGCTATCAAGAACCGTTTGATCAAGAGGGTCGGTGGTGGGCGTATCCGGTTGCGGCGGTCATCCCGGTACCCGTGCCGAGCCCGATGCCTCTAAAAACTGGTACATTTATACGCCTAGTCAAGATAAGCTAAGGATGGCCTTGTGAGGCGTGATCGCGGATGCAAACCGATAGCTTGTTTTATGCGTTGTTTCAGTCGGTGCCGTCGTTGCTTTTTGAGCTGTTAGAGCGCGACCCCACCGAAGCGGAGGGGTATCAATTTGCCTCAGTAGAGTTGAAGCAGACAGCGTTCCGCATTGATGGAGTGTTCCGGCCCCCGGAGGACACCCCGGACGCGCCCATTTATTTCGTGGAAGTACAGTTTCAGCGTGACCCGCAACTGTACCGTCGGTTGTTTTCGGAAGTGCTGCTGTATTTGCGGCAAAACCCGGCAGTAGAAGACTGGCGAGCGGTGGTGCTGTACCCTGATCTGACCGTTGAAGTAGCAGAAGGGGCCTTGCAGGAATTCCTAGAGACGAGCCGGGTGGAAGTCATCTACCTGAATGAGTTGGGAGCGATGGCGGAGTTGACACCAGGCTTAGGCATCCTCCGATTGTTAATAGAGCCTGTCGAGACCGTGCCTGAAGCGGCCAGAGGACTGATTGAGCGGGTGCAGCAGGGGTCGCGTTCGGCGGTGGATACGGCGCGGCTTATAGAATTAATTGAGACGATAGTGGTGTACACATTTCCGCGCCGGTCGCGGGAGGAGATCGCGGCAATGTTAGGACTGAGTGAATTGAGAGAGACCCGTGTGTATCAGGAAGGTCGAGAGGAAGGCCGAGAAGAGGAAGCGCGCTCGCTCATTTCCCGACAACTGACGCGGAAGCTAGGGCCATTGCCGGACTCGTTGCAGGCGCAAGTGAAGGCGCTGTCTTTAGAGCAGCTTGAAGCGCTGGGAGAAGCGTTGTTTGATTTTGCTGAGGCCTCTGATTTAGAGGGATGGTTAGCCCAGCCGTGAGCGGTGAAGCCAGCGATCACCAACCCATCCGTCGGCCTCTGGTCAACCCCCAACCGTTGAGGCAAAAGCGCGATCGCCCGTTCTCGCCAGCGCGATCGCAGGCACCAGCATCACGAGGAGCGATTGCGGATTTCCCAGTGCCCTTACCCTTGATATTGAGAGCGGCAGTGATCGCGTTTTCAAGGCGGTCGTTCTTCCCCACCCCGATCGCGTTCCGATTGTGCCTGAGAGCCGTTCTGAGGAGCGTAGGGTCAATGTTGTGTTCCCCTCCAACAGTCCTGCGGTCGCTGCTAGAAGTCGCTCTAATGCCCTGTTGGGATTGAGGGGAACGCGCTTCCAGGGAGTGCCACGAAAATTGTCATCTAACCGCTAGAATAGCCGCGCGGAATTTCACTACTGCCCCTACCGTTCTGGTGGGGGCTTTGTTTTTGCCCACTACAGCCCTAGTGCGATTGGGGGCAAACCGAGCTGATATGAACTGCCAGTATTGCAATGCTGCGGTCTGGCGGTCGCGATCGCCTTGGTGCGGAATGAGCGATGCTCCGTCGGAGCGGCTACGCCAACGCGGTTCCTATCGTGCCTGAGAGTCGTTCTGAGGGCCGATCGGTCTGGGTTCATGGAGCAATGGCGCTGTTGCGCTGGAGGGGAGTGCGTTTTTGGGGGAAGAGCGATCGCGAGTTAGACACTGCCCGAACTCGACTTTTCCTGAGAAACGGCGACACTGTCAGGGTTTGAGAAATGCTTTTATGTTTGAGGCAGCGATCGCCCCGGTCGCGGTGGTGGACCTGTCTTTGTCGATATCTGGAAATCAGTTAAGCAGGAAGTGATAAAAGATGATTGCGACGCCCCAGCCAGGAACTTGCCAGACATGCCTCTATTGGGAAAGCGACGCTGAGCAAGCAGGCAGATGCCTGCCCATTACTCTCTATAAAGGCGCTCCAGCTTCAGGCGGTGATGCTACAGAAGCTGCCTACCTAGAGGCGTATCGAATGCTGACTCAGCTTTTTCTGCAAGAGGACTGGGAGCAGCTAGCGGCGATTGCTGCTGAGGGCATGTCTGCTGCCGTTTGGCAGATTTCCCAGGCCGCTGTTCCAGTGCCTGCCAAGTTCTAGCCTCAGGCATCTGTTTTGCGAATGGTCGTCTTGAGACAGTAGAACACTATCTCTTTCCTTATCTTTTTTGTCCAACCTGCTGTATTAGATATGGATAAAATATCGTGCCATGGTAATTGACCGTTTTTGGCGTTGTGCCACGGTAATTGGTCGGGTGTGAGTGCGGTATTGCGGCACTGCCTGAGACAGCGATCGCCGTTACATCGCCCGTGTTAGCAGCTCTGAGGGCATCGCTATCATCCGTCTGAATGTGAGGGGTGGAAAGTATCATGAGTTAGCTAACGGCCAGAACCTCTCAGATTTGCGATCGCGGCTATGGGTTCCAGTTGTCTTGAGCATTAACGTGAGCGCTCCGGAGGGCCGTGTTGTAGGTGTTGAGGAGAGCGGGATAATGGCCTTTGTGCTGGTGGTGTGTGCTCCATGGCGCTAGTGAGGCGGTTGGAGGGGTATCTCCATGAGCTTCTAGGATGAGTGATCGCTGTCCTGACCACGAGCCAAAACTACATGCAACTCGATCTTTTCCTTGGAAACGATTGATATGTAAGGGCTTCAGAAAACCTTTTCTTGAGAGGTGTTTTTGAGGTGGGTTTCCACGCGATTTCAAGGAGAGCGATCGCACTCACTTAATTCAAGCCAAGCCTCTCCTGGTCCCATACGGCCCCTGCTGAACGCTGTAGTCGTGGGTGCCCAGAGTGGGCGCTGTTGTGCTGGATGGGAGAGCGATCTCTAGCACGGCACCTCCAAGTGGTGCGTCCTGGTGCAGATAGGACTGAAGAGAACTGCGGCTGAAGAGAATTGCGGCACTTTTGAAGCAGCGATCGCGGGGCTATGCTTCATCATCATCATGTGGAGGATGCAGAGCGACGGCTGAGAGCGATTCTGAGGGGGATTAGAGCGCTACCACAGCTCTCTGCTAGATGAGTTACCATCAACGCGGCAGAGCCAAGAGAGCGGTTTTTTAAAGTGCGATCGCGTGGCCTGGAGTGCTGGGAGAGGGATCGCTAGTGGTGAAGGAGTTGGAGCGATCGCGCTCAATCAAACGATTAGTCCACAGAGGTATGGGTTGGCTTCATGAGCACATCAAAGGTGCCGCAGTGGGTTGAGAGGCATTGTCATTGCTTTGGCTATTGTGAGCCATTCTTGCATGAGGGTCAGTGGTGGGCGTCTCCCATACAAGGTGTGATGCCATACAAGGTGTGATGCCTGTACCGCTGTCGGTGTCGGCGTGGTCCCTGAATCGGTTAGCCGAGCGGTTGGCGACTTGCTCTTGGTTGTGCCTGGGCATCGCGTTAGGGATATTGATCGGCGAGGGCCGCTCATGGGCGGATTATGCGCTCTCGGGCAGCTTTGCGGTTACGGGTGGTCTACTCGCCCTGCTGAGTCGTCGTCATTCTGGGCATTAGAGCGCTACCCCAGCGCTGCTAGATGAGTTACCATCAACGCGGCAGAGCCAAGAGACCGACTCCCCAAAATGCGATCGCTACCGCCTTCAATAACGTCCATACCTTGACATTCCTTCACATTTGTTTTGCTTGACGGTAGAGATACGAAAATACGAAAGATAAGATATAGATAAAGAAAGAATCGAATTTTAGATATAGATATTTTATATTCCATAACCTATATACATCAAGGATTTCAGGGAAAATCGAATAAATAGAAACGGGCTTAATGCCTCTTATCGTATCTCTATTTCTAAAATAAGTGCGATTTTTAAGGCATAAGATAAAATAATTGATACGGATAGCTTATCTTTTGAGGGTGATTTTGCTAGTTTTTGAGGACAAAGATATGGTAGGCGAGGCGACTGCATGGGGATCGGGATCACTAGAAAAGGCCAAAAGTATTGCTATATATAGGCTCTAGCGTTCGCGGATTTTCGTGGAGATCAGATCCCGGTTTTCTTTTTCCTTATCCCTATCGGGGATCGATAATATATCCTTATCCATAACTATATCCTATATGAAAGGGATCGTCGTAGGTAGAATACAGAATAGTATCAGATACTATTCTGTATT
>NZ_JAQMUB010000054.1 GCF_028330965.1 Oscillatoria sp. CS-180 | reverse complement strand
CGATTGTACGAGTTCTCAAAGCGCTGAATCGGAGACGGCGACCGAGCTTACGGACGTCTTATAATGAAGCCAATTCTGCAGAAAATGGCCACTACAGACCGGGGGATTGCGGTCTACCGCTCCTACCTCTAAACATACAAGACCGGGGGATTGCGGTCTACCGCTCCTACCTCTAAACATACAAGGGGGCGCGTGGAATGGAGTTAGATCGACAGTTGTCCCCACGCTTGTGGGGGTGAACCGTCACTGTTCCTGTAGCGACATTTACCCCGCTGGCGTTGTCCCCACGCTTGTGGGGGTGAACCGTTGATACGCAATCGGTTCTGGTTGAGCCGCATCAAGTTGTCCCCACGCTTGTGGGGGTGAACCAGTCACCCGGCACATCCTTAGCAACTAAGCTCACCGTTGTCCCCACGCTTGTGGGGGTGAACCGGTCACTCAGGCTGATCCTGATGTCGCCCTGAACTGTTGTCCCCACGCTTGTGGGGGTGAACCGATGGGCCCAGGGAACCCCGAGCTAGAGCCTACGCGTTGTCCCCACGCTTGTGGGGGTGAACCGACTTTTGGCAACTGGATGAAAGGCATTCTCTCTGGTTGTCCCCACGCTTGTGGGGGTGAACCCGCCTACACCTGTGCCTGAAAACTCGGGCAGCGAGTTGTCCCCACGCTTGTGGGGGTGAACCGGCTTTTTCAATTGTGTCTGCCGCACTTGTGGTTGCTTGTCCCCACGCCCGTGGGGGTTATTGATTTTGTTAATGCCCTGGCTTTAGCAGGACTAAAACCGAATCCGCTCGATCTCGTCCAGACTGACCTTTTCTCGGCGGCGATCGTACAGCGCAGTTGTACGACTATCTGCATGGGCTGCAATCTCCTGAGCAATCTCCAAGGCTCCACCATTCTCCAAAAAGTTTGTAATGCCCGTGGCCCGAAACGTGTGATTGCAGGCATCCGTGTTAATTCCAGCTGCTTTGCATCGACGCTTGACCATAGCCCAAGAATCTCGCCGATCGAGGCGGCGATCGCTGAGCTTTCTGACTCGACCTCGCTGCTGGGAGCGAAATAGTGGCGTGCCTTTACCCCATGTAATGCCCTCTTGGGAGGTTGCCGTCTCCACATAGCCATGCAGATACTCGTTGGCCGTGTGATGTAGGGGAAGCTCCAAGTATTTCCCACCCTTCTCGTGCAACCGAATCCAATGACTTGCGCCTTTGAGAAAGTAATCTTCAACATTCATGGCCAAGACCGCACCGATACGGGCAAACGAGAATCCCATCAGGCAGATCAAAGCGCGATCGCGCAGACCAATAATGTGAGACACATCAAAGCTGTCAACTAGTTGCCGCATTTCAACGGTCTCCAGTTCTGGCGTCTTCCCGATTTTGGTGCGGTACTTGCGGCCCACAATATTCTCCGCTGGATTCATTGCCAGTAACTTCTGCTTGACCAGCCAGGCGAACAGCCGCCGAATCGCCGTTAGATGCTGGTTCACTGTCTGGGGATTGCCGGGGTGTTGCTCAATGTAGCTAGCGACTGCAATGTAAGTGATGTCTTCAAGCCTCTGTGCGCCTTTGGCTTCACACCATGACAGGAACAGTTTCACGGCATGACCATAAGCCTGTCGCGTATTAGGGTTGCGAATCTGTCCAATAAAATACTCAACAAACCTATGGGCGGTTTCTTCCCCAGAGTTGTAGACAATCGCAGGGACAATTCCATCAAGACCACCACCCACCGGCATCGCGTTGGATACAGCAACGATGGATTTGTGTACATTTGGCACGGTCCTAGACGAACTCTACTTTTTCCAGCCTTAAGTCTGCCGTGAGCTATCTAAAGACAGCAATCTGCAAGGCACAGTATCGCTTTTCTTGAGTAATTTTTCATCGGCTGTAATAAGCGGAATCTGCAATCGTTCTGCAACAGCAATATAGAGACAATCTTGTAAGCCATGCTTGATTTCCTTAGAAATTTGAGTTGCTCGGTTAAAATCCATCTTGTTCGGGTGCAATGTTACACCTTGTTTTTCCAGGTGAAATTGCCACTTATGCAGTAACACATCTGTCTCTTCATCTGTCAAAATCTCCATCCTAAATAGACGCGTAATTGCAGCAGCAACTTCGATTGCTATGAGTTCAGGTGCAATGAGCTTAGAGTCACTTCGAAGCAGAGAAAAGGCTGTGTCAGAGTTTTTCTCACGCACCATCCATTTGACCGCGACGCTGGCATCGACAACCAGCATTAGTAAGACTCGTCTCTAACAGCTTGAATAAGTTCCGCACTGTCAGGAAATTCGCGTTCTTTTTTGCAACTGAACTGTTGTTGAATTGCTTCCATCTCATCAGCGAAATTGCGCTGTGCTTGTAATGCACGCTCTATGAGAATCTGTCTAATATGCTCTTCGAGCGAGTGACCATCATTTTTAGCAAGTGCAGAGTGTGTTTGGTAAACCCAGGACTCAACTTTACGAATATGAATCGTTTTCTGGGGATTGAGTTCTGCAAGCATTTAGAACTAATACATAAATTTCACCTATAAAGCAAGTAAAGAAAGCTATATTTGATTGCATGTTAAATATTCTTTTCTTGATTGCAATTATTTGGAATGGATCTGAATTTTAACAGATTAAAAATTCCAGAACTTACGCGTAATAAAACATTGTTCTTGATATTGAGGCATCTGCTTCAATTCTGTTCAGACATAAAAAGGAATTATGTCTGATTAAAAAAGGAAAGAAATGCTTTTAAGATAATGTCACAGAAATTCTTAAAGATGTAGGATTCAGAAAATTATTCCGAATCAATTTTGATGAATCAGAAATTTGCCATTTCCTAAAAAATGTCAATCCGACAAAGTTATTGAATAAATAATCTATTTTGAATATTATTAATCACTATTTGTTGAACTGAAGAAAGGATTTATGTGCTGATCGAAAATAGCATTGTTGCGTTAGGTCCAAATGGCCGATTGTTACTCCCTTTAGCAATCCGCAAATCACTTAATCTGTCAAATGGGGATCGATTTGTCCTCGCTGCTGATCCAGAGTTGAAACATCTCTCGTTACAGAAGCTAGATAAACAGATTATGGCTGCTGAAGGGCTGTATCGAAACTATGCATCGGATACAAGCGTGGTGGACGAATTGATCACAGAACGTCGTTCTGAAGCTGCTGCCGAAAGCCATCCTGAATGAAGCCAGGCTTTGTGCTTGATGCCTCAGCCCTGCTAGCCTGGCTATTTGGTGAGCCCGGTCGTCAACACATCACGAAGGCTCTGACCAAAGGATGCTTAATTGCCTCTGTCAATTGGTGCGAGGTTTTACAAAAGGCAAACGGGCGCGGTATCGCTCAAGAGCGTCTTTATGGAGATCTTGAGGACAAACAAATTCTCGACGGCGCGCTTACCATCACCAGTTTTGATGAAGAGCTGGCAAAAAGGGCTGCAACCCTTCATCCACAGACGCAGTCTCTTGGCCTATCACTAGGCGATCGCGCTTGCCTCGCGCTCGGGATGAGCAAAAACCTCCTTGTGATAACAGCAAACAAGGTTTGGGCTGAGCTTGATCTGCCGGTTGAGGTGCAGTTAATCCGTTGATCGGATGCGGGTCAGCAAAAAGCATCCCGAGAAACAGCCTCACGAGATGCTTCTAGGGATGCCTACATCAGCTTTTCCACTGCCTCAAAGCGTGCGCAGGTACACCAACAACTCCTCAGAGATTTCAACAACTTCTTCGTACGTACCGACCTCGATGTCTTGTCGAGCGGTAGTTCCAAGCTTATTGCCCTGAATGAATATCCGATTTTGTTCGTCTCTGTAGAGTGCAGGACAGGTGCCGCTAGAGCAGGGTTTGAGTAGGACGGTCAGTTTTTCGGACACGATCGACTCCTTCACCTGGGAACAGGTGTAAAACAACGATAGCTGGAGTGGGGAATCCTCTCTTACTGTATGGAAATACGTCCACGCTTGTCAAATTAGTCATGACTTAATTGACGACATTAGTGAAATATCTCCTCTCTTCTTGGGTAGCCCGATAGAGTGACAGCAGGCCATTTGGGCTTGATATGGGCACTGGAAAGGGGAAATCCGGGTGCTGATTGGATATGAGTGGATTGCTGACACCGATAGTGAAGCGGTGCAGGAAGATCAACGTCGAGCACTACTAAATGCGGGAGTTGAGGCGTCTGATATCTACCAGGATGTCGAAGCAGAGCGTCCCGCTCTTCAAACCTGTCTTGATGCCGTGCAAGCCGGAGACACACTGGTAGCTTGGCAACTGGAGCGATTGGCGGATAGTAGATCGCATCTGTTAGAACTCTTGCAAGTTTTCTGGCAGCGAAAAGTTGGTCTAAAAGTTTTGACAGGGCACGGGGCTGTTCTTGATACGACCCAACTTAGCCTGGATGTGGCCATCAACTTGATAACAGCTCTGACAGAGTTAGAAACGCAGGTCCTACGCAAGCGCACTTTGAAAGCCCAGGCTGAAGCGCGTGCCAGAGGACAGGCGATCGGGCCGCGTCGCAAGATGACCGCTGAGATGATCCAGCAGGCCATGGTCTACATGACAGAGTCTGATACCAGTGCGACAGAGATTGCAGCTCTGTTGGGTATTACCCGCGCCACCCTGTACAACTACCTTAATGGTGATGGATCGCCGAAACCAGCGGCCCTTAAGATTTTGCAGGCGAAGGGGGAGAGGTAGAGATTGAAGTGTCAGAGACTGTAGGCATAAGCTCCTCTTCAACAAATGTGCGGAAAGCAGCAGAATATCCAAGACGAGCGGCTTGCCAGTGAGTTTGAATAGTGGGCAGGGCCAGTAGCTCCTGAGCATCTCGCTTGAATCCTTCCAGATAGGCTTTGTCCAAGGTGCCGTTGGTGAAATTGAGATAGTGGATGAAGGCGTGGTTAATGAAGAAGGAGGAGATGATTTGTAATTCCCACTTCTCTGGATCGAGCTTATTTGCGATCGCGAATTGCTTAAAAATACCTGGTTGATGCAACAGTCCCAAAAACAGGTCACGATGCCCGTTCACAATGGATTGATGATTCAAGCTGTAGTTGCTGATGACCTGTAGTTTGATGGTTCGTCGTGTTGCTAGCCACAGCAGAATATTGGCTACCGTAATAACGCAGGTAAACAGTGCCATTAAAAGGGTAGACACATCATTGAGGCTCAAGTCTGCAATCATGCAGTGGATGCTACGCACCCAGATGTTGGAATCAAGCGTTTTTTGACAGATTGTATTCTTGCTATGTTTCAGGACAAGGTTTGTAGCACAAAGGAATTCCAAGAGCGATGGAATCATTACATAGGCGTTTAGTCCCATAAGTAGCTTTGTGAGCACGACGGGCAAAGATACCGGCGATATATGAATAGGCTGCTCTCATGCAGGCTGATGGAGCCAGCCATGGCAGGGCAAGCTGTTCAGGCTTCGACAGGAACCTGAAAGACGATGTATGCAGATAGATACAAAACTGCGCTGCCCTGTAGATGACTCTGTAGATGATCGTGCAGCTTGCGTTATCACCGGTCAGTGTTGCCGATGGAAAGAGACTCGCGTGGCAGTGAGAGTACTATATATCATTTTTGTATACATAGTCTATTTTGACTAAATGCTATAAGTGGCACCTTATGCTGTGCAACTGGAATAGCTGATAGATATGATGGTGAGAATGCTCTTCCACGCCATCGAATGTTCTACAGGATATTGTTATGCCTCAGAAACAGAAGTCAAAACCCGTCGTTCTTTCAGAACTGGAAAAAACCCTATTGACCTTGCTGAATGGGCAGCGCCTTTATGGCACGGAATTTGTCGATGCGATTAGGGAAGCCAGTGATGGGGAACGGGAGATTGGTGTTGGGAGTTTGTATCCGACCCTAACCAGGATGGAGAAAAAAGGCTTTGTCAGGTGGGAATGGGGCGATGAGACGAGTGGGCCACGGCGTAAGTATTACTTCATCACACCTTATGGGAAGGACGTTCTAGAGAAGGATTGGCGTTTCCATCAGCGGCTGAGGGACTATGTCTCAAAAGAAGAGATGACGTCCTCTCCCCAGGCCAAAGCACAGGTGGACAAGGTACAAAAATTAAGCAAGGCCAGGTGAGAATTCTTCTTGCAAACCATAAAATGTGCTCAAGCGTAAGGGTGATTGGGTGCGTGTGGGGTGAGAAATTTTTGGGAGCCAGTTTGGCAGTCAGCGACAGATACGGCGCGGGGAGCGATTCTTGTCGCCTCGCGGTCACTGCCTGAAGACTTGCAACAAGCTTTTTTAGAAAGTTACGAACAGCAGTCTTTTGACGTAGGAGAAAGGCGAGAAGTCCTCCGGCGAGATTTGCAAACGCTGCTCAACTTGTGGCGTGGATATCTTGACGTCCTGCCAGGGAAGATGGTGGATGCGTGTACCCCGGTGATGGCTACCCGCCAGTTCACTAAACGGTTCGGGCCAGTGGTGACGGAGAAGATTGAAGCGGAATTTATCACTGATCATTTTCAATTAACACGCACCATGACCGGGTTCTTTGGTCCCGTGCTCATCGGCTTCAATATCTGTTGGGCGATTCTAGACCGCTGGTGTTTGCCGGAAACCTGGTCTGTGGCCTGGTCGATCCGCCTTGTCATCTGTCTGGTCGTAGGGGCTGGAATGGTATTTCGCTGGCGGATGGCAATGTCGTACCAGCGGTTTTATCAAACGGTGCCGGAACTGAGCTTAGTAACCGCTGTCGTAGGGATCATTGGCATTATTGTCCAAGCGCAACCGGGGGAGATGGGTCACGACATTTACTATGCCGGGCTGATGTTGCTGCTGTTATTGACGGCGTCGCTGTCTGGCCTGCGAACAGACGCTGTCTGTCGTTTCTGCGGTGTTCTTGTGGTGACCTATATGGTTACGGTGGGTGCCTTGGAGTGGCCTATCTTTGGGGACGCGGACAGCCTTTTGCGTTTGTCAAATGACATGGCCTTCCTGGGGGGTGGCAGTATTTTGACGATCTTTGGTGTGGCGTGGCAAGAGCGGTCGCTGCGGTTACGGTTCATGATCCGCTACATCCTCATTCACACCTTAGGGGATTTTGTCCGGTTCTTTGATGGCGGTGATGTGGCGCAGCTACAGGAAGTGGTCTCTCGATTGCAATATCAGCCGATGCGATTGCAACGATTTTTGGATCAGGCGTACCCTGCCTCCCTGTTATTAGCTGCTCCCAAAGTCCCGGTTGCGCAGTTACCGGGGGCATCTCCGTTTGAAGAAAACGAGTCATCTGAGGCTTCCGCTCCAGTGGAAGGCCTTGATACTCCAATTGATGGGGTGTTGAAGGCTGGTTGGGATAGAGCCGTTCGTTACGGAAAAGCCGTATGGGCCTGGTGTTTTTCTGAAGAGGAATTCCTTTCCTTTCGAGCGGCGCGCTCTGCGAGGCAAGCGTATAAAGACGATTATTTCTACGGAGCGATCGTGCCGTTTCGCCTTGGCATTCTTATCGGCCTCGGTACTTATGTCTCGTTTGCCGTGCTTGACTGGCTGACGCTACCCGAAACACGATCGTTCTCAGTGCCTTTGCGATTGGTCTTTACGGCTGTAGGACTTGGTAGCTTTATTCTCTCTTTCTTCGAGGCCTTCTTTAAGAAAGCATTTCTCTTGATTATGACTCCTACGGTCTTTGCTGTTGGGATGACGCTTATTCTCATGATCGCCAGGGCTAATCCCTTCGAGCCGGGGTATCGCTCTTACTATGTGGGGCTTATCAATATTTATCTGTATTTGTGTGTTCTCAGCCGATTACGCTTTGTCCCAGCGACGTTAACGGTTGTGGCGATCACTGTGTTCTATAACGTGGTTATTCTGTACGTAGAGCCGATGCCATTGACCACCTCAAACGTGGCAGCGCTAGCTAACAATAATTTATTCTTAGTTGGTGCCTGTCTCATTGTGGCGATCGCCATGAAATTTCAGGAATTATTTAAGCGTGACGAGTTGTTTGCTCGGTACTGTCTGATTGAGAAGAGCCGGGAGATTCTTGAAATTCAAGAGAGCGTGGATATGTCGCCTCAGGAACTATGGGATCTGTTCACCGGGTTTCGTTACTCTCCTCAGAAGATACAGGAATTAATCAATAGAATTCTTTCCCATAAGGGATGACCTGTTTTCTGTCACCGTTACAGCTGCTGTTGTAACCATTGAAGCATTGTGTTGGCAACCTCACGCCAGTCGCGATCGAGCATCATGTCGTGGCCCATGTTTGGGAAAATCACTAGGTCTGCATTGTATGCAGCTGCGGTTTGCTCTACCTCCTCTGGACAAACGACCTGGTCCTCTGTGGCTCCTAAGCACAACATCGGGGTTTGACTGCTGGTAACGGGCGGCAGTGGCCGCAGCAACATGTCCCAAAACGCGGCGAAGGATTCAGCCTGCATTTTCTGAAAATAGTAGGCTTGCTGTGGTGGGCTGAGATTGGGAAAAAAACTATCGCGGATGCAGTTTTTCTCCTTGATGAAAATTTCTGATTGCTGGCGAATAATCGATCGTAAAAATTGGCCTGGATGGGTCTTCAAAAACCGTAGATTTAGGGCCAACGCTCCGGTATGGGGAACAGAGGCGAGCAGGACCACGGCTTTAGCGCGATGTGTCGCTAGGAAATGCTGAACGATAAAGCCCCCCATGGAGTGTCCTATTAAGATAGGCAACTCTTCTAAGGTGCTTGTCAGGCTGATGACGTCCTCTACGTAATCGCTAATCCTGACGGCTTGCAAGGTATCATGTCCGGCGCTGCCGCCATGTCCACGGAGGCTAGGTGCATGGTTCGTATACCCCTGCTCGGCAAAATACTCCATAAAATGCTCTTCCCAACACCAGGCGGCGTGCCAGGCCCCGTGGATAAAGACAAGGTGGTTGCTGCCGGAGGTAGCTTCCCTGGTGAGGATTTCTAACTGCATATCTCCTGAAGAGGGGATGGCTGATCAATAAAAGCAGGGCGGGGCCCAGCGTTTCCGTGTATAGCCTGTATGACTGCGTTGGATGGGGTCTGGACGCATCCGGGTCGGTGCCTGCTGTCGTTCTCGTGCTTGCAGTTGTCTTATGCCGTCCATGCGTTTGTAAGATTGTGGGACCCCATGGCGTTGTTTGAATAGGGCCATTTTCTGTCGTTGCCTCTGCACCTTGCGGTTACGGATGGCGGGCTGAATCTGTTTGCGGTAGTAAGCATTGAACGCCGCTGGTGACATGCGAGCACAGGCAGGAGAGCCACAGCGCATGGCCCGTTGAATCTCCTGTGGCGAGTAGCCTGCCACGAACATCTTTTGAGCGATTTTCTTATCGGCGGCGATCGCTTTTGGATGCCGACCGGCAAAAGCCTTCGCTGCTGCTTTGCGATCGCTTCTCCCTAATGTTCTAGACAGCTGCGTTCGGTACTCTTTGGCCGCAGAAATATTCCGCTCTGGCCTAGCAACCCGGTAAATTGCATCCCGTTCTGCAATGCGTAAGCGGTTGAATGCGGCTTTATCACTCTGTCGTCGATCAAGGTCTGTAACGCGTCTACCCTCGGTACGGACAACGTCTAATGCCCGGGCACTGATACGACCCGTGTACTCTTCGGTCATGGTATTTATGAGAAATAACGACTTCTGAAAAGGTTCCTGTAGATATGGTCGGCGGCGGGAAGGCAAATGAATAGCTGGTATCTTTGCCGATAAAAATGATTTATATCATATTTGTAAGCTAAAGCAATTTTACAGTCTAAATTGCTTTAGCTTACGTTGCGCAGGTGAGTTGGTTTGCTGTTGCGATGGGCAACCATGTGCCTATTTCAGATAATCGGGCCCAAATAGTTGCCGAGAACTGACTTGAAATGTTTCGGCATAAACATTTTTAAGGGTACCGTTAGAATACGCGTGAAGAAACCTTCTCTTACGCGTTGCCTCATTATGGTGCATCATCTCTCTGGGCAAGCAATTATTGATGTCTTATCCCGTGGGCTTTGCTGGTTCCTGCCGCCGGGTTTGCGACGAAGTTTTCTTGATGTATTAGAACGGGCGGAACATGAAAATACAGAACATGCGCCGTTATTGCTGTTCCGTACTGCCCTTACAGAAGTCATCAGTTTATGGCGTGGTTATTTGGTTTGTGTTCCACAAGCCATTGCAGATGCTTTTAACCCACAAATGGTTACCACTCGGATAGCACTGCCTTACGGACCAAACGCCGTTGAGCGCGTTGAAGCGGAATTTCTCGCCGACCATTACCAATTAACGGCAGCTATGGCACGCTTGCTTGGTCCGGTAATCATTGTCTTCAATGGGTTGTGGGCGTTGCTGGATCTGTGGTGCCTTTCTGAAACGTGGTTGATCGCTTGGAGTATTCGAGCGGTTGTGTGCAGCAGTATGGTTGCAGGACCGCTACTCTTGTGGCGGTCAGAAGATTTTTACCAAGCCCATTATCAAACTATTCAAGAGAGCCTATTACTAGTCGCCACCACAGGGAGCATCATTATCCTTGTCCTATCGCATCCCGGCGAGCTTGGCCATGATATTTACTATGCAGGGCTAATGCTGTTTCCATTATTTGCGGCAACGATCTCTGGCTTGCGGGCTGATGCGGTGCTCCGTTTCTGCAGCATTCTTGTCGTGGGTTACATCATTATGACTGTCGTCCTAAAGTGGTCGCTTTCCCCAGTAGAGGGGGATGTGGTGCGGCTATTTAATGATGTTATGTTTCTCGGATCTGGCAGCTTTTTGGCTATGGGTGGGGCTGTGTGGCTGGAGCGTTCCTTCCGGATTCGGTTTCTAATTCGCTATGTGTTGGTCTTTACCCTTGAGGATTTTGTCCGGTATTTCAGTGGCAATAATGCGGTGCAGTTGCAATCTGCCATCAATCAGTTGCAACACCGACCAAACGAACTATGGCAATTTCTGCGTCGAACCTATCCGGCTGGCAGTGGCTTGTTCTTATCTCTTCCCCAATCATTGCCGTCTTTGCTGACGGCTTCTTCGGAACTTAAAGAGGCCATAGAAGAGACAGATGAACAAGATGCTTCCGATATCTTGGAGGAGGTGAAGAAGCCCTCCCATTCGCAACTTTTTCAGGCAGCGAAAGAGAGCCTGATTAACTCCTGGAAAACGCTTCGGGCCTGGTTGCTATCGGAAGAGCAATATCTGTTTTTCAGCGACGCAACGGATGCACGAGTAAGTTATGACGAGGATTACTTCTATGGGGCGTTAACGCCGTTCAGGATAGGAGCGTATTTTGCGATCGGTACCTATGCCAGTTTTGGGGTGGTTGATTGGGTTGTGCTCCCCGACACGCGGTATCTTTCTATTTCCATGCGGCTTACCTTTATCGTAATAGCCTCAGTGCTTCTATACGTGACGTTCTTTGAAAAGGTGTTCTCTCGGTTTTTTGTATGGGTTGTCGCCGCTAGTGTTGTCTACGCTTCTGGCACGATCATTTTGATGATTGCATACGCAAATCCGCAAGAGTTGGGCTACCGCTTCTATTACCTTGGCCTGATGAACATTCTTAGCTACATATTTGTTTTCAGCCGCCTACGGTTTGTCTCGGCCACACTGTTAGCTATTGCTGTTGTGTTCACCTACAACGGAATTAACTATTACGCACATGCGGATTTTTTCACCGAGCCAAATATGGCGCTGCTCATGAACAACAATATCTTCCTGATCGGCGGGTGTCTTGCCGGGGCAATCGCGGCACGCTATCAAGAATGGTATTTGCGGGATGAATTCTTTACCCGATATGTCCTTCTGCAGAAGAGCCGAGAGATATTAGAGTTTCAGGCAGACTCCAAGATCAGTCCTCAGGAACTTTGGGATATGGTTTCTCAGTTGCGCCATTCTCCCCAGAGGATTCAAGAAATGATGCGGACAGTATTATCCTACAAGGATAGTATTCAGCAGTAAGAAACGCTATGCCTATTGCCGTTGCTGCACGACTGATTTGTTTGCAGTTCTGATAATCTATGCAAATATGATATAGCGGCTTTTGAACCTCTTCTTTCTTCGTGGTTTGTCAGCGTGTCATGTGCCGCGATATCTAGATGAACGCTACACCGAATCAGCTGTTTTTCCCTAAACCTCATGTCTAAAAAGCTGGAGCAACTGGAAGCTCAATTAACGGAATTAAAGAACAAAATCAGCCAGGAACGGAGACGAGCCGATACTCGGCGAAAGGTTCTTTACGGTGTTGCGCTTGAGGCAGCACTGCATGAAGGTAAGCTGCAAGAAGATTTTGTCGAGCAATTATTGGATCGCTACATCTCCTCCTTCGCCTGCAATAGCTCCAAACTTAGACTCAGAAGTAAAATGACGGTGAAAAGGGTGTCGTTAGGCCATCTTCGGCGCGATGGACCGTGCCTTTCAAGAGTCAGACTGGTAATCATTGAGCCAGGGAATATCTATCGCCCTACCTTGATTTGAGTTAGGTGGTTCAGGGAGAAAACGTCCAAGATCTTGACCTTGAGACGGATTACCATGGCTATTGAGATTAAGGTTCTCAATGTGGGAATTAATGATGTTAATGGTTATAGATGGTTGCTGCCGCACAGATCGATTGAGCGCAACATTGCTTTGAGAACGGCGTTGGATGCCCCTACTCAAGTTTCTATGCTGCGGATTATCAGAAGGGAAAGATAGGCGGCTTTCGATGGGAAAGCGCCCAGCTTGCGGGTTTTCATTCAGCGTTCTCAAGCTATCGAGAGTTGGGACTCGATTAATCTCTAGGCCGCTTGAATCCAAACCTGTAGGATTTGAAGATTCCCGTATGGGATTGTTTTGGTTGTAGAAAGCCTGCAACGCAGTGGAATTTAGAATAGGAGGATTATGAGTGGAAGGATCAGGAGAATAAGGCCCTGGTCCACCATTATTTGTAGAGTCAACATCTTCTCCTTGGTTGAGAAGAGATCCTGCTCCTAAGAAGATGAGTACTCCAGATACTACTAAAATGTCGATCATAATACTTCTCCAGCAATGATGGACTTTTTCGCAATCTAGTTCCTAATTATAGAAAATGTTTAGGTGAAAATCTCTGTATCTAAAGATTAAATACAAGGTTATTTAATTTTCCCCACCAATATTTTCTACATAATCTTGGAAGAAGACATTCCAATTCTCACCATATCAAGACGCAAGACCTCTTCGGTTCCTGGTGCTGTTGTCGGCGCTGGGGTAGTCGCTATAGTCGTCGAGGGAATGGCAAGACGACAACGGCCCTTACCTATGAAGAGGCGCTGGCGCAGATGGAGGCGATCGCCAAACGGCGGTGCAAGCGCGGTTATGTGTTGGTCTATTCTGGGTGTCGGATTTCGGAAGCGTTGGAACTGACGCCACGGCGGGTGGAGCTGGGCGAGCAGTGTTTGCGATTTCGTTCGCTGAAAAAGCGTAAGGATAAGGACGGCCAGCCCCGCGCCATTTACCGCACAGTGCCGGTGCCCCCTACCCTGCTAGAGCAGTTGGACTTGGTGTTTGGGATTCGGGAGATCCAGCAGCGGGGTGATAAACGGTTGGATTTACCGCTTTGGCCGCGCACCCGTGCCTGGGGCTGGCTGGTGGTGAAAGAGGTGATGGAAGCAGCCGGTATCTCCAACGGGCCTCATAAAACGGCGAAAGGGCTGCGTCACGCTTTTGGCATTAAGGCAATGCAGGCAGGCATTCAGCTCAACATGCTGCAAAAGTGGATGGGCCATGCCGATCTGAAAACCACGGCGATTTACGCCGATGCGATTGGCGAAGAGGAGCGGGATATTGCGTCGAGAATGTGGGGGTGATTCCTTAGATTCCTCATATTATTTATAATTATAGTTGAAAAGGCTAAAGAAGCGCTGTCTTTAAACTTATAGAATTTCTTCGAATTCATTCGGCTTGCTGCGAAATTGATCAAAATCTTGCAGGCTATAGATACTAAGTGAAAATATCTTTGAGTCATTAAAGAGTCGTACTATGTATCCGAATTTATTTCCTCGATACGTATTACGGTAAGTAGGACCTGATGCGTCATAATATCGAGCCGTATATCGTGAACCAACAAAGTCTTCAACAACTTCACTGCCCCATATTTGTTGAATAACATAAAGAATGTCCTCATCTTGTCGAGGATTGAAATCTGACGTTATTAACTGATTTCCGATGTCGGATTCTCGGATTCCAATTCCCTCAGAATAGTCATTTTCAACAGAAGATGGTGAGGATATCATGATAGAAAGAGGGCTATTTCCGTAAGTCAGTTCAGCCCTGTAGTACTCTGCACTTCCGTAGCGTTCTACTTCAAAATCGGCAATCCCTCCCAAATTATTGTTTATAAGACGCATAGACTCTGTAGGTGACTGTCCTGGAAGAGCAGAAGCTTTATGAAATAGAGAAGGGGAAAAGATAAATGTACAAAAAGTGAGTGTCGAGATGAACAATTTGTCTGCAAAGATATGGTGTTGATGTCTAGCTCTATTAGTTTTTTGTGACTTTGATGCTTGTTTCATGAGATTAGTTCAATTGTTGGAAGTGAGTATACAAAAGACTGAAAACTAGAAACTACTTCGAATAAAAAGAGAATTATTCGGGGGCCAATTGTTTCTGAACTCCCCATTATCAATAGTTACGATAAATTGGTTTGAATGGGTGCGGGCCTTCAGAATCCCACATCAATGAAAATTTAAATCCTGTCAAATTTGCACGACGTACCTCATTAAAAAAAAGGTCTGTATAAAATTCTTTGTTCGTTTTTGAATCAATAAACATAGCTTGATGCCTTATCTTTTCCTCATTGAAATAAAAACTTCTGATGTTCGGTTTAATTTTCGAATTTGAAAATCTGGTATTAATAGATTTCTCTACTAAAATTGAATCTTCTATTACATTTAGTAGATTGAAAGCCCTGTAATCTTTGTATCTCTTTGGCATCTGAGGAATCACCTCTTCACAATCTTGAGTGAGAAAATGCTTTAAGCTGGAATAAGCTCTGGGAGAAAAAATAAGAAAGAGCGATTGATAGATTATGTCCGGATAGGGATTATTTTTTACCTCTTCCTCACTACAGTCATCAAATTCAATTTTGAGTCTCGGTTGAACTTTGTTGAACACGTCTGAGATTGAAATACCACGAGGAATTTCAACAATTAACTTCTTGCCGAATGCCTGACTTATTGGCTTGCAGTCTTTATGATTTACCCAGTTCAGACATAATGGGGAAGCTGCGTGTAGTTGGTATACTTTCAAAAAAACTCCAAATTCTTGAAATTTGATATTCCTCTAAATATCTGATCATGATAGATCAACTGAAAAATCCTTTGAACTTAAACGTATTCCTGGTTGTTGCCCCGGCACATCTCCTTCGATTAATTCGATCCGAATTTCGTTGATCAATTCCCACACCTCTTCTGGTGTCTGTGGTCTTTCCTCTCTGAAGCGCTGGTTTACATATTCAGAATAGTGAGGATGGTGTCCACTGTGACGATGAGCATTTTCTAAAGCTGGATTGACAGGACCCTCATCGTCTTTGGGCAGCATCACGCCATTTCGTGGATCGTTAATACTGATACCGTTTTCCTCAAGCACTTCACGTGCACCAGCCGCCCTCGGATCCCCCTTTGGAACAATATGGTGTGCTTGAGAATTCTTGAACTCTTCGTCCGTGTAGGTGATACCTTGGGATACACCTATTTGTCGATCTCTTCGTTTAACGTTCTCACGAAAAAATAGTGTAGAGGAATTGTCTGGGAGAGTCGTTGCCCCCCCATCGGCAATAGAGCAAACAGCCTCAGTCACACCACCAATCTGGCCTCTATCAGGGCGGTTGCCTAATTTATCGCATAGGCTATCTGCGACAGCTATTGGATCTAGTGAGTCATCTAAATTTCCAGTAGGCGGAAGCTCCTCTTCAGGAAAACCAATGCCCGGTGGTTGAACCTTGTAATCATCGTCCGTTGGGGTTTCCGGTACTCCTACAGCCATAAATAATTCGTATAGGTCGTATAGAGTAAGAGCTAGTCCAACACCAGGAATCGCTCGTGCACCAGCTTTTACTCCTGCTCGAAGGACGGTAGCGGCTGCACGCTTTGAAATCTTGCTATGGCTGTGTCCATTTACATTTACACTTTGTAGATCAGAAGGTGGGACTACTAAAACTGCTGGAAGAGTCGAAGATCCATCATTTCCTGCTGCTTTAAGTCCGATGAGTTCTTCTGAGCTTATATCCGTCGAAATGTATTCTGAAAAATCAATAACATGGGGAGTCTCTAAGCCTTCAATTGTTTCAACAAATATAGGCGGTTGGTTGTTATCTAGTGGATTTTCATCAGGTAATACTCTTATTTGTAATGACCCAAATTCACCCGTCCTACCTTGGGTAACCATCCGTGCATATATGCGGTCACTAATTATGCTCCAAGGCACATCGGCATAGCGTTCAGCTTCGTTGCTAGAAACGGGGATGATGAAGTCTTCTGAGAGGGCGAAATAGTTAGTCCCGTGTTGAATGAGTTGTTCTCGAACGGACATAGTCGCTTTTATGAATTGCCCTACGTCGCCTAGTTCATTGAGGGCATCCTCAAAACTTGGTAAATCGGAATGGAGGCTGGAGACTGTATTCCATGTAGAAATTATCTGTTCAACAAAATCCTGAGATAAGCTATCTCGGTAGTCTGGAATGAGATAATCAATGGTCTCTCTGACGTCAGGAGCCATCTCCTCATAATCAACTCCTGTCTGGATATTCCACATCAAGACATTTAGTTGTGTGTGAGAAAGGCCAGAGCCGAGCGCCCGTACATTCAATGCTCTGATGACGTCCGCTCTGGAGCCTGCTGCCGGTGCAAGCAAATATCTATGTCCATTAGGGCTTGCGTACTCGTGCACTGGGATACCAGGAGCGTTAGGCTTTAGGCAATAAAGATAAATCTTTGCTGCGTAATCCCCAGGCATAAGTTCCAAAGTGCCGTCTGGGCTAACCAACAGCATCTTCTGGATGACGTCTAAAATGGTGTCTTCTGGTTCTAAGGCGGAACCCTCAGGAGAGAAGGGACTATCGGGTAGTTGGCTAATCGTCGGATAAAGATTGTCAGTGCTTATCTCTATAGGAATGTCGTCTCTAACAACTTCGAGTAGTGCGTTTGTGATCTCTCTTTCGACGGCATCTCCTATAACGTCTTCTAAAACGTCTGGCACTCCTGGAACATCAGCACAGCCTACAAAAGGTAGGCAAATCTGTTTGTTTTGAATTTGCTGTTCGCTATTGATCAGCGTTGTTTTGTCTGGATTAGAACTTGGTGTCTGTGCGTAAGCGCTATCTAGAAAGCTTGTAGAACGGGCGAGTGTAAGAGAGTTAAAGCCAAGGATGCTCGCTAGTATCAGAGATATAAGTTTTTTTGGAAAAAAGCCTGAAGCTGTAGCAAAGAAGGCGATTAGGCTTGCGATGAAGATGAAAAGCCGACGATGCACTCTCTTGAGTGGCGCACAGAACTTTTTCATTGTTTGGTAGGGGTAGATAGCCTGCTAGCTGGTCCTTTGTAGAAAACTTACAAGCAGCGCTTAATGGACAGAATAAATCTATATCATTTTTGTAAAATATGTCAACTATGATCAGTCAAGATGGTCCTTGCTAGGAACGGGGAAATGGTGGCGCAAAGCTTCGTCTGTATGGACTGATGAAGGAGGAGCGGGATATTGCGTCGAGGATGTGGGGGTAATTTGTCTTGAGAGTTGATGGCTGATGACCAACCGTTAAAGCCAAGTGCGCCCTTCCGCATACCCATGTTTGATGTAATGTTCAGCTGCCGCCGTTAAGTCGTTACCAAAGGCTGCATTCAAGTCAGCATATTTGTTGAGATAAGCATCTCCATCAAATAGGTTACGGGATCTGCCTTCTACCGAGCCAAAACTAATAAAGTGCTCTGTTCCAGCTTCCAGGTCATAGCCAAAAGTTTGGATAAGGTCTTCGTAAGAAGCAAGGTACTCATCCGCTTCAAACGTGATTTGCCGCCCTTCTTTGGAGCCATATTGACTATAGTGCTGCTCACCGGCGGCTAAATCATAGCCAAAGGCATTAATCAGATCGTCGTATGATGCGATGTAGGCTCCTTGGTCGAAGCTCCAGATACGGCCTTCGGCGTAGCCATGTCTAACGTAATGTTCTGTCGCGGCATCTACGTCATCGCCAAAAGCCGCTTTGAGATCGTCATATTGATTGAGGTAAGCATTGCCGTCGAATCGATCGCGGACTCTACCTTCTTTTGAGCCTTGATCAATAAAGTGCTGCGTTCCAGCTTCTAAGTCATAGCCGAAGACCTGGATAAGATCTTCGTAGGAGGCAATATAATCATCGGCTTCAAAGGTAATCTGCCGTCCTTCCCTGGAGCCATATTGACTGTAGTGCTGTTCTCCAGCGGCTAAATCATAGCCAACAGTGTCAATCAGATCATCGTGTGAGGCAATGTAAGCCCCCTGGTCAAATCTCCAGATGCGCCCTTCTGCATAGCCATGCCTGATGTAATGTTCTGTAGCGGCATCCGCGTCGTCTCCAAAGGCTGATTTTAGATCCTCATATTGATTGAGGTACGCATTGCCATCGAATCGATCGCGGACTCTACCTTCTTTTGAGCCTTGATTGATAAAGTGCTGTGTTCCAGCAGTTAAGTCATAGCCGAAGGCCTGGATAAGATCTTCGTAAGAAGCAATGTAATCATCGGCTTCAAAAGTGATTTGCCGCCCTTCGCTAGCGCCCTGTGGGCTGTAGTGTTGCTCTCCGGCTACGAGATCATAGCCAAAGGCATCGATGAGATCGTCGTGAGACGCAATATAGGCACCGGGTTCAAAGAGGCTGTAGGTCGTGACGCCGGGTTTGGATAATTCCTTTTCAATAGTGTTGGCGGAGATCTCTGTGCCGTCAGCAAACCTGAAGAATTCAACACCTCTGAGGGCACCGAATTGTCCAAGGATGCGGATGAGATCCCCTTCTATCGGTGTGGTGATGTCTAGGTCGGTTGGGTCATTACTGTTTCGTTGAAAGATGAGCGTATATTTATCAACGCTGCTTTCGAAGAACAGCGCGTCTGTGCTGTCTCCGAAGTCGTCAATCGTGTCGAAGCCGTCGCCTAGACCATAAACATAGGTATCATTACCTTCGCCGCCATCAAGGATGTCGTTGCCAATACCGCCTTCTAATAGGTCGTTGCCGGGACCGCCGGTGATTTCATCATCTCTTTCAAAGCCGTAGAGCTGATCGTCTCCCTCAAATCCCCTCAAGACGTTGTCAAACGGGTCGCCAAAGAGGGTATCGTTGCCCGGTGTGCCTTCAATATCGTTGAAGGTATTGATAATAGGCTGCATTGCTGCCAATGGAGAAAACTCGCCACCTGTTAGCCTGGTTGACTCAATGAACTCCGCATCGCCGGTCAAGGCGAAGTCAATGATCGCTGCATCAAGTAGTATTGCGTTAGTAATCCCTCCTGCGTCCTTAATAGCTTGTTTGGCTGCATCCCTCGTGGATTCATCCAGGTCATCAATAGTGATGATACGGTTTGGCGGTGCATAAGGTTCTCGTTCGCCGGGGAGTAGTGATTGTTCCTCGGGAATTAACCAGCTCGCTGCATAGTCGCCATACATGGTTTCGGCGGCTAATGGTGTTTCAAGAATAGTGCCGTCTGCTAACTGGAAATCATCAACAGGATCGCCATTGGCGTTGCCAAGTAATCCTTCTATTGTTCCGTCTACTCTATTGTTAAAGGACGGCGATGGAGTGACGTTTAGAAAACTACCGCGTACGGCTACAGACGTTATATCCCCGTTGCCATGATCGATGGTGTAGTTGATACCTGAACGAGAGATTGACCCTTCACCAATAGCGATAGAATCGCCATTCCTCAGCGTTGTTTCAAGCCCATTAATCAATAATGAGCTGCCGCTTCCAGTTTTCTCTATGGAGATGACTGTGCCATTGACGGACGTAGCCATTGCCTTTGCAATGGATAGATTGGAAGATCGAGATTGTTTAACAAACCGGACTTGGACTTCGTATTGGGGACCTTCGGTTGCTCTGGCAAGTACGAATTCTCCTGAAGCTTGAAAGTCATAATAGCGATCATCAAATGTGACGATGCGTGGATCGCTGAAAACGCGTCCGCTTCGGTTATTTGTTGGATTGCTACTTTTATCAAGATATGCGCCCGTTGCTGTATTTTTTTCTTTTTCTATAAGAATAAGGCCCGCTAGAGGATTGTTATCTTCTTTTGGAATTGATATGTTTAAATTGACAGAAACAGTTGATGTGGTTGGGGTTGGATTACGTTCTGAGTCAACGTAATTAGATATAAAGATGGGATTTGATCCTGCTAATATAGGAACTTGACCGCTGTCGAAGGTTGCATTTCCCTCTGTCACTCTACCTGTGAGAGATATTAAGAAATCGAAAGATGTATCACCTTCCCGGGTGAACTCAAATACAAGCTGAGAATCTCCTACTTCTCCTGTAAAAAGGTCTTTAGCAAAGCTTAGAGTATTTCCCAAGAGTTGAACGTTTTCTCTATCAGCGAAATCTGCGAATTCTACATTACTAACTCTGTTGAAACTACCTGAATCAACATGAGTAACAATTACCGCTTCGCCGCCACTGAGAATGGAAAATTCATATTGATCTAAATTCTCTGAAAAAATTACTCGATCAGTTCCTTCTCCACCTAGTACTGTATCCCCTTGACCAACATAGAAGATATCATCGCCGTCTTCCCCAACAAGCACGTCAGAGATAAAATCGTCTACGTGTTTTACGGCGTTGGGCTCATATCTCAAGCCACCACCATAGAAAATATCATTTCCACTTTCACCATATAGGAAGTCTTCACCAGTACCGCCTATAAGAACGTCATCATCTGCACCCCCGTACAGGATATCACTACCTGAATTTCCGAAAAGAGTATCCTGGCCTCTGTTACCAATAATGTCGTCGTCTGCGTCTCCTCCGAAAACAACATCTTTGTCAGAACTTCCTACGATGAAGTTAGCATGCGAACTTCCAATTGTTAAAGATGGTAACAGAGGAAATAGTGAGTTGAATTTCTGCTTTTTCCCAGTGTCATCGTAAACAACAATGTTACTGCCAGGTACTGAAACAGTTTCAAGATTACGCAAATTACCAGATACATATCCTGAGACTGGGACAGGGACTAATAATTTATCTTCCTCGAAATTTGAAAATATAAAATAATTTTTTAATATGACATTTTCTTTAATTGATCCATTCCGAACTGTTAGTCCTGTAGCGGTCAAAATTCTTTCAGTTGAAAAGCTTTCATCTATTAGTTCTTCAATATCGTCGCTGACAATCTGAAATACGTCGTTAGCTTCATTTTGAGATTCTAGGAATAGCCTAATCTCAGCTAAATCTTCAACCCTTGGGAAAAAAGGATTTAAGATGCCGTGCTCCAATACTTGAACTACATTTGGAATAGCATCAATTTGTTGATCCTGCGAGAAATAGTCTGAATATAAAGCGCCTCCGAGAGGGGTTCCATCTGCTTCATAAAGTCTCAATTCGCCATCATCTGCTGGATCTTCAAAAAGATCTAGAAAGAATTTATCAACATCATCTTCGATAGCATTCCATACAAGAGAGCTAGTAGTAGCAGCGGCAAAGATCGCTGTACCGAGAGGAAATCCGAGAGCTAAAAATAGGGGAGTTGCGAGGGCTGCACCAATTGTTGCGGCAGTTGCGTCTTCAGCAACTTCTAAGACAAATCCCCCTACTTCGAGATTTCCATCATCATTTTTAATGATTTCAACAGTATTAGTGATGAGAGAGGAAAATACATTATTCTTCGCTAGAATACTTAACGTATTAAGATTCGATTCTTTGAGAAATTTACCAAGCTCTTCCTCGAACACTGAAGCTAGAATCCCTGTAAATAAAGCACCTTCAGAAGATTCTTTTATTACTACTAGGTTTTTTGACAGGTAAAATTCCGGATTGTTCGCCATATTCATTCACCTTTAACGTGTCTAACGAATACAAATTGACTAACTCAGGCTCATAAACTGAACACCTTAATTTCTTGTTAAAGTGATATAAGATATTTATCTTATCATTGCTCTTAAACGGAGGATTTAGCGAAAAATTTTTAAGGTCACTCAAGTCAATGAAATATGAATAAAAAACATTATTTGTATCTGAAAATTCAATGTCAATAATCCATCTATATGGATGTCTAAAATCTGGTCTTCTGACAGATTTTACGATAGCCTTTGCCATCAGGCCACAGGTGTATGGATATACAATCTTTTTGTAGTGATTAATTAAAAGTATATTCAATAGTTTGAAAAACACTATTGAGAAAATCACCATAAATAAAAATGAATAATCCCGCTTTTCAAAGGCATAAATAAGCGGCAACAGAATCACCACTGTTGCAAGGATTATGTTTTTGTTTATTTCTTTCTTGATATATTGAAATGCATCTAGATTGAATTGTCCTTTATATTTCAGCTCATCAATCAATTCTCCAAAGGCAGTTCTGCATATAAAATGAGCTAGCATTAAATGCCGTTCAGACAATATTTCAGGGTTATTTTTGGGTCAAGTAAGATAGCATGTTCCATTATCTTGAGCTTTGCCGAAAGGTCACAAAAAGAATATATATCATGTTTGTATAGTAGTCAATTTCTGTAATCATGTTTAATAAAGTGTTTGACTTCGCCTTCCCGTCTCAGGCTTTGAACTTGCGACGTTCTAAAGAACGATTGCTTTTTTGAAGAGACGAGTGCTAAAAACGACAAAACCCTGCGCGGCGGCCAACCAATGCAGGGTTTTGAAAAGCTAAATTGAATTTAGAGAATCGAGAATGCCGAAGAAGCACCTCTCCCATGTTCAGCATAGGCTGTTGGATCTTGCTGTGCAAGTCAAAGAACACGGCTACGAACCAGAAAAGGCTTTTGTAAGCCGGGAGATGGTGCAGGCTACCCTGCCCCACAAAAACCCCGGCGATATTCCCGCTTGGAGCCGCCGCAACGGAAACTACGCTCTCACCATGCAGCCGGGCTGGGATACCTGGGAGAAGCGGTCTTATGGCTATCCTTACGGCACGATTCCCCGGTTACTGATTTTCTGGCTCACAACCGAAGCCCTACGTACCGGCGATCGCCGGTTGGAGCTGGGAAACTATCTGGCTGACTTTATGCGCAAGCTTGGCCTTGACCCGTCCCGTGGCGGCAAGCGCGGGGACGCTAAGCGGTTGCGTGATCAGATGGAGCGTCTGTTCCGGGCGCGTATCAGTTTTGAGTATCGGGATGACAAGCAGCAAAGCTGGTTGGACATGCAAATCGCCCCTAAAGCGATGACGTGGTGGAGCGATAACCTTGCCGAGCAGCGAACCCTATGGGAGAGCTATATCGTGCCATATGTTCAGGCCAAATGCCTAACTGAACTCTACGCGTACCACGACACGCGTCTTAAAACGATCACCGCCATTGACATCGAACGTAATGATGCCAAAGCCTCCTGGTCCCGGCTCCTCAACATCATAACGTCGCGTGACATCACCAAAGCGAGTACGATAACTCGTCAAACTAGCCCCTGAAATTGGCTCACCGGTTTCGGGATTTACGTCTCCTTCCCAGGTACCCCAATCCTCGAACTGCTCCTGTACTGGGATAAGGGCATTATCGAGTACCGTTGGATCGAAATTTTCATCAGCTATCAATACTCTTAAAGCTGAATCGATACCGGCAGTCGTCGATCCGGTAAACGCAATAGGGCTCAGGAAATTGCGTTGCACCTGAACGGTTGCAAAACCTGGATTTGGACCTAATTTCTCATTTCGCTGGCGTCCCCATAGTGGATTGATAGTGCTATTGCGACGTTGTGCGAAGGGCGTTTCGTTATTGGTGAACTCTCGAATGACAAACTCGTTCTGCGCCGATTGCACCGCTGCGACCACATCTGGGTCGTCAGTGGGAAGAGTGTCGCTGGTATCGCGAGCAACGTTGGAGGAAAGGAAGGTATTGAAAACTCGATCGGCTGTACCATCGACACTCAACGTATAATCCAGCGTGTAGTTTGTGCTTGGTCGTATAAATAGGAAACTCGATCTGCGTTGTCTTGTAGCCACCAGAGCTGCGCTACCCAAAGTCGTCGCTTTAATGAATGTTCGTCTGCTAGATGTCATCAGAAGTTACTCAAAATATCCAATCGAATACTTCCTCGATGACCTCGAACACGGCATCTCCGTCTGAACTAGGTTCCGTGCGATCAGCGCCATCCGAAGAGCGAGGCTGTGCTGGTGTGCCGCTTGTTGAACTTAGGGTGCCCTCTCCTCTAATCAACGTGGCTTGCATAAAATGCAAGTAACATGACCCATTTAAGGCTACATCCTGACAGATCAGTTCCAACGCTATGTGGTTTGGATTGGCACCGAAATCAAAATCCTGCAAATCGATTAGCGCACTTCTTGATTCGCCAGACCTCAGCCCTAAATATTCTTCTCTGACACTGCCGCTTTGATAAATATAGGCATTTATTAATGGGTTGCTGCTTGCAGCCGAGTCAGATACACCCATTTCTATATCCAGCGTCACGTATTGCTCGGGAATACGGCAAGACACAGTGTATCGATAACTCTCTGGTACTGCTAACGTAAATATGACATCGTAGACTTGCCGCGATATCGAACGCACCGTACCAGCATCTTGAACATACAGCCCATAGTCAAGGTAGTTGAAACCATTGTATGTGCTTGATTTGATGCATTCTCCGCCTTCGAGAATGTTCACTGTTAGGTCAGGCTCTGTGCGCTGGGCAACAGCGCTTTCAACAGGCAGAAAAATGAACGAAGGTAAGAATAAGGCAAGTGTCAATCGGTGATGCCACATCGTGTAAATCCCTAACAGACTCAGAATAGTACGAACCTTTCATCCCTATAGACCGCTTATCGCTGAAACGGTTAGCAACTAGGACTGAGTTGCCCTCGTTAACAGTGTTGCTTCCATTACTTCCATAACGCAGTGCTGATATTTATTAATTGCGCTCTGGCATTCCATTTCTAGAGCAATCTGGTCTGGACTAGCCGAATTCGGATCTTGCAAATCAATTGTTGCTGTTGCAGTAGAACTCGCGACTAAACCTAAGTATTCTTCTTTTGGGATTCCTGATTGATAAATTCGGGCATTAATAAGGGGGCGATCTGATGCTTCTCTATCAGCTACGCCAATCTGCATACGTAAAGTTGCGTAGTCTTCGGATACCCGACAAGTCAACGTAACGCGATGACCTAGTGCCGTTATCATCGTGTATACGATGTCTCTAATCTGCCGATCGATGGCCTTTGTTGTACCTGTTTCTTGGGTAATGAACCGACTGTATTGAAGTGAAAGGGAACTATTGTCGGTTGTCGTTTGGGAAACTTCGCAGGCTGAACCATCATGAAGTCGGACCGTGTCGTCCGGCACAGTGCGCTGTGAAAGGGACGTCCTCGGAAACAAAAATATTAGCAAGGTAACTAGGAAAGCGAGTCCCATAACTCTATAAGCCGACTTCGCGATCATCGCAGTTTACACCCTAAAACGACTAATCAAAAAACATGAAACGAAAGCAAACTCAGTGAAATAATACATTATTCTTTCTGTGAATTCATATAGATGAAAGACCAGAACACACGGAACAACAAAGGGACTAATTTGACTGTGACTCTAGATGTTTCCCTGCCGACGTCATCTCCAATCGCAATTGTGCAAGGTTTTCTTCAACCTTTTGTCGGGAAGGAACAATGCCACACGCCTCAAAAACACCTATAGCCTTCTCATAGAGCGCCTCGGCCTGGTCATAGGTCTTTAATCGAACGAGCATCTTGGCAAGATTGTTATAACTGACAGCCGTTTGCGGGTGATTTTCACCCAGCATGGCTTCGTTTATCTCCTTTGCTTCCTCATAGCAAGCTTCGGCGTCCTCGTAGTGTTCCTGCCGTTCATACAGTTTGGCGAGTAGGTCTAGACTTTGGGCAATGTCAGCGTGATTCGGCGGTAGGTTTTCTCGGCGTACAGCAAGGGCGTTCGTAACCTGCTGTATCAAGTTATTTACACTGGTATCCTGCTGCTGAAACCGAGTGACCGCTAAGCTCATTTGCGCCTCGGCGACACCAAGGCTATCTTCGCCCAATTCTTTTTCACGTATCCACAAGGCCCGTTCGGCTGAGACGATCGCCTCATCGAAATCTGGTCTTCCACGGGTGAGGGAAGCTAATGGGAGCAATACTTTTGCTACTTCCAAAGACTCCACACCACAAATTGCCTCGTTCAGTGCCAAAGCCTGCTCAAGATGGGTTTTGGCTTTGGCGGCATCACGCTGAAAGTAGGCAATCAAGCCCAGATCGTAGTGAGCCTGGGCAAATTGTAGGTCACGCTCAGTGAAGTGCTTTATTGCATTACGTAGCCCTTGTTCTGCCCAGTGAAGCCCTTTGCGGAACATGCCGTTTCCCCGGTAGTAACGAACCAACCCAGTAAATAACTGCGCCGCTCCCGCCGGATCGCTATCGGACAATAGCTCGGCCGCTGCTACTTCCGCGTGACTAAGAATGGATGTAAAGGTATCAAGATCTTCTTTAAATGGTTTCTCCGGTATTTTTTGAGTCTGATTGATCAGGGCAGTACAAAGGCACCTATGGTAAATCTGATCGGAATCAATTTCAGCGATTTTACTTTTGAAGAACGTTCGCACCAGAGAATTCACCGTATACAGATCGTCACCAACGGATTCCAACAAGTGAAGCGCGGTCAGACTCTGACGGGCCGGTCGCAACCGACCCTCTTTCAGGATGTCAGCCATGGCTTCGTTCATCAGCGACCATGGAAAGGGATCTGGCGACAACAGGCTTATCACACATGCAAGGCACCGGGCGTCTTGCAATAAGCGCTCCCAACTCAATTCAAAGGCCGATTGTGCACCGCGTTCAGCAATACTAGTCAGATTGGCTCCAGAAAAGATGGGGTACTCAAGAGCGCATGCCTCCAAATCCTCGAACGCTTCGTCAATTGTTATGGAGTCTTCCAGCTGCAAGTAGCGACCCATCACTTCCAGTGCTAGAGGTAACCGGCCAAGCCAGTCGCATAGTTTCGATAGCGTCTCACCCGCATCATCAAGGCGTGAATCTTTTCCCAGCAACATTTGCATCATAGAGACCGCTTCCGATAGAGACGGCGGGATAATCTTCACTTGGGGGGGCATTTTATGCTCGGACGTGCACAAAAAATGAAATCGGCTATCGTTTATCAGCCGCAATTCCTTGATGTGGTTAGGTTCAGTAACATCATCAATAACGAACAATACTTTGCCGGAATCGCTAGGCCATTTTTGCCAGCAGTAACGCAACTGATCTTCAGGCGGCAATTCATCAGGCACTAGGATATTCGCATAGCTTTTAATAAGTGTGACTAACCGGTCAGCAACCTTGCCGTCATGGGCGTTGCACCAAAAGACACCACCGCGATAGGCCGTTAGATACTGCCAGGCATAGCGTAAAGCGGTATCAGTCTTACCAACCCCCGCCATACCGACCAGGGATAACAGTCCTCCACCCTCTTCGTCGGTAAGTCGTTTGTGTATTTCCTCGAGAATCGTCTTGCCGCTGTACTGGTCCACTATCGCTGTAGTGCGATGCAATAGATCTTTTCCACAGCGACGCAAATTATGTTGCGGTGTAGTCGTCTCTGCTTGAATGGGTATTGCAGCCTGCTCTTCAGCTGTTGGTTGAGAGATTTCCCAATCTTCCTTAGTCTCTCCGACAACTATTCCATAGTCATAAGGGTTGGCGTCGTCACCACATAAAACTTTAATAACACCAACGAATAAATCGTTGTCGAAAGGCCTGTTTAACTTAAAAAAATGGCTGAAATGAGAAGTACTATAGCCAAATTGAGAAGCTAACTTCGCTTGGGATCCTACTTTCATTTCTCGTATTTTCTTGAGGTTTTCTGCCGTATCTCGATCTTTAAGTTTCCATTTCCTCATAACGCCGTCCGATATTAACCTTCCAAAACTATAGCAGCGTTTACCAAGAGTACTTGAGGTTACATCGTCGCTCATAAATAGGCTCCCTAAAGAATACTTCAGGGAGCCTCCTAATAAGACGAAGAGCCTATCTATATTTCCTCGGAAGATCACCAAAAACTTCTACATTAAGTGGCTTCCCCTTCCTATATGCTTCTTGAAATACGTCTACTAGTTGGAGGACATTTGCTCCAGGATCTTCCGCATCATGGCAATAATATCCCCAAAAAGGATACGGAAAAGAGAATGCTCCAGTATGTCTACATGCATCCACGACAAAGGATGCAGCATCCCAGATTTGCATATGTTTAAGGTTCTTCAATCGTTCACTGGAGATCACAATCGCATCTCCATTATTCATATGATTCAGTCGATAAACTTGAAGTTTCATCAGCTTTCCTCAAGAAGGTCAAAAGACCTCAAAATCGAAATTCTGAGGTCAAACGGTTGAGGAGTTTCTGAAGATTTTTATCAAAAAAGTCTATAGAAAATAGAACTATTTTCTATAATCTCAAATTCAAATCAGCTCCATTGAGCTTTTTGAGGCGATTTTTTGCATGCTACTTATGTCAGATTTAAGCAAATCAATCTGTTGGATTTAATGTAAATAAATCTTTAGCGAAATTGCGCAATTGCGCAATTTCCTACGCAACACGCAACCGTGCCAGAATGCAATTAACCGGCTAGATAAGCCGTTCACAGGGAAAACCAGCAGCGGCGTTATCAAAAGCCGCTGCTTTACTAATTCCTCTGTGACTCTGTCAGATACAACATCTTGTTATTGAGATGTCTGATCTCTTCGGGGTATATGGAAGCCGCATCACTTGTTGATTTTCACAGCCAATATTTGTGATATGAGGCTTACTTTTTCTGCCCGTCGTGTTGTTCTTTTTGTTCTTAAATCCATGCAACGTTCAACTACTCTGACTGTAAAGAAAGCCATGTTCTCAAAACAGCAATGTACTTTTGTTCAACGGGCCGCTTTTGGCTTGATAGCTGCACTACTGCTTCACTTGATTCTTACGACTTTTCCGCTATCTCCATCCCTAATTCGTATTGGTATCTATGGAGGAATGATCGTCTTCTATTCCGTTGATTTGATGTACAGGCCGCCGACGTTTCTACGCCGTATTACGCAAAATCGCACCCGTGCCTTACTACTATTTAGCGGGTTACTGACGATCTCGCTCCTCGTTTCCATATTTTGTATGCCAGCTTCTGCTCAATTTTTTGGTGACGCCGAAGCGTTTTTTCAAAACAGTTTTCCACAGGCATCGACGGCTATTCCATTGATTTTTAACGCATTGCGCGTAATTTTCATCATCTATGTGGCGATCGCGTTGATTTCTGTACTCCAGGCTTTTCGCCAGGGAGAAGATTGGCTATCTGTCGCCCGTACCCCAGCGGTTGCGGTACTTGTCATTGCGATGGGGGATGTGATCACCGGCATGGTCATTGGAGACGTTTTACCTCAGGCAGAGCAAAGCCTACTCTTGCCATGACACCTCAAAAACGCTCCGTCAATACAACGTTGGGCCAACATCCCAAACTTGGCCCCTTCCCGGCTGAGTTACTGCTCCCCCTACTGCTCGCGATTGTCATAGGTTATTTCGCCCACGCTTTTCTGGGGCTGACCTTGCTCCAAGCCGTGTTTATCAGCGCATTCTTAGTTGCGACGTGGTGGCTGACAACGGGGGGCAACAGCTTTCGGTTTATTAGCCGGTTTTCCAGGTGGTTCAAACCCAACTGGCGACGCAGTGCTTGTTTCTATCAACCATGGATTTCACATCATGATTGCACCCTTAAAAGCTCAAAAGCGTTTCGCTCAAACGCACAAACCCGGCGACGCTTTTGAAACTCATTTCGATTACATTCCTATTGAAGGAACCCTGGACGGTCAAATAATGGGGGCCCTTCTCGTTAGTGAGACCCGCAACCGACAGCGGTTGTCTTTGACCTTTGTCTTTGAGTCCGATGGCATTCATCCCACAACGGGCGAAGAGATGGCTGAACAGCAGCTTCGCAAGCTGGAGCGGGGGCTTGCCGCCCTTCCCCAAGGAGAGCGACTCCGGCTTCACGCCACAAAGTTTCCTTGCGATCAAGAGCGCCAAGCCGTGCTGAGCGCTTCGACTGCACAGACCGATAACAAGGTTGTCAAACTATATCTCTGCTCGGAAAAGACGCGTCTTCAACAACTCACGGGAAAAGGGCTACGGCAGAGCTTAAAACTCTACTTCTATGCCACGTGGTCGCTAGGATCGATGAATCAGGCGGCAGGTCCGATCGAGCGATTTTTATGCCTGATAGAAAACTGGGTAGAACAGCTACAGCCTCAAAGCGATGACCCTGCGGGAGATTTTCACCGCAAGCTTTGTCAGGCCTTTGATGAGGGCTTCCAGACCTGGCTGAATATATTCTCCAGGATGGACCTGCCGGTGCGGCCGTTATCGGCGGCCGAGTGCATGCAACAGCTCAATCGCACCTTTCAAACTGATAGCACTGCTCTTTCCCATTGCCTGCATCTGACAGAGGAAGGCGTTGTCGAGGAGGTGAACAGCCAGCGTGCGCCAGCCACACTCCTCACCAAAAACGCGCTACCGGAGGCCTATGAAGACTATGTGCAGATCAATGACTGCTACATTGGTGCGCTCACCATGCTGGACAAACCGAGCGGTTGGGAAAGCGCCTACCATCAGCTGTCCAGTCTGTTTCAAGTCCTGGCGCAGGCTGAGGTCAAGGAAACGGATCTGTTTGTGGAATTCTCTGCCGTAGATACCCAGCAGCAGAAATTAGCCTTACAACTGCTAAATCGTCAGGCCAACACCAGCATAGAAAAAGCTGGGGAGCAGAATGCCAATGATGTGCAATCAATGTTCAATGCGGAGCAAAGTACCCAGGCGCAATACGCCCTCATTGCTGGCGCTGTCACCATAAAGGTCGGTTGCACGGTACTGATTCAGCGCCGGAGTCGTGCGGCTTTAGCGGCGGCGTGCAACCGGTTTATCAGCCACGTCCCCTACATGGCTAGAGAGCCTCACTATGCGGCACAGGCATTTTTGCAAACCCTCCCCGTTACGGCTGGAAAGCTGCAAGTGTATCCTCCCTTCGATCAGCGAATGATTTATCTCAGCAATGAAGCAACCGGTCTTTTACCCGTTCTCAAACCCCGATGCCATGACAAAGAAGGCTTGGAACTGGTGACAGAAGAGGGGAATTGTCCGCTGTGGATTGACTTCTTCAACGTTCACCCGCTGTATGGGGCACGTCATGGCGGCATTTTTGGCCAAACCCGATCAGGTAAATCAGTGTTGGCGGCCAGTATCTTAATGCTGGCGATGGCCAGGCAGATGCCGATAACAGTGATCGATTACCCCAGACCTGATGGCACCTCAACCTTTACGGATTTTGCCAGTCAGGCGGGGGGAGCGTATTTCAACGTTCAGCAGGAAGCCATCAATATCCTGGATATTCCAGACCTCAGCGGCTTTAGCGAGGCTGAACAAGCAGAGCGGTTCGCCCAATACCAAAACGGTCAACTGACAGTGTTGATGGAGATGGTGGTGGGCGAAACCCCAGGCGATCAATTACCAGGGGGCAAAGACAGTATCAAAGCAGTTCTACAGCTGGCCCAGCAGGAATTCGCGAAGGATGCCTGTATTGCTGATCGGTTCCGTCAGGCCCACCGCGATGGTCCAGCCTCGATCGCCTGGCAGCGGATGCCGACCTTGCACGATTTTGTCGCGTTGCTGGAACCGGATCTGCTGGGCCTTACCAGTGAGACAGAACAGAAGGCTTTGGCCTACTGTCAATTGCAATTACGCAGTTGGCTACAGAATCCTGGGGTTGGTCGCGCTATCTCAAGACCCAGCACCATACAAAGTGACGCCTCTCTGGTGGTCTACGCGCTTACCAATGTGACGGATGAACGGGAGATGGCGGTCATGGCACTGAGCGCCAATCTCATGGCAATGCAGCGATCGCTCGCGGCAGCGGCAAGCCTGTTCTTCATTGATGAGTCGCCAATTTTAATGCAATACGAGCAGGTCAGTCTGATGGTTGGTCGCTTATGTGCCAACGGTGGTAAGGCTGGTATCCGGGTGCTGCTATCAGGGCAAGACCCCGATACCATCGCCACCTCCAAGGCCGGTCCTCAGATCATGCAAAACCTGAGCGTTACTCTTATTGGCCGCATTCAAAACACAGCGGTTGAGAGCTTTGCTCGTCACCTGGGGATACCCGCATCCATTCTCCGTGAAAATGCAGCCGCATCCTTTTTACCCAACCCACAACAGATGTACAGCAACTGGCTGGTTGTCGAGGGTGGCACCTTTACCCGTTGCCGGTTTTATCCTTCGGCAGTGTTGCTGGCCTTGACGGCTAACAACACCAACGAACAACGTGCCCGAACGACAGTCCTGGAACACTTTCATGAGCAACCGCTTGAGGGCCTAGCAGTATTTTCTCGGTTGTTAACCCATTCAATTCAGTCCGGTGAATCGTTAGACGACGTCATCACCACCTGGCTGCAAGCGAATGCTGCTTATTAGCAGCCTTTTCGACCATTAGTCGTTTCATTTCAACACTCACAATGAACAAGAAACTCATACCGGCATTTATTGCCGGCACCCTTTGTCTAACCCAGACGGCGGCAAGTGCTGCGGGGCTGGTTGATTTCACAGGGCACTTCAACAATGCCTTTCAAGATTTGCTGCACGTTTTAGAGGACACGATCGCGGAGGAATATTCCCCACAAATTGCTGGTTTGATGCAGAAAGCGGTGAATCAAGCTGTTGGCGTCTTTGGCTATCCCGCGCCCTATACAGTTGCTGAATCGATTGAAGAACAGCTCGGTGAACTTCCTCAACCGGATGTTACGCAACCGGTTCCTATGAGCGAAACCGCTGATATGGAACAGACATTTAACCGTGATCTATTGAGCCAGCAAATTGAAACGGTCTTGGGCAAATCAGGACAGGATGCGGCTGCTCAGCGGACTGAAGGCGTTGAAAGCCTGATTTCCCAAACCCAGTCGCACGCGGATAGGGCACAAGCTGCCGTGTCAACGCAAGCCGCTATCAAGGAGATGGTCCAGCTTCAGGCTGATAGTGCAGCGCTCCTTGGCACCCTTCACAGAGAAACGCTGCAAAGCCGTCAGGATACGGCTGCCCAGTCCCTAGCCGTGGTTGATATATCCGAAAGCCTCGACCAACAACGTGATATTCACCGTTTGGAGCGGCGAGGTGAGGTGCTAACGAGCCTTGAGCAAGCGGCGGCCGCCCGATTGTTTTAGGAGGACCGCCATGATAACCGCATCTCTACTTGCCCAAACGGCGAAAACTCCTTTAACAAAAGGAGCTGCTGAGATTTTTGAAGTGGGGCGTCAAACCTCGGAAGCGATTTCGGCTGATTTTGATGTCTTGTGGCTCAATGTCTTGAACGGCGGTTTGTATAAGGCCGTTGCCGATGTGGGTATTTTGCTGGCCGTGCTGAGCCTGGGGCTGTTTCTGGTGCAGTGGGCCGGGCAGATGATGTATGGAGAAGGGGATAAGGCGTATACGGAATTGATCTGGCCACTCATCGTCGTTGTTCTTTTGAGCGGTGACGGCGCTGTTTTAAGCTCGGTCATTTTAGAGCTTCGCAGTGTTGGCAATCAGATAAACAATTCTGTTCTCGTGAGCGCCGTTCTCAATGAATCCCTACAGGTCTCTTATCAACAGGCCAGAAGCGCGGAAGCACTGGAAAATACCCTGTCCGTCAGCATTGCAGAATGTGTTGAAAGTCAGCCACCACCCCAGCAATCCACCTGTATCGAAAAGGCCCGGCAAGCACATAAGGAACAACGGCAGCAGTTAGACCTCCCGTTTGATGAACAGGACAGCTGGTTAGGCAGTGCCTTGCAGTTTGTCATCCGAAACTTGCTCTGGGCCTTTCACAGTGCCTTCCAATGGAGCGTTGAGCTTGTTCTGCTAATTACGTCGCTGCTTGCCCCGCTGGCTATGGGGCTATCCCTACTGCCATCGCGAGGCAAGCCCATCATCGCTTGGCTATCAGGGTTTTCCGGGGTTTTCCTGATCAAGCTCAACTTCAACCTGATTTCGGGACTCGCTGCTTATGCAGTCAGTCTCAGCGGGTTCACGTTGCATTCCTTACTGTTGCCTGTGCTGCTCGGTGTCATGGCCCCCATTCTCGCCGTCGTTGTTGGCCTCCAGGGCGGTGTCAGCTTATTCAACGCCCTGAGCACTGCGGGCATCTATGCCTACTACCGAGCTGCCGGAAGTGTTGCAGGCAAAACACTTCGAGGTGGTCCTCGGCTTCTCCGTAGTCGTCGTCGCTTGAAATAACCTTTTTGGAGGTATCGCTATGACACCCTTCACACCTAACCGTTTCTCGGGGCTTGCTTGGTTACTGAGCGGCAGCCTGGGAGTTAACGTTCTCATCTTAGTCATCGTTGTCGCTCAAGGATTCGCCATCCGCAATGTCGGGGCAAAAGACACACAAACCCTCGTTCAAATGCACGATGGCAGCGCTTATAAAGTGCAACCGGTTGCCGCTGAAAGCCGCACGCCAAAGGTTATCAAGGTGTTTACGACCAACACCTTGACCCAGCTATTTAACTGGAACGGCACGATTGTTGACGTCGAGGGCAACAAGATACGAGACCCTGGCATCGAGATAGAAACCTCTGAGGGGAGGGCGAAGGTCCCCACTGCCAGCGTTACAGCGAGTTTTGCGCTGGCAGAAGATTTTCGTCTGCCGTTTTTAGAAAAGATTGCCGAGTTAACACCCTCTGGTGTCTTTAATCACAGCACTCAAGTGGTGCTGATTATCGATAACGTTTCGGAACCGCAAGAAGTCGCGACCGGCAAATGGAGGCTTAAGGTGATTTCCCATTTGGCTGTGTTTAAGCGTGGCCTATCACCAGAACAGACGATCCCTTTTTACCGGGAAATTACCGTTCAGGCGACCTCCACACCAGTCGTCCCAACAGGGGAAACTCCCCTCGAACAGGCCGTATATACCGTCAGACAGGCCGGTCTCATCATTACCGATATTCGTCCCATTGAGAACTAACACCATGGAGCACTCTACTGAAGATCCCGACAAGTACTATTTGGAGTTAGCCAGTTTTCGTATTGATGAGGAGCCGAGTGACCCTGATGACAGCGTTCCCGAAGAAGAAGACTCCAAGGAAAAATCTCGCCGTTGGTCATCCAATCCCCTTGTACACCTGGCCGTGGTCGCCACTGTCGTCGCCACTTTCTGTTTTGGCCTCTACATGCTTGTCGGCAATATCGGTCCCAAGGCTGAATCGGAACCTCCTCTTGAGGAGAGGGATGATACCGCGTTGTCCTCTGAATCAGAAGGAGTCGATGATGGTCCCGTGAAAACCGATCTGGCTTTTGGTCAACAAAGTGACGACCTGTTGTCCCTTGACGACACGTCTCAAGAAAATGCCACAGAGACTTCTGAGACCAGTGCTGATCAAAGGACAGCAACAACCGTCAGCACAACATCCCGTCAGCAGTCTGTACCAGCCGCGCCTATTCGCCGTGTTTCATCATCGCCACCCTCTCCTCCCCCTCCGCCAATCTCGCGGCCCTTGCCGGTAACACCAGCGTCAGCTCCACAGGTAACGCCGTCATCGGAATCGGCAACAGTGTCTGAGCCGGTAATCGCGGCCTTACCTTCTCCTTTACTCGTTGAACCAGAAGACACGCTTGCGTTGGATACCCTAACGGTGATCAGTGGCGAGACCATCATGGCGGAACTGGAACAACCCACGATCATCGGTCTGACCTTACCTTTGAAAACCCGGTTACGACTCACAGAACCGCTTGAATTCCCACAAGGGGAGGTCGTTCTGCCAACGGGGTCGGTGCTCATTGGTGAGGCGCGGACGGACGGCCAACAGAGTGCCTGGATTGAGCTGACGGCCGCCGTGATTGGTCATGAGGAATATCCGCTCCCGGATCAAGCGGTCATCGCCATGGGAGAAAACGGTCCCTGGCAGCGCCAGACACCTGAGGCTGATAACGGCCTCAACTTGGAACAGATTCTTCTGACTGGCGCGATCGCAACCCTTGATTTAGATCAAGATGATTTTCTCAGTGGTATCGTCCTTGATGTCTTGGGCCAACTCAGTGAACGGGAAGCCGCTCAAGTAAGAGAAGCTTTGGAGGCGGAACAGGTCTGGATCATTCCTGGGGAAACAGAAGCGATACTCCATATCAACCAGTCCCTTGAGCTACCGGTTCTGGAGACCCCGTCCACAGCTTTTCCAGAGTCAACACCGAACGGTGCAAAGGGAAGCGAAGACATCAACGCTTACCCAGCCCCAGCCGTCAACATTGCATTAAAACCGGATACCCCGCACGTTATTCGGTTTGTACAGACGCAAGACGTTATTGTTCAGGCGTGGGTGAGTGACCCGACGATGGTTCGTCTCCGCTACGACTGGCCACTGGAAACAGGCTACACCCGCGCTATTTATACAACCCTCAAGGAAGACAGCTCGGCCACATCCACTGTGCTCCATGTGCTGACCGCCAGCAATACCGGTAAACGTCGATTGCATCGCTTTACGTTAGAGCGCTGATCGATCGACAGGCTACTGACGCAAAAGATTACCCGCAAAAATTACTCACTATGGAGGTTGCTTCATGAAATATCCCTCTTTGTCCCTGTCTTTCCAGGGGCTGTGCATAGGAGCCGTGATGAGCACAGGCATGATTTCACAGCCCATCATGGTCCAACCAGCGATCGGTGCACCGGATTGGCAGTCACGCACTTTTGCCGATTTGGATGGATTCAAATGGCCTGGCAATGTTTCCGTCCCAGGATATGTTGCTGCTCTCTTGGGATACGATCCTTCCCGGCAATGGACAGGGCAGGAATCCCTTGGCGACGTGTTGTGGCTGGGTGACTTGCAAGGCAGTTATGCCCCCAGTCACCTAAGTCTCGAAGACATTCAGGCCTTAACCGGCCAAGACCTCACGGCTGCTGCCCTTGATCAATTGCTTCTGCTCAGCTGGCAATCTCTCGGGGATGTCGTGACAGCAGTGCCTGCTCTCGCCAACCTATCGCCTGCATCAGTACCCGTCTTGCAGGAGGTGCTGGCAGCAGCGGCTATGCCTGTTGATATACAGACACCCCTTGAGGAGCTGATAAAGACGCCATCCACTGCCGCCTTACCCCTCGATCAAGCCAATCTCGGTGCTTACCGCGTTGCGGATATTCCCGGTCTCATGGAGACACCGCTGCAAAACTTCCGCGACTTTGAGCGAACCCCTTTGGCCGGTGTCCCTGGCCTGACCTCGATTCCATTGGCGCGTTTCCCCGGAGTTGCAAATCACGGCTTGCCGACCCCAGTTTTAGCGGACATCGTGTTTGGCGAGGCTGAAGGCCAAGTAAATCGGACTGTCAGTGGAAGTTATCAAGAAGGCTTTGCGGTGCCGTGCGTTCAAAACTGTGCTCATGTGGAACTTGGTTGGCCTTTTGAAGGAATGCAATGGGTCAGTGGACTGTCTCAGCAGGTGCAAGGCGGGTACGGGGTGTTAGGGCAAGTCAACAATGGTCTGGAACCCACCGGACGACATCCCTTCGGCGACAGCTTCAAGGTAGCTGTCTTAGAAACCGATGAAGTGCTCGGCATCGCTGAAACCGGGCTCTTCTTTCGCTTCTGCATCAAACGCCGCTTCCTTGACCTTGGCTGTACCCCCTACTTTATTGGGCCGGTGCCATGGTTCCCCATTCACGAAACAGAAATGACGGTTTTGTAAGCCAAACACAGAACTCGCAATTAACCGGACGACGGAGTTCTGGCTTTAGTCATTTCCCTAAAAATGTTACTCTCACAGACGTTAACCATGAAAACATTTGAACCAAACCTAGCCACATTACCGTCAGCACAACTAGCATTGTGGCCAAACCTAGCAGAAACACCCAAGGATTTTGTACTGTATGGCGGAACCGCCATTGCCCTGCAACTTGGACATCGCAAGTCGATTGATTTCGATTTTTTCAGCCATAAACCTTTTAACCCAGATAACTTGCATCGGACTATTCCCTATTTACAGCAGGCTGAAGCTATCCAACGTGAGCCCAATACTCTCACTTGTCTGGTAAATCCAGAGAACACAACAGATCCGGTAAAAGTTAGTTTTTTCGGCGACTTGCCTTTACAAACAGTGCGAAAGCCATTGTTGGCTAGCGATAATCGTCTGAAAGTAGCTGACTTGCTGGATTTGCTCGGCACTAAATGCGCTACCGTTAGTGCCCGCATTGAGCAGAAAGACTACATAGACATTCATGCCATTTTACAGCGCACACAGCATAGCCTTAGTGACGGACTGGCTGCGGCCAAAACAATTTATAACAAGCAATATCATCCCTTCATGACCCTCAAAGCACTGTCTTCCTATAAAGAAGGTGACTTGAATTTGCTTAAAGAATCTGTCAAGCATGACCTACAACGCTTCGTGCGGCAAGCTGAATTGGCAAAAATACCGCGTTTGAAAGCTTTCGGCGTTATTAGTGCGACTAAAGACAACAGTTTGGCCATGGAATGAGAAAGATAGCAGCACCTGGAAAAGTTGCACCGGAATTAATGGCTGTTGCTCAACGGATCATCTGGTTTATGGAACCGGATGTCGTCGTTAACATGCCGACCAAATTCCTGTGTTATCTGATGGAATACGGCACCGATCAGGATGTGCTAACTGCCCAGCAATATTTTACAGAGAGCGATTTTAAGACTGCCCTAGATAATTCGCCGCCAGGCATTCTCAGTCGGCGTTCCTGGGCCTACTGGAATCTAATGCTTAATCACGATTCCGAGAAACCCATGCCGAAACGCTGGTAGAGAACGTTTTCATCAAGCTGCTGCTTGTAGATACCCTACCCCAACCAATCTTTGGACAAAGTGTAGTCAGCAACATCATCTCACGATGCGACTCACGTCATCATTCTCTTCAGTTTTTGAAAGTCATGTGTATCCTACCTTTCTCCTCAATAGTAGGATCTGTTCTCCTACCGCTACAGATCCCAGAACCATCATTCTCAGCCCTTTCTTCGATTACTAAACATTTTTCCGCCTCGACCGGACTCATGCTATTGATCGCGTTTGCGGTTTTCGGTGTGACAGCCTTCCTGGGTAAAGGCAGCGGCAAAAAAGCTAAATTGGCAGATGCCCGCTGGGCGACTCGCAGCGAACAACGGCGGGCCGATCGCCGGGCGCTCCGACAAATCAAAAACAGAGAACCGGCCAAGGTCTCCCTTTCTATCGGTCTGCCTGGCCAGAACAAAAGCCAACACTTCCCGGATGTGCAGCGTGGGGTAGCGGTGCTGGGAGCCCCTGGGAGCGGTAAAACCTACAGCGTGATTACCCCCCTCATGGTCTCTGCTCTACTGCAAGGCTTTCCGATCATTCTGTATGACTATAAATATCCTGGCCAAACAGCTGACTTGGCCCCCCTAGCGAAACACTTGGGCTACGACGTGCACATCTTTGCCCCAGGGTATCCCGAATCCAGCACCTGCAATCTGCTGGACTTTATGGCCAGTGATACCGATATGGCCATGGGCCGTCAGATAGCCCACGTTCTTTACCGCAACGCCGCCGGTAGTTCGGGGAGCCTGCATAACAGTGATTCCTTTTTTACCAATGCGGGAGAGCAAATTATTGTTGCCGCTCTGTCCCTTGCCAAAGGCTCTCCCTATCCCGATTTGGCCTCGGCACAAGCCATTCTCAGGCTGCCTGGTTTGACAGAACGGTTGCATACAGCCTTGTTGCCCCTATGGAACCGCTTGAACTTTGATCAACTGCTGGCTGTTGCCGACTCCGAACGCACCGTCGCCAGCATTTTGGGCACGGCTGCGGGGTATTTTACCCGGTTCATGGATCCTAACCTTCTCAATGCCTTCATTGGCGCATCCACATTACCGTTGGTGCTGAGCGAACGGCAACTGATTGTCATTGGGATGGATAGGGAACGTCGGGATGCCGTGGGTCCCCTGATCGCCAGTGTTCTCCATATGCTGGTGGCCAAAAATACGACTGCCAGTCGCGCTACGCCGTTGATTGTTGGCTTGGATGAATTACCGACCCTCTATCTTCCAAGCCTGGCTAAATGGATTAACGAATGCCGAGATCAAGGGCTCTGTCTTATTCTTGGCGCACAGAATCTGGCGCAAATGGAAAACACCTATGGCTCGCAAATGAGCCGCGCTATCTTTGGGGCCTGTGCGACCAAAGCTCTGTTTAACCCTGGCGAACCTGCCTCTGCCCAAACCTTCTCTGACTTACTGGGAGAGGAGGAGATAACCTTCAAGACTCAATCCAAAAGCCAATCTCAGGGCAAGGCCACCATTAGCCGCAGTGTACAACGCCGCATTCGCAAATTGTTTGCGCCCAGCGATTTCCTGCGGCTCCCCCCTGGCCAAGCTGTCTTTCTGAGTCCCGGTTACGGCAATACCCAGAATGGCAGCCTGCCCGCACGAATCGCCATTCGCGTGCCCCTCAACATCATTCGTCTAACTGATAAAAGTCGGATCGCCTGGAAGCGTCTGCGATCGTTACTCATCGAGCGGCAACGACAACCACCCCTAGACGCTGCCGAGTTGGAAACGCGGATGCGCCATGCTGAAACTCTCCTTCCATCGCCTGACTCAACTGTTTAATCAATGGACTGTTCTGCTGTTTCAGAGGTCAATTCATGCCATCCCCGTCCATCATTCCTGATAGCACCTTAGCGGCAATCTCTTCCCTCTTGCAAGAAACTGCCAAAACCCCAAAACCACTGACCGTGGAACAACTCCTCATCAGAGAACGTAACGTGCTTCGCACCATGCTCAGGAATGGCCACAGCCATGATGATATTGCGCTTGTTTTTGTCCACAACCAGCTTACGGTCTCTGGCCAAACGGTTGAAGCCGTTCTTGCCAGGCTCGGTAAAAAGAAAGGCGTCAAAACCAAACAAGGCGATACGTTGGCTGAAGAAGCCCTTACCGTCAGCCATGATGCGGCCGGAGCGATCGCAGCAGAATGGAAGCGACTCAGCACCATTCGCAAGGGCTTAACCCGCCAGGAACTGGTTGCCGCCATGCAGGACGATATCCAAGCTGCTCTTGAGGTTGGCTATACCTATGCCGATATTGCCGCCTTACTAACCACCAAGGGGATCAAAATTGCGGCTTCTAGCTTGCAACGTTATCACCGCGTAGCAAAACAGCCTGCCAACGCGTCAGAGTCTCCGAAAGCTTTGAACACCAAGCCTTCAGGCGATGAGAGTGAGACGCAGACTGCACAGCCGCCCTCTTCCCGGCCTGCCCCCTCGCGCTTCAAAAGCCCCACCAATCTGTTAGATGAGGAGTTTATTAATGATTAGGATTCATTGGTGTGGTGGCATTGCCGGTGGAGTGGGTAAGTCCACGGTGTGCTTTGCCATGATCGCCTTTTTGGAAGCGTTGAAGGTTTCCTGCATCATCGTGGATTCTGACCGCGATAAGCCCGATGTCTATCGCGCCCATAAGGACATCGGCTGCCGACGCGCCATTCTGAGTGAAGCCGAGCGTTTTGAAAACGGCGCGAACGCCATCTTCGAAGCGGCGGTGGAAGAACAGAAACCCGTGCTGGTCAATCTTGCTGCCTCTAGCTTTAACGCCCTGTGTAGCTGGGTGGAGAATGCTGACTTATTACTACTGGCGCAGGAATACGACATCCGGTTCACATACTGGTTTGTCCTGGATGGAACTCCCACCAGCAGCACGTTACTCAAACGTGCGCTGAAGCACTTTGATGGCGGTATCGACTTTATTGCGGTCAAAAATTACGGCAAATCCAATGACTGGCGCATCGTTGATGGAGATGCTGATTTAGCAACGCTCTTAGAGCAGTACCAGGTGCCCGTCGTGTCTTTTCCGAAGTTCCATGGGGAGGCGGAGCGACAAGCCATTCTAGATAAACGTCTCTCGCTGCTCAAAGCAGCACGCAGCCCTGAGTTCGGGATTATCTCACGGCAACGGGTGAAGAAGTTTCTACGCGAGAGTGCTGAAGCCTTTGATCATGCTGGTATGTGGTGAGGAAAAGCCAATGACACAGCCCAATTCCCCCGGACCCCTCAGTCAGAAAGCGCAATCCTTACTCGATCAGGCCCTTGCCGGTGAGAGCGATCGGGTTAAATCGCGGGTCTTACAACTGGTGCTTGACGCTGGCATTGATCCGGAGGAAGAGTTCTTCCTCATTTCCGTTGGCCTCAATCACGTTAAGGTCTTGCTTGAGGATGCGCCCCAGCAGTTAAACAGCTGGTCAGAGCTGCTAGTGAAGGAGTTGAACCTCTGGTCGGACAGCTATTCTGAAACACTGCAACTGATTGCTGAAAAGGCACAAGCTACCAATGCTCTGCTGGAGACAGCTGGGCAACTGGCCACGTTTCTGACGTCCCATACCCAAACCTGTAATGCCTTGGTACGACAACTTCAGTCAGCCCATAATGTCTGGGGGAATTCCTGGGAAGAACAAACTGAGGTCAATACCGCTCTGATGGATGCCCTTACAGCCTTGCCAGAAACTCTGCGACAACAAACTGTGCAACTAAAAGCTCTCACGGCTGAAGTCCAATCTGCTCGAAAACCGGATCCCCTACAGGCACTCGGTTTACGGTCTAATTCTAATCAACACGTGTTGCTCTACGGTCTGGTGGGCAGTATCGGTATCCTTGCCGCAGGCTTGATCGCTTTCCTTGGTCTGTATATCCATGACCGGGATTTGGTGCGGTCCACTAAGACTAAAGTGGAGTATCTGTTCCAAGAGCAAAATTGATGAGACGGCATTGAGAGAACATTCCACTCTGTACCGGGTTCAATGTCTCGATCCTGCCAGGGCTTGATTTTTCCCTGGTGTTTGAGCAGGGCAAGATGATCCTCGAACTCTTGTTTAAGGTCTTCATCCCGATGAGAATACAAGATAAACACACTAAGGGGTTGAGACATGGCGGAAGCAAATTTTGCTGGGAGAATTTGCTTTCCAATATAACCCTGCTGTTCTCACCAGTTGTAGTCAGGGCCTCCACCGGAGTCTGGGAATGAGACAAGTTGGGGTGATGGAGCCGACTTGATTTTGGACAAATAGAGTTGTGCCTGCGCTGCAACCACAGGCTGTGAGTGCCCCAAACCAGACAACTAAGCCGATTGTTGAGTGTCCTTGCAAGGACAAAGCTTTTGCGATGGATGAAACTTGACCAGCGGACAGG
>NZ_JAQMUB010000053.1 GCF_028330965.1 Oscillatoria sp. CS-180 | reverse complement strand
TAATTGAGCATCAATAAGGTAAACCACTGGTTTGACCAGTGCGACTAGCAAAGCTTTGAGCGTTCCGGCAGTAAAGTTCCTCCTACGGTGACACCACCGTGTCGAACCATAGGAGAAAACGAATGTCGAATTCGTATCAAAGTCTGTCTCATTCTAAGTGGGACTGCAAATATCATGTCGTGTTTGTGCCGAAGTATCGCAAGAAAGCGATCTTCGGTGAGATTCGCCAGCATTTAGGGGGCATTTTCCATGAGTTAGCTCGTCAAAAGGAGTGCTGCATCTTGGAAGGTCATCTGATGCGTGACCATGTTCATATGTGCATCGCGATTCCTCCGAAACATGCGGTTTCATCGGTGATCGGGTTTCTCAAAGGGAAAAGTGCCTTGGCCATTGCGCGTCAATTTGGCGGCAAACAGCGCAACTTCAACGGTGAAAACTTTTGGGCGCGAGGGTATGCGGTCTCAACGGTGGGTTTTGAGGAAGAAACGGTGCGTCGTTATATTCGAGAACAGGAAGGGAATGAGCAAAGTGGGCGGTTCTAAACAGATAACTAAGGTGTAGGACGACCGCCTTTGAGGCGGCCCCACTCATCAAGCCACCCGCTTTGCGGGTGGTGTCTGACTGAGGCAAAGAACTCATAAGGCCCTAGCGTGAACTTGAAGAATTCCATCGCAAAATTGTGCTCTTTAGCTCATCCTTCATCCTTTACGATGCCATTCCGTCACTCCGCCAGGTTTATCAATTAGGGTAATTCCCTGAGCTTGCAGCTCATCACGAATGCGATCGCTCTCTGCAAAATCCTTGGCAGCTCGGGCCGCCTTACGCTGAGCAATCAACGCCTCGATCGCCTCATCGGAAAGGCCATTTCCTAGATTAGGCGTCATGGGGTCTGCACGGAGACCTAGTACCTCAGACAGACAAACCAGCGTCTGCCATTGCTGTCGTAGGGTTGCCGCCTCGGTATCCGCTTGTCCCTCGTGAGTGATCAGTTTGCCTGCTCGCCCCAGACTTTTAGCCAAATCAAAGAGAACTGCCAATGCGCCTGAGGTGTTGAAATCATTGTCCATCGCTGCTTGAAACCGCTGAACGGGATCGCTTTCCCGGTCAATTCGCATCGCCGCAGGATTGGCAAAATCAGGGTCGTCAACATCAATCCAGCCCAGTTGACTGCCGTAATCATAGCCAAACAGCAGTCCGTCTGAAATCGTTCGCCAGCCGTTCTTGACGGCTGCGATCGCCTCATCAGTAAAGTCCATCGGCTTGCGGTATTGCCCCTGGATCAAAAACAGCCGCAATGCCATTGGTTCAGGTGCATTGGGCGAATCGAATAGCTGGCGAATTGTGGTGAAATTGCCCAAAGATTTTGACATTTTCTCGCCATCGACATTGACCATGCCGTTGTGCATCCAATAGGTTGATAACGGCTGCCCTGTCGCTGCTTCAGACTGAGCAATTTCGTTTTCGTGATGGGGGAAAATTAGGTCGCTACCGCCGACGTGAATGTCAATAGAGTCACCAAGGCGATCGCGAATCATTGCCGAGCATTCGATGTGCCATCCGGGCCGTCCTGGTCCCCAGGGCGATTTCCAAAAGGGTTCGCCTTCTTTGGCTCCCTTCCAAAGGGCGAAGTCGAAGGGATATCGCTTAATGCTGTCTTCCTCATTGACACGGCCACTTGCCCCCGCCTGCATATCCTCTAGTTTGCGCCCAGACAGCTTGCCGTAGTCCTCGAACTTTTGTACCGCGTAATACACATCTCCCTCAGCAGGATAGGCATACCCTTTTTGCTCTAGTTCGGCAATCAAACGTTGAATACCGTCTAGGGTCTTGGTTGCATAGGTGTATTCATCGGCTTCCAGAACATTCAGCCGTTTCATATCTTCCAGGTAAGCCGCCGTATATTTCTCGGCTACGGTCTGCATCGAAGTGTTCTCGGCCTTGGCACGATTGAGGATTTTGTCGTCAATATCGGTGAAATTCTGAATATACCGAACGTTGTATCCTCGCCACATTAGATAACGCCGCACCACATCCCAGGCGACTGAACTACGAGCATGTCCCAGATGGGAATAGTTGTACACTGTGACGCCGCAGCAATACATTCTCACACGGCCCGGTTCTATCGGTTCGAAGGGTTCTTTTTGACGTGTCAGGGTGTTGTAGAGAACGAGGCTCATGGTGGTTCAAGGCAACGGCACAGACTGATTCAACACTGAATAGGGGGAAAGAGGCAAGGGGCGAAGGATAGTAGAGTGAATGAACGAGGTTAAGATTTGAGCTCTCTGCTTGAAATTTGTTTAGAGCGTTTTGAATCTTGGCTAGGCGTTAGAAGAGGAGAGGTTGATGGCTGAATCGGCAATAGGGGTGGCGCTAGTAGGCACTGGTTTTGGTCAGAAGGTTCACATTCCTGGGTTTCAGGCCCATCACCGCACCCAATTAGTGGCGGTCTATCATCGGGAAATAGCAAAAGCCCAGGCGATCGCAGAACAGCACGCCATTACTCATGCCTGCGATACCATCGATCAGATAGTAGCGCTCCCAGAGGTGGACGCGGTCAGCATTGCGACGCCGCCTTTTTTGCGATCGTCAGTAGCGATCGCGGCGCTTGAAGCCAACAAACACATTCTATTAGAGAAACCGACAGCACTGTCGGTAGAAGAAGCACAGCAAATTGAGGCTCTGGCCCAGCAGCAAAAAAAGATTGCGGTCGTGGATTTTGAGTTTCGCTTTGTCCCTGCTTGGCAGCACTTTGCGACGCTGTTAGCAGAAGAGTTTGTTGGAACACCTCGGTTAATCAAGGTGGATTGGATGGTGGCAGGGCGGGCTGATCCAGCACGGGCCTGGAGTTGGTATGCTCGCAAAGATCAGGGAGGCGGGGCTTTGGGCGCGTTTGCCTCCCACACGTTTGATTATTTGGCTTGGCTGTTTGGTCCTGTCAAGCGGCTTTGCGCCAATCTGACCACCGCGATTTCAGAGAGACCGGACCCGACGACAGGGCAGCTAAAGCCCGTAGATGCGGACGATACCTGTACGCTAATGCTAGAGATGGCAAGCGGTATGCCTTGTCAGGTCACGATTAGCTCAGTCACCTATGCTGGACGCGGCCACTGGGTTGAAGTTTATGGCGATCGCGGCACGCTAATTTTGGGAAGCGACAATCTAAAGGATTACGTCCACGGTTTCAAACTATGGGGTGCTCAAGGGAGCAACTCATTGGAAGAAATTGCTGTACCTGACGCGATCGCGTTCCCAAAAACTTACGATGACGGTCGCATTGCACCGTTTGTCCGAGTAGTCGATCACTGGGTCAACTGTATTGACCAAGGTGAACCTAAGGCTCCTTCAATTACTGAGGGTGTGTACTCACAGCTGCTGATGGATTTAGCTCATGAATCGAACAATCGAGGAAGCTGGGTGGAGAATTCTCGCGACTCAGATTTGAGAACTTAAGGGGATTTCTAACAATAAAAATATCCAGCTGCGGTGCATTACGCTGCGCTAATGGCACCCTATCAGCGGTAAATTCTTTCCCGGAGATCCCCTGAAGTTCGAATCTGAATCAAAACCCTCCACTTATGACGTGACGCCCTAGCAGTCCTACTGCGTCGATTGTAGAGCAGGCTCGCGACTGCCGTTATTGTCCGGTTTTGGTGCTGCTAGCTGAATGCCTGGTAGCAGCTTTTGGGCCATGTCGTGACTTTCCTCCAGCAGGTACTTTAAGAAGGTATCAGCAACTACCGAAAGCTGCTTTCCGCCCAAACTTGCCACATACCAGTGACGCTCAATGGGGAAATGCTCGACATCAAGAATGGCAAATTCGCCGTGAGTGCCTTCAGAGATAATGGTGTGTACCGACAGCACTGAAATGCCCAGCCCCCCAGCGATCGCTTGCTTGATCGCTTCGTTGCTTCCTAGCTCTAGGCGAACTTTGACGTCAACGTCGTGCTCTTCCAATAGCGACTGAATTGCCTGACGGGTTCCTGATCCCGGTTCCCGCATGATGAACGCTTCACCATTGAGAGCCTGGATGGGAATATTCTTTTTGCCAACTAGAGGATGATTTTTAGGGGCGATGACAACCAAAGGGTTCTCTAGAAAAGGATGAATCTTGAGATCAGGTTGCTCTGGAGCCTGACTAATAATGTATAAATCGTCTTCATTATTGACCATACGCTCTTGAATATGCTGGTGGTTTGTCACCTTCAGCGAGATATCAATTCCTGGAAAGCGTTGGCAAAAGGGACCTAACAGACGAGGGACAAAATACTTAGCAGTTGTAATGACTGCAATTCTCAACTGTCCCTGCTTCATGCCTTTGATGTCGGCGATCGCCATCTCAAATTGATCAAGGCCTTCGAAGACTTTTTGACAAGTTTCTAGCAGTTGCTGACCTGCTTGAGTAAGATATAGCCGTTTGCCAATCTGCTCGAATAAGGGCAAACCGACCGCTTTGGTTAACTGCTTGACTTGAATGGATACTGTCGGTTGCGTTAGATAGAGTTCTTCTGCTGCGCGGGTGAAGCTACCGTGACGGGCAGTTGCTTCAAAAACTTTGAGTTGGTGTAGCGTTGCATGAAACAACGGTCTAAATTCCCCCACATATAGGTCACTGCCATCATAGACCGGATTCTATCGAATTGTCATATTTTTGTGCTCAATATCTATAGTAATGTTGCTTTTACATAAGAATATTCTGAATCCCTTTTAGGATGACGCTTTTTTGTCTAGTACTTTCCACGAAACTGGCAGACTTATCTACCGATCAACATCTTTTGTAGTATATGTAGTACTACAAAAGATAAGCCGCTATGAGTTGCTGCTGTCCTCACAGAGCTGAGGAATTGAACGTTGAGAGGTTAAGTATGATCCATATTCGTCCTTATCAATCCACTGACTGGTCTAGGTTGTGCAAGATACATGATGCGTCTCGCCTTGATGAATTAGGTTTAACCGTCGGGACAGATGCCTTCCTGACGCTCGAACAGACGGCTGAGAATGAGGGGCTTTTTGATGGCAATCTTTTTGTGGCAGAGGTCGATGCTGTTGTGCAGGGATTTGTTGCCTATAACGATGAAGAACTCACTTGGCTTTATGTTGACCCTAAATGCTACCGAAACGGTGTAGGGCGTGCGTTGCTTCAACATGCCGTTGCCAACTCAGCACCGACAATGACCATTGAGCTGCTCGAGGGTAATCGACCCGCTTTAAAGCTTTATCTTTCTGAAGGTTTCAAGGTCGTAGAGCGCATTGAAGGCCAGCTGGAAGGGAATGAAGAGTTTGCCGCAGTGGGTCTTGTCTTGAGACAGTGAAACGAGTACTTAGGAGATTTCTGAGAATAAAAATACCCGCCTGTGGTGCATTACGCTGCGCTAGTAACCCCCCACCAGCGGTAAATTCTTTGGAGATCTGCTTATCAGTAGGTTGTCCTAAATGCGGCGACTTACTTACCCATTTTCTCGTCCAGAGTTAGATTTTGGGGCTAAAAGCGTTGCTATTCAGTTACTCATTCGATGTTCTCAAGTCTGCAATCGAAAATTCAAAATCGAGAATCGGCATGATTTCCAACTAGCGAAAACTCAAAAGGCTGTGCTATCGACGAAATGTGTTTTAGATATCTAGGGAAATGCTCCTTTACCTTCAATAATAAAGACAGGACTTACCGAGTTTTAGTCCCACCACCAAATTCTAAGAGAACTGCCTTCAGAAAGCTCCTGAAGGTTTGGGGCAACGTGGAGAGCTGCGGAGGTCTGGTCTTTGTTTCCCTGTTGAGGTCTTATGTCATCTGCAAACGCTACCTCTGTTCCCCTAAAAGACCGTCTTCAAGAACTCATACGAATCTTTGGTCGTTTGGGATGCATTGGTTTTGGTGGCCCTCAAGCCCACATTGCCATGCAGAACGACGAAGCCGTTGTGCGCCGTGAGTGGCTAACTCAAGATCAGTTTGGGGACGGACTCGCGATTTGCGAGATGTTACCAGGCCCCGCATCCACACAGATGGGCATTTACTTAGGCTATATCCGAGCAGGGCAAATTGGCGCTCTAGTTGCGGGCATTGCGTTTATTGCGCCTGCATTCCTAATTGTGATAGCGCTCTCCTGGGCCTACTTTCGTTTTCAAGCGCTGCCCCAACTGGAAGCGATCTTCTTCGGCATCTCACCCGTAATGATTGCCATCATCCTCGGATTTTGTTGGAAGCTTGGGAAAAAGTCGATTCATGATTGGATAGGCATTGCGATCGCGATCGCCGCTGGTCTGGCTGTTGGCTTAGGCGGTTTGAGTCCCTTGCTAGCATTCGTCATAGCAGGCGCGACCGGCCTTATTGTCTATCGACCTCAGCAGACAGGCACCCCACAACCGATTTGGATGCCTCTGGGATTAATGGCTGGCATGCCTCTAGCTGTGACCTCAACAGAGGTGTTAGCTCTGTCAAGCTTCTGGGGATTGGAGCGCATCGGCGCTTACTTTTGGCCCCTGCTGAGTTTCTTTTTCAGAACCGGAACGTTCATCTTCGGCGGTGGACTGGTCATCATCCCGCTGCTGGAATTTCAGGTCGTGGACAACCTGCATTGGCTCACCCGCAATGAATTTCTCAACGGCATTGCCATCGGACAACTCAGTCCAGGCCCCGTAGTTTTAACCGCCGCCTTTGTCGGTTTCAAGGTGGCAGGCGTGTTGGGATCCTTGGTTGCCAGCATTGGTATTTTCACGCCATCATTCCTGTTCATTATGGCGGGGGCACCTTTGCTATTGCGCCTACGTCAAAATCTCTGGGTGCAGGCGTTTCTCAAAGCGGTTCGTCCGGCAGTACTGGGGGCGATCGCTGCCGCCGCCATTCCCCTTACCCAAACCGCCATCTTCCAGCAGCCCAATCTGGGATTAACGATCATTGCCGGAGCGATCGCGCTTATCTCGCTAGCAGCCCTGATTCGCTTCAAATTACCCACCTGGCAATTGGTGCTAGCAGGCGGACTGATTGGCCTCCTCATCGGGATCATTCCTGGCAGCGGGCTGATTTAGCAAAATGATTTGTCAGCCAGTCCTGAATGTCCGTCATGACCTCATCTGGAATTTCCCACGGAAACAGATGAGCAGTACTAGGGTAGGTTTTCAGGGTATTTATCTTAAGATGACGAGCCGTTTCCTGGCTGGATTTAGCCGTGATGTGGCGATCGCATTCTCCACACAGCACTAGCGTGGGTACCGAGATTGCCGACAAATTTGGCAAGCGATCATAGCCCTGTCTCAATGCGCGATTGAGGGCGTCATGAGCAAATTTCGACGTTTGCAGAAAGGCTGGAAAGGCTTCATCGGCTAGCCGATGGTAGGCCGCAGGCGTGTGCTGCTGAATCAGATAGCGATAGAGCGATCGTCGTCCAAAGGCATCAATATTCCACTGCCAGCCCGGCACCACACGATTCACAATAGACGCAATGCCTGTCAGTGCATTGTCCTGCCAGGTGATTGGAGGATGACTTCCGCGAGGTCGTGCCGCTGTCCCTAGCAAGATGAGTCCCTCCACCCGTTGAGGACAGCGCAGCGCCAACTCCATTGCGAGAATGCCGCCCAAAGACCACCCTAAAATGATGCATTGTTCAATCTTGAGCGAATCCAATAGCTCCACCAGATCCTCAAGATGATCGGTCATCGCAAAAGGCTTTTGAGTACTGCTTTTGCCATATCCTCGTAGGTCGGGCGCGATCGTCATAAACCGCTGAGACAGCGTTTCTGTAAAAACAGTCATGCAGCTCCCACTGCCGGGATGCCCATGCAAGCAGAGAATCGGAAAACCGCTGCCTTTAAGTTCTACGTGTAGCTTCATCACGTTCCCCAGCAAGCCTGGCGTCAAAACGTTTTACAAAGTTTGATCAGGGTAAGACTGCCAAAATTCTGCCTAATCTCGGCGATCGCGGCTCCCCACGATCTGCCGAGATTAGAGTCTATCCTGCGAGGGGTATGAACTACTTCTTCTCAAAATCTAGAGATGCAGAATTGATGCAGTAGCGCTTGCCCGTCGGGGCTGGTCCATCGTTGAAAACATGTCCCAGATGCGCGTCACAAACGGCACACAACACCTCAGTACGAATCATAAAGAGGCTGAAATCGTTCTTAGTTTCGACATTTTCATCCTTAGCAGGTGCCCAGAAGCTCGGCCAGCCTGTACCAGAATCAAACTTTTCGTCGGACTTAAACAATTCTGTACCGCAGCAAATGCACTTATAGACACCACTCTCTTTATTGTCGTGATAAGCACCAGTAAACGCTCGCTCAGTCCCCTTTTCACGAGTGACGTGATACTGCTCAGAATTAAGCTGCTCGCGCCATTCTTTATTTGTTTTTTTGACCTTCTGAACCATGATAATTATTGGAATGTCTAAAAGATTGATGTTCTCCAGCAGTCCGCTTGGGCACCAACAAGAGAAGCATTCAAGGCTTCTCTATCGTAACGTAAAGCAACTGTAACAATTCTAGAGGAAAGATTCAGTATTTCGAAGAAACGGAGGGCCTAGGAGTCCAGGGACTAGGTGGTGCTAATCAACAGCCAGATGCCACCGATCGCAACCAGCACGCCTAAAACAGCCCGCCCGGTAACACGATCACCCAATGTAGCGGCAATCGGCAGCACGAACAGAGGACTCGTTGCCAAGAGAGCCTGAGCGATCCCTGCGGGCGTGTACTTGAATGAAATTTGCTGTAGCCAAATCGCGAGGTAAGTGCCAAAGAAAGCAGCGATGATGATGACGGGGATCAGCTGCCGTGATCGCAGCGGGCGCAACTGATCCCCGACTTGACCTCGCCAGCCCATCAGCACCACCAGCACAGCTAATCCCGCCGCAATTCTGAGAAAACCGCTCCACAGGGGATCAATGGCTGTATCGGCAAGAACACCTCTCGACATCACGGCTCCACTGGCCTGACCCAGCGCTGCCAAAAGGCCCCAGATCACCCCCCACCGCAAATTGGGACTCGCTACGCTATTCACGACATCACTAGCGACATCACTAGCTGGGACCCGCTCAGAAATAACCCACGCCACTCCCAGTAACGTGAAAACGATTCCCAACCACGCGATCGTTCCTAACCGCTCCTCTAGAAAAAACAGAGCAATCAGCGCCGCTAGCGGGGGTGCCAGCGATTCCATCAGCAATGCCCGCCGTGCTCCCAGCCCGTTGATCGCCTTGAAATAAGCCGTATCTCCCAGTCCGATACCAATTGCACCACTCAGCAATAACCAAAAAGTAGCGGTAGCCGACAGTTCCGGCTGAACGTTAGGACGGAGCACCAAAGTCAGGCTGATGAGAGCGATCGCCACACATCCCTTTGCTAAATTCAAGACCAATGGACTGATCGATTTACCCAAACGCCCAAAAATGACCGTCGATACCGCCCATAAAAAAGCAGCGGTCAGAGCAGCAACTTCGCCTCTCAAAATTTCACCCGTATTTATTGAATGCCTGAACTATAGCGATATTCCCCCACCCTCCCGCTTCCTCACTTCCCACTCCCTCATTTCCCCGCTTTCACATCCCCTCACCGACGCCCATAAAACGTCACCTCAATATCGGCATACCAGCCAGGTCCCATATTTTCATAAAGAAAGACACGCTCGACTTGGTAATAGATGCCGTCGTGGAAGAGGCAATCACCCACTCGCGGAATGATGGGATAGGTTGCAAACCACAGCGCATCCTTGACAGGGGCTTTGGGGTTGGTGTTGCGGGCAGCAAGATAAAAGATTTGCACTTTGTAGATGCCGCTGACGGCAGAGGACGCAGGCGGCAGCGCAGGCATCGGAGCAGCAGGTTTCTTGCTGCGCTTAGCACGGGGTTTTCGCTTAGGCTTTTCGGTCTCGGGGCCTTCAGTCAGATCTTTATCGTCTTCCACAGGTTTTGAGAGGGTAAGTGCGATCGCTTGTGGCAATAATAAAGAATCCTGGATGCTCTGCAAGTCAAAACCAAAGAGTCCTCGCTGAGGAAAGCGCTACATTTTGTGTACATCGCAAAAAAGATATCCTCATTTAGTGTTTTGGTGTTAACGTCTTAGTCGAACACTCTAGATAGCGGCTTGAAAAATTAGCGAATTTTCTATCACGAGTGTCAGTTCGATTTGTCAGTCTTGGTCTTGCTACAAGGTGATGGACGCGATCGCTCCCTCATGGGGTTGATGGCATCTCCACCTTATCGATAACGGTAGGGTCATCTACTCTTCGTGTCTTCGCTGCGTGAGGCACGTTTAATTGCTGTGTCATAAGTCTGTATTACCGGATCGTAGCTGGGTATCGTGCTGTAGCTAGCAGAATTGGAACAGTTGAGAACGCTAGAACCTAACCCGATAGGGGATCGATTCTGCCCTCATCCTTCTGCCTTTAGCTACAGCCCTCTGCCTCTGCACCGATTGTGGTGACGATTTTGACCAAACGTATCGCGCTAGTTCTGCTCAATCCATCGTTCTTTATTTGGTAAAAACAATGACTTACGAAACTAAACTCCGTCCCTGGTGTATCGTTCGCCAACTTCCTGAAATGAAGCGGGTTGTTGTTGATCGCTTTCGTCGTTATCAGGATGCTGATGCGCGGGCACAGTTTTTGCGCCGTCAAACACCCAGCTCTACCTTTGTCGTTCTGTTTTCTCCAGACAGTGCGGTGCCTGTTGAGGCAGCCCATTAGGAGGTGACATTATTCTTCACTCAGGAAGAACTCCAGCGTTTTTGACTATTTCAAAAGGAATGGCGATCGCCATGTTTTCGTTCCACAATCCCAGGGTTTAGTCACGTTTACTAGACGTTTAGTTTATCCATCAAACAAATCCTGGGATTTGCAACAACCCTTTTCAAAGTTGCAAATGTCGTCGTGGCATCCATGACCAGTCGCTCAACGAATCCGTTGCAGGCTAGTAATCACGCCTGAGCCAATCGTCAGCAGTAGCAATATCCACAGGGTAATGCCGGGGATGAACGACAGGATTGTCAGTCCCCGCAGGAGCCACACCAGCACAGTCAAAATCAGCAGCCCCAAAAATATTTGACTGGGTATTGATAACTGCTTCATCACGAATTCCTCATCGAGCGGTCCGAATGCCGCCTAGAATACCGACACCGAGGGAAAGCAACAGGAGTGCCCAAACAACATACTCCGGAATGTCCTTAACCAGTCCGATACCTCGCAAGATCAAAATAAGTGCACCCAAAACCAGCATGACGCCGACAATGTTGAGCACGATCATGATGGCTAGATTGTTGGAGTTCCCACGCATAGGTTCTGGATAAATCTGGAAGCGCCCCTATTGTGCCACGCGACAATACTAAATCGGGAGTTTCCTCACAATCTCAAGCTCAGCGCTTGGACTGCACTTGACAGCCGTAATCTACTCTTTTGCGAAGCTTGAAACCGCTAGAAAACCTGATTCCAAGCGTAGACTTCATAGTCTGTCCAAATACCGTTTTTCCAGTACGGATCATTTTCTACGAGCTGACGGACAGTCGCTTCGTCCTCTGCTTCGTAGATGCCAAATACTTTGGTGTTATCCACGGTAGGCCCTAAGGCAACAAGAGTGCCGCTATCTTTTTGAGACTGAAGTCCTTCTAAATGATCTGCTCGATAGGGCGATCGCTTCTCCAGCGCATTCTCACAATAGCTGCCCCACACCACAAATTTTGCCATGTTCTTCCCTGCCATCACACCACGATTTCAAATTCTAAACGGAAGCGCGATCGCAAATGACAGGTTTGGTGGTCAACAATATTAGTATCGCTCAGCTCCAAATTATAGAAATCAACGGCAGGGGTGGTGAAGAGGGGACCCGCGTGCCAAGTGCCGACGTGCATTTTGATGAAGCAGTTACCTGGAATCTGAAATGCTCGAATCGAGTCGGGATCAGGGTCTTCGGCATCTCCAGGAGGAGCAACCCCCATGAACCACTCGGCACCCGCCAACGATCCTAAGCACTGAGTACAGCACTGATGGCGAGTAATCGCATGGAATGAGAGACTCCTGGACTTCAACCGCATGATATAGAACCGAGGAATGCCTTCGTCTAATTTAAGTTGAGCATCCTCTGGTCCGTACAAAGCACCATCTTCAGAAGCAAAAATGACCTGTCCAAAAGGCGCAAAGGCTTCTGGGGTAATCGGTTCGGCCTTGAGAGACTTGAGGGTAATTGACGGAGCGGTCATTGTAGATCCAGAACGCATCCTCCTCAATTTACCGTGCTTCCTGACCTCCGCTATCCTAGAAAAGCTGAAGCCCTTAACTCTGATTACAATGCAACCGATACATGTCATTGGCGGCGGTCTGGCGGGAACCGAAGCAACCTGGCAGATTGCCCAGGCAGGGGTTCCTGTGATTCTGCATGAGATGCGACCCGAGCGGCGATCGCCCGCTCACCACAGCGAACATTTGGCGGAGTTAGTCTGTAGCAATTCCTTTGGGGCCCAGTCGAGCGATCGGGCATCAGGGCTTTTGCACGAGGAACTAAGGCGATTAGGTTCCGTGGTCATTGGTAAAGCCGACGAGCATCAAGTTCCTGCCGGAGGTGCCTTAGCAGTAGACCGGGCCATCTTCAGTCGCGACCTGACTGAGACGTTAGCGAGTCATCCTCTGATTGAGCTGCGGCGAGATGAAGTACACCGCATTCCCGACGAGGGGATCGCCGTGTTGACCACGGGTCCCTTAACCAGCAACTCTCTCTCTGAAGACTTGCAGCGCTTCACCGGACGGGCTTACATGAGCTTTTTTGATGCCGCTAGCCCAATTGTTGTCGGTGAGAGCATCAACCGCGATGTTGCTTTCATGGCGTCTCGGTACGATCGCGGCGAAGCCGCCTATTTGAACTGCCCGATGAACCGAGAGCAGTATCTCCACTTTTGGCAAACCCTGTGTGCAGCGGAACAGGCGGAACTTAAGGATTTCGAGCGCGAGACCGCCAAATTCTTCGAAGCGTGCCTCCCGATTGAAGAAATGGCGCGTCGAGGAGAAGACACCATGCGCTATGGTCCCCTAAAGCCCGTGGGCCTGTTCGACGCCCGTTTTGGACACTTCAAAGATCCCCAAAATAAAGACAAGAAGCCCTATGCAGTGGTGCAGCTGCGTCAGGAAGACAAGCAGGGCAACTTGTGGAACATGGTTGGCTTCCAAACGAATTTGCGCTGGGGAGAACAAAAGCGCGTCTTTCGGTTGATCCCCGGACTGGAGACTGCTGAGTTCGTTCGCATGGGTGTGATGCACCGCAACACATTCATCAATTCTCCAGAGTTGCTCAGCGCCGCGCTACAGTTTCACCAACGGCCTACGTTGCTAGCGGCGGGACAGCTCGTCGGCACCGAAGGCTACACAGCGGCAACGGCGGGCGGTTGGCTAGCAGGCACTAACGCGGCCCGAATTGCCTTGGGGCAGGATCCGGTTACCCTTCCAGTCACAACTATGATGGGTGCACTCATTGACTTCATCAGTTCGGCGGAACCCAAACACTTCCAACCGATGCCGCCTAACTTCGGCATTCTGCCATCCCTACCCACCAAAATTCGCAATAAGCGAGAGCGCTACGGACAATATCGCGATCGCGCCCTCGCCGATCTCTCCACTTGGTCCCAGCACTACGGTGTGAGACTGCACTCCAAAGCCTTGGAAGCTGTTGGGTAAATGACTGAATAAGGGAAACTCCAGGAAAAAATTTACCGCTGCTGTGGTGTCATTAGCGCAGTGTAATGCACCGCAGCCGAGTATTTTTAAGCAGCATGCATTTGAGTTAAGCACATCCCATTTTCTGATCTTTTAAGACATTGAGACGGACTGGATCAAGCTGCACAGGGCTATATTTTCAGAAATTTCCTAAGTCGAACAGCACGGTTGCTCTGGGGGATCAAATGAATTATCATCAGCAACCATAGCTGCATCCGTGCAGCTTGCTTCCCCGAAAATTGAGTCGGCGGCACTGGCAAGTGATGGCACACAAACCAGCGCCTAACCCATAGACAGACCACAGCTGTCGTACAGGCTTTGCCTATTTTAGGCTGCCCTACCGAAGCGCTTCGTCTAAGGGCGGCTGAATCTTCGGGGATTCCAACC
>NZ_JAQMUB010000052.1 GCF_028330965.1 Oscillatoria sp. CS-180 | reverse complement strand
GCTCTGTGCCTTGCACAGAGCGGCATGATGATGAGCACCACCCGCTCTACTTCATCACGGCGATTATGCGGCACTAATCGCCGTGATGAAGTAGCTATAAATGAGTAGGGTGGGCAGTGCCCACGCACCCACTCTTCCGCCATCGCGTCGTAAACATCGGGAAAGTGAGGTTTGGCAACAGCGATTTTGGGAATATACTCTGCGTAGCGAAGTAGAGCTACAAATGAGTGGAGTGGGCAGTGCCCACGCACCCACAACCCATAATCAACATCTCATCTTGGGCACGTTGAATGCATCCGCTAAATCATCTGTTGAATGCCCTACTATCGCCGTGCCTATATTCCTGGAAGCACTGTTTTTCTGACATTGGTTACCTATCGTCGTCGGCTACTTTTTGACAGCTCAGAGAATATTGAACGCCTGCGTCAAGCAGTTAGACAAACCAAAAACGAAGCAGACTTTGCGATCGCTGCCGCAGTTATTTTGCCAGACCATCTTCACTTTATTTGGACGTTACCGCCAGCAGATAGTAACTATTCCAAACGGGTAGGACGCATCAAGGTGTTGTTTACGAGAGCATTAAAAGGTCAGAATACAAGACCGACTGTGTTGTCACCGTCTCGTCGCAAGCACCGGGAGAGCGATGTTTGGCAGCGTCGGTTTTGGGAGCATACTATTCGTAGCGAGGCAGAGTTGTCCCGTTGTCTTGATTACGTTCATTACAACCCTGTCAAGCATGGTTTGGTGGATTGCCCGCATCAATGGCGTTATTCCAGTTTTCACAAGCTGGTGGGTGAGGGTGTTTATCGTCGAGATTGGGCTTGTCGATGCAGTGGCTCAAGGGCGAGTTTTAGATGGTTTGATGAGGTTGGTCTATGCTTTGGAGAATAGATGTGAAAATGGCGTGGGCAGTGCCCACCCTACCCGCTTTAGCTACAACCCTGTTTTGCTCGAAGACAGTAAATACAGATTTTCAGAATGAAGCAATTTTTGAGAAATCAGAGAGTGTTCTGATTTTTTGTGTAAGCAGCGGACGAAAGAGCCGGTAGGGTGGGCACTGCCCACCTTTTATATTCGCTTAACCCATTAAACAATTCGGCATGAGAAGTTTTGGTGCCCACTTCCTACGGGCTGGTTTTGGTGGGCGATGCCACCCTACTTCATATATCAGAGTGGGAGCACACCCGGCCTTTACAAGGCACACTAGGTGTATAAGAAAGGAGGTGCGATGATTCAAGCGATTCCCGCTCCTGAAGTGACTCTGCGGACTCTGAAGCAGATCCTCAATTTACAAGCAGCTACCGATGTCTCCTTCTTCGCAGAATGGCAGGGGGGCATGGAGCCTATTAGCGAATTGGCTCAGCAGGCTTTAGCTCGAGTAAAAGCTAACTATTTAGACTTCCTCGAAGACTCCCCGGTTCTAGAAAATAGCGTCAAGATGGTTGTTCTGGGACCGCTCCTAGACCTGGCAGGCTTTTATCGCCGCCCCTTTCGCATTACGACGGAAACCAGCATTGATATTGAATTAGAAGACGCAGAAACCATCATTCGCGGGCGAATTGAATTTTTGGTGTTGAATGAATCGTTTTGGTTAGTGGTTATTGAATCAAAGCGTAGCGATTTTGCAGTGACTCGTGCCTTGCCACAAACCTTGGCCTACATGCTGGGCAAGCCCGATCCGGAGCGCCCGACGTTTGGGTTTATTACTAACGGCACCGAGTTTTTGTTCCTAAGAGCTCAGCGTCAGCCAACGGTTCAATACGCAACGTCCAAATTGTTTTCTTTGCTCAATCCGGGTAATGAACTCTATCAGGTACTTTCTATTCTGCAACGAGTAGCACAGTCTGATAGCCCTTAAACGGTAAGTACATCTAGCAATTCAATGGTTCCAGCGACCCCAAAATCGTACCTGCTATGATCAAACCCGTAACCTGCTGATGTCGACCTGACCGATGACAGCTACCCAATCCAGCAGTTCTCTAGTGACCCTATACGACACCGATTACATGCAGTGGATCGCGATCACTGTGGACAAGCTGCGCCGTCAGGACTACAACCACGTCGATTGGGCCAACCTGATCGAAGAAATCGAAGATATAGGAAAGCGGGAGCGGCGAAGCCTAGAAAGCAATTTGACAATATTGCTACTGCACTTGCTGAAGTGGCAATATCAGCCTAACAAAAGGAGTGGAAGCTGGGCAGGCAGCATCGTCGAACATCGTCGCCGTATTCGTAAGGCATTAAAAGACTCCCCCAGTCTCAAACCTCAGCTAGAAACAATGCTATCCGAGGCTTATGCCGACGCAATTAATCAAGCCGCTGCTGAAACTCAGCTTCCGGCAGATACCTCCCCTAGTGAGTGCGAGTTCAAGCTATCTCAAATTATGGATGATAGCTTTCTGCCATCGTGAGTTGGCTAGATGTCGAGGAAAATCGACCCTCGCGAACCCAGAAAAGTAGATGGCACCCAGTCTTGCAGCGCAGCGATATCCCATGGGAGCGACTTGTAGAACGCACTCGTTCGAGTGTTTCCGGTCCATAGAAAAACGGCGTGTCCATCGGTCCTAGCCCGATCGCCGCAACAGAGATGCCCCGAGGGCAAACTCCTTAGCGGCTACACGAGTGAAATGAAAAGTTCGCAAAATCCTATCAGGATATCGCTTGAAAAGTTTTCCTATTCACGCTGTTTAGGTAGCCCAAGCCTATTTGCCGAGAAAAACGGAAGCGTTTATCCAACAGTTATCAAGCCACATCAAGCGGAGTATTTAGCGGCTTGCGGGGCTAGAACGGGGGATCGCATCGCTCGATCGCATCAGTTCTCTCACTATCTGCAACTCCCAAAAAGAGAAGCGGGATAAAGATTTTGTTGGGTTACGCTAAAGCTGACATGACGGCCTCCTGAGTGTTGGGAGTTTTAATCGGGCACAGCGATGGAATTTGTGATTGAAAAAGTAATTGATGCGGTTTTAGATGCGACGGGCCTTAAAGAGAAAATTGGTCGCAACGATCGCGTAATTCGTCTGCTAAAGCGATTCAACCTGGATTCCGTTGAGGTGCTGACCGCTTTTGAAGACCTCTATGCCTATGCCCTGGTGGAATATGCCTTTGATGACGAGGGGCTGTGCAAGCCACCCGAGCTGGTGACCTTTTTCAAAGCCAAGGACGTGCGCGATTTATTTCAGACGGTCTATCAAAACAATGACCCGAAAGGATGGCTGCGAAAGGGAGAAGAGATCGCCCAATTCAGACTGGGCAAGCAACTGCCACAAATGGATCCCAAACGGGAGTTAGGCACCTTTGCAGCAGTGTTTGTGGAGGTGGTGAAGCAGACGCGATCGCCTAAAGAGATCCGCCAAGAACAAAAGCTTGATAGTCTTCAGCGATCACTGCAAACCCTGCAAACTCAAATCCAGCAGCTCCCCAGCTTGGAGGCCATCAACCAGCGGGTAAATCAGCTCGCGGGAGCCGACGAAACCCTTGCCTTACCTGCTGCTGCCGAGACCAGCCGCGCCGTAGATTTGGCTCGTCAACTCGGGGAGTGGTTCGATGTGCTGGATTATGATCGCGATCCCGACTATGAAACCTGGACAGAGGATTCCTTTGAGTGGATCATCAACTTTCCCATGACCCGCCGCAAAGTGGCCCGTATCTTGGTGCGCGGCGTGGCGGGAGAAGTCGGCATGGCTGACCTGCAAGATTTTCAGCAGGCGATCGCGCGCACCAACACAGACGAAGGCTGGCTAGTCGGCAATCGTCGTGTCAGCAAAGCCGCCCGCACAGCCACCCAGGAAGACACCCACTACGACACCATCACCTGCTACACCTTTGACGAACTGCTAGATGAAGACGCCGACTTCAGCAAATATCTGGACTGGCTGGCGGCAGACATTCAGCAAAAGCATGTGGATACAGACTATCTGCCATTGGCCTGTCGCAAAGATGAATTAGACCCCGTCAGCCAGCAGAAAATTGGCGTCAGCGTCTACGACGAAGCCGACGGCTGGATCGACGGCTATGTGGACCAGTGGCTAGACGATCCGGCCAAGGAACACCTGTCCGTGCTGGGGGAATTCGGCACGGGCAAAACCTGGTTCGCCCTGCACTATGCCTGGACAGCCCTCCAGCGCTACCAAGACGCTAAAAAACGTGGTCTCGAACGCCCCCGCGTGCCTATCGTCGTGCCCCTGCGGGACTATGCCAAAGCCGTCACCGTGGAATCGCTGCTGTCTGAGTTCTTCTTCCGCAAGCACGAGATCCTCAGAACCTACTCCATCTTCGAGCAGTTGAACCGCATGGGTAAGCTGCTGCTGATTTTCGATGGCTTCGACGAAATGGCGGCACGGGTGAACCGTCAGTCCATGATCGACAACTTCTGGGAACTGTCCAAAGTCGTCGTGCCGGGAGCCAAAGCCATCCTTACCTGTCGCACCGAACACTTTCCCGATGCGATCGCCGGTCGCCGACTCCTCAACGCTGAACTGAAAGCCTCCACCGCTAACCTCACCGGAGAATCCCCTCAGTTTGAAGTACTGGATCTGGAAAAATTCACTGACGACCAGATTGCTACTCTGCTCGGGCGCAAAGCTCAGGAAAGTACGGTGCAGATGGTGATGGGCAATCCTCAACTGCGGGATCTGGCCCAGCGTCCCGTGATGGTAGATCTAATTCTCGAAGCCCTGCCAGAGATTGAGGCCGGAAAACCTGTAGACATGGCGCGGGTCTATCTCTACGCCGTCACCGCCAAGATGAATCGCGATATCAAGAGCGATCGCACCTTCACCTCCCTGGCCGACAAGCTCTACTTCCTCTGCGAACTCTCCTGGGAAATGCTCTCCACCAACCGCATGAGCCTCAACTACCGATCGTTTCCTGAAAGATTGCAGGCCATGTTTGGCGATCGGCTCAAAGAAGAACGAGAACTGGACTACTGGCGTCACGACATGATGGGCCAAACCATGCTCATCCGCAACTCCGAAGGCGACTACAGCCCCGCCCATCGATCTCTGCTGGAGTTCTTCGCGGCATACAAAATCGTGGCGTCATTAGGGGCAATGTCAGAGGATTTCACGGCGATGGCACGCCAGCAGACACATTTGGATGAGACCGCAGCACCTCAGGAATACACCTGGGGGGACTATTTTCGCCGGAGCTGCGGTGCAGATGGCGTACCAGAAATCATGGCTCCGCTGGGCGACTTTAAGACAATGGCATTTGACGCACTACTGTCACTATTGAATGGAGCAAAGCTAGCGAAGGCAGTACTGGATCTGGCACATCCAATGTTAGATGGGGAGAAAGTACGCGATCTGTTGTTGCCGCTATTATCGTCAACACGAGAGAGGGCACTCAAGGAAGTTAGATACTTTGGAGGAAATGTTGTTCAACTGATGTTAGCTAAAACTCCTTATGCTTTGGAAGGCAGCAACTTGAACGGCACTAAGTTGCTGGGTATTGACTTTACTAAAACCTTTTTACGTCAAGTGAAACTACAGGGTGCTCAGCTGGAAGAGTCTGTATTTTCCAAAGCTATCGGTCATGTAAATTCTTTAGCGTTTAGTCCAACAGGCGAATACCTTGCTATCGGTGATAGTAAAGGCAGCGTACAAATCTGGAGAATTGCAACTGGCCAAGTATTATTGTTTTGCTTGGGCCACTTAGGCGGTGTTAGGTCAGTAACCTTTAGCCCAGATGGACAGAAATTAGTCTCAGGTGGCAGGGATGCAATAGTAAGACTTTGGTCCATAGATAGTGGTGAATGTATCCGCACTTTCACCGGTCATTCAAATTGGGTGAGATCTGTTGCGATAAGCCCGGATGCAAAATTAGTAGCTTCAGGTAGTGCTGACGCCACAATAAGGATATGGTCAGTCGAGACTGGCGATTGCACCTGTATCTTAGAAGGCCATTCAGATCGGGTTACATCTGTAGCTTTTGATCAGAGTGGAAGAAATTTAGTCTCAAGCAGTGCCGATACAACGTTGAAATTGTGGTCGATAGTTGGTGGTGGGTGCGTACAGACCTTTAAAGGACATTCTGACTGGGCGTGGTCTGCAAGCTTTAGCCCGGATGGGCAAACTGTGGCTTCAGGCAGTGCTGACACAACAGTAAGACTATGGTCAATAGACAGTGGTCAGTGCACTCATGTCATCAACGGGCATACAAGCCCGGTTAGAGCCGTAGTTTTTAGCCCAGATGGAAAAACCTTGGCCTCGGGAGGAGAGGACAGCACTATCAAGCTTTGGGCTACGGAGAATGGTGACTGCGTAAACACTTTCGTAGGACATACAAGCTGGGTTAGAGCCGTAGTTTTTAGCCCAGATGGGAAAACTTTAGCCTCAGGAGGAGGTGACAACACAATAAAGCTATGGTTGACAGAAGATAATAGTCGTATTCAAACCATTGGAAGTCATGGATGCTGGGTCTGGTCTGTAGCCTTTAGCCCGGATGGAAAAACTTTAGCTTCTGGTAGCGGTAACAACACAGTAAAAATAAGGTCAATGGCTAACACGACCTTTATCCTTAACTTCAATGACCATTCAGGTACAGTTTCTTCCGTAGCTTTCAGTCCAGATGGACAAAGCTTGGCCTCGAGCAGTAGTGACTCCACTATCAAACTATGGTCGATGGTTAGCAGAAACTCTGTACATACCTTTAAAGGACACAAAGGGCGCGTTTGGTCTGTGGCCTTTAGCCCAGATGGAAAAATTTTGGCTTCTGGTAGCGCCGACAGTACTGTAAGGTTGTGGTCAACGGATAGCAAAACTCAGACTGAAACCCTTAAGGGCCATATAGGTAGGGTTCTATGTGTGAGCTTCAATCCGGATGGTCAGATCTTGGCTTCATGTAGTAGTGACAGCACTATTAAGCTATGGTCAATAGCTAATAATCAGTGTGTGCATACATTTGAGGGACATTCCGATCAAGTCTCTTCTGTAGCTTTTAGCCCAGATGGGCAAACCATAGCGTCGGGCAGTTTCGATCATACGGTAAAACTCTGGTCGATTGTTGATGGAACCTGTATTTGCAGCCTCAATTACCATTCAGACCGGGTTTTGTGTGTCATCTTCAGTCCGGATGGACAAATTCTGGCCTCTGGTAGTGAAGACTCGACAGTACAGCTCTGGTCAATAAAGGAAAACATCTGTATTCATAGCCTGCAGGGTCATTCAGATTGGGTTAAATCTGTAAGTTTCAGTCCTGATGGACAAACCTTAGTCTCGGGTAGCGTTGATGAAACCATTCGATTTTGGGATGTAAACACGGGTAAGTGTCTGGATGTAATTGATAATCGGGTTTGTACCGGAATGGACATCACAGGCGCTATAGGCTTGACAGAAGGGCAACGAACGGCGTTGAAGCTGATGGGAGCCATTGACAAGGCAGAAGGATAAAGTCAGAAAGCAGAAAGGGCTTTGGAGTAAGAATGGGGACGATCTCCTCGTATCTGCACTTCTACAATGAGGGTAGGAATCTTGGAAGTACACTCTGCCCACAGAACAAGCATCTTTGAAGTTGTCGGAAGTTTCACATGCGTAAACAGATCATTGAATACACGTCACCGCTAGATGCGCTAATCGCCTTGGCCAAGCAGCTCAACACCTACGAAACCCAATATCAAATGGACTCCGTTGAATTTTTCAACAAGTACAGCCAGGGGCAAATTTCGGACGATGAAGATTTCGTTGAGTGGGCTAGTGATTACCAACACTATTTAGCTTTGCATCAGGAACTAGAGGCAAAACTTACCAGTGTCGCGTGATGTTCTAACGGTTTACTTCGATCTCGTTGAAGAACGATTGCTCGACCTTCCCAATGTGTACGTCGAACAATTCAATGCCACTATCCTGACGACCGAGAGAGCAAATCTCAAGCTACGCATTCGCTTCAAAGGCAACTATCTGCTAGCAGTCAGCGAAGCGATCCTAGTCATTGATGGGCAAATCACCCATATCGATTATCGATATCACTTTCAGAATAAGGACAACAAAATGGTTTTCCGCTATGACAGCACCCCTCATTTTCCTGATCTGTCTACCTTTCCACATCACAAGCATCTTCCCGACACCGTCACTGCTGTCGATAAACCTGACATCGCACAAGTGTTTCAAGAAGCCAGTCTATTTGTTGAAAGCCAGGATTGATGAAACTTTGTTTAGGCGTAGGCCTGTGTGAATATCTACGGGGAATTGACGATCGCGCCTGAGCTGGAATGGATATAACAGGCGAGATCGGGCTGACGAAAGGGCAACGGACAGCGTTGAAGTTGATGGGAGCGGTGGATCGGAGTGGGAGAGTAGAGGGGGGATGGGTGAGACCGACCTATCCGAGAGAGTGGTCTGTATGTGCTTCTAAAATGGCAATAGGGCAACTTGGAGGGTCGCTATGTCTACAGACCAAGCAACGGGTAAGATTCTCACCACACTCACCATCACCAACCGCGCTGATCAATCAGCGGCTACCCGAGGCTACATTTCCGCAGATCAAATACGCTCTATCACGCTGAATGATGTTCTTGTCGATACGGGGGCGACTACCCTCTGCTTACCTTCAGAGGCAATCCAACAGCTTGGTCTGGAACTTCTGAAGGAAGTCGATGCAGCAACCGCGACGGGCTTTAGCAAAGCCCGTATTTTCCAAGATGCACGTATTTCCCTCATGAAACGGGAAGGGACGTTTGAATGTCTAGAACTCCCTGGGGGACGAAATGCTCTCTTAGGGGTCATTCCCCTGGAAGCCCTTGGTATTGAGTTGGACTTGCGGAATCAGAAACTCAGAGTTTTGCCCGAAGAATCTGTTGATACTTACCTCACTATTTTGTAGACAGCAGAGCAGGAGTCTGCTAAGTCAAGAGAGTGAGCTGTCCAAAAGTTTCTTCATTCACTGTTCTTGTCAGAAGTCTCTGCTGTTTCGTCGGCGCGATCGCGTTTAAGGAGCGGAAAAGCAATGACATCGCGGATGCTAGGGCTGTTCGTGAGCAGCATGGTGAGGCGATCAATACCAATTCCCAGACCGCAAGTCGGCGGCATGCCATATTCCAGCGCTGTCAAGAAGTCCTCATCAACGCCTGTAGCTTCTAAATCCCCTGCGGCTTTGCGAGCCGCCTGCTCTTCAAACCGAGCCCGCTGATCGATCGGATCGGTCAGCTCTGAAAAGCCATTGGCCGTTTCTCGTCCTGCAATAAATAGCTCAAACCGTTCAACTAGTCCTGGCTTGCTGCGGTGGGGTTTCGAGAGCGGCGAAATTTCAACCGGATAGTCAATGACGAAGGTCGGCTGAATTAGGTTCGCCTCAACGGCTTCTTCAAACACCGTGTTGAGCAAGCGACCAAGCGAATCACACTCCTCAATGTTTTTAATGCCCAGGGTAGTTACTTTGCTTTTAGCTTCAGCCAAATCTGTAAGTTGGTTAAAATCCAAGCCGGTTTCCTCTTTCACCAAATCATGCATAGAAATGCGTCGCCACGGTGGGGTCAGGTCAATCGTGTGGTCTTGATAGGTGATTTGGGTCGTTTCTAAGATGGAACGGCTGATTTCTGAAATCAGTTCTTCCGTCATAGTCATGAAGTCGTTGTAGTCCGCGTAGGCTTCATAGACTTCGATGCTGGTGAACTCGGGATTATGGCGAGTTGAGACGCCTTCGTTGCGAAAGATACGACCAATTTCGAAAACCTTCTCAAATCCCCCTACGACCAACCGCTTCAAATGCAGTTCGGTGGCAATCCGGAGGTAAAGCTCCATATCCAGCGTGTTGTGATAAGTCACAAAGGGACGAGCCTCTGCCCCCCCAGCCTCTCCTTGCAGGACGGGAGTCTCAATTTCTAAAAATCCCCGGTCTTCAAAAAATCGACGAATGGTCGACGTGATCAGCGCCCGCTTACGAAACGTCTCCCGCACGTCAGGATTCACAATCAGATCGACATAGCGCTGACGATAACGCTTAGCCACATCGGTTAGCCCGTGCCACTTGTCCGGCAATGGGAGCAGAGATTTAGTCAGGAGGGCATACTCCTGCACTTTGACCGACAGTTCACCTTTTTCTGTGCGCTTGATAGTGCCACGAACGCCAATCAAGTCGCCAACGTCCGTCAGCTGCTTGACCTGATTGAACGCATTGGGATTGTCGGCCATGCTGTCACGAATGACTTTTTTATCCAGGTAAAGCTGTATGGTGCCGCTCTCGTCTTGCAAGTTGAAGAAGGCTAGCTTGCCGAAGACACGACGGGCCAGGATGCGTCCGGCGATCGCTACCTCATCCTCAACTTCTCCCCCGGCCTTTAAATCCGCGTATTTAGCCTGCAGGTCAGCTGCATCGTGGGTCTTCTCCCAACGATACGCAAACGGGGTCAAGCCCGCTTGGGTTAGCTGCTCGACCTTCTGTAGCCGCGCTGCCCGAATTTCGTCCAATGTTGATGCATTTTGGGCAGGCTGTTGAGACTCGTTATTAGCCATAGGGTTGGGAGATTGGCGACTTTCACAGTCTCCTATTATAGGGAGCGCCAGAACAGGATGAAGGCTGAAGGAGAGATCAATTTCTAGCCCACGGATTACGGTCTAGCTCTCTCCATCGTTCTAGCTAAGGGATGATCCTAACTGGAGACTTCAGCAAGAGAGTCAGTTTCTTCTTCGATGGTCACTTCCTGCATTCGAATGATGTCTTGACGAGGATTGGCGTGGGTGATTTTGATTTGTAACCGTTCTCCCAGTTCAACGTTGCGCTCGAAGCGCATGGGCAATTCAAGGCCCAGTTCTTCAAACAGAACTAACCCTAAGCGATCGTTCTCTCGCAGCCACCGCAGTAAAAGCACAGACCAAAGTGTCTCTTGACCCCGACGACGTAAATATTCCAAGGCCCAGTAGCGTTTGGTTTGACGTTCGACAAGAACAGCTTCATAGGCCCCTGAGCTAGCTCCCTGGGTCAGCTCCGTAATTTCGTCTGACGAAAAAGGTAGCGGATCGCCCCGGAGATGAGCCTTAATTTGAAAATGGGCCAGCAGATCTGTATAGCGGCGAATGGGAGACGTGACCTGACTGTAGCCTTCCAGACCCAAAGTGGCGTGGCGGGCGGGGGTGATGCCCATCTCGCTGCGCGGCATACAGCGGCGAATAGCGGAATAGCGAACTAGGGCTGAGGGCAGCTGCATTAGCTCCTCCTCTGGCGGCAATTCAGGCTGTGGCTGACTCCGAAAGGGCATTGCCAGCGCATTGTCTTGCCCATAACGGGCGGCTACTTCACCCGCCAAGATCATCATCTCAGCGACTAGTTCCCGGGAGGGAGAGTCATCTAATACCCGAATGTCGATTGAGTCCTGTTCATCCTCTTGCAGAACTCGAATAGAGGATTCAGGCATGTGAATATTGATAGCGCCCTGCTGTGCTCGCCACTGTTCCCTAATTTTGGCCCAATGGGCGATCGCCAGCAGTTCTGGCTCTGCCTGAATGCCTAGATCCAGCATCTCATCCACGTCTTCATAGGTTAACCGGTAGGTCGGCCTGACCAGACTTGCGGCAATACAGTACTCCTCAATCGCCCCTGCTCCTGTTAAGACGACACCAAAGCTGAGAGCGCAGCGTTCTTCTCCTTGAATCAAACTCATGGGGCCGGTTGCCAACTCAATGGGGAACATCGGCACCATGCCAGTTGGCAAATAAACCGTCGTGCAGCGACGACGCGCTTCCAAATCTAAAGCATCACCGGGAGCGACCCAGCGGGTTGGATCAGCAATATGAACCCAGAGGCGCTGTCGTCCGTCTGGTAAAGTTTCCATACTGAGAGCATCGTCAATTTCGCGAGTACTCTCGTCGTCAATGGTGTAAGTTTTTAAGGCAGTCAGATCGAGCCGATTTTCATCGGCGTCAGGTGACACATTGATCAGGCGATACTGCGCCATTGTTACAACAGCCTCAGGGAAATCCACAGGAATTTGACTACGTCGCAGCGCCAGATTCTCATGAACCTTCCATAGTCCTAAATCAACTAGCAGATGAAAAGCTGATTCAGAGGTCATTTGCCTACCCAAAGCAGACAACACCTCTTGAGCTTGACCCTTTTGATTGGACTCGTCGCCTAAAAGTGCGAACTTTTCAAGGGTTTCCAAGCGCACGCGATCGCTCTTCTGCCATTCTACTGATTCTCCTGCCAGCCTTTGTTGAGTTCGGCCTAAAAAACCATCCCATTCCGCTTTCCTTTGAGCCTCTTTTTCAATCTGATGCAGACGCTCCTGCACCTGGGCTGGGGGGCGTGGTTCATAGCGATCGCCCTTCTGTTTGAAGAAGATGGTATCGTCCGCTAGCAGCCGATGAGCTGCGTAACAAAAAGCAAAACTTTGATCCGAAAATAGCAGCAGCGCTAGCGAGGAGGGCTCAACTGATTCTCCAGCTTCTTGCAGCAGTTCCCAAGCAACTTGCAGGCTGCTGGGATCGATATATTTCTCAGCTTCGGCCTGTAGCGTAGTGAGATCTTCTGCCGTGTAGTCCTCTTCTACTGGCTGCGCAAATTGGAAGGTGAGTGAGCGGGGATGAATCGTGTGGGACTGGCCGCGATCATCTAGCACGATCCAGTTTTTCTTACCCTCAGGTCGATCTAGGATGCCTAGACGAGGACTGCCTTTCACCTGGAACTCGACTAGCGTCCCCTTCTGCACAACCTTAACTTCCCTTCAGCTACACAATATGTCCCTAGCTTATCCAAACTAGGGTCGTCTGACCTACTTGCTCAAGACGCTCCGATTTTAGAACTATCAGGACAACGGGATTATGCTGTCAATTACGTCGTTAGTAACGGCACTTCAGCTCAGAACCCTTGAGAGAACAACGCTAAAGCAAGCCCTGAGGTATTAACGATTACCGTTTGGACAGATAGCAATGCCATATCCGTAGGTGTGTTATCTGTCTCAGCGATCGCCGCTTACAACCCAACCCTCTTGAGCTGCCAACGAAATAACTTAGCCTTCGCGATTGACGTAGGGCAACAAAGCCAACATGCGTGCCCGCTTGATTGCAACCGTTAGATCACGCTGCTGTTTTGCGGTCAGGCCAGAAATCCGACGGGGCAGGATCTTGCCTCGCTCTGTGATGAATTTGCGAAGCAAATCTACATCCTTGTAGTCGATAATGTCTCCTGGCTTGATAGGAGAAAGACGACGACGAAAATATGCCATTGGTTCTACCTAATTAATGGTTTGCTCAGAGTTCAATTACTTAATTTCTTTATGCACGGTGTGGGTATTGCACTGCGGACAGAACTTTTTGAGTTCAATGCGACCAGAGGTATTCCGACGATTTTTCTCAGTGGTGTACCGAGAAACCCCAGGAGACCGCTTATTGGTGCTGGTGCGGCACTCCGTACACTCCAAGGTGATTACCAAACGAACGCCTTTAGCCATGACAGATAGATCAGCTCAAGAAAATAAGAGACACGATCTCCTATTATTTCATGCGATTCTCGATTCGGCAATTGTGTTTTGTCGTCATAGCTGACTACAGTCGACCAAAGTTTCTTTCTCTCTTACTCTAAGGTGCCCTCAAGCAACGGTCCTAGAGGATGTCGTGTCTTTCGCATCCTGAGTTTGTTGATGATTTCGGCAGAGCTTTCATCTTCGTCCTGTGGACTCAAAGACGTACCAATCGCTTCTGGACTGTCGGCATCAGTGCCAATCAGCAGCAATTCAGCACCTTCATAATCGAGAAAATCAACTGAAGATAACGAAGCAAAGCGGCGATCGCCAAACCTCTCTTGCAATGATTCTGGGAAATCGGCTTTACGGCTATCCTTCTGGAAACCCTGGCCATCAGAAGAGTTTTGGTCAGGATTTTTGACGCTGACGATATAGTCTCCCGTCTTACCGATATTGAATAGTTTTTGTGCTTCACCCAATTCTTTGGGCAGTTCTAAAGCATATACCAGACGGGTCTGGTCATCGTAAGTGAGCAACCTATAAACCCCTTCTCCAACTGGCCGGGCAGCAGGCTGAAGCCGTTCACCTAGCGTCTTAGTCTGATACGTTCGGCGCCGCATGCCCTCTTCAAATTCAGTATTGGAGTCGGTGACACTGTCCACATAACACCAGCCTTGACGACCTGAGCTTTTGGGATCAGGCAGTGTTTTCTTACCAATCGTAATTAGGCGAAACCATTGATGATTATGAGGTTCTAGAATGATGTGAAGTTGCTGCACGTCATCAAGAGCGTTGACCGTTTCAGACTGCACTTTGGGTAAATAGACGAAATAAATGTTGCCCTGCTCTAGATCGCCAGTCGGTTTTTTAGCGGTAGAGTTGTCTGCCATGTCAATAATTTTGGGGTTCCTATTTCAATTAGGACTTACGCATGGCTCCCTGACATCCTCCAATTTAGGGGGACGTTAAATTTGGCTTCTCCATAATTTAGCGGGCAAAGGGCCAAAACCGGATTCAACTGCATCAATCCTGTCAATCAAAGAATTTAGTAGTTGAGTTGACGAGTCCCTTCAATAGTCAAAGTTGATGGATAGCAGAACAAAATGTTGACGGTCACAACCTTGGCGCCTTCTAGTTCCAAGTCTTCAATGAAACCAGACTGCTGTTCAGTTGCAATGCTCCGCCCATCAAAGGGACCAAAGTAGTACGTGCAGTTGGGTTCCTGAGTAATAATTCTGATCCACCAAGCTTTTTGCCCCTGTTCCCCTGCGGCTAAAGACGCAAGGAAGCGAGTTGTCTTCCAAAGCCACTTAAAGATATTCATCTGCTGAAAAACATTGATACATCTATCACAAGAACGTAGTAGCACAAGAACGCCATGCGTTTTCCCTACGTTGGAGAAGCCTAAATCCCTCGGCAGCGGTCTTTACAGAGTTGAATCTTTACAGAATTGAAACAGGCTGGTTCTAGACATCCAGCCTCTAAATTTGACCTTATTGAACTGAGGCATTGCAGTCGTCTTCCTATGGAGAGGTCTTTTGGAAAAGACCTCGAATTGGTCTGCGTTTTAACGGGAAGAAGTATCGGGGTTGATGCTGCGACTGGGATGTTCAATTTAAAGAGACGTTGAATTTGTAAAGGTCCAAAATCTAGAGTTCGGTAGTTATAGTACAAGTGATCGTATAGTTTAAAAAGCAATGATGATTTCTGCTGCTGTGTTTAGAAAATCAGGAAAAAGTTGGTGCAGATCATGAGTTTTGTTGCATCCTTTGAATAGAAATGTCGGGTATTCTACCCGTGTGCTTTGATGAAGACCTGTATCGGATTTGAAGTATGCGTTAACGAAGGGGAATCGAGGTGCGATCGCGCCGAGTTTGGAATAGTGAAATGGTTAAAAAATCCGCCTCTTTAGACTTGCCATCATTCACGCAGTCAACGGTGTCCTCTAAGAAGAAGGCTACTGCGACAGGCTCGTCGTCTCCCCCTGTGTCTTACTCCTTACCCAAACAATCAGTGTCTGAACAGGCAACACTGCCTCTATTTCCCAAAGCCAAGCGGCCTAACTTTAGTAGTCATCGCAACGATGCTAATGCGGCGCTAGCGCTCAATTTATTGGCCGATGTGGAAACGGCGATCGTGGGTTGGCATCAAGCTCTGAGAGATACCTTATTTAAAATTCAGCAGCTCTACATGGCAGGTCCCATCATTGACGGTTGGCTAGAGGCGGTCAATCAATCTCCTCAAAATACTGTGGAGGACACAGCCTCTGTATTGCGATATGGAGATGCCGCGCAAATCGCAGCTTATGTTGAAAAACTGTCCCAGCAAACTCAGGCAGCCCGTCTTGTGCAAGGGACACAATATCGTCTCTGTAGCTTAGATGCGGATGGTCAAATGCAGTGCCAGATATGCCCACCAGAGCAGCTGGGTATTGTGAGTCAGGCGATCGCCCGTAACCAGCAGTTGCGGCAGCTCGTCAACCAAAAGCAATATCTTGAAGCTAAGCTCAAACGAGCATCAGAAGCGCTAGAAACTACGCGCCAGGTATTGGATATTCGAGACGAAATTTAATTCGCTGCCGTAACTTTGACAAAGAACGATTGCAAGTCAAAGTACTGAACAATCTTCCGGGCAAAATTCTGAGGCTTTGAAGGACTTACTCAGAGGCGATGGCCCTGGCTCTTCAATTCCGCTATGTTGAAATCTCATCAGAATATTAAGATAAGTAAAGAGCTAACCTTAGCTAGGAGCGATATTCTGTCGTGCAACTTATCAATCGTCCGGGTTTGGAGCAGGTCACGGAGCCATCGCCTTCATCCGTGGTGTTGGCAACCCGCGACTTATCAAAAGCCTATGGACGTGGCAAGCGGCGATTTGAGGCCGTTAATCAGGTCTCACTCACACTGCATAGAGGAGAAGTTCTGGCCTTCTTGGGTCCCAATGGAGCGGGTAAAACCACTACTATCAAAATGATTTCGGGGCTGGTGCGTCCTGATCGGGGGCAGGTTCGTGTCGTGGGAGAAGATCCCCATCGTAGTGCCCGTGCCCTTCGCAACATTGGTGCCGTTTTGGAGGGCAATCGCAATCTTTACTGGCGGTTGACTCCGGAGGAGAATTTGGAGTACTTCGGCGTCCTGCGTCAAGTTCCTCGCAAGATTGCTCACCGGCGCGGTTTAGAGCTGCTGGCCCGCTTTGGGTTAGAAGAGAAGCGAAGGACTCCTGTGCAAAACCTGTCCCGGGGCATGCAGCAAAAAGTGGCGATCGCGGTTTCTCTAATCCACAATCCTCAATTGCTGCTGTTAGATGAACCCACATTGGGACTTGATGTCGAAGCCAGTGAAACGGTAAAGACCCTCGTTCGACAAATCGCTAAAGAGGGGCGGGCGATTTTGCTGACCACCCATCAGCTAGACGTGGCTGAGGAACTCTCAGATCGGGTTGCGATTATCCGACGGGGACGCATGATTACACAGCAATCTACCGAGTCCCTGCTGCGAGAATTTTCTGATTCGGCCTATCGCCTGGAAGTGGATGGTGTACCGACCGAGACGCAGCGCGTTGCCATTGCCAGATTGGGGGGGCACGTGGACGGCCAATCTATCACTTACGCTGGGACGTCCGAAGGGCTGTATGCCCTGCTAGCGGCACTTCAACCCTTACCGCTCATGTCAGTGCAGCGCGATCGCGCTGACCTCACTCAAGTTTTCCTCAAGCTAGTCCAAGATAATCAGGAACCCACGTCATGATGGATTTACTCTACGTCGAGCTGAAGCGTACTTGGATTCAGTTCATCCGCTACCCGGCTGAGGTGATTGCAGGTCTCATCATCACGACGTCGGTGTTCTATGGCCTGTTTCTCAGCGCTCGATACATGGCAGGGCCAAGCTTTGCCTTCGGCGATCGCCTGGATGCTGTTGTCGTTGGCTATGTGTTGTGGACGCTGAATCTGTACATCATCAACGACATTGCGATCGGGCTACAGTCAGAGGCCCAGACCGGTACTTTAGAGCAAGTCTTTTTGTCTCCTTTTGGTGCTCCCCGTGTTTTTCTAGCTAGGGCTGTTGCTAGCCTAGCCTTGCGATTCACCCTGATTGTGGGCGTTGTCCTCTTGCTGATGGGCATTTCAGGTAGTCGTTTATCCTTTCCAATCACACTGCTGCTGCCGCTCCTTTCTCTGGTCATGGCAGGTTACGGATTCGCTTTCATGATGGGAGCCTGCGCGTTGGTCTTCAAGCGAGTGCAGCAGATTCTGGGAGTTTTTCAATTCCTCCTGCTGTTTTTGCTCGCCGCCCCTCTAGAAGAATCGACAGGCATCATGCAGGGGCTTCGCTTTCTGCTGCCCATGATCCCCAGTACGGGCCTACTGCGAGACCTCATGGCGAGAAACATTGGCTTAGACTGGCTCACCTATGGTTTAGCGCTGTTGAACGGTATTGCGTATCTGGCCCTAGGCTTGCTGATCTTTCGCTGGGCCGAGCGTACCGCCAAGCGGCGGGGATCCCTCAGCGGATACTAGGACTCGACGACGGACGTATGTGCATCATTCCAAATGCTCAAAAGGCTCACTGTGAGGCAGTTTTGCATTTTGAATTCCGCATAGCGGTACTACCGGAAAGGCCCTCCTAGAATGACTTTGGCAATGGCGTCCGTCACATCTTGGGGCGATTCGTACTTGAGCTGTTCGTACCATTCCTGAGTTTCTTTGGGGACCTTATTATAGATTTTGTCGGTCCGCTTTCTAGCTTTAAGGACCAAGTCAGCAACGCGCTCTTTTCGCTCTGCTTCGTATCGCTTGAGGGCGTCTTCTACGCTGATGTTGGTCGTCACTAGATACCGACACAACACCTCAGCATCTTCCATGGCCTGACATCCCCCTTGTCCAAGGGTCGGTGTCGAGGCGTGGGCCGAGTCTCCAACTAGAGCAACCCTGCCTTTCACTAATTGAGGTAGGGGATCAAGGTCGCTGATTTCTAGACGATTGACCTGCTGGGGATCAAGCTTTTGAATCAGATGCTGCACTGGTTTTGCCCAGCCTGCAAAGATGCCTGCTAGTTCTGCTGGAATCTCTTCTGGTTCCGTTGACGTGCCTTGGGGCTTTGGACAACCGAAGAAAAAGTAGAAGCGATCGCCGCCAACGGGCATCATTGAGGCCCTTTTGCCCTCACCGACGTAAATCACCCAGCTATCGTGGGCAGGCAGATCTTCATCAATGTCGACTAGACCGTTCCAGTTGACGTAATCGGCATAGCGCGTTCCCGTCGGTCCCGCGATGTAGCTGCGGACTTCTGAATGAATGCCATCTGCTCCAATGACGATATCCCCAGTTGCGGTGCTGCCGTCTTCAAAGATCGCCGTGGCGCTTTGTTCATCTTGTTTGACGCCAACACATCGCATCCCCATATGGATGTTGTTTTCACCAAAGGCGTTCACCATGATGTCTTGTAAGTCGGTCCGAGAAACAGGATAGGGTCTTTGCCCCACTTTCTCCATAAGAGGAATCAGATCAATGTCGTTGAGCAGGTCGTCTTTGTGAGTGCGATACTCCATACGGTTCATCTGACCGCCGATAGCCGCAACTGCTTCGCCTAGTCCTAACCGATTGAGAACTTTGATGCCGTTGGACCAGAGTGAAATACCTGCTCCTGCTGGACGTATCTTCGAGGTCTTCTCGTAGACGTCTACTTCATATCCGGCTTGACGTAGAGCAATGGCTGTTGCCAAGCCAGCCATCCCCGCACCGATTACAACTGCTTTTAACCCGTACATTCTGGTCAGTTCCTTCGTATGCTCAAGACAATGAGCTGATGCTATGGCCGTCGTCAGTTCCGTCAAGTCGAAACTCGACTCTCGTTCCGAGGCCTGGTCGAACTCATTGACAGTATTACTATTACGTAGGCTGACAAGTTCTGCTGTTGCGATCGCCTCAAACCCAACATCTCTTGCTATACTTTGCCGATATTTGCGGGACAGAGATCCTGCATGTCGCTTGATAACGGAACTTGCACGAACGGAAACGTTATGACCCCACAGCTCAGCAGGACTTTGGTTTGGCGTCTGTTTCCAGTGATTGATCCAACGATTTATCAGTGGTCCCGCGAGGCCAGGACGGTTCGTTGGCTAACCTTGGTTTGGCTAGCGATCGGTCTGGTAACGCTCTTCTCTGCGTCCTATCCGATCGCCTTGGCCGAAACAGGCATCGGCTGGCGCTTTCTCGCCATTCAACTTCTCTGGGCGTTCATTGGCCTTTCGCTCTTTAACTGGATTGTATGTCAGCCGTTGGCAAAACTGGTACGCCTTTCAGGACTGCTGTTCTTCGGCTTATTGGGGCTGCTCTTTTTGACCCTCATGCCCGCGTTGGGGATCACCATCAATGGCGCCACTCGCTGGCTGGCGATCGGTCCTTTTCTCATTCAGCCTTCCGAACTCCTCAAACCGCTGCTGATATTGCAAGCGGCACGGCTATTTGGACGCTGGTCGCAGCTGTCCTGGTCCACGCGGGGACTATGGGTGACGTTGTTTGCAGTTGCGATCGCCTTCATTCTTCTACAGCCCAACCTCAGCACCGCCGCCATTTGTGGCCTATCTCTCTGGCTCATTGCTTTAGCTGCCGGACTGCCTTATCGCCTCCTGCTGACGACTGCCGCCACAGGTCTGCTAACAGCCGTTATTAGTTTGGGCGCTAACACCTATCAGCGGGAACGGGTTACGGCTTTTCTTAATCCCTGGGCAGATCCGATGGGTAATGGCTATCAGCTGATTCAGAGTTTGCTGGCGATCGGTTCCGGTGGTCTGTTCGGCAGTGGTTTTGGCTTCTCAGAACAAAAGCTTTTTTATCTGCCGATTCAGTATACCGACTTTATTTTTGCCGTTTACGCGGAAGAGTTTGGCTTTGCGGGTAGCGCCGTTTTGCTGCTGCTGCTGCTAGCTTACGCCTCCCTCGCCACAATCATTGCAATACGAGCCACCCATCCTCTGCATCGCCTCACCGCTGTTGGCGTTATGGTCTTACTGGTTGGACAGTCATTCCTTAATATCGGCGTTGCTGTGGGTGCCCTCCCGACAACGGGGTTGCCTTTGCCGCTATTTAGCTATGGTGGCAGCTCTATGATTTCGAGCTTAGTCAGTGCAGCTCTACTGACCCGTGTTGCCCGTGAGATCAAAGACGATAATGTCGTGCAGCTCCCCACACAAAAGAGTCGTCTGCCAGGGTAATGAGAGCCAAAAAACAATAGGCCGAAATCTTTCGCTCAGCCGCTCCGTAAAGTAGCCCGCATTTGTTGGCTTACCATGTCTACACCAAAGGTGAGGACGATAAAACACCCTAGAGTCAGAACCAGTCCAGCATAGTCAAAGCTACTCAGCTGTTCTGTCATCAAGCGGCCTAGTCCGCCTGCGCCGACTAAGCCCACAATCACGGTTTCTCGCATACAGACCTCCCAGCGATAGAGGATATAGGCCAAAAAGCTACCTAGGTTTTGCGGCAGGATGCCGTAAAGGATGACCTGTCCAGGAGAGGCCCCCAGCGCATGAAGCGATCGCGCTGGGCGATCGTCCACATTTTCGTTGACCTCAGCCATTAAGCGCCCCAAAATGCCGAAATTATGTACCGCCAGCGCCAGTGCTCCAGGCAAAATGCCGGGAAACAGCACAAATAGAAACACCAATGCCCAGATGGGGGCAGGCACAGCACGACTGACGAGCAGCAGCAAACGAGTCATGATCAGTCCTGTCCAGGCCAACGGAATGCCAGGGTTGCTAGAACGATTGAACTCACTTCTGCCTTGAGCCTTGAGCCTTGAGCCTTGAGGTGGACGAGCTAGAGGACGACACCAGCCTCCTGGCAGCAGGAAAGTCCGTGCAGCTGGGAAAGAGGCCAGGATGCTGCTAAGTCCTGCGATCACGATCGCCACAATCGACATAGACAAGGTCAACACCGATAGCTGTAGAAGGTTGCTGAGCGTTTCTCCTCCAGGCCAGTGGGGCGTCGCGGCAACAATCACGTCCTGAAGCAGCATTCGCGTCCGGGGTGCCCAAAGGCGAGACCAATCCATGTCAATAGCCCAAAAGCACAGAGGGATTACGGTCCCCATGCCAAGCATTGTGGCCTTGAAACGCCAGGGACGCAATCGCGATCGCGAAAGGGTTTCATGTTCTGCTGATTGACGACGAGGTTGATTGATATCCAAGCGACTGGTAAATCCCATCTGTTGCCGTATCCAGCCGCTCCCTAGATCCACCATTCCATTCAGCACGATCAGAGCATAGAACCCAGTCCACAATTGGTCGTAGCGAAGGGACTGTAAGCTGAGCAAAATTTCATACCCCAGCCCACCAGCACCAATCACTCCCAAAACTGCCGCTGATCTCAACGAGCATTCAAACCGATAGGTGCTGTAGGACAGCAGATTGGGCAACGCTTGAGGCAGCAGGCCATACAGCCACGCCGTCAGCGGTGGAACGCCACTGTTGAGCAAGTTCTGAAGCGGCTCTTGGGGTGTCTCGTCCAGAATTTCTGAAAAGACCTTAGCCACAATCGCCGTAAAGGGTAGGGCGATCGCCAACACAGCAACGAGGGGATCTAAACCCAAGATATTGAGAAAAAATAGCCCCCAGATGAGTTCATGAATCGCTCTGGGAAAGGCCAACAATCCCCGCAATGACCACCAAATAGCAGTTCCCAGCCAGCGCTCTCGCGTTTGTTCAGGAAATATCGTTTGCCACCAGCACTTGGAAATCAATATCCCGCCGACGAAGCCTAGTCCAACGCTCAGCGTTGTACCGCATACGGCATAGGCCAGGGTCACGACAGTGGCACGGACAATGATGTTGAGAAATTCGGCACTGAGGTCAGGCTGGAGTGCACCGAGCCAAAATTCTGCAAACTGCCTCAGCCCACCGCTGTTGAAGACTTCAGCATCGGGACGGCCAATGCCGGCCTGATAGAAAGAGGTAGCGATTGCCCCCAAGCTTAGTCCCCACCACCCCACACTGCTCCACCGCCAAGGAGGTCGTTTGGAAAGGGTTGTTGGCAAAGAAGGAGTCACGGAGCTTACACCAATTTTGGCTTTTCGACTTTTGGATTTTGGCTTCGAGGTCAAGATGGACTCTAGCGTTTTCGCTGATTTAGAGCCGGGGATTGGCTATCCGTTAAGCAGAGAGCGCATAGAGAGCATCAATGCGGGCGGTGTCCATTTGCTCTGGATGGGCATCAAAGCAGATCTGGCCCTGCCGTAGACCAATCAGTCGGGTGCAGTACTGAAAGGCGTACTCGATGTCGTGCAGGCTGACGACTAGAGTTTTGCTAGTGGTTTCCGTTAAGCGACAGAGCAGAGCCATGAGGTCGTGGGAGCGAGCAGGATCAAGGCTGGAAATTGGCTCATCTGCCAAAATAGCCGTTGGATTTTGGACCAAGACACGGGCGATCGCCACCCGCTGCTGTTGTCCTCCCGACAGTCGATTCGTTCGAGCATAGAGTTTTTCAGGGATGCCCACTTGGGTCAACGCCTGCACAGCCGTTTCAACATCCTGGGGCCAGAGCAGAGACCAAGCCGCTCTGGCCAATGACCAACGGCCGAGCTGTCCAGCATTGACGTTGTGAATCACTGCCAGATTGTTGGCTAGGTGGTGCTGTTGATACACGGTTCCCACTTGTCGCTGTAGCCGTCGTCGCTCTTGCCCTTGCAGCTCACTGAGATCCTGACCCAGCACTTGCACTGTGCCCTGACTAGGCAACAGACTGCCGTTAAGCAGACTCAGTAGCGTACTCTTGCCCGCGCCACTGGGACCAATCAGTCCAACTCGCTCTCCTGGCTGTACCGTAAACGTGAGGTCAGTCAAAACAGTGAGTTCACCAAACCGATGCGTTACTTGATGCAGCTGAAATACGGCTTCTCCCATCACTGAATTTTGCCGAGCTCCCGACCGATCACCTCAATCTGCTGATAATTCTCATTCTGTGTGGGAATAAACTGGGTCGCGCTAAATAGGTCCAAGATTTCTTGCTCGTCAGCATCCCCAGCATCTAATCCCACCAAAGCCGCCTGCACCTGGTCCATAAAGCCGTCCCCATAACGGGCCTCTACCTCGGGATGAATTACCCAGTGATAGTTGTAATAAGGAGGCGTTTCCCAAATAAGCTGCACTTGATCAGTTGCGATTTCGCCTTCGGCCAAACGTGACTCCCACACCTCAGAATTCAGGGCGCCAACTTCATAGGTGCCCGCTTCTACAAGTTTGATCGTGGCGTCGTGGTTGCCAGAAAAGCCTACTTCCCCTTTGAAGTCATCCAGCGTCACGTTAGCCTGCTGAATGAAGTATTGAGGCATCAGCCGTCCTGATGTAGAAGATTCGCTGCCGAAGGTAAAGGTGCGTTCCTTCAACACAGCCAGATCGCTGGTGTTCTCGAAAGGTTCGATGCCGCTAGCGGTATTAGCGACAAAGACACTGGTGAACTGCTCATCAATGTCTCGCTGGGCGATCGCCGCTGCGCCCTCAACCTGAAGGCGTGCCTGCACCCCTGTCAACGCTCCGAACCAAACTAAATCTAGATCCCCAACCCTGAAAGCAGTCACCGCAGCGGCATAGTCCGTCACGGGCTGATACTCCACGGGAACCCCCAGTTCCTCGCTCAAGTACGCCGCCAACTTTTCTGCCTGGCGCTGCACCTTCTCAGGATCCTGGTCAGGAATAGAGCCGACTATTAAAGGGGATTCTGTGGCTGCTGTTGTTTCTTCGGCGTCGGTTGTCGAGGCTTCCGGTGTGCTTTGGCAGGCTGCCATCATCACCCCGACGAGCATTCCCAGCAAAGCTGCTCGTCGTTGAATTGTGTATTGTCCCATTCGCTTCCCAATTGCACCTTGACTCAACGAGTCGTTAAAGAGTCGGTTTTTTAGCTTAACACTGTGGTTTGTCCTAATTGAAGCGCGTCATTTAGGTCGGAAAATGTTGGTGATGAAAGCGTTAGAATTCGGAATCCAGAAGTCAGAAATCAGACGTCATAAGCTAGTAGAACCCTATTCCCCGAAGCTTATTACAGGTTTTTTGGACCTCTGGAGAACCGTTTCCTTTGAGTTGACAGCTTGATTTTTCTTGATTAAAGCCTTGTAGATTAAAGACAACACAGGGATTTGATAAGGGACCCCACCTGCAAAGGCGATCACATCGCGAGCAAGACAGGTCCACATCCAATCCACCAACCCCCAGTAGAATGAGTATTACTGAGATCTTGCATTAGTACATCAGCATCCTGCATTTGCCCCCTAAATCCCCCAATTCTAGGGGACTTCGATCTCAGAACCACCCAAATTTGGAGGGCAGGGGGGGGCAGACCAAGCAATGTCGGGACAACTGCAAGATCTGAGTATTAAAAAATAAACTGGGCGATCGCCCCAACAGCCATCAACTCAATTCACATGTTTGAAACGCTTCAAACCACCCTCTATGAAGTTAGCCAATATGCCAACACCCTAGTCTCCCAACAGTTGACCAGCATCTCGGTTGTTAGTTTGGGCGTGGTTTGGCTCGCCGGATTGCTCACCAGTCTCACTCCCTGCACCCTGTCGATGCTGCCCATTATGGTGGGCTACATGGGTGGGTATGAGGCCAAAGGACGGTTTCAGGCGATCGCTCAGTCCTCTTGGTTTGCTCTAGGGCTAGCGACGACGTTAGCAGCGCTGGGCTTGATTGCTGGGGCGATCGGTCGCGTTTACGGACAAGTTGGCGTGGGTCTGCCAATTATTGTGAGCGTGCTGGCAATTTTGATGGGGCTGAATCTGCTGGAGGCTCTGCCGCTCCCCATGCCCAGCATCGGTAACACCGATTTCCTTAATGAGGGACTACCGCTAGCCCTTAAAAGCTACCTGCTGGGACTAACGTTTGGCTTGGTCGCCTCTCCTTGTAGCACTCCTGTTCTGGCAACGATACTGGCCTGGATCTCGACAACGGGCGACCCAGTTCTGGGCGCGGCGCTGTTGCTGGCCTACACAGTCGGTTATGTCTCTCCGCTAGTGATTGCTGGAAGCTTTACTGCAACGATTAAACGGTTTTTAGAGATTCGTCGCTGGTCAGGCTGGATCACCCCGGCCAGTGGAATTTTACTGGTGGGATTTGGAGTATTCTCTTTGCTGCTCCGACTCGTTCCGAGTCAGTTGGTGTAGGGATGGAGCGCTGTCATCATTTATATCCACAATGGCGTCAGCAATGAGCGTTTCAGCCCCTAGTTGATAAATCTGGGGCGGGCACAGCAATGCTTATTCCACAAAGCCTCTAGCGTTAACTGATGACGCGCCCTAGGAAAGGTTGTTAATCAGATTAGAATTGATCTTGAGAAATAAAGATCAATAAACAACGCTTGGATGTCTGCGCTGAAGTGGCGTAGGGAAGCGCAACTAAAAATTGACATGGCTGCCTTAAACACTAAATCTCTGGGTCGCTGGATGCAGCGATATTTCAAACGAGAATTGCTGCCTTTGCTAGCGGATTTGCGGCTAGCGATCGCCCTACTCTTGACCATCGCAGTGACCAGTATTTTGGGCACTGTGATTGAGCAAGGGCAAACGGTGGCGTTTTATCAAGCTAATTACCCTGAAGATCCGGCGCTATTTGGCTTTCTAGATTGGAAGTTTGTTCTCATCACCGGACTGGATCACGTCTATCGCACTTGGTGGTATCTAGCGATTCTGATTCTGTTTGGGGCGAGTCTGACGGCTTGTACCTTTACCCGACAAATCACTGCGCTGCGCTGGTTTTCCAGAACCTGGAACTTCTACACCAAGCCTCGGCAGTTCAATAAGTTGGCGCTGAGTGCAGCGTTGGATGAAGGTAGCTTAGAGACCATGACACCGCTATTAGAGCAGCGGGGCTATCAGGTTTTTCAGCGCGATCAGGCACTCTATGCCCAAAAGGGAATTTCTGGCAGAATTGGTCCCATTGTGGTCCATGCCAGTATGTTGATCATCCTGGCGGGTGCCATTTATGGGGCAATGACGGGATTCTTCGCTCAGGAGATAGTTCCCAGCGGTCAGGTGTTTCAGATCCGCAATATCTTCGATGCGGGGCCTTGGGCAGCGGCACAGATCCCCAAAGATTGGGCCGTGCGCGTCAACGATTTCTGGATTGACTACACCACTGAAGGCGTCATTGATCAGTTCTATTCGGATCTATCGGTGATCAACGAGTCTGGAGAAGAGGTCAAGCAGAAAACGATCCACGTCAATGAACCCATGCGGTACAAGGGCGTAACGCTGTATCAGGCCGATTGGGGCATCGCTAGCGTCAAAGTGAAGCTCAACAACAGCCCAGTTTTGGAAGTCCCAATGGGCCAGCTTGAGACCGAGGGCAAGTCCCGCATTTGGGGGACCTGGCTGCCCATTAAGCCCGACCTGAGCGAAGGTGTCTCGCTGGTGGCAACAGACTTACAAGGCATGCTCCTGGTCTACAACACAGAGGGACAGTTAATCTCTACGGTTAGAAAGGGCATGGCAACTGAGGTGAATGGTATTCGCCTAGCCATCGTTGATATTGTCGGCAGCACGGGGCTGCAAATTAAAGCTGACCCTGGTATTCCTGCGGTTTATCTTGGTTTCGGACTCCTCATGGTAGGTGTTTTGATGAGCTACATTTCCCACTCACAAGTCTGGGCACTGGAGGCAGATGGGCAGTTTTTCGTGGGCGGACGTACTAACCGCGCTCAAGTCGCTTTTGAACGAGAACTGTTGCAGCTGATGGAGAGCTTGCAGTCAGAAAAATCTGCCGTCAAACACCCTGAAGGAGTTGCTTCTGTATAGTAACGAGCAGCAGTAAGCAATGATGCAAGGGCAAGAATAAGGCCGAAGCTGATCTTCACGAGGACGTTAAAAGCGTTCAAAACAGCTAGCGGCTACAGCGGCAAAAAATTAGTGAGACGATGCCTCGTTTCGGGTTACACCAATAGGGGATACCCATTGAATTCAGTGCACCTCATCGCGTAGGAAGCACCAGAGTAGTCTGTAAACCCGTAGTGCCTGCCTCGACAAAAGTCTTCAGTGAATCGAAACCTAAGTATTGAAGTACGGCGTAGCCATGCTTGCAACAGCCTCGACCAATAAACTGCTGCTGCCAACGATAGTCTTCGCAGTCGCAATCGAGGCGATCAGCATATTCTGAAACCACGTGCTGGGAACCGCTGTTTGGGTTAGTGACTGTGTAACGAGGCGGATCGCGTAGCCAATCAGTCACTTCTAGCTCGCGGGCATCTTCTTTCCGACGCTCAACAAAGTGGTGCTTAAAGTCAGTTTTGGAAATGAACGTGGGGCGATCGCCTTTCACCCAAACCCAAATAACATCCAAAAACTCTCGAATCTGAACGGGAACAGAACTGGGCAGCCCCATTAATCGACGAACGGCTGCCGCTGAATAAACAAACGTGGAGCGGGTTGCCATGATGCGAAATGTGTCAAATTGTTTCTGTCTTTATTTTGACGTAACAGCTTATGGAGCTGCCATTATCCAAAGGTGAGGACATTACCCCTGTATGAGTCGCGTTGAGAACTTGCTAGCTCTCTGCCGTAGCGAGTTCAGCCGTGAGGAAATCAATGAACTGGCGGGCTGTGCGTCCTGATCGCCCATTGTGACGAGTCGCCCACTGCAAGGCTCTGTACTTGAGATCTTCGGGATCGATAGTCAGCTTGGCATTGGCTGCAAGGTGCTGAACGATCGCCAAATAGGTTTTTTGATCCGCCGCTTCAAAGGTTAGCGTCAGGCCAAAGCGATCGCTAAACGACAGCTTTTCCTGAACAGTATCCCAGGATTGAATTTCGTCTTGATCGCTGGGGCGAGGCCGATCCGCAAAGTACTCCCGCACCAAATGCCGTCGGTTGGAGGTCGCGTACACAACCGTATTGGTAGCGCGTGCCGTCACATTGCCTTCTAAAACAACCTTGAGCGCTTTAAAGGCATCATCGTCCTCCTCAAAAGACAGATCGTCCACAAAAATGATGAACTTTTGGGGCAGATCTCTGACCCGCTCCACGACCGCAGGCAGGTGAATCATCTCAGCTTTGTCTACCTGAATTAAGCGAAGGCCGCGATCGCCATACTCGTTAACCAGTGCTTTCACCAGAGAGGATTTGCCGGAGCCTCGACTGCCGTACAGCAAAACGTGGAGCGCGGGATATCCCGCCAGTAAAAACTGAGTGTTGTGTAGAAGCCGCTTTCTAGGATCACCATAGGCGGCTAAATCAGCGAGACGAACTGGGTCGGGATGGGGCACGCCGTCTAGAGAATTGTGCCGCCAACGAAAGACCTGATACTGTCCTACAATGCCAGCGCCTCGCTGACGATAAAGGGTTGCCAGCTCCACTAGCCCTTCTTGCCAGTCAGGAAGGGTGACGAATGTAAGGTCGGGCGCAGGTTCATCCTCTAAGTACCAAATCACAGGAGCGTCGGGGATCTGGCAGACCGTTTGCACCCACTGGCTAAGCTGACTGCTTTGGCACGTGAATAGCGTTTGGAGTCGCCGTAAATCACTGCGCGCGGCATTGAGCAACGCGGTTGGTAACTCTTGAACGGGCAAACGCTGTGCCTGCTGCGAAAAGGGATTTTCGGACTGGAGGATCTGTTCGATCAGGTGAGCTTGCCAGGTTTGTTGACGTTCTGCCAGTGTTCGAAACCAAACGCCATAGGCAATCAGACATTCAGCAGAGTCCTCCCGGCAAAGGGCATCCAGCAGCGACAAGAGGGCTTGACTAACCGGGGTCTCTAATACTGACTGGTACAGCAATAGCCCCACTGCTTGTTGTCGATACCGCTGCACTGAGGCGATCGCCTTTGCCGCCAATCCACTCATCCCAGTCCACCCTGTGCCATGTCTATCCCAGCAGCCTGTTCATCGGTCATGTCACCAAGGTCTCCAGGCGACCGATGACCTCCATCATGAGTTCAGGCGTGGCCGATTCTACAAACGCGACTTTTCTAGCCTCTCGATCCACCGTCCTCAGCTGATCGACCAGGACAACCCCGTAGGTCTCCATCGATTCTGGTAAGGGCACTTCAAAAGGCCACCCCTTTTGAGAGCTGACCACAGGACAAACCAGCATGAGTTTGGAGATGCGATTATAAATGAGGGGCGAAATCACGATGGCAAAATGGCGGTCTAAGGGGCCTTCCCCAATTTGTAAGCTGCCGTCAATCTGGATAATGTCTCCCCGATCAAGGGTCCGGTCTTCGGCGGTCACCAATGTTCCTCCCCGATAGCAGCGCCAAAGTCAACCTCACCTGGCTGTAGCGCTGAATTAGCTGTGGCTAGCAGGCTTTCAAGTGTGTGATGAGACTTGGCAGGAGCAATGACGATTCGATCAGCTTCCACTGTAATCGAAATCATCGCTCCCTCTTTGATACCAGTTTGGGAGGCGATCGCGGGTGGCAGCGGAATGCCAAGCGAATTTCCCCATGAGCTGACCTTCTCGATAATCATGTCTAACGCCATGTGGGTTCGACAATGAGTATACCTGTTCAACACAGCTAACAGAATATCTCACGTCCTTCAGCGTAGCCAAACTCGATATAGTGTCGAGTTGCGGCATTAGGATCATGTTCGAAAACAGCTCGTAAATCACTGTGTTTCCCCAAGTAAGCGACCTCATCAAACAGGTCACGGGCACGGCCTTCACCATTGCCAAAAGTAATGTAGTGCTCGGTTCCCGCCTCCAGGTCATAGCCAAATGCTTCAATAAGATCGGGATGAGAGGCAATGTAGTCAGCCGCTTCAAAGGTGATGCTTCTGCCTTCGCTGATTCCCGTTTGGAAGAAGTGATTGCGACCGGCTTCTAAGTCATAGCCAAAGGCGGCAATCAAATCGTCATAGGAGGCAATGTAGGCAGCAGGATCAAACCCTAGGAAAGGATCACGGCCTTCCCGAAAGCCCGATTCAATGTAGTGGCGAGTGGCCGCAGCCAAGTCTTTACCAAAGGCGTCTTGCAGGTCTTCATAACCCGCCAGATAGATTTCTGGGAAGAAGAGTTTCAGCGATCGCTCCTCTGCAAAACCCGACTGAATGTAGTGCCGGGTGGCAGCATCCAGGTTATAGCTGAATGCCCTGATCAAGTCTCCGTGGGAAGCCAGATAGATATCTTCGGCAAACTGGTCAGCGACTCGCCCCTCTTTAAAGCCGGATTGTAAATAGTGCAGTCTGCCTGCCTCTGGGTTATACCCAAACGCTCTAATCAAATCGCCATAGGACGCGATGTAGTCATCGTAGGTGGCCGGACTAAGGGGTGTTTGTAGGGAGACGACCTCGATTTTGCCGAGCGTGAATTCGGAATATCCCTGGTCAGTATTATCTCCCCAGAACAAAAAGTTGGGCGTCTCGTAAGGATTAGCCGCTTCGGGGAAAGGCGGATCGCTAGTCGTAGGATCGAACTGGTAGTCTCGCAGGTTGCCCGTCAGGATTTCAACACCGTTTGCAGCGAGTGAGTAAGTCTCACCTGAAACGCTAAGCCAATACGTCTTGCTAACACTGAAGTCGAGGGGCGTGGCGCTGGAGTTTTCTGCTTCTGTAAAGTTGGCAGATTGGGCAAAGGCGCGATCGCTGCCCTCAGTTTTGAAGCCGATTTCAATGGCTTTCGTGGGATCGTCCGTGACTGCAATAACGGTAAAGCCTGCTCGGTTAGGGTCACTTGCTTCTTCCGAGATGGCTAAATCAAAGGCGACGGTAAAGCCGGGCGTTGGATCAAGATCAGGAAAATTATCGTTGACCTTCACAAATTCCAACGACTCGTCTAAGTTACTCAGAAATTCGATATCAAGGTTATTTGGGTCAATTTCCTCTAGGTTGATCGTGTAGTTAGTGTAGCCTGCATATCCGGTATTGGCGTCTGCTGTAAATCTGAAGGGCGCTATAGGGGGTAGGTTGCCACCACTGAGAATGAAGGTAAGAGCGTTGTAACCCGGGGCATCATCAAAAGCCGTCCCATTTGTGTTTAGGGTTGTTCCACTAGCCGATTTAGTGGCATCGCTCGATAAATTGGGTATGTCGACGTATACGACAGATTGCAGTGAGAGGGGCAGCGAAGGAAAGAAAGGAAATATGGGGATCTGACCGTACGCTAATTGGCCTAGCGCCAAAATATCTGTATTGACAGCAGGGTTGTATAACGTAGTTGCCATAGTCTCTTCCCAAACAAACGTGTCACTACCGAGGGTGAATGTTCGTAGAGAACATCCACTTCATAACCTATCCGTTTTTGTACCCATGCAGGTAAAGACGGCAAGGAATTTTTTTGAATTTCTGATAAACGCAGTCTAGTGGTAGTTTGTAAGCCTCTGTGAAAACGTGAAAAACCAGACCAATCGTCATCGCACATTGGCCTGTGGGTTGTTGGGAAAGCGAGAGGATTGGGCATGAGCCTTCTAGTCATTCGAGACTTATACAGCGGCTATGGAGAAGTGGATATCCTCAAGGGCCTGAATCTAACAGTCGATGTTGGAGAGATTATTGTCATTGTGGGCCCTAACGGAGCAGGCAAGTCCACGGTGCTGAAATCCCTGTTTGGCCTAGCCCAAGTCCATCAGGGGGAAATCCTATGGCGCGATCGCGATATCACTCACTTAAGAACTGATCGCCTCGTTCAAGCCGGTATCTGCTATGTCCCTCAGGTCAGCAATGTCTTTCCTAGCTTGACCGTGCAAGAAAACCTAGAAATGGGCGCGTTTATTCGTGAAGATGACTTTCGTTCCCAACTAGAGGAGGTGTATGGTCTGTTCCCCGATTTGAAGCAGAAGCGATCGCAAACTGCTGGCACCCTATCTGGAGGACAGCGACAAATGGTTGCCATGGGGCGAGCACTGATGGTCAAACCGAAGCTGCTCTTGTTAGACGAACCGACAGCGGGGCTATCGCCGCTCTACGTTGAGCAGATATTTGCGATCGTCGAAGATATCAATCGTCAAGGCATCAGCGTCTTAATGGTTGAGCAAAACGCTAAACAGGCTCTCAGCATGGCTCATCGTGGCTACGTGCTAGCCATGGGGGCGAACCGCTTTGAAGACACAGGCCCCAATATTCTGACAAATCCTGATATTGCCAAGATGTTTTTGGGAGGGTGAGCTAGTAGACTCTTGAAAGGTCTACAACTCACGATTCGAACTGACAATGCAGACTACAGCCGATTACATTTGTGCATTTTGTGGTGAATCCAACACGACTTTCATTGACCTCTCGGGCGGATTCCAACAGAGCTACATCGAAGACTGCCAGGTTTGTTGTCGTCCTAACCAGCTCTACATCACCGTTGACGAAGACACCCTCGAAGTTGCGATCACAACCGATTACGCAGGATAGGTTTTCAAAACACGAGTCCCCAATGCTATGTGTCGCACTGAGGACTCCTACTACTGGGTCTGTTTCAGACTATTCAAGAGTCATCTATCAGGCCGTCGTATTTTCCATCGGCCTAATGAATGTAGTGGAAATTGAGCCTTAGTTCTGAAAATTGCGCGGACCGGTGTAACCAGACGCATCCGCCAGTGTTTCGAGAGATTGGGCACCCACGAAAAATTCACCGTTGACTTCCCACGTCGGGAACCCTTCGACCTCAGGCACTGAACGACAGAGCTGCGTCTGTGAGTTCTGTCCGTCCTCAGCACATTCAACGTAGGGAATAGCCTTTGCGGCTTCTTGTCCAAAGAGTTGCTTTTGATCATGGCAATGAGGACACCACCAAGCGCCATACATCTTGGCATCAATGTCAGTTAAGTGGTTAGCAAGCTGCAATTCTGACTCACTAGACTGGGTGGAAATCGGTGGCCCTACCTCGCCAGGCCCGCCCTCTTGAGCGAGTTGGGGATTATTGATAGGCGCATAGACGGCTAGGGTGCCAATCAGCGTCACCATGGCAACAATCACCCCCATGAAGGCTAACTGCCCCACATCGTCCCAGCGCCGACCAATGATAGTCACCACAAACATCGTCGCTGCAAAGACTGCCGATGTAATGCAGTAAAGACAGGGAGCCTTGATTTCAAACGCCAATAGGTACATCAGATAGGCGCTGAAGACCAGCATTGCAGTTGCGCCCATGAACAACAGCGGCCAAGTAATGTTTTCTAATTTCCGCCGTAAATCTTTATTCTTGTCTGGATTAATGGCAAAGGGAGACAGTGCCATCGTGGCCATTCCCAAGTATCCCAGACACCCAAACAGCGTTAAAGGTTGGCCAAAGACGCGAGCATATTCGCTGGAGAGGACGCGATCGCATCCACCCGTCGGACAGGTAACATCGCCTTCCATGAGCTTAACGACAGTCAGGTAGGCGGTTCCTAAGGCGCCCATTAGAGCGATCGCTCCGATGATCCAGCGAGACCACCGCTGAATCCATGAGGCTTCTTGACGACGTCGGCGTATGTAAGTCATTTCCTAGCAAGTCTGTCAGCAAATTTCTTTCCTATTTTGCCTCATGGCCTCAATCTATGACAGGCTCTCAAAGAACTCATTGTCAATACACGTTATATTTCACGAGTATCCAAAGGTAGAAACGCCGTCAAAACATCTCCTTGCTCCGGCTTTTGTCGCAGGATGAGCTTACCTCCAAGGAACTGGAACAGGCTCTTCGTAACGTCTAAATTCAAGCTCACGCCTCCCGTCTCTGGAACGATAGTCAGCAGCTGTCCGACTGATTTAACAGACTGGCGCTTGCTAGCAAAGCCATTTTCGAGGGGACAACCAGAAGCGCCATTTTCTGATTCAAACTGTAACTTCAGCTGATGTCCTGCCAGCATGACGGTCATGTGGACGTGGCTATGGGGGGGCAAACACTGAGTAAACCACTCAACAACCCCTGCCAGAACTTCATTGAGCAGCGTGGGGTCACTCGTGACACGGGGTAAATTAGGCGGTAAGGTCACATCTAGATTAAGATTACGGCGCTGCGCCTGCTGCTGCCAGCGAGGAATGGCATCTTGAAAGATCTGAGTCAAGGCAATAGGGGTCAACGAGGAGCGCGGGTGATTACGTTCAGCGGTTTCTAACTCAACGGCGCGAAAAATGAGATTGAAGCGATCAATTTGCTGAGTACATTCCTGATCGATTCGAGCTAGGCGTTTCTTAACTTCGGCAGCGAGATCTTTTCGACGTAAGAGCGATCGCGTTAGGGTCCGAATTGTCGTCAAGGGTGTACGAATCTCATGGGCCATGGCCTGCAACAGTTCAGTATCCTTCTCGGCAGGCGTTTCGGTGTTACCATCCAACGCAGTGGCAGCAGCAAACCGAACATGACTATTACTGTCTGGAATTCTGAACTCAGATCCCTGAGCTGAGGATGCCTCAGAAGGCCAACCCTCGTCTGTACGGTGGGGTAGATGAGCTAGTAGAGCCTGCGTAAATTGGGCGATCGCTCGATAATCAGGAGCCGCGATCGTCTTTGTAATACGTTCATCCAATGCATCAAGGCTTGACAATGCACCTGCTCGCGACACATGAATTTGAATTTGCTGCCAGAGAGACAATAGAGTTTGTGGATCGAATGAATATTGTAGACGGGGACTCGCCCCTGTGGGTTGTCCTAAAACAAGACCTACGCTGAAAGCAGGCGTGATCACTAAACAAAATCGCTCTGTTAGTAGGGGATCGTCATGGGACAGAGGAATCACCTGAAGCGCTTCCCCTACGTTCACAGCCACAGGGCATTCTGAGGATGACGGCAGCAGAGTTTTCTGCCCCTGTAGGGCATCAGCAATGGGCTGCGGCGTAATCACCCATTTTTCCAACCGCTGGTCGAGCGTTGCATCACTCAGAACTGGAAGAGGTCCTGACAGAATAAGACCTTTCGCTAAATCTGCTGGATGAGCTGTTCGGCTAGTTCGACGAGGTAAATGGGGCAAAACATCAGTGAGCGCTGCGATCGCCGCCCGCCATTCTGCCTCAGCCCCCTGAAGAGAGCGCTGTTCAGATTGCCGGGATGTATTTCTCTGATTCCAAGAACCCGAGAAACACTCCATATCACTCAGAAGATCGCTTAAACTCGTGTAGTTAGCGGTATCCACAAACGCCTCCCTGCCCTACTGAAATCACCCCTTGAGAGGGCGCTGTGTGTCAGCAAGCACACACTCCAATAAGTAGAGCCTACTGGAAGGACAGCGTATTTGTTAGGTGTAGAACCGAACGGAACGAGAACGGGTTTCTAACCAAACCAGTGTGATGGCAAAGAACCACAGCTTTGGGGAGCCCCTTGAGTGATCGATTCCCAAGGAGCTTGGCGCGCCGTCAAATGCTGAATCCCTTCATGAATCAGATCATCCATGATGATCTGCTGCTCTTGCGAAAAGCAGTGAGTCAGATTTTCAGCGGAGCAGCTATGGGAGGTTTCAGCTGTCGTGTAAAACGTTGGCATGCGCCTCAAAACGTAAGCGACTAGCTTCTCTCGCAAGATTTTAGACGAGAGAGCTGTTTGATAGTGGGCCGTAGTGTAATTACTAAGGACTTCTTCCACTTTGTTGGTAACAACAGGCAAGGATACGTTTACGATTTCTTGTGCCATTGTATTAACTCCAAATGCGTCTATCGAGCTTCTTCGGACCTGCAAAGGCTCGTCAAATGACTCAGTATCTCAAACAGAAGCAAATTCTTTTGACACAAAGTATTTCAAGCCTTTGCGCTCAAGGACTTGCTTTAGCAGATGTAAGCGGAACAGTAAAAAAGGATTCAATTACTTTCAAGGTTGCATCTGGGATCATCTCCTTTCGAGAAATAACAGTTGATCCCAGATGGAATTTGAGAATTCATTGAATTGGACTATCCGTTCAACAATCTGAAAATGATCTGTTGCTATCGTGTCCTATCAAGTCAATAGCTATATCTATGTTTTATAAAAATTCCCTTTTTCCTTCTAAGAAGAAACCATTTAATTAGCATTTCTCCATAGAGCGATATCCAAGTTTACGGTTGCGATAGCGGAGCTTCTCTGACCAGAGAAATTGGATCCCCTACAGGTAATTGACTGCTATTTTTCGTGACCAAAAACTTTTCTCAGTCAGGATTGAGAAAAGTTTTTCTAGCGATCGCTATCTGCCATGAACTCAGTTAGTACAGGTTAGAATCTTTGAGCGTTGTGAGGCATTGGTTGCGGGGCATCACTAGATTAAAGGATTGCCAGCTAGTAGTACAAAAGCACGGTCTTGAATATGACATCACGTTTGACAGGTGTTCAGCGATCGCGCATGGCTGAGGCGCTGACGCTCTCCCGATTTCTGATTGCTGAATCGAGTACGGCGGATGAGTCATTGGTGCAGCGGCGGCGCGATCGCTTACGCACCCTTCAACAGGAATTGCAGGCTTGCACCCATCCCATCCGTCGGGATTTGTGTGCACCTGAATCGATTCCGTTAGGGGTGCGCCAGGCATTTGTGCAATCAACGCTGTTGGTCAGTCGCTACTTTGCAGTTGGGGGTGTGGGCTGGCGGGGCACCTTCGAATCGCCAACGCTGGCGGGCTATCGCCCTGATCCCACACCTCCCGTTTGGGAAACGACCACAGGCATAGCGGTGATGGGCGATCGCTTTGCACTGCCTAAAGAGGTGATGGAGGATATTGCTCACACCCTCAAGCAGGTAGACACAGAAATTGCTCAGCAGCGCCAGTTAATAAACGCAGTTTTACAATCGGTGGGGCTAGCGGCAGATATGCCAGAACCGCTGCCTATCGACCCTTTTGCCCTGCTTTTTCAAAACCTGTTCAATGGTGTTGTCGTCAACGCCGACAGACTCTCAGTCATCTTCACTCCCACGCAGCTGCACTTTTGTATAGACTTTCCACCCTTAGAAGATTTTCTAGCGTGGGGAAATTTGAGTGCTCCCGAGTATCAGGCTGACTTGAGAGACCTGCATCAGAAACTTTCTGATTTCAGCTTTCAAAAGTTCAAACGCTTTCCAACATTTGGACCCTGTGACCCGGCAGGCATTAACTGGGAGTGGGCACAGACCGTTTGCGATCGCTTCAAGGATCAGTCTCCGTCTCTCAGTTCAGTGACGCCGGAGCAGGTTATCCAGAGATTGTCTAAAAGTATTGGCGTCCTACCTGCAAAAGATGCTGAGATGTTTTTGGTTCACGATATCTGGGGGCACTACTGGCAACTCCTCTTCAGCCAGTTTGACAGCGATTATGTCACGTTGGCAGATTGTGGTGAGGCGCTGCGACTGCAAGAAACCGCTTATACGCCTCAAGGCCCTCTCACCTTCCGTGAGCTGTTTCAGTTTTCCAACGCTGATGTCCTAGTCGATGAAGGGCGAGCTAGACAGTTTTTTCATGGTGAAGTGCGTCAGCGTCTAGGGCTCTTATTCACGCATCTATTGGGAGAACTTGTAGCCGATATTGCTGAGTTCAAATTCACCTGGACGAATCCTGAATCAGCCCATCAGCTGCCGAGCTCATCGGCATTTACGGATTATCCGGCTAACCTTGATCTCAGTCTGGCAGACCTCGACTTTCTGTTCCTGCGAGTGCTGCAACCCCTGCTCGAAATTCACTTGTCGCCACTCAAAACCTCACCTCTGGAGATTGCACTGCTAACCGAGTCCTCCATCCAGCAATTGTCCTCTGACCAGGTGCCTCGCTTGGAGGTCAACTTGAAGCGAGCGATCGCTCAGCTTTATCAGATTTTCATCGATGAATATTACACGGCCTACTTACCGGTGATCGAAACGGAAGAAAGCCTTTTTGCAGAAATTGCGCTCAATCTTTTGCAGCTACAGAACGTGATTAACACTCTGTACACTGACGCTCAGTTTACCGAGCAGGCTCCATTGCCCTTTCAAGACTTGCTGATTGTTTTCGTCAGCAACTATTGTTCTGGGGATAGCTATGCTGAATTTTGGAAAATTGATAATGTGCTGGCTGAGTATTTCATTCCCTGTTGGCGACTGCTGCTTCAGACGATTTGATCGAATTGGTTAAACAGCTTCCGGAAATCATTTTTAAGCGGCATGATTGAGACAGGAGGCAAATATGATGTGTCGTGTAAGCGACGCTCTTGCCTTCTTATGGGGGGTTAGCTATGGTGTGAGAATCCCCACACAGGGTAGACCGATGCATTTTCAGACATCCTCGACAATTGCGATCTGTGCGCTCTAGAAAAGCTCAAAAGATTGACCTCCAAGCAGAGTACCCCTGCCCCTGCCGTCGCAATGGCACCCTGGTCCCCATTGCGCTGACCGAAGCGTTTGGTTGCAACCGCTGCCAACAAATCTTCGTAATCAAAGAAGACGGCTATCTGCTGGAGCAGCTTTCGACCCATTATCCCTACAAACGGGTGTGGTATTGGACGGGCAGTCAATGGCGTCTTGACCACTCTGTTTTGAGTAATCACTACTTACCCCTGGCAACCATGTTGTTTGGGGTTGGCATGTTTGTTCTATTGTTGGCGATATTGCAGCCGCCTAACAGCTTAGGAATGTTTCTCCGGTTGCTCACGGTTGCGGCTGTTGCGCTACTGTTTCTAGTTGTTTTTTGGCTTTCTTGTCGTCGCTAGACGTCCTCTTGTTTTCCTGGATGATGTAAATGACTTCTGTTCAGTCTTTGGCCGAGCTATCGGCGCTTATCCGACAAGTCCGCTACGCAGCCAAGGCCTTAGAGAAGGTCGAAAAGGTGACAGAGGTCCTTCATTTAGCCACTCAGACCTTCCGAGAAGAAACAGATGCCATCTTGGAAGCCAATACGCTGGACTTGGAAGCGAGTTTAGAAATGGCAGTGCCTGAGCTGGTTGTTGAGTGGCTTAAGCTCACGCCGGAGCGGCTCAATACGGCCATTACCATTTTGGAAAGGTTAGCTAACTTAGATTCGGTAACGAGTTCTGTTTACAGTTCTCAGCTAGCGATCGCCTCCATTTCTCATTCCTATTTGTTAGGCGAACCCTTGGGCGTCATTGCTTTTGTTTACGAAGCCTTACCCGAGCTTGCCATCGTAGCAGCGGGACTGTGCTTGCGGGCAGGAAACGGTCTCATTCTCAAAGGCGGTCACGAAGCCAGTCAGACTAATCAGGTGATTGCAGAGGTTTTCCAAACAGTGTTGGCTCGGGTGTCTTTACCCGAAGCTGCAATTCTGACCATTTCCCCTAGCGAAGGCGAAGCTGCCCGTCGCTGGCTAATGCAGACGACCGAGCTGGATTTGCTGATCCCCTATGGACGAGCCAGCTTGGTGCAGCAGGTGGTCAGAGAAGCTAATTCGCCTAGCCTGTCGATTGCGATCGCCAACTGCTACCTGTATTGGGCACACACGGCTCCAGCTGACGTCGTTGCTGAGATTGTCCTGGACAGCCGTCGAGGTAATCCAGAGCCCGTCAATGGAATCGAAAAAATTTTGGTTGATAACCGAGTCTCTCCAATTGCAATGGATGAGCTTTTCCAATTGCTGCAAGAACGAGGCTTGAAGCCGATAGATGTCGAGGTGCCCTCTATCGTTCCATTTATTGCTCCTGAGGAGGAGGAACTTTGGCAGGAAGCACAGCTTAATTATTCTGTTGTCGTTTCGCGGGTGACTGATCTATCAACGGCGATCGCTCTGATCAATCGCTACAGCAACGGTCATGCCGATTGCATCGTGACTAACTCTTACCAGGAAAGCGTACAGTTTGCTAGCCAGGTTCGCAGCGCGTCCATCTATGTCAATGCTTCTCCCCGCTTTAAGCGGAATGCTGCTCAAGCTAACGCGATCGCGCTGGGGATGTCAGCTCAGCGCGGGCTCAAAGGCGGACGTATCACTTTAGAGTCGCTGCTCACCCACAAGGCCGTTATTCAAGGATTGGTGCAATAAGTCTGTACTAAGAAAGCCTGCTCAATTGCAATCGTTGAGCAGGCTGATACGTAGAGAGGAAAGTGGGCAGTGGACCAAGATTATGACTTGGTGATGATCCGACGCTGCTCTTCGAAGCCACTAGCGTCCTTGTCTAAGTTCTCACGGCGTAGCTCGTCGAAATCGATACCCTTGACTTGAATCTCAGCCACCGCGTCCTTGTCCAAGTTCTCGCGGCGCAATTCGTCGAAGTTCACTGCGTCTTTGTCTAAGTTCTCGCGGCGTAACTCGTCGAAATCGATACCCTTGATTTGAATCTCAGCCACCGCGTCTTTGTCCAAGTTCTCGCGGCGTAACTCATCGAAGTTCACTGCGTCTTTGTCTAAGTTCTCGCGGCGCAACTCGTCGAAGTCAGGAGCAGCATAGGCGGCTGGAACAACAGCGATGGAAACAGCAGTCAGAGCGGTGAGGGCTAATGCAATGCGTTTCATAATTGAACTCCTTGAATTGATTTATCACTTCAATCATCTTGAGTTCCATAGTGCGATGCCTTCCTGAACCTGACCTGACTTCAAAATGAACCTCTCTTAATCACTTCATGAGAAAACTGAGCGGTATACAGTGGGCATTGGTAGCAATCTGCTCCTTACTGCCTTGCTCCCTAACGGCTTAGAACTCTTGACGGACTTACATAGCGACATCCATTTGAGTCGAGCACACCCCATTCCCCGTTCCTTATTCCCTGCTCCCTGAAGACACTGAGATGTACTTAACCAAGTTGCACAGGGCTATATCTTTGTCCGTTAAGGGGGTTCTGAAAATAAAAATACCCGGCTGTGGTGCATTACGCTGCGCTCATGACACCCTATCAGCGGTAAATTCTTTCCTGGAGATCTCCTAAGAGCTGAGCATCTCTGAGGGTTCAAAAGAGCTGAGAACAGGATCGCGCTGAGCTTTCGTTAAATAATTCTGAGCATCCAGCGAGAGTGCTCTTCTGAGGTGTTCTTCTGCCCACTCATGGCGACCCAAGACAGCGTAGCAACCTGCCTGGTGGAAAAATGCCAAAGGATGACTTGGAATAATAGCTAAAGCTTTTTCAAAGGCCGCGATCGCCTCTTCTGGTTCAGATAATTGTCGTAGGACAATGCCTAGTGCTAGCCAACTGTCAGCATGATTTGCTTGTCTCCTCAGTGCTTCTCGAAACGCATCGTGAGCCTCTGGATATTGATTCAAGCGAGTGAGAATAAGCCCTTTATGAAACCACAAATTAGCGTCTTTAGGTTTGATGAAGATGGCTTCTTCTAAATACTCTAAAGCGATTTGATCATGTCCTTGCTGCTGTAGCAAATAGGCATAACAGTCAAACAACCGAGCATCATTCCATCCCCTAACAATCCAGGGCTGCACACAGGAGAGCGCTTCGTCATGGCGATGACAATCAATAAAAACCCGCGCCAGTGCCAGATAGGCTTCGCGATTGCCCGGCGCATGAGCAATCGCAGCATGCAAACAAGCGATCGCTTCGTCATACTGCTGCAGGCGATAAACGGCTAATCCCTTGGCATGCCAAAGCCGACTGTCCGCAGGTGATATTGTTAGGGCGTAGTCATAGCTCTCAATTGCTTGCGTATATTCACCGAGCTGGTAGAGCACTCTGCCGCGTCGCCGCCAAACATTTGTATAGCCAGGTGCAAGATTGAGTGCATGATCATAGGCATCGACCGCTTCTTGGGGCTGTCCTGCCGCTGCTAACGCGCTAGCGTAATTGCACCAAGCCTTCGCGTCCTGAGGGTCGATGAACAGAGATTTCTTGTAGCTGGCGATCGCCTCTGCATAACGCTCCAGTCGCGCTAAATAATAGCCGTGCTGCTGCCAAAGCTCGGCGGTATATTCCCCCTTAGCCAACAATTTCTCGCAATGCGCTAGCCGATGCTGCAACGCAGCTTCCGAGAGAAAATTGCCATTGGAGAATAAATCGTTACCGTTCATCGATGACAGCACCCAAAAGTTGCTGAAAGCAAGCTTTGAAAGAAGCCTCTATTGTTAACGAAGAGGATGGGCTAACTGGACAACGCCAGCTTATAAAGAACGTCAAGACTTTTAATCTAGATAAAAATCATGACGCTGTAAAGCTCAACTTCGAATCTGCTTTCGCAATTTACTCACAAATTTCCACTAGTCTAGCTGCTCTTTATCGTATACCAAGCCGAGAGCGATTGAAGTAATCAGTAGCACTGAAACTTTCAAAAACCAAGGCTTTCAATTCTCTAGCAACAAAAAATGAATGAAACTTCGACAAAAATTGCCAACAAGAATCGAAGCATATCAATCGCAATCATTAACTAGAGAAATTGCACGCTCTTTTAGCTGTATCTCCAGAATTTCATCTCCTTCTGTGCTTATATAGCCATCTCATTAAGCCAGAAGGAAACATCTATACGGAGAGGGATTTTTGCGTAGATTGTGACCACAAAGCTTCAACCTGATCGCGGTATCGCTCGACAGGAATACCGTCTTTAGAATGAATCATTACGCCCACATGACTGTCTTTAAGATCCCCAAAAAAGTCATCAACCTCAGATTGTGTTGATAGGGGTATAGACCATGAGGGCTTTACTAATTCAGTGTCAAATAGAAAATGGTTGGCAGATTCGAGTCCCAAAATATAATCCACAAAAATGCCGTATATCATGTATTCAGAAATGGTTCGGTGCTGACAAACAGCACGCATCCAACTGACATTGTTAGTCTTCTCTATGCGATCGAGCATGGCTTTGACATTGTCTCGTCGCCACGCAATGAGATTTGAAATATAGTTGGCGGGTTGAATTTGAACGCTCTCTAGTCCTAGTAGTCTTTGAGAGGCAATGATCCACTTCTGAATGTCTTTACTTTGATAATCAACCTTTAGGAAAGCGACCTGATCGCCTTTCAAAAGATACGAACTCAGGTCAACAGGACGGATGAAGGTATTATCCGAATCACAGAAAACAGCAACATCTTCATCAATCGCGTCGAATATTGACATCTTCACAAGTTGCTGCATGATCCAGTTTCGGACGGGCAATGTCCGTAAACTCATCCACCATTTGTTGAGTCCAGAAACTCTAAACATCCAGGATGGAAGCAAATCCTCCACGACTCGTAATGACGACCTAGAAGAGACGAGTGGCTTAAACAAAGCAACATCGCGCCGGTCAACGATGATGTAGTGATGGACGTCATCGGTAAGACAACGCTCAACTGATTCAACTAATAACTTACATCGTTCAAAATCGGGAGCATAACTCAGCGTAATTAACGCAATTTTTGAATCGGTTTGGGCTTGTTTCATACAACTGGATTTACTAAACAACTTCTTTGCCAGTCTATTGAATCAGTACTAAAAAAGTGTGTAGGTAATAGAAAACACCTGCACACTTTACAAACACTTAGCTCCGTATAAAAAAGAGCCTAAGAGTTAGGTACCGTTTCACATCCACCTGCACCATCCACGCGTTTAGCTACTTGTTCAGCACGAGCTAGAATAGATTCTGCATCAGGGTTATATTTTAGAACAACTGTGTCTCCTTTTTGGGCTACCCAGAGGCCAACATCATCGGAAATGCCCGCATCGTCTAGGGCTTTAGCGACACGTTTGGCCAGTCCACTTTCGTCAAACTTACCGTCCAACCCCACTTTCTCAGGTGGAATTGAATTATCCTTCGCAGCTTTCGCGACAGAGATCTGAGGCGCAGCTTTTGCCTTCTCTTCCTCTTTTTTCCCAAACAGCCTACCTAAAAAACCCATATAAAGTCCTCCAGAAAATGTCAAAGAATCATCAATAGCAGTCTTTCCTTAGGCATAAATTCTTCTGTATTCCTTTTGGAAAGCTAGGAGCATCAATCCACACAATACTATTGATGAAGATTTAAGATCCAGTAAAGAATAGTAGTTGATTTTGTCCTTTTCCGGATATAACTCTGGGTATAATTTATCGCTAATGCTGGGATCGATAATCGTTTCTTTTCACGGTCTGAAGCTTGGTGAAACAATATCTCCTGTTCCTTTTGGAAGGGGCATTTTGAACGCCTACAGCCCACTAAAAAAGGAATATGCCTTTCGTATTTGCATTGTGTAGAGTAGGTCTGCGAGCAAACCTATAGGAGCACAGTACTGATTAACTGCGTTGGCAAGTTACAATCTTGGCCTACACCAATATTGTCAAGAATCGATGTCGGTGAAGGTTGTGTGTTCGAACTCTCCTGAAGTTTGCCAGTTTTCAGGACTCTTCACGGATATCTCAAGATTTGAGACCAGGGGCCTGAATCAGGGCGATCGCACCGGTTTTCTTTTTATTTCTAGTACTGACCCTTCTTTGCAATGACACCTGCTATCCAGTGGTACCCCGGCCATATTGCTAAAGCGGAGAGGTCTCTGCTAGAGCAGTTGAAGCGAGTCGATGTGATCCTAGAAGTAAGAGATGCCCGCATTCCCCTAGCGACGTGTCATCCTCAGATTGGCAATTGGGTAGGAAGCAAGGAGAAAATTCTCGTCGTCAATCGAGTCGATATGATTTCGGCCCAGGCCAGAACAGCTTGGGAGACTTGGTTTAGGGATCAGGGCGATACACCCTATTTTGCGAATGCTCAACAGGGAAAGGGGGTTGCCGGTATTGCCAAAGCGGCTAAGTCTGCGGGGACGAGTATGAACCAACGGCGACGGAATCGCGGCATGCGTCCCAGAGCAGTTCGCGCTGTTGTTATCGGCTTTCCCAACGTAGGAAAGTCGGCTCTCATCAATCGTTTACTGAATCGCAAAGTGGTTGATAGTGCTCGTAAGCCTGGCGTTACTCGTCAGCTTCGCTGGATTCGTATCTCTGACGACCTTGAGCTACTAGATGCCCCTGGTATCCTTCCTGCCCAGTTAAAGGATCAGAAAGCCGCCCTTAGGCTAGCGATTTGCGATGACATTGGACAAGCTGCCTACGATAACCAAAGAATTGCTGCTAGTCTCGTTGACCTGTTCAAATCTTTAGAGAATCAAGCGACAGATGCAGCTTATATAGAGGCTTTGCACGATCGCTATGGAATTGCTCTAGCGGACCAAACAGGCGAATCTTATTTACAACAAATGGCTGAGATTCGCTATCAAGGCGATCGCGAGCGTGCAGCCCGTAGTCTGCTTCATGATTATCGAGTCGGTCATTTGGGCAATCTTCCTCTTGAATGGCCGCCTGCCTAACGTCAATCCCATTCTTAAAGATCTACTTTCGATGAGTGTGAGGATGAGCAGGAATATCGTTTTTCATTAACTGTCCGGGTATTCTCACTAGAGGAAAGTAGCGGTTTGTAGAACCTTTATCGTGTTTATCAGGGACAGGACTGACGTCGTGAAGGTTGGTTCCGGATCCTATCTGCCAACCCTACGAGGGTCAGTTTCCAATAATTCCTCTTCTAAAGGGATTTGGAAGCAAAATGCGTAGGTTCTGAGGCAAAAGCAAGCCCCCTTAGCAGCCATTTGCTCATTGTGCTTGGCGATCGCACTGCACAATGCTGAAACGATTGAACCCAATCCGACTCTGGAAACGATGACAACTGCCCTTACTAAGCCTGATCAACGATCAGCATCCCCACGTATCTCAATCTTGGTCAGCGATCTTTCCAGCAAAGGTGCCGGACGTTGGTCAGGTGCAGTACGTCCATTTTTGCTCGCTAAAGCTATTCAGCAGGCTGGATATACGCCAGAAATTATTGGGTTCAGCCACGAGACTTCCCTAAAAGGGACGTCGGATGATATTCCTATTCGCATCATTCCGCTTCAGCAAGGCGTTCACCTGTGGCGTTCCGCTCGTCAGATGTTGCGATCGCTGACGGGTGATTTGATCTATGCCTATAAGCTCAAGCCAGGCAGCTTCGGACTCGCATTGCTCCATCGACAGCGTCACCACAAACCCTTACTGCTTGATATTGATGATTGGGAATTGAGTTGGCACGGAGGAGATAGCTGGCGCTATCGGCCTACCCCCAAACAATTGTTCAGAGATACCTTTAAGACAGGTGGAGCGCTGCGAAATCCAGAACATCCCCTCTATCTCCAATGGATGGAAAAGTGGACGGATCGTGCCGATCACATCACAACGCACAATTTGTTTTTGCAAAATCGGTTTGGGGGCACTTATTTACCCAACGGTAAAGATACGGAGTTGTTCGATCCTGACCAATATGATCCCGAAACCTGCCGTGCAGCTTTGGGGCTTTCGGATTATCGAGTCCTGATGTTTCCAGGTGCGCCCAGACCCTACAAAGGCGTCGAAGATGTCTTGACGGCCCTTGATCGCTTAAACCAGCCTGACTTACGACTCGTCATTGTCGGTGGTAGTCCCTATGATGACTACGATAAGCATCTTCGTCAGCGGTGGGGGCGGTGGCTTATTCAGTTGCCCAAAGCCAAGTATGAAGATATGCCCCGACATATTGCAGCTGCTCACATCGTGGTAGTTCCACAGCGAGATGATCCCGCAACAAGAGCACAATTTCCCCTCAAATTAACGGACGGGATGTCAATGGCAAAGCCTATTGTAGCGAGTCATGTGGGGGATATCCCCAACATTCTGGGCCAAACAGGTTATTTAGTGGAGCCTAATGCGCCTCAGCAACTTGCAGAAAAAATTGACCATGTTTTTGCGTCCTATTCTTCCGCTTTAGAAAAAGCAAAGCTTGCTCGTTTTCGGTGCCAGCAAAATTTTAGTATTCTCAACATGAGTCACACTCTAAAGCCCCTGCTCGACTCCTACTTGGTCAAGCACAACGTCACAGCTAGTTAGATTAAGCCCTCAAATTTATTTTAGTTAATTTTGAAGAAAACTCGGAAATTAATGACTAGTATCGTAAGCGGCAAAAAACGATCTTATGCATTTGATCGGAAGCAGAATTCTCAGAATGAATTCATGCTTAAGTTAGCTAGACAATTTCCAGGAAGAATTTTTCTCAGCGTTCTTCTCGGCTTTTCTGGAGCTTTATTTAACGGAATTAACATTGCTCTAATTTTTCCTATTTTATTACAGCTGTTAGGGCAAGAAGCTCAATATCAAAGCCTACCCAAGCTATTGCAGTATTTGACCCAACCGTTTGAAGCCGTTCCTGAGCAATATCGCTTGACTGTCATGCTCTTGGCAATTTTAGGAACGATTGTTTTGAAAGGGATGGTCACTTATCTCAATACGCTGACGAATGTATCGCTTCGACGAGGTTTGGTTAATACCGTTCGAGCCAATGGTTTTAGGATGCTAATGGATGTCGATCTGGCTTATTTTGACCAGATGCAAATTGGAGACATCACCCGCCGCCTCAATGTCGAAGTCAATCGAGCTGTGAACGCTATCATCTCTTATGTCAAAGCCATCAATGTTGTTATCACTATCCTAGTTTTTCTGGGGATTTTAGTTTCGCTTTCGTGGCCACTAACCATCGCTGCAACCTTGGTTGCAACTGCCACACTGCTTCCCAGTCAGCTATACAATCGTCGAGCTAAAAAGCTAGGCCGTCAACTCAGCGAAGCGAATCGTGCCATCTCAGTTCATCTCTTAGAAGTTCTGAATGGCATGCGCCTTATTAGAACTGTAGGGACTGAGAATCGAGAATATCAAAAGCTTGTTCACCTGATTTTTTCTCAAGAAAAAACAGAATTTAAGAGTCAGATGAATGCGGCTGCGATTGGGCCTATTAATGAAATTACAGGAATTGTTTCGGTCATCCTCATTATTCTCTTTGCCAGAATATTTTTTGCTGACAAGGTAGATGCCTTTTCAGCGGTTCTTCTGGTCTATTTGGTGATTCTGTTTCGGATGCTGCCTTTTGTGGGGCAGCTCAACGCAATTCGCAATCAGCTGGGCAATTCTTCCGCCAGTGTTGAAGTCATGCAAGACTTTATCAGCCTCGATAACAAACCTTTTATGCTTCGAGGACAAACGTGCTTTCAAGGACTTGAACACAACATTGAATTTAAGGATATTACCTTTCACTACCCTAGCCATGAAAAGCTTGTGCTCAGCCAAGTGAGCTTGACTTTGCCAAAAGGTCAAACGCTTGCATTAGTGGGTAGTTCTGGTTCTGGAAAGTCTACGTTGGCGGATCTTCTAGCCCGTTTCTATGACCCAACTGCGGGCTGCATCATGATTGATGGTGTTGATATGAAGATGTTTGACTTGGCAAGTTTGCGTCGGTCAATGGGAGTGGTCAGCCAGGATACCTTTTTGTTCAATGAGACCGTGCGGAATAATATCTGCTACCCCAAGCCAGACGCTAGCGATCAGGCTATCTTTGCAGCGGCGAAGCGGGCAAATGCCTACGATTTCATCCTAGAGCTGCCGCAGCAGTGGGATACCTTAATTGGCGATCGCGGTGTCATGCTATCAGGTGGACAACGTCAAAGATTGGCGATCGCCCGAGCTATTCTCCAAGATCCTGAAATTTTGATTCTGGATGAAGCCACGAGTGCTTTAGACACGGTTTCAGAACGCTTAGTGCAGCAGGCGATCGATGAACTCAGCCATGACCGCACGATCCTCGTCATTGCTCACCGACTCTCCACTGTCCGTAATGCGGATCAGATAGCCGTAATGGACCAGGGAAAAGTAGTGGAAGTTGGCACTCATGAAGAACTGCTTAGCCTAGGTGGAAAGTATCGTGAACTCTGTGAAATGCAATTTGGCGATCAGCTTTTGACCACCAAGAAAGGGGGACAAAAGCTGTCTGAAACGTCTTATTATGCGCGCACTAACCTGAATTCTATGCTGGGGGCTTTAAGCCTTATCTCTGATAATTTGCTGGAAACTGATGAAGAACGAGAACTCGTTTTAGATGATATTCAGCGATCGGCACAGAATATTCTTGAGGCACTCAAAGTGCTTGAAAATCAAGACTATTAAGTTTGATCCATAAAAATGAGAAAACCAAGACTCGTAACTCCTAGCGTCTATTTCCATAACGTCATTAATTGAAGATTTAAGGGCATACTTCTTTTAACTAGATTGTTTTAACTGTGCTATGGATACCTGATTGCTGTCTAAAAGTTTTTGACCGCCTGAGCTATCACTTTAGTTATCTAGACTAGTGCACCTAATAGCATCTGGTGCTAAGCATATCGCCAGATGGTTTGCCGTCTTGACCTAACGAAACTGGCGACGGCTATATCTAGAACCAATTTAGTTCCAAAAACAGTGGAATCCTAATAACTTTTCAGGAGAAAGTCCCAATGATAGACGGCATTTGTACGCTGGGTAATGACAACGTATATGACCAAATTGTTGCCCTTCTGAATAGTATTGAAGTTCATGCTGGCAAATCTTTTCCAGTTTGTATTTATCCTTACGACGATCGCTTAGATAAGTTAAGACAGCTAGCGGCATCTCGTCCTCACCTACATCTATTCGAGGAGAAAGCGATCATTGAACGTTGGGACCAATGGGTCCATCAAATATGGAGCCATCATCCCACAGCAGCTGAAAAATGGTTGGCGATCAATGGAAAATCTGGCATTCACCGAATGGGAACCCATCGCCGTTTCTGTGCCTTTGAAGGTCCTTTTGATCGCTTCATATACATGGACGCCGATACGCTTTTGCTGAGCTCTCCTGAGACCATTTTCAAAGCATTAGATTATGTCGATTGGGTAACCTATGACTTTCAGTACAAAAACCTGAGTCATGTTTTCGATCTAAGTTCCCCCAAACTCAAAAGCCTTTTCTCTGAAAAAGCGCTGGAGATGAAAACGTTTTGTTCAGGTTTCTATGGTGCCAAGTTAGGTGCCGTTGCTCAAGACGATATTGAATGGTATCTTCAGCGTCTTGCTCAGGGGGAAGCTGAAGTCCTTTATCCGATGGCTCCTGATCAGACCATTCTGAACTACTTTGTCCTCCGACGGCCCATAGAATCGGCTAACTTGGCGATCGCTTTATCGAGGGAAGAACGTACGGGTAATTCTGTGACCTCAACTCATTTTGAGGAACGGGATAACGTCGTTTTTGATGGCGATCTGCGGCTGCTTTACCTACACTACATTGGCATTTCCTCAAAGCTGATCGCTCGTTTGTGCGAAGGTGAGAATCTCGATATTCCTTATCGCAATACTTTTCTCCACTATCGCTATTTACATGCTCCCCAGCAGCGTCCAAGCTTTGAAGGTCCTCTGGTCAGCACTGAGCCAACGAAGCCCAGCTTGGGACGCCGGATTTTAAGAAAGTTGAGTTCCTAAACCATCAAGGTGAAGGGTTGTCTTGAGGGAGACTGCTTACTCCGAAGCTCATAAACTCTAGCCTTTGGAAGATGCAACGCCTGATTCAACAACTGTGAAATCGGGCACGGGTTCAATTTCTTGATGAAACAGAACCATCGTAGTTGTTTCATTCTCTTGAAATCCAATGCGTTTATAAAACGCTTGCTGGCGGGTTGTCATCAGGTAAACGCGCTCGATTCGGCTCATGTGGGGATGTCCCAAAACCGTTTGTACAAGTTTGCGTCCGAGACCAGCACCCTGATAGTTAGGGTGAATCACCACATCCCAAATGGTGGCGCGATAAATGCCATCAGATGTTGCGCGAGCAAACCCAATAAGCTCGTTGCTGTCCCAAGCAATAACAACCGGATGGCTGTGAGCGATCGCAATAGCCATATCTTCCGAAGCGCGCTCACAGGCCCAGAAAGCAGCTGCTTCAAATAGGCCGATGAGCTGATTCAGCTGATCAGTCTCCAGAAAGTCAACATACTGAAACTGAATGTTGCTGCAGTCCATAGAAAATTGTCCAAATATTGTCTGACAAGCAAAAATGACGCAATGATGCCAGCGAAGCTAACCATCGCTAGAGCAGAAGACTGGCGCTAGATCGATTTGGACATGGGGAAAGCCGCCCAAACTCTAAGATCAAACGCCGTATCTTCGTCGTCGTGTGCTCAGCCGTCCTCGGCAAAGTCTCAAAAAGCCTAGTCTTCGTGCTGATACGCCAGTCACCCCAAAACGGTCCATCAGAAGCCCAAAGGACCTCCCTACCGTCTTCGTTGAAGCATTGGAGAAGAAATGGCGCACTCGCAAACCCTGATCTTTAAAACTTGAATGTTCAGACTGAACACATTTAAGCACGAATTTTAGAGGGAGGGCTTAAAACATCTTGAAAAGTCAGCGTTCTCTGATTTATAGAGTCAGGTGGTAGTATCGATTTAATGTAGTAAAGGTGATTTCAGTTGAAGGTGCGGCGATCGCCCCTTGTGCAGCCTTGAAATTTTCGTTTTACTAAAGATTCAGTTAATTAATCGTCTCCGGACATATGCTCAAAGCACTGCTTGGTGATCCAAACGTTCGCAAACTCAAGCGCTACAAACCTGACGTAGTGGAAATCAACCTGCTGGAAGAAGACATCCAGCCGTTGTCAGATGAAGAACTAACCGCTAAGACGGGTGAGTTCAAGCAGCGTTTGGAGAAAGGTGAGTCTCTAGATGACCTTCTTCCTGAAGCTTTTGCAGTGGTGCGAGAAGCGTCTAAGCGCGTTCTAGGGATGCGCCACTTCGATGTTCAGATGATTGGTGGCATGGTGCTCCACGAGGGGCAGATTGCCGAGATGAAGACGGGTGAGGGTAAAACACTGGTGGCCACCCTACCTAGCTATCTCAACGCGCTGACAGGCAAGGGTGCCCACGTTGTTACGGTGAACGACTATCTAGCCCGACGGGACGCCGAGTGGATGGGACAGGTTCACCGCTTTCTGGGATTGAATGTGGGGCTGATTCAGCAGGGGATGAGTCCGACTGAGCGGAAGAAGAACTACGCCTGCGATATTACTTACGGCACCAACAGCGAATTTGGCTTTGACTACTTGAGGGACAATATGGCAACGGCGATCGCCGATGTTGTTCAGCGTCCTTTCAATTTCTGCGTCATTGACGAAGTTGACTCCATCCTGATCGATGAAGCTCGGACACCTTTGATCATCTCAGGTCAGGTTGAACGTCCGAGTGAAAAATATACTCAGGCCGCAGAAGTAGCAGCGGCTCTCAATGGTGAAGATCACTACGAAACCGATGAGAAGGCCCGCAATGTATTGCTCACCGATGAGGGTTTTATCCGAGCTGAGGAACTGTTAGGCGTACAAGACTTGTTCGACCCGAAAGATCCTTGGGCGCACTACGTTTTCAATGCTATCAAGGCCAAGGAACTGTTTACTAAAGATGTCAACTACATTGTTCGCAATGGCGAAGTTGTCATCGTGGATGAATTTACTGGGCGGGTGATGCCGGGCCGTCGCTGGAGTGATGGACTGCACCAAGCCATTGAGGCCAAAGAGCACACTGAAATTCAGCCTGAAACCCAGACTCTAGCCAGCATTACTTATCAAAACTTCTTCTTGCTGTATCCTAAGTTGTCCGGTATGACAGGGACAGCCAAAACGGAAGAAGCGGAATTTGAAAAGATCTACGACCTAGAAGTCACTGTCATCGAGACCAATAAGCCTTCTCGGCGGCGGGACTTGGCTGACGTGGTTTATAAAACTGAGATGGCGAAGTGGAAGGCTGTTGCCAGCGAATGTGCTGAAATGCACGAAGCGGATCGCCCAGTTTTGGTTGGAACCACAAGTGTTGAAAAGTCGGAATTGCTATCGACTCTGCTAGCAGAACAGGAAATTCCCCATAATCTGCTGAACGCAAAGCCAGAGAATGTAGAGCGGGAAGCTGAGATTGTCGCACAGGCGGGTCGAGGTGGGGCCGTCACGATCGCCACCAACATGGCAGGACGCGGAACAGATATTATCTTGGGTGGTAACGCCGACTACATGGCGCGTCTGAAGATTCGGGAATACTTGCTGCCGCGAATTGTGAAGCCCGAAGAAGATGACATGATGGTTTCGGTCCCCGGTACTAAGGGACGAACTAAATCTCAAGGCTTTGGAGACACTAAGAAGAAAGTGAAGACTTGGAAGGCTTCACCCGATATTTTCCCGACTGAGCTTTCCAATGAGGCGGAAAGGGCTTTGAAAGAAGCCGTGGATTTTGCGGTCGAAACCTATGGCGATCGCAGTTTACCGGAGTTGGAAGCTGAGGAAAAAGTGGCGATCGCGGCAGAGAAAGCACCCACTGACGATCCGGTTGTCGAAAAACTGCGAGACGTTTACACACTAATTTTGTCGGAGTACGAGCGCTTCACTGACGCCGAACACGACAAAGTGATTGAACTAGGTGGACTGCACGTTATTGGTACAGAACGTCACGAATCTCGTCGGGTTGACAATCAACTGCGGGGTCGGGCTGGACGACAGGGCGACCCAGGCTCTACTCGATTCTTCCTGAGTTTGGAAGATAACCTGCTGCGGATTTTTGGGGGCGATCGTGTTGCTGGTCTGATGAACATGTTCCGCGTTGAAGAGGACATGCCCATCGAATCGGGAATGCTGACGCGCTCGCTCGAAGGCGCTCAGAAGAAAGTCGAAACCTACTACTACGACATTCGTAAACAGGTATTCGAATACGACGAAGTGATGAACAACCAGCGGCGAGCCATTTATGCTGAACGGCGGCGCGTCCTAGAAGGGCAAGACCTAAAGGAATTAGTTATCTCTTATGCTGAACGCACGATGGATGACATCGTGGAAGCCTACATCAACCCTGAGCTGCCATCCGAGGAATGGAAGCTGCCTGAAATGGTTGAGAAGGTGAAGGAATTTGTTTACCTGCTGTCTGACATGGAGCCAGAGCAGCTAGAGGATCTTTCGATTGGGGAGATCAAGACGTTTCTGCATGAGCAGGTCCGCACGGCTTACGACATGAAAGAGGCTCAGGTAGACCAAATGAAGCCGGGTTTGATGCGAGAAGCTGAGCGCTTCTTCATCCTTCAGCAAATTGATACCCTTTGGCGAGAACATCTTCAGCAGATGGATGCCCTGCGAGAAACGGTAGGTCTGCGAGGATATGGACAGAAGGATCCCCTCATCGAATACAAGAGTGAAGGCTATGAGGTCTTCCTGGATATGATGACGGGCATCCGACGAAATGTTGTCTACACCCTGTTCCAGTTCCAGCCTCAAGCCCAACCTCAAGTCAAGACCTCTCAGGAAGTTGGTTAGTGGAATCCCATCATGCCTGACTACTCATTGATGTATGAAGAAGAATACTTCGTTCTGCTCATGCCGGGAGAAGAGGAGCAGATTTTAACGGCTGAGGAACTTCGCCAAAAGCTTGAGCAAATATTGAGCGATCGCCAATCTAATCTCCCTCGCGACCTGGCGAAGTTTTCCTCTATTCAGGAGCAGGCCAAGTATTTGATTGCCACTGCTTGTGACTTTGAACTGCGGCCTGGTCAGGCAATGCAGTGGTTCGCAATTCGCTTAGAAAAATAGCAGCAAACCATTAAGGCGGCTTTAATAGCCGTCATCAGTTTCGTTAGGCCAAGACGGTGAGCTATCGGGCTATGAGTCAAGCACCTAGTACACTGCGGCAGGAATAGGCTCACCATTTAAAACACTGAGAAAGCTTATCTGCCTTAGTTTTGTAGAGCTTTGCTCTTCTCGCAGAGTATTTTGAATTTTGAATTCCGCGTAGCGGTACCAGACGCTATCGGGTTACACAAGTCTAGATGGCCAGAGCTATAGCAAAGTAGCCCGCAGCAACGATGCTGGCTGAGAGAATAACATCCCCCATGAGATAGATTCAGCACTATTTAGAAGATGGTAAAAGTAAATGACGTGTATGTATCTTGAGCTATAGCCCTCGCCAGTTCCGTTAGGCCAAGGCGGTCAGCCATTCGGCTATGCGCTAAGTTGAGTAGCTTCTAGGCGTACTAAGTTAAATGGCTAACGCTATATCTTGGCAAATAACTAGTCTCTGGAGACTCAAATAACACTATGACTAGGCTTGACCGGACTATTCTGGTTATTGGTAGCGCTCAAACACTCACCGAAAGCTATGAGCGTTTCTTACAACAAGACTCCACCATTTCCTATCGACTAGTTGAGGTGCAGCGGCATAGTCTTTCCTTAGCAGAACGCCGATTCCATGAGGTCAATGTCGTTCTAATAGAAGCTTTTTCTAAGCAAGACAGCCTAGACCTGCTGGCTCAGATCAAAGTCTATTGGAAAGCAATACGTCCTCCAATTATCGTCATTGGCGACGAGGATATTCAAACGGCAGTGGCAGTCATTAAAGCGGGTGCAGCTGACTATCTCGTCAAAGATCAATTGACGCCGGACAGTCTATGCAACGCACTTCGTACTGCGGTTACAAGCACTGAATTACAGTTCGATCATCTCTCTAATCCAGAACTCTCTGTACTGCCTGCCGGAAATGAGGGTAATTGCTGTGGGGTGTTTTCAGCCATTCGAGATGATGCAGGCGAGATCGTTGATTTTCGGATTGATTATCTCAGTAGCCCAACTGACGGCAATGGAGCGTTGCCTCAGCGACAGTCGCTCGAACCGTTTTCAACGGTGGAAGAAAATAGACTGTTGGAGACTTACTGTCAATCCAAGCAGGCTGAAACAGCGTTGAAAAGCGATGAAAAGAATCTGCGGCGAGTTCTGGACAGCTTGCAAAGCTTTGTTGGTGTGTTGACTCCAGACGGAATTTTGATTGAAGTCAATCAAATGGCTTTAGTATCTGCCTCTCTGCAACCCATTGAAGTCTTGAGTCAACCTTTCGAGCAAACCTATTGGTGGTCTTATGATGCGAGTGTGCAACAGCTTCTCAGAACGGCGATACAGAGGGCTGCAAGTGGAGACAAGGTGCGCTACGACGCCAGGATTCGATTAGGGCCTGATCGGTTCATCACCATTGATTTTGCGTTAGTTCCTTTATTTGATGCCGACGGACAAGTCGAGTATTTAATTCCCTCGGGTGTTGATATCACCGAACGTATTCAGGCAGAAGCTTCATTACAAGAGAATCAGGTCAAATTACGCCAGCAACTCGCTGAGCTAGAAGCCATCTATCAAACAGCCCCCATTGGCCTCGCAGTGTTTGACCGAGACCTCAGGTTTGTGCGGATCAACCAACGATTGGCAGAGATGAACGGTCCGTCAGCTGAGGCCCATCTAGGCTACACCATTCGTGAACTGCTCCCTGATTTGGCCGATGAGGCGGAACAGTTTTTGTTTCCCATTCTTCAAAATGGAGAACCCCTTCTGAACGTTGAAATTGAGGGTGAAACTCCGGCTTCGCCAGGCGTGAAGCGTATCTGGCGGGAAAACTTCGTCCCTTTGAAGGACGGAAATCAAATCATTGGAATTAGTACCGTTTGTGAAGAAGTCACCGATATCAAACGCACTGAGCTAGCTCTGAAGGAAGCTCACATTCAGCTAGAAGCAGCTTTATTGGCAGGGGCTATTTCCACTTGGCGCTGGGACATTGTACACAATCTGGTGACTACGGATAGCAGTTGCGCCGATCTGTTTGGTGTTGACCCCAATCAAGCAAAAACAGGTCTGCCTATCGAAAAGTTTCTAGACGCAATGCACCCCGACGATCGCCCCCAAGTCGAAGCGGACATTAGTCGAGCGATCGTCACTCGTGGAAATTACTCAACGGAGTTTCGGGTTCATAATGCCCGAGGTGAAGAGCGATGGGTTCTAGCACGGGGTCGAGCAGAATATGACTTGGCTGGAAAGGCGATCGCCTTTCCAGGAGCACTGACTGACTTGACGGATCGAAAACGGGTGGAAACTGCGTTAAGTCAATCAGAGGAACGCTATCGTACGCTCTTTGAGTCAATGGAAGACGGTTTCTGCGTCATCGAAGTCTTGTTTGATGATGATAATCAGCCAGTTGACTATCTATTCCTAGAAGTCAATCCTGCATTTGAGCGTCAGACCGGACTTCAGCAAGCAGCCGGTAAGACAGCCCGTCAGTTGGTTCCGAATCTGGAAAGCCATTGGCCTGAAATTTATGGGCGCATCGTGGCTACGGGCGAACCGATGCGCTTTGAAAACGCTGCCGAGGCAATAGATCGTTGGTTTGAGGTGCACGCTTTTCCAATTGCCGCTCCCGAAGATCATAGAGTTGCCGTTTTGTTTAAGGAGATCAGCGCTCGTAAGCAGATTGAAGCCGAAAGGGAGAAATCACTTCAGCGAGAACTAGCCGCTAGAGAAGATGCGGAGCGGGCCAATCGTATTAAAGATGAGTTTTTAGCTATTCTTTCTCACGAACTGCGATCGCCCCTCAACCCGATCTTAGGCTGGGCCAGTCTATTGCAAACCAATCGACTCAGTGCTGAGAAGACAGCTCAAGCCCTTGAAACAATTGAACGAAACGCCAAGCTACAGAGCCAACTAATTGATGATTTATTGGATGTTGCTCGTATTTTACGGGGCAAGCTCAAACTAGAAACCGTCCCCGTCGACCCCATATCCGTTATTGAAGCGGCTCTGGAAACCGTCAAGTCAGCAGCCAAAGCGAAGGAGATCGAGATACACCTAGACTTATCAGACGTGGGACAGATCCAAGGAGATATGGCTAGACTCCAGCAGGTCGTTTGGAATTTATTGTCCAATGCCATCAAGTTCACACCCAATAATGGGCGAATCGAGGTCAAGTTAGTTCGCAAGCGAAAACAGGCGCACATCATTGTGTCAGATACGGGTATCGGAATTCCCCCAGACTTCTTGCCTCACATTTTTGAATCGTTTCGCCAAGAAGATACCTCCATCACCCGTCAGTTTGGTGGATTGGGCTTAGGGCTGGCGATCGTTCGCTATTTGGTAGAAGCTCACGGCGGCAATATCAAAGCCGCTAGTTTAGGCGAAGGGCATGGAGCCACCTTTACAGTTAGTCTCCCGTTGCTGAAAGACTCGTCAACGGCTCAGTTGCCTAGTCGGCTCTCTCAGGAGCAAGTAGATCTCAGCCATGTGCAAGTCGTTGCAGTTGATGACAGTCCTGATTCGTTGGAGATGACGAAAGTCATACTGAGCCAATATGGGGCTGAGGTGATCGTTTTCACGTCTGCCAAAGCGGCCTTGAGCGCACTCGAAACGTTTATCCCAGATATTTTAATCAGTGATATCGGCATGCCTGATATGGATGGTTATGCATTAATTCGACAGCTGCGATCACGCTCGCCCGAACAGGGAGGAACAATTCCTGCGATCGCCCTAACAGCCTATGCTCGTCAAGAAGACTATCAGCACGCGCTCGACAGTGGCTTTCAAAAACACATTACTAAACCCGTACAGCCCGAAACGCTGGCGATCGCTGTTGCAGAGTTAGTTTTGCCAAAAGCAAACCGTTGAGGACAAAATTCAGGGGAGCAGTCTAAGTTATGGCGTCGCCAGTTTCATGTTTGTCCTAAGACCGTTTATTCTGCTGCTTCCTCTTCATCAGCCTCGCTCAACGCCTCACTCTCGTTAAGACGATCCCAGGGAATGGAGGGGTCGGCAGCAATTTTCATCGCAACCTGAGCGGCTCCAACCTGATTAAGATGGCTGGGATCCGCAAAGATATTGTTGCGATCAGGCCATTCTTGGAGCAGGTCTACGACCGTAAATCCACCCGAGCGCGATTCCGTTTCTAGGTATTGCTGAAACTGCTGTTCATAGAAAAGGCGCGTTTCATCAAGGTAGTCAGCGCTAAGCGGAAGATTGACAAAGATCAAGGGAATATCGTTGGCCTGAGCAAAATTAGCGATCGCCCTGAAAGACATAGTCTGCACGCCATCCAAGTTAAATGCCTGGTAAGAAGAATCATACAAGCCCGCAACCCGAGGAAAGTTTTGGTAGTAAACACTGGGTTCAAAGACATCACTGACCCTTAGAAAACCATAGCTATTGATGGTCGTCACTGGTAAAAGACTGTTTTTATCGTCTTCCGAGTCTTCTGAATCGGTTGTTTCCTCCGGGTCATCAATTTTAGGGCGATCGCCAGCCTGCAGTGCAGCATAACCTGGTGATTCTAGAATTCTGGCAAAGGTCCGATCCACTCGACCGCTATTAAAAGAGCGCGATCCGCCCGCCCAAACAATCATTTCCGGCATCTGTTCCTGCGTCAAAAGCTGTCGCAGAATAAAGCTCACGACCTGAGCCGTTGCACCGTTCACGGCAAAGGTATAAGCCCGAGGCGATTCAATTCCTTGCTGGCTGAGACGCTGCTGCAAAATCTGGGGATTCAATCCCTGTAGTGCTCGGGAACTGCCAATGACCAACACATCAGGGGGACCAAACGTTGCTACATAAGATAAATACACCGCCAGCTGTTCATCCAAAACCGGGTTTCCGAGGGTTGGAAACACAGCTGAGGTCCCTGCGGCTTCCGCCCGTTGCAGGGCGATCTCTTGATTCGTTAAATATTCTCTGGTTTTCCGCTGAGCAAAGAGCCATTCGGGGCTATCGGGTGGAACGGCTTGCAGAGCCTGAATTGCTGCGGACCAAGCGATCGCGACAGCACTCCAATCCTCAGGCGTTTCGGCAGACTGAGCCAGATTGGCAGCTCTTATGGCGTTTTCAAAAGCTGTCCCTAGAGGATCTTCTTCAGAGAAAGCCGTTTCTGTCGTTTCATCGCCTGTTGTATCCACGTCGGGAGGTGGGGTTGCTGAACGAGTCAGTTCCAACGTTGCCCCCCAAGCTAGGATGCTGGCCAATATCCATCCCCAAGGCTGCCTGCGCTTTTTCATGGTGCTGCATGGTTTAAGCTGCTAACTCTAGTATCTAGTAGAAAGACGTGCCGAGTCGAGTATCCGCTACAGAGAAGTCAGGGTTGAGGCGTCAGGTTTTGTCCTATTGCTCCGCCACAGCAACCTAAACCCTGTTCTCCTAGTTCTTTTTCATTCGAGCTAGACCATTGCTGGAGTTGGAACGGATCGTTTGCCCTTGAAGACCATCTCGACGCCACCCTTCATTCCCAAAGTAAGGCCGCGACGTTCGGGACGCACGGGGCGATCGCTCGCCATCTCCAAATCGTAGTGAGTCAGCAACGTCCCCAGCGCAATTTTCAGTTCATACATTGCTAGAGCATAGCCAATGCAGCGCCGTGCTCCCCCTCCAAAGGGCATGAACTCATAGGCCGAATATTGGCGTTCCAGAAAACGCTCGGGACGAAATTCTTGAGGTTGAGGGTAAAGATCTTCTCGCCGGTGGAGCAGATAAATGCAGCCAACGAGCAACCGTCCCGGCTCATCAAGGGTGTAATCCAACAGGGTGATTGGCTGATGAATCATACGACCAAAAGTCAGCATTGCCACTGGATAAATGCGCAGCGTTTCATTACAAACGGCTTCTAGGTAAGGCAGCTTCGTGAGGGCGATCGCATTATCAATGGCCCCGTCTGCCTCAATTTCTTGCCGAACTTTCTCCTTGATCTGTGGGTGATGGTGGGTCCAGTAGAGGCTCCAGGCTAGGGCTGTGGCGGTCGTTTCATGACCTGCAACCAGCAGCGTCATCAGTTCATCCCGCAGTTCTTCATCAGTCAACCCGTTGCCAGCGTCATCCTTGGCCAGCAGCAGCAAGGACAAGATGTCTTTGCGTGTCGGATCTAGAGATGCTCTACGGGCTTTGATTTCAGCATAGAGAAGCGAATCAATCTCTTGCGACTGCTGAGCTATTTTGGCTCCTGGACTCCAAGCGCCATAGTTCCTTTGCAGCGCCGGGAAAAAGATCAGGGTAGATGCAATTGGGCTGCTGAGCATATCCAAACGTTCTGCCAACAGCGTTTCTAAGCGGCGGTAGCGATCGCCCTCATGCAGCCCAAACACCGCTTGCAAAATGACCCGCATAGCAAGTTTCTGTGTCAGGTCTCTCGCCTGGAAAGTTTGACCATCCCTCATCTCGCCCATGAGCGATCGGGTGATGTTTTGGATCAAGTCAGCGTAGACCTTCAATCGTTCGCCGTGAAAAGGCGGCATGATTAGCTTGCGTCGCTGGCGATGTTTGTCACCACTTTGCAAAATGACAGAATTGTCTCCCAACAAGGGTTTGAGAATAGCACTGACTTCTCCCGGCGCGCTTACTACGTCACCGCTATCCTGAGTCAGAATTGTTTTTAGAGCGTCTGGATGACTCACTAAGATCCACTCCAGCATCCCCCATCGCGCCAAAAACAAATCTCCACAACGCTGGAAATTCGCCTCCATGTACTCCAGCGGACGAAAAATCCAATTGAGCAGTTGAAGATAAGGAGACGTTTTAGGCGTAGGGACGGTTTTCATAAAAATTGACAAATACTGCTGACATTAGCTTAGCGTGCCAGATTGCTCAGTTTGTACCCAGACAGTTAACAAACTTGATAACGAACAACTGATAATAACCAACGCGACATATTTCCAAACCGTAGATTGAAATAACAAAAAGGAAGGTTTCGATAAAAACCTTCCAACTTTCGATGATTGAGTACTAATTAATCAATGTCAGTAGTATCCAATACCAGCACTAGGCTGATTAAGTGCGTCATCAACTTTTACCAATCAAACTTTTTAGACGCTTTTTCAAAAGAATTAGCAAGCTCATTCCAAGCAGATTCAAAGCCTTTCTGCAATTCCTTCCAAGCCGCTTCTCCAGAGGAGTTCATCTCTTCCCATTTAAGAGCTAAAGCGTCTCGCTTGGCAGTAATTTCTTCCATTGCATTGCGATAGTTGATTTCGGCTTCAGCTTTAGCCTGATCCGCTTTTGCCTTAAACTCATCAATGCGAGCATTTAGCCGATCTAGTTCAGCCTTAACTCTTTCCTCATAGACTTCTCTTGTCTCTGCTGCTGGGATCTTGGGCATTTTATCGGGTATTTGAGTAGCCATAAATTTCCTCCTTATCTTCAAACTTCAAAAGAACTTAATTCAACTATGCTCATACGGGCAAAACAGCTGCTCGTCTTAACCTGCTTCACCGTTCTATTTGTTAGTAACGTATCGAATCTAAGGATAGAGGGCAATACCACTGCGCCTAAAAAAGGAAATATCAGCTTTAGATAGAGATTTCATACGTCTTTTTGAGGATAAATAGACTCATCTTTTTCTATCTGAAGACGGACCTGCTTTCAAAAAGCGTAACTTTATTTTGAAGTGACTTTTTTATGGTTTTGTCGGCGATCGCAAAATAGTGCATTGAACTCAAGCTCATTTTTCAGCCGTTAACCCTGAAGCTTTGCCTACATTAGGAAGACCGAATCTATCCATAAAAGTCCCTCTCATTTAACTGGATGAGAAGGACAGAGGAGGGTTTGTGTGCTGCCTTTGTAGAAGGGAGAAAAGCGAAAGGTGCTAGCCCTATCGGCTATATCGAATACCTCGGTAAACAAATTCCTCGGCAGGTTTTTGGAAACGAAGAGGTGACTGTTTGATGGCGTAGTTCTTGCCTCGAAAGGTACCTATTTCGGTGGTTTCAGTAGCGGTACGACCGGCAATGAAAGCATCATAAGATACGCCGCGATACGTGAGTTTCATGAGATTGCCACTCCGAATGGGTAGGGTTTCATCTGTCTTGAGTTCTATAGCTGTTGCCAGTTCCATTAGGACAAGACGGCGAGCCATCTGGCGATGTGCTAAGCACCCGGATGCTAATGGATGCACAAGCCTAGATGGCTAAAGCTATATAGTGAGGTTCACTCCTGAACCTTTCCTGATCAGTTCATCAGCGGGACATAAACCCTGCCTGAGAAGTCTGAGCAACCGTAAGCAGCTATCGTTGGGTCCACTGGCAGATCAGCTCACCGTCTTTACCGACCACCCACTTGGCAGTCAACTGGGGGCGAGGTCTAAGCGGTCGGCGACCAAAACCGCCAGGCGTTATTTGAGCTTCAAAATGACGCTGAAGCGAGGTTTGAGAGACTTGAGATTTCATGGTGTTGCTCCTGTGAAGTGATAGGTGCAAGGTTAAGGAGTAACTGGGAGGAAGTCGGGAAATGAGCCTGTGATCGCGTTCACATAGGGCGCGTCATTAATGAATGCCAGAGGTCTTTTGGCATAAGCATGACCCCGCCCCAGATTCATAAACTAGGGACTGAAGCCGTCATTGCTGAAGCATTGCAGATCTAAATGACGACAGGCCCTAGGGAATAGCAAAAGATGAAGGATGCGGACGCTTTAGCTTTTAGACTAGAAACAGGAAGGAGTTAGTGAGGCGATCGCGGGTTGGGTTTCCAGCCTGAGGAAAGTCCGGGCTTCCTAAGGACCAGACTTGCTGGGTAACGCCCAGTGCGGGTGACCGTGAGGAGAGTGCCACAGAAACATACCGCCGATGAAAGGCAGAAGGTCGAAGGCAGAGGGCGGAACTCCGTCTTATCCTTTATCCTTCAACCCTTTACAGGTAAGGGTGCAAGGGTGCGGTAAGAGCGCACCAGCAGCATCGAGAGGTGCTGGCTCGGTAAACCCCGGTTGGAAGCAAGGTCGCAGGGGCCACGGTTGGTCTTTTTTCCAGCCCCGCTATTGGTGTACCGCATGAGGCGATTGGTAACAGTCGTCCTAGATAGATGATTGCCCTTTCGGGAATCCCTCGGAAGAACAGAACCCGGCTTATGACTAACTCCTTCCTATCTTTTTGGATCCTTAAGACTATTCACGGCCTGACGAAGCTGCCCATGATGCCGGTTCAGACACTCTTCTGCTTGGTTGGGAGTAAGGTCTCCCCAATGCATAAGTAAGGCTAGCTTCACCCGTTGCCCGCTGCGGTCAAGCAGATCCCCTGCAGCAGTTCGATCCAAGTTTGTTAGGTCTTTGAGAATACGAATAGCGCGATCGCGCAGCTTTGTATTCGTCACCGACACGTCTACCATTCGGTTGCCGTAGACCTTGCCTAGCTGCACCATGACGCCAGTCGACAGAATGTTGAGTGCCATCTTGGTTGCAGTGCCCGCTTTCAAGCGTGTCGATCCAGCTAAGATCTCTGGCCCAACTAACAAACGAATATCGACGTCGTAGTCAGTAGATACCTGATCTTGAGGCACACAGGCCATGAAGATGGCAGTGGCACCCCGCTGTTGAGCGGCTTTCAAAGCTCCGTGAACGTAGGGCGTCGTGCCCCCAGCCGTGATGCCAACAACCACATCATGCTCATGGAGCCGGTGCTCGTGGATCACAGTTTCACCATCCTCAGCAATGTCTTCTAAACCTTCGGAGCTCCGCACCAAGGCTCCAGCGCCACCCGCAATGATGCCCTGCACCAACTCAGGGGACGTACAAAAGGTTGGCGGACATTCTGACGCATCAAGAACACCTAATCTGCCACTCGTACCTGCACCAATGTAAAAGAGCCGTCCCCCTTCGCGCAGAGCGGCGGCTGTGAGCGCGATCGCCTCAGCGAGGTCTTCTCGCGCGCCTGCGATCGCGCTCAGTGTCTTTTGGTCTTCTGCATTCACCAAATCGACAAATGCTAGAGGGGAGAGTTGATCAAGGTTGCGGCTGGCTGGGTTCGCCTGCTCTGTTAATAAATGTCCTCGATCTACCAATCTATCTGCATCGGGTGTAGGGGATGACATTATCCAGACTCTCCTGAAAAGTCACGACTTACCGCTCAGATCACTATGCCACGGTTGGCGGTGCGTTGCCCTTTGAAGAATAGATAGGGTGCCGACGTAAACGCACCTGACGATACTCTACTTCTGATCGTGCTTATGGCTGAATCAATCTAGCGCATTGCTTGGTGCATGACTAACGTGAACGTCCTCACAGAAAACGCCGTGGGTATGGCTGCTCAATAAGCCAAGTTACGTTATTGCGTCTCCGGACGCTTAACCTAGAGCAGCTTTTCTAATCGTTGGCGGATATCATTCAACTCTTCATTCGACAACCGAGACTCATCAGCTGTAGGTGGAACTTCCTCTTCGTAGACACCGTCTGGATCCCAGTCTGTTTTGTTGACAATGCTTTCTGGGGGAACCATGAGTGCTCCTGAAGGAATCAACTTATAGTCGAATCCGGCTTCAGAACAGAAATCTTCAATCTCACTCTGGTCGAATTCCTCTACAGTCGGAACTGGAAAATCCTGTGCTTCTAACATGAGTCCGAAACGGGTTGCATCGTCTTCGTTTTCGAACATCAGCACTGTATTTCGCCCATTCGCCTGCAACGAGTGAATTCCTTCATTGTCGGTCCCCGCGTTGAACAAGAGCACGTAGACTTGCATGAGTCTCTAATCCGTTTTTATCCGTAATTGTTAATTTTAAGTATCTTATGTGCAGCTAGGCTAGCTCAGCAGAAAAACTGGCTTAAATTAAGTGGCCGAGGCATGAAAAACGATGTTGAACCTCTCAAGAATGGGTAATGTCCTTTATGATGTCTGGGCAACGCTAAGGATGGATACAGAGCGACATACGAGCAGGTGTGTGGGGTCATGACCAACGAGCCACCGAGCGAACCACAATCAACTCAACCCAGTAAACGTCGTCGTCTTTGGGCAACGACAGGCTTAACTTTGGGCGCGATCGCGACTTTAGGTGTTGCCGGTGGTGCATGGTGGGCTTGGTTTTTTGTGAATGAAAGGCTTTCGCCTTGGGCTTCAGAACAGCTCAGCGATACCCTTGATCGTCCCGTTTATTTAGGTGAAGTTGAGCGAGCGTCTCTGACAGGAGTGCGATTTGGTCCGTCAGCAATGCCCCCCACAGAAGATGCCCCAGATGAGCTGTTTGTAGAAGCGGTTGAAATCGATCTCAATCCTTTACAGCTACTAACTCGCACTATTAGACCTCAAATCACCTTTGTCAATCCAGTCGCCTACGTTGAGCAAAATGCCCAAGGCGAGTGGATTAGTTTCGATTTTGATGATGAAGATGACGACGAAGAGGACGAAGATCCTTTTCTACAAGTCAATCCCACTATTGTGCTAGAAGCCGGTGAGTTAACCGCATTGCCCTACAGCAGCGATGCCACTGCGATTCCATTAACTATCGGTGCGATTAACGGCGAAATTACGATTGATCAAGTTGACACTGCCGATTTTCGGAATCAGGACTCTCAGGTAGAAGCTCAAGAGATTACCTTTGATGTGACCGCTGAACCTGAGAACGCTGGCACTTTAGACGTAAGCGGGGTGGTTCAGCAGCCTGATTTTGGCGACGATGAATCCCCTGAAACAGACGGGGCGGTCAACGCTAATCTGGCGATTCAAGCTCAACAGATCGACCTTGCCGTACTCACTCCGGTCTTGTTCACTAGCTTGCCTCAGGATGTGCCATTGTCGATTGATTCAGGGTTGTTGGATGCCAACTTGGAGGTTGAAATTGTTCCTCAGGAGGAGCCGACTCTGACGGGCACAGCAAGACTTACGGAAGGTGAACTCAAGCTTAATGCCTTAGCTACTCCATTTACTGATATTGCGACGCAAGCTCGCTTTTTGGGCAATCGGGTGGCCCTAGAAAATACAAGGGCAGACTATGGTGCACTGTCGGCCAGCGCTGAGGGTGATATTGACTTTCGCAACGGTTACGATTTGACAGGCACAATCGCGCCTGTCGCTATTCCCGAAATCGCCAGTGCATTCAACTTTGATCTCCCGATTGAAGCAGAAGGTACCCTTCAAGCTGAAGACGTTCGCCTCACCGGTCCCTTAGCAGAACCCGCAGTCTCAGGCCAAATTCTCTCAACCGATGTCGTTACGCTCGATAAAGTTCAGTTTGCCAACCTTACTGGGCAATTGACCTATGCTTCCAATGCCATCAGTTTGTCCAATGTAGAGGCCGAACCTCTAGTAGGGGGCGTGCTGACAGGGGACGGCAGCTTTAACTTTACCCGGCCTGCCACCTTGGCATTGAATTTACAAGGCCGCAATTTGCCCGCAGATGCTATCGGACGCCCCTACGGTTTACCGGAAGAATTTGTGATCGGCACTGTGGATCTGGAGGCGGATATTTCAGGTCCCCTCGATGGCCTGAATGGAGTTGTGTCTTGGGACGCTCCTGAGGGCACTTACCCTACTCGGGGCACAGCGGAAGTGGCAGCGAACACCGTTCGCATTCGCAATGCTGAAATCGCTGGCGGGACGCTCTCTGGGACAGGGACACTGGCGGCAGGGCAGTGGACTGCCGACGTTGCCGCACAGGGACTACAGCTGGGGGTTTTTAATACTTCACTAGCGGGTATCACTGCGGGAGGTGATGTCCGCTTGGCGGGGCGTACAGACGACTTTTCTCTGCGCGGCATTCAGGGCGATGGCAATATTACGACGTCCCTGCGAGGTGGCACGCTTAACAGTCAGGTCGCCTTAGCCAATGGTCTGTGGAACGCTGACATTCAAACTCGTGATTTCCCCATTGGGCAGTTTGCCCCTGATGCCCCCATCAACAGCGTGACAGCTGACGCCCGCCTGTCAGGCAGCGTAGACAATTTCAGTTTGGATGCGATTCAAGGAGAGGGCACTGCATCGACCGCGATCGCAGGCGGCACCGTGGTCAGCGATTTCATTCTGGCAAACGGCACTTGGCAAGCTGATGGTCGGGCTACCAATGTGCAGCTTAGGCAGCTAGCGGCAGAATTGCAGGGAACAGGCGAAGCGACCTTCCAGCTAGCGGGCAATCTAGATAACCTCACCCCGGCGGGTATTCGAGGCCGGGCCAACGTCAGACTGTCTGAGGGATTAGCCACTGCCGCTGCCATTAATCCAAACTTAGCTCAAGCGCGATCGCCCCTCGAAACCAATCTGGCTTGGGATGGTCGTCAGCTCCAGGTGAACAGTCTGGAAACGGCAGGACTTTCGGCTGATGGCACCATTACTCCTGATTTCACCGGCGGTGGCGCACCCAGCATTGCCGCTATCGATCTCAATATTGCAGCTGAGGACTATGCGCTAGCAGCATTACCCGTCACATTACCGCCAGTTGTGGGACTGCAAGGACAGGCTGATTTTCAAGGGCGTTTAACGGGAACTCCCAATAACCTCAATTTGGATGGCAACTTAGCACTTGCCAACCTCGCCTTAAATGACTTGGTGTTCGAGCCGTTGCTGACTGGCGATATCGATTTTTCGACTCAAGACGGCATCAATGTCGCGCTAAGCGGTCAAGAAGACGAGATCCTTATCGATTACGATATCGCTGCCAGAGATATCGATTTCTCCATTCGAGCAACTAACATCAACGAAGTTGATCCAGCAACGGGAGAGGCTGTCGCCGCGATCGCGATCGGAGAAACGGAAGGCGATCTTCTAGAAACGCAGCTCTACAACTTTCCTATTTCAATCCTCAATATTCCTCCCGAAAACTCAGCCTATGGTCCTCTACGCGGCCAAGTGGCCTTTGCCAACGCCACCGTCAACCTCAATACGCTCAACACCGTTGGGCAGTTCTACATCGACAACCTAGGCATCAGTTACTACACCGTCGACAGCTTGGCAGGCGGCTTTTCCTACATGAATGGCATTGCTCGACTCAACGACGCTCAATTCACCCTGTCTGATCGAGATGCTCGGGGCGTGATAACAGAGAGTCGAGCCTACAACTTATCTGGGCGTTATGCCATTAACCAAATACCTCAACTACAGGCTACGTTGTCAACCGAGGAAGGTGAATTGCGGGACATTTTCACTGTTCTCAAAATTCAAGAGCTGGCTGATTTTAGGCGCGGTCTTACCCCTGAGGAGGGCTTCATTCCGGCATCCCAAGCAGAGGCTGAAGCCATTCTTGCCACAACACCAGCCGGGGATCCTGACGGTAGCTTACTGAACCAGCTACGCCGCCTAGCGGAAATTAGAGAGCTGCAAATCCAGGACGAAATTCAGGCGGAGCGGGCACCCATTCCTCCCCTGAGCGAACTTGAAGGTTCTTTTGAAGGAGAGGTTAATTTTTCAGCAACGCTACCGGACGACGTTGAAATTGAGTTTGATATTGAAGGCAACTCGTGGACCTGGGGACCAGCTCTTAGCGCTGATTCTGTGATTGCCCAAGGCAGCTATGAAGATGGATTGGTCACCTTATCTCCGGTGCAGTTCATCTCAGAAATCGATGCTGAAACGGCTTACATTGCCCTGACCGGTGAGTTTGCGATCGATCCAGAAGAGCAGCGCGATCGGGTCATGAACTTGGAGGTGGTCAATGTTCCTATTGATGAAGTCAAAGATCTAGCTAATCTTCCCTTCGATTTGGGTGGCCGGCTGAACGGCAATGCAACCCTACGCGGGCGGTTGTCTGATCCAGACTTGGCAGGAGACTTTGAAGTTGTCAATGGCACGCTCAATAACAATCCCATTGATGGGGCACGAGCTAATTTGTCCTATAGGGATGCTCGTGCTGGGTTAGATGCCGAACTGCTACTAATCGGGTCTGATGATCCGCTAACGCTATCAGCCCGAGTACCTTACCAATTAGATTTTGTTGAGGTCGAACCCACTGATCAAAGTTTCTCCATTCAAGCCAATGTGAAAGACGAAGGTTTTGCCCTCTTAAACCTGTTTACTCGTCAAATTGCTTGGGAATCTGGTGAAGGCAGTCTCCTCCTGAATCTTGAAGGCAACTTTGAAGAAAGCCTAATTCCTGAAAGGTTTGATGGGCTGGTTTTGCTCAATGGGGCCACGGTTTCTGTACGAAATCTCCCGGGTGCTCCCATCACTGGTCTCACTGGTCGTGTTCGTCTTGTCCGTGAAGACTTTCTAGTCGTTGTGGACGAGCTAACAGGGCAATTTAGTGACGGACAGCTAGCGGCCAGAGGCACGTTCCCGCTGATTACTCCGCTGGTAGTCCCGGAGGACGCCGACACATCGGGTAACGCCGTGGATGCGGAAGCCCCCTCAGAGCCAGATCCTTCAGCCGAAAATGCCGTTGACGTCCCTGATGTCCAAATTCCCGATGTTGAGGAATCGGATGTTGAAGTGCCTGATGGTGATCGTCCTGATGGCGAAATACCCGATGTCGAAAGTGGCACGCCCCCCTCGCTTGCCCTGCGTTCCACTCCGCTAGCTGTCACCCTAGATAATATTGACCTGGCTGTGCGAGGTCTCTATGCAGGCCAAGTGGACGGGCAAATTCAGCTGGGTGGTAGTCTACTTAGTGGCCCTGCGCTCTCAGGCGAAATTGATTTATCCAGAGGAACAATCACCATCCTTGAGGGCGACAATCAGACGACCACAGAAGCTTCAGGTTCGGAAGAACCCGGTATTATTCCACCGCTACGATTCGACAATTTACGAATTGCGCTAACCCGAAACATCAATGTTGTGCTGGGGTCTTTCTTAGATGTCAATGCCCGAGGTGGTTTAAGAGTAGACGGAAGCATCAACAATATCAGACCAACTGGTAATATTCGCTTGCCATCTGGCCGGGTGGGATTATTTGGTGCTTCTTTGAGACTGGCAGGGGAGAACGATCGCGCTGAATTTCGCGGAGATACTGATCCAATTCTGGATGTCACCTTACAAACATCGCTACCCGATGCCTCAGCCTTTGCATCAGGAATTCAAACCAATAACAGTCCCTTCCCACGCAACGAAGTTGCCGATACACCAATTGGCAATATCGGTTTAACTCAGCAAGGGAACCGCCTCGTGCGGATTAATGCCCGCTATACCGGTCCCGCTAGCAATCTCGCCAATTTGGCTAGCGATCCGACAAGTTTACGCAGGAATCTAGAATTGAGTAGTTCTCCACCTCGTTCCGATCAGGAGATTGTGACGCTGCTAAGTGGCAATGTAATTGGTGCACTCGGTTCCTTAGAAGACGGAGACAACGCGCTGACGGGCATTGGAACATTTTTGGGATCGGCATTACTCAACAGCGTCCGCGACTTTTTAGGCGATACTGTGCCTCTGAGCGAGTTCAGAATCTTCCAGGTGGCAGAAGGTAGTGGAGATGTGAACGATTCTGAAGATATTGGAGGAGAAATTGGATTCGACGTGAGTTCCAACATCTCAGTCTCTGTTCTCAAAGTGTTGACGAACGATTCGCCGTTCCAGTTTAATGTTCGCTATCGTTTGAGTGACCAGTTCACTGTACGCGGAACGACTAGCTATGAAGACTTTAACGATCGCACAGGAGTCCTGCTAGAGTATGAAACACGGTTCTAGGCAATAGGTCCAATGAAATCTGATCACAATGACGTCTCAACTCAAAAACGACCCGTCAATCAAGACTCAGACTTTCTAGAAACAGCTTCAGAACCGCTCTGGAAACGCCTTTGGATCGATCAAAAAGAAAACGTCCGCATTCTTGCGCTCGCGCTCGTGATTGCGATTGTTCTGCGGATTTTTGTCGCCGAGCCTCGCTTTATTCCCTCCAACTCTATGGAGCCGACACTCCATATCGGCGATCGCTTGCTGGTCGAAAAAGTCTCCTATTACCTAAATCCACCCCATGCAGGAGACATTGTTGTCTTTGAGCCGCCAGCTCAACTGAGAGAGTATGGCTATACCGGCAAGCAGGCTTTTATTAAACGAGTCATTGCTACCCCTGGCGAGACGGTCACGGTATCAGACAATCGTGTTTTCATCGACGGTATCCCGCTGCAAGAACGCTACATCTTAGAACCCCCTGACTACATCATGGGCGCAGTAACCGTTCCCCCCAACAGTGTTTTTGTCATGGGAGATAATCGCAACGACAGCAACGATTCTCACGTTTGGGGCGTGCTGCCAGACAAAAATATTATTGGCGTTGCTCGGCTGCGATTTTGGCCCTTATCTAGAGTAGGAACGGTTTAGGAAACTATCGCCCTTTGCGACTTATCCGCCAACTCTTAAATAGTGCGTCCACTCTCCTATTTGCTCAGCAGTCAACCGTAGACGGTGTTGTACCTCCTGCCAATGCGTAAAGGGCACTCGTCGTCGCTCATTCAAAATCCGCTCAACCATGGTGGATGACATTCCAGGGATGAGCATCAGTTGAGCAACCGTTGCTTGATTCAAAGAGACGGGAGTAGGGGCTACCGCGTTGCCGGGGTCGTAGTAGCGAAACGCCAGAATTGGAGCCAATGGGTAGAGGCGATCGCAGGAAACACTCAGCGCTGCCGCCACATCTTCAACGCAGTGAAACGCGACGCCACTCTGACTCAGGGCTGTCAAGGTGCGAGCTTGATGGATAGAGACATCCGGCAATCGTAACCAGTCATCTACTGTGGCCTGATTAACATCAATCGCAATTCCCAATTCTGCCGCTATTGATACCTCCTCGATATTCATCAGTCTGGCTAAAGGATTGCGTCGCAGGCGATCTCGGACAGGGTGAAAGCGCCGTCGCCAAGTCGAAAGCTGCAAGCGAGACAAGCTGAGTTGAAGGATAGGCGGCTTAGACATCAATAGGCCAATCGTGGGGCAGTTATATCAATTTGTCGAGCAAACTCCGGCGGTTTTGTTCGAACTCTTGCTCAGAAATGAGGCCTTCCTGACGCAACTTTTCTAGTTCTCGCAGGGCTGAGGCGATCGCTTGGGTTTGCTGAGACAGGGCAATCCCTGCGGCAGCATCAGTTGTGGTTGAGTTCGAGGCATCCCCCCGCTGTAGCTGAAACAAGTACCAAAACCCTTCAACAGCGCACGCAACCCGAGGAATGTGTGTCCATCCCAAGAGCAAATAGAAGCCACCCCAGATAGGCTGTCCTAGATAAAACTTATGTAGTCCGGTCAGGGGAAATGGCAGTGGGTTGAACGCACCTGCAAACGCTAAGCTAGCCGCAATTTTATACTGACGGGAGAATTGCGCCGCTTCACCGCCTTGAAATCTAGTGAATGAGGTTGACCAGCCTGCCATGAATACCGCTAACCTTCCTGTCAAAGTAAACCGATGCGAGAAGTATGAATAAAGACGGGCGTTTACTGAAACCGCACTGCGTCATCTAAACGTTAGACTACGATAGGCTTGAAGAGGAGAATTTTTCTCTATTTAAACAGAGAACTCCTGAATAAAAATCCGAATCCATAGTGGGCATCTGCGACAAATATCTGTCAGGGAGATATCGTCAACTTAAGTACATATACTGAATTGATAGCAAGTAACTAACCGTAAATCTGCTTACAATTAAGACTGGACTGGCACTTTATTGTCTGAAAGAAAGTCTGGTCTTGATGAAGCCTACAGGATGTGCAGTGTTGATGATTTAGAGCTTCAACAGCCTTAGAAATCGTTCTCTGTTCCTTTTCTCCCCCTTCTGCGTTTGCCCCTTCTTGCTTTGTTTGCATGACATCAACCGCTTTCTCTCCAGATTGGATCAAGCAGTTTTCTGACCCTTACGCAATTCTAGGTGTTGCGGTGACTGCTGACGAACGGCGCATCTCAAAGCGTTATCGCCAAGTGGCCAAGCAACTTCATCCTGATCAGCAAATGCAAGCTGACGAAGATGCCCGAAAATTTGCCAATCAGACGTTGACTCAGTTAGTTAACCCTGCTTACCAGCGGCTCAAGCAAGATAAGGGTAGAGATGAGACCCTGGCGACATTGCGCTTCAAAGTTCGCCGTTTGAGCCGAGAAGAAAAGCTAATTCCTAGCCGCGATTTGGCTAAGAGACTGTCACAAGTTGATGAAGCCGAAGTCGAGGTTTTATATGAAAACTTCTTGGCGGAGCTTTCTGACGCACAACATACTTCGGTTGAGTCGTTTACTGAACAGACGTTGGCGATCGCAGAACTCAATCTCACCTACCTACAGCGAACGCTAAAAACACCTGTCATTCGCAACAAAAGGGCTGGGTTGGTGCCAGCCGCCAGCGTCAATGCTACCCCTACGCCTATGGGGGGAGATGGTACAGCTACTCCTGTTAAAGAAGAACCGCCTCAAGTTGACTACGCTCAGCGTCACGTCATTCGCGCTAAAACCTACATTGCCAGCAAATGTTTTCCCGAGGCCATTCGAGAACTGCAAGATGCAGTTCGGATTGAACCTGAAAATAGCAACTATCACACCATGCTAGGGCAAGCCTACCTGATGCAGAAAATGGTTGGTATGGCTAAAGTTCATATCCGCCACGCCCTCAAGCTAGACGCTCAAAACCCGATTGCTCGCAAATACGCCAAGCAGCTGGAACTTGACATTCAACGACCTCAAGCAAAAGACAACAAACAGTCCAAGACGAATGGTCATCGTAAGTCAGGTGGACTCTTCAGCTTCTTTAACCGAAAGCGGGCAGCTAAGTAGGGTTATCTCCCCTTTTCCAGAAACTGAATTTCTTTCTAATGTGTAGTTATTACACACTGGAAGTGGCATCGCAACCGAAGAAACGTCATGGTTTTGATAGCTTGCCATAGCTATCTCATTAGCTCATGGGGCCAAAGCTGTTGTAAGAACGTTGCGCTTCTCTTTTCAACCGAGTGACTGAAAAGCAATAGGTAATATGGGAATTTTTGATTCTGAAATTGTTCAGCAGGAAGCGATGTCCTTGTTTCAGGACTATCAAAACCTGATGCAGATGGGAAACAGCTACGGCAAGTTTGATCGTGAAGGGAAGAAGCTCTACATCGAGCAGATGGAAGCTGTTCTAGATCGCTATCGGATATTCATGAAGCGGTTTGAATTATCTGACGACTTCATGGCAAAAATGACGGTTGAGCAGCTCAAAACTCAACTCAGCCAAGCTGGAATGACCCCTCAGCAAATGTTCGAACAGATGCACATGACTTTAGAGCGAATGAAGTCTGAAATCGAGCAGTAGCCTTTTTTCGTTTCCTGCTGGATGACACGCTAGCTTCAGCTAATTAGGCGCGTGCACCTAATAGCATCTAGGGCTGAAGACAAAGCCAGATGTCTTGCTATCGGGTTCTAACGGAACCGGTGACCGCTACAGAACGGTCTATCCACTCAAGCAACATGAGGTTTTGTAGGATTTGAATCAGTTGGTAGTCAGGTCAAGTTAGGCCGTTCGACCATTAAATGCGCTCATGGCTGGCTCTGTTCCTTTCAGCAGGATAGTTTCGATCGCCTCCACGGCCCAGTCAATTGCAGTCTTTACCAAGGGTTTTTCATCAGGGGAAAATTTTCCTAGAACGTGAGCCACGACCGCTTTATCGCGATCGCCAACCTGTTCTGTGCTGCCAATACCCACCCGCACTCGCGGAAACTCCTGCGTTCCCAAATGGGTAATGACAGATTTCATGCCGTTGTGACCCCCTGCTGAACCGCTGGGTCGCACCCTCAATCGTCCTAAGGGCAGTGCCATCTCGTCATAAACAACTAGGACAGATTCTGGTGCAAACTTGTACCAATCAATGACAGCTCGAACGGACTGACCCGAACGATTCATGTAGGTCATCGGCTTCAGCAAGGCAATTTTGTGGTTAGCGATCGCCATGCCCTCACCAAACGTTCCTTGAAACTTACGATTTTCGCTTAGCCCGATATGCCATCGCTGGGCAAGGGCATCGAGAACATCAAAACCTACGTTGTGGCGAGTGCGAGCGTATTTTTCTCCAGGGTTTCCAAGTCCCACAATCACACGGAGAGGGACAGCAGGTTCTTGAGTCATGGATGCAGAGTTTAAGGGCGATATCCGTCAGAAAAAAGGCAGAATCAATGCCTTACACAGTATGAACTCCGACGTTCTCAAATGTCTTCAATTGTCAGTTCTAGCTAGACAAGATAGAACCGGGATGCGTACACCCATTCAAGACGCTAGAGCCAAGAGGGTCTGTTCGGTAAAACAGCTTTCTAAGATGCAGTCGTTTGAGAATCAGGGACGGCTGCTGATTCTGGTTCAACTTCAACCTCGTTCGCTGCAACACCCTCTTCCGTTTGAGAGTCCTCTTCTTGAGGCGCTAAAGCTTTGGGTTCAGGTCGCTCAATTTCCGCCTTCATCGACGTATTCATCGACTTCTGAAGATCTTCCGTTTCTTTTTTGATTTCGCTCTCAAATTCTTGCTGAGCCTTCTTAAAACTGTTGAGGGCTTGAGCCATACTGCGCCCTACTTCCGGCAGCTTTTTGGGGCCAAAAACCAGCAGTGCAACGACCAAAATCAAGGCCATCTCTGGAAGCCCAATGCCAAAAACGTTCATACTCTTTCCCTAACCGTACTCATCCACACCCACACCTTATAGCAAAAGACAGACGAGGATAAAACACTGAAGGGTAGAAGGCGCAAACCCTCTACCCCTCACTCATTTATCCGTATCAGAAGCAGACCTAGATACCCAAGCTACGCCAATCCACGTCTACGTTCTGCAAAATCAAAGAAGAATTATAGAGCTGGAGAATAATGAGCAGGAATACGAAGAACAGCCCCATAAAAACAGCCATTAGCGGGGTCGTGCCCCAACCTGGAGAAACCTTACCGTACTCAGAATTAAGAGGCTTAAGCAGATTGCCTAGCCGCGTTTGTTGTGCCATGAGTATCTGAACCTATGCGCCACTTTAATATTCCGTAATATTATAAGATTAGAGTGTTTTAGAACAAACAAAATCTCATGCAACCCGCAACAGTTCTTATTATTTCCGTTGGGGCGCTCGTTGTCGCCTTCACCATGTTCGCTGTCTACACGGCTTTTGGCCCTCCCGCTAAGCAGCTGGTAGATCCGTTCGATGAGCACGAAGATTAAGCAACGTGAGCCGATATTAAGCACTATTCCGGTACTGGAACAGTGAACTTTCTACAGTTGGGATAAGTAGGGATTAACTTTCCCGAACGTGCGGCTTAGGTTGGCGTCGGAAAAACCTAGCGGAACCCCTGCTGATGCTGGAGTTTTGTGTTCAACATCAACCTGACAAGCCGTTGTTTTGTCCGGTCAGTGGTTAATGAATAGTCGTGAGGTGATCAATCTCCTGCGCCGGTCCTGCAAGAGGTTGATTCAGCTTGCCTGCTGACTTTCGTTAATTCCTCCCACCAAGAAAACTTGAGTAGATTGCCAAACAACGGTTTGGCTTTGTAGCTTTTGCCGTAGGCGCTTTTCTATTGCTTTCAGGTCCTTGGAATGAAGGGACTGAGATAGCTGGTTGCGGTAGCTGGTGGGATTGTTGATGTCAAACCAGCGATCGCACAGCTTTTCGCTGATAAACAGATCGCTCTGTACGGTCTCTTCGGACCACTGCACAGAGAATCCAGCCCCTTCACATAGAGCAGCAAGGCTGGCACCATCCCAGCTAAAACGCGGATCGGCGGGATTGGTATAGATAGAGGCTTCAGCTGCTTGCCAGCGATCGCGGAGATCTGCATTCATACCCCTACCTGAGACGAGAGACGAGAGTCGCTGAGTTTGACGGGGAATGGTTTCCATGAGGGCAAGGTGACCGCCGGGATGCAGCAGCGTTGCGATGAATTGCAGCAGGTCTGAGGTCGGGGCGATCGCGCTGAACACATTTCGACCCACCACACCATTAAAGGTGATACCTACCGCTGATTGGGCAAGGGCGTCTGCCAGCGTCTCCAGGGCAGTTTGCACGATAACAGGGCGATCCAGTTCAGGCAATAGGGCAGCTTGCTCAGCCAACGCCACTCGATCCTTCTGGGTCTCTACCCGCGCATAGACACCGCCTTCTGGAACTCGTCGGACAGCCTCCCAAGTGAGTAGCCCGCTGCGGGCATTGAGATCTAGCAGCATATGGTGTCGTTGGGGAGCCACAGCGGTGAAGAGGCGATCGCGCACTTGAGCTAGCCGTTCTCCAGTTTGGCTGAGGGTGCGCTGCAGCCAGCGATCGCGAGCTGGATCGTCAGGACTATAGGTCAATGCCTCTAAGGTAGGCGTGCTGGTGCCCTCGACCATCGCAGCGAGCTGAGCCTCTCGTCGTCTCACCACTTGCGCCTGAATCGACTGCTCGTACCCCTGGCTAGACGGTTGATAAAACACCTGTCCCTGTAGGCCGTTGGGGAGATATTGCTGTTCCACCCAATGCTCCCGATAGGAGTGAGGATAGAGATATCCCTTGCCATGTCCAAATCCATGCTTATCCCGAGTGGCATCCCGCAAAGGGTTAGGGATATCTTTCTGCTGTTCCTTTTCGACCGTGGAGAGGGCATCGAAAAAGGCCATCACGCTGTTGGACTTGGGAGCCGTCGCCAGATAGAGCGTAGCTTGAGCCAGGGGATAACGGCCTTCCGGCATCCCAACTCGATCAAAGGCAGCGGCGCAACTCGTGGCAACGGTCACCGCCTGGGGATCCGCTAGGCCAATATCCTCACTGGCCAGAATTACCAGTCGTCGAAAAATGTAGCGCGGGTCTTCTCCGGCATAGACCATGCGGGCCAGCCAATAGAGAGCAGCATCGGGGTCAGAGCCGCGCACACTTTTGATAAAAGCGCTGATGGTATCAAAATGAGCGTCCCCTTCTTTGTCATACAGCACTGCTCGCTGCTGAATCGATTCCTCTGCCACTGAGAGCGGAATGTGAATCTGCCCTGTAGCATCTGGTTCAGTGGTCTCCACAGCCAACTCCAGAGCGTTGAGCAGAGCCCGGGCATCTCCGTTAGCAACGTTGACCAAATGAGTGAGGGCCTCTTCGGCAATGTGGATGGCTTGCTGACCATAGCCCCGCACCGGATCGTCCAAAACCTGCTGCACCACTCGATACAGGTCGTCTCGTTGCAAAGATTTGAGCTGAAAAACGCGCGATCGACTAACGAGCGCTTTGTTGACCTCGAAGAATGGATTCTCGGTAGTGGCCCCAATCAGCAGTACGGTGCCGTTTTCTACCCACGGCAGTAGGGCATCCTGCTGAGCCTTGTTGAAGCGATGCACTTCGTCGATGAACAGGATGGTGCGTCGCCCGAACTGTCCTCGCAGATCTTGCGCCTGAGCGATCGCTTCCCGAATGTCTTTCACCCCAGCTAGAACAGCATTCAGCGCAATGAATTGAGCACTAGTTGTATTCGCGATGATCTGCGCTAGCGTAGTTTTCCCTGTGCCGGGTGGACCATAAAAAATTAGTGACGATAGCTGATCCGCTTGAATGGCCCGGCGCAGTAAGCGCCCAGGACCCACTACGTCGTCCTGCCCAATAAATTCGTCTAGGGTTCGCGGACGCATCCGAGCCGCCAACGGAGCTTCCGCTTCGACTTGGGCATTTCGATGATGGGCAAACAGATCCATATCCCTAATAAAGGCGGCAGGATGACAGCAGGATGAATCCCTCGCCCTAGGGTACTAGCGATTGGCTACAGCGATCGCTTCTGAGCGTGTCTGAGTAAAACCTGTTCTCGTGGTGCGGACGCTCTCGACCCCTATCAAGTCTCAGAGGTTGATGAGGAACCATCAAGGCCAGGACTCAGGAAAGCCACTAAGAACCCAATGGCAAAGCCTGCAATGTTTCGAGTGAGCGGAATCCAGTCGCTGGTACGAGTGACGACAGGACCAACACCAAAAGCCAGGAACAGGATGCCCCACAGCGGTGAAAAAATGAGCACCCATTGCCAAGCAATGACTTGACCCGACTTGCGAGGATGCGCGGCAAAGCCACAGATAACGCCACCCACGATCGAGGTAATCAGCGTTAGAATCCACTGCTCTTGAGGTAGACCCGGAACCACAGCGCAGCCATCGCGACGGAGACAGATTTCAATGGACTCCAGCGCTTCAATGATGGCGCGGTCTTCGCCATTATCGCGGACAAAGAACTGATTGCCATAGCGGGTTTGGAGTTCAATCCAAAAGGTTCGTGGCAATAGGTCAAACAAGGCATCGCCAACGCTGAAATTGAGTAGGTTGCCACCGCGAGGATCGGCAATGAGCATCACGCTGCGATCGTCTAGGCCCCAATATTCTTTGACGGCGCGTCCTGGAGTGCGATCATATTGAGTCAGCACCCGGAGCTTCCAACCACTTTCATCTTCAAACGCCTGGAGTCGCTCGTTGAGCTGTTCTTCCTCTAGGCTAGTGAGAGACTTCGCTAAATCAATAACCAGGGTTGGCTCATCAGGCAACAAATCTGGATTGTTGTAAGCAGCAGCCGGGGCCGTTATAGAGGACCAGCACATTAGCCCTACGAACATTGCCACAACCCATCGTAGAGACCGCTGCATGATCTGAGACTCCATCGAAATGCCCATATATTTCACGATCGCCTTTTAACTATTAGAGAACTTACTCAGCAGAAGTCCTCATTTGTTTACAGATGTTTACTGTATTCTAAGGGATCTATGGGTAAATTCTCAGAGAATGATTAACGAGGCGCTTCTGGAGGGTGGGTTGAGCGGCGAGTATTGGCAGCGTCTTGAGAGGGCTGACCCGACGAAAAATCGACCTCGGTAGAGTCGCCAGGAAGCAGTTCAGGCACCTCTTTTTGAGCAGTCGGTAACTGAGTAGGATCTTGTACAGGTTGTCCGGCGGATTGTCTAGGAGATGCCGTATAGTGATTTGGTGATTGCTGTAGCGGAGTGGATTGAGGACGATAGGCAGTCACATCAGGTTGAGGCGATCGACTCTTTTTAGATAAAGACCGTTCTCGTCCTTCTTTGGGCCGGTTAAAGGCTGTCCAAGCGGCGCTAAAACCAGCCATCAAGCTGCGGGTGCCAACCTGTACTCGCTTGGCTTGGACACGAACATTACCAACGCTTTGATCAACTTGCTGAGCAACGCGGCTGGCGCTTTGGACCCCTTCATTCACGTCGTCCGTCAGGTTGTTAATCTCAATGCTGGTCAACCGAATAGATTCTAGTGTGGGGGGCAGGTCACGGCTTAGGGTATCGCAGAGCTTTTCGACACTGCGAGCAGCCCGACTCAGTTCCCGCACAGCAGGAACCAAAACCACTAGCACCGCTGTCAAACTCATTGACACCAGCAAGAATGAGAGAAACAACCAGAAGAGGGGATTAATCACGGCTTGTCTGAAGCTGTGGAAACGCTAGTTCTTGTATTCGGGCGATGCGGGTGCGTCCTGACTCACCAAGGTGGAGTACTGATTTTCGGAGGCTTCCTGCCCTGCTGCGATCGCCTCTCTCAAGCGCACCAGTGTACTCTCCCACTTGCGGAGAGTCGTTTCAGAAAGGCGGTCAGTTTGTAGCTGCAGAGACGTGGCTAAATCTTCCACCATCTCTGGGAGAGCATCGGCTGATTTGCGAAGGAATTGCCGAGTTTCTCGACCGGGCTTTGGGGCGATGAGCAGACCTGTGACGGTTCCAATCGCGGTTCCGATGACAACGCCTCCTAAGAACGCACCCGATTTATTGTCTGCCATATGCTCAAACTCCTTGTTCAACCTCAACGGTTCTTTTCTAAGTTTGCCTTGCTTTGTAGACTCTCTATCGTTTAATCACCGAATCCGTCAGTTATTTCGGATTCTACTGTGCTGTCTTTGGGTCCGTGCTCGAAATAATCGTATTCCTATCAAAGCAACCGCTAAGATTTGCTGCAACTGCTGAAGCTGTCTTGCTAACTGAGCAAACTTTTGCCGGGATGCTGCCGTCGCTTGTTGCCCCCGCAAAATTAACTCAGGCGTCCTCTCAGGATTCAAAACACGATGGGTGTTGCGTTCCCAAGATGTCAGCACGACTGTGAATGACATCAGCCATCGCTTCATCTGCCAAATGCGCCAAGCGACATAAAACCCAAACAGAGCGATCACAAGATTGAAGCCAATAACGAGCTTTATCACTGAGAAGCCTAGCCTGTTTTGCTGAGGTTGACGCTTGCAGTTTAGCGCTATCTCGGAAAGGAACGATTGTCATCTTTTACAAACGCTTGGCTAATTCCTCAGCCACCATTGGGGTTCCCACCCAATAGCCCTGAATCAAATCGCAACCGTAGGACTTTAAAACTGCCATTTCTTCCTCAGTCTCAACCCCTTCGGCGATGACCTTCAGACCTAGATCATGGGCCATTGTCGTGACACGTTTGACAATGATTTGGTTTTTAGTCTCTGTCGGTATGTCACGAACGAAGGATGTATCGATTTTGAGAATGTCAATGGGCAACTGTCTTAAGTAAGCCAACGATGCATAGCCCGTTCCGAAATCATCGATCGCAATCTTGACGCCCAGCGCTTTCAACCCTTGCAGGAGATCGATAGCCGATTCAATATCCTGCATGAGAGCGGTTTCTGTCACCTCCAGTTCTAGATGCTCTGGGGGCAGCTGAGTTGTGGTCAAGATATTCTGAATTGACTGGGCTAATCGCGACTGATTAAGTTGAACGCTGGAAAGATTGACGGCGATCGCGACCACAGGCTGTCCACTGCGAAGCCAAGCTGCTGTTTGGTCGCAGACTGTTCTCAATACCCAGTCACCAACAGGCACAATCAGTCCAGTGTTTTCTGCTAGGGGTACAAAATGACCTGGAGAAATATAGCCACTTTCGGGATGTTGCCAGCGAATGAGTGCTTCTGCGCCAACAATGCGATCCTCGCTAAGGCTGTATTTGGGCTGATACCATACTTCGAATTCGTCTCGTTCTAAGGCATAGCGAAGCCAAGTTTCCAACTGCAACTCATCTCCAGAAACGACGGGCATATCTTTGCGATAGAACCGATAAGAATGACTCTTTTGTATCTTTGCCCAGTCGAGGGCCGCATCCGCCTGTCGCAGCAAGACATTGATGTCTTCTGAATCATCGGGAAATAAAGCAATGCCAATGCTGGCAGTCATAAAGACTTCCTGACCGGGTAACGAAAATGAGTGTCCTAAGCTTTCAAAAATCTGCTCGGCGATCGCAACAATCGTGTCCCGATCCTGAGGCGCAGGCACTACAATCGCAAACTGATTGCCGGTCAGTCGGGCGACTGCGGTTGAGGGTGGCAGGATGCCGGTTAGCCGTCGAGCGGTGGCTCTCAGCAAAGTATCTCCAGCCGTATACCCCAGCGTGTTGTTCACTTGTCGAAGCCTGTCAATGCTAAGGGTTAGCAGGGCCACCCGCTGATTGCCATTGGCAGCACGACGCATCGCTTGCATGAGTCGCTGCCTTAGAAGTTGATAGTTGGGTAGGTCCGTTAGGCTGTCGTAATGAGATAGCCGGTTGAGCCGCTCTGCGGTGTATCGCATGAGGGTGTTGTAGCGATTAGTCAGCGCATCTTGCTTGCGTAAGCGCCCCGCGATCGCCTCTAAGAGATCCCGCTCTGTAAATGGAGTGACCAAACAATCATCGGCCCCCAAGGCAACGCACTGCCGCCAGCGTAGGGTGTTGTCAATGGGCGTTAATAAGATGATGGGAATGGAGAGCAGATCCGGCTTACCTTGCAGATATTGCAGCAGTTCAAAGTTATCGCCGCCCGTAAGTTCCAGACCGCACAAGATCAGATCTGGATTGTGGGTGCGAGCCATCTCTAAAGCTGCTGGAATAGTCTCAGCTTGAATAATCTCATAACCTTCCTTGGTCAAAGCGGAAAGATGACAATCGTGTTGTTCCCCATTTGCTTCAATGACCAAAATTTTTCGCATAATAATTCAGACGTACTTTTTCGGAGAGTAACGTTGTTTAGCCTGAGGGTCTAAGACGCCATATTGCAGTTGACGTGTCTCAATCATGCCCTAGCTGCTAACAGTCTCTGCAGAGAGTTTGCAATTTTTTCCTAACAGATAGAGTCTTGACTAAAGGCACGGTGCAGTACATTTCTTTGCCGGTGATAGCAAGAGCGCCTAGACAATGCTTGAGAGACGAAAGATTAAATTAAGGCAATTCTTCTGGTTTGAAATAAGAGCCTACTTTCAATCATTTTCGCAGGCTTCATGTTTGGCTTTATTAAGAATAAACCTGCTGAAAATGATTTAATTCAATGTCTCAAGCCGACAGATACAGGATAGAAAAGCCGGATAGTGTGACTTTAGCCATCTAAGCCTATGCCCCAATAGCATCCGGGTACTCAGTGTATCGGCAGATGGCTCGCCGTCTTGTCCTAACGGAACTGACGACAGCGATAAGCACTCTACAAACTACAAACTTGGTCAAGCGTGTCCAGAAAGTTGGGATAGGAAATTGACGCTGCCTCTGCCCGTCTCAGGATTGTTTTTCCCTTGGCTTGGAGGGCGGCGATCGCCAAGCTCATGCTTACCCGGTGATCGGTATAGCTATCCACTTCTGCCCCTTCTAAAGCGGAGAACCCACCCGAGATTTCTAAGCCATCAGGAAGTTCAGTGATGTGGGCCCCCATTTGGTTAAGCTGCGAAGCCATCACTGCGAGGCGATCGCTTTCCTTGACCCGCAATTCAGCCGCATCCTTAATCACCGTGGTGCCCTTGGCAAAGAGAGCAGCAACCGCCAGAACCGGAATTTCATCAATCATTCTAGGGATGAGATCACCGCTGAAGGTTGCAGCAGTGAGTGGTCCGTATCGCACTCGCAGGTCTGCAACGGGTTCGCCAGTGACAAGCCGCTCATTCTCCAGTGTGATGTCGGCATTCATGGCCTGAAGCGCTTCTAAAATGCCTGTTCGAGTAGGGTTGACGCCTACATTTTCGATAACCAATTCAGATCCTGGCGTGATGGCAGCACCCACCAACCAAAACGCTGCGGAACTAATGTCACCAGGAACGACAACGGTTTGTCCCGTTAAAGTAGCGGGTCCGTTGACCGTCACTGTGCGGTTGGGCTGATCGACGGTGAGGTCAGCGCCAAACGCCTGGAGCATCCGCTCACTATGGTCTCGGGACAGGCTGGGTTCTGTAACGGTCGTTTTCCCGTCAGTTAGCAGCCCGGCCAGCAAGACGCAAGACTTGACTTGTGCTGAGGCCATTGGGGAATGGTAATGGATAGGCTTCAGGGCTTGACCTTGAATCGCTAAAGGCGCCAGGGTGTTATTCTGCCGCCCCCAAATCTTTGCGCCCATCTCAGCGAGCGGTTTAATCACTCGCCCCATTGGACGCGATCGCAGCGAACTGTCCCCGGTTACTGCAAAATAACGGTCTGGGTGAGAGGCCAACAACCCCAACATCAGCCGCAACGTCGTACCTGAGTTCCCAGCATCCAGGACATCAGCAGGTTCTTGCAAATGTCCTAAGCCGACTCCCTTCACGATCACCCAGTCGTCTTCCAAATCAGATAGTGTTACACCCATGGATTGGAAACACTGAGCAGTGCTGCGGGGATCTTCCCCCAACAACAAGCCCTGAATCCGCGTTTCGCCTTGGGCGATCGCACCTAGCATCAGCGCTCGATGAGAAATTGATTTATCGCCAGGCACCTGAATACGGCCTCGGAGAGCAATTCCCGCCGCAGGCACGGATACGGTCAACTGCTGATTTGGCGGGGATTCTGTGATTTGAAGGAGTGGTCCAGTCATGGTGTTGGGTAGAAGGGAACAGAATAAATCGTAAAAGTATTGATACGTCTTAAGCAACGGGGACAAACCCCTGTCAAAGATAACCTAGCCTCAGTGCGACCTGACTGTAACAGCTTGTGCGATCGCTTGCACATTCCAGCAATTACAGAGAAACTGTATATAGTTCATGTGTACTCATCAAGGCGGTAGAAAACCCATGGCACCTCAAACCGTAACGTTTAGAGTCGAAGTCATTGACGGGTATCGGCTTGGACGTTTAAAGGTACCCGCAACCCAGGCAGCAGACTGGCTGAACTTTCTGGTGACGCCTCATTATCGAGCCGATATTGTTTCTGCTGAGCAAGACGGCGATCGCCTTAGCCTGTATTTCGAAGCTAGCGAAGGACTCTATACGTACCTGGAAAACAAGCTCATGGCTGGCTTGAAGATGGCTGCCTAAATCAGCTACCTCTACTGGAATACCTTTCCTGGCACGACCTTCTCTGGCGTTACCTTCTCAAACGCGCCATGAAAAATCCGTCCATATCGTGTTGATGAGGCCACACTTTGACGGTGCCGGCAGGCGTCGTATAAGCAGCGGCGAGTTCATCGACAGCAGGTGGCACGATTCTCCATTCAGGATGGGATTGTAAAAACTGCTGAACAACCGCTTCGTTCTCGCTGGGGTGGAGGGTGCAGGTTGAATAAATGAGGGTGCCGTTGGATTTTACCCAAGTAGCCACCTGCGCTAATAAGCGTGTCTGAAGTGTCGCCAGTTCTGCAACTGTTTCTGGCGTTTGGCGCCAGCGAGCATCGGCATGTCGATGCAGGGTGCCAAGACCAGAACAGGGGGCATCGACAATCACGCGATCGCCCTGCTGCTCGAATCGTGTAATTACGGTGCTATCTCCAGTGAAAGTTTTGATGCTACTAAGCTCTAGCCGTTTGATATTTTGTTTGACCTTGTTGAGCCGAGAGGTGGTGCGATCGCAGGCCCAAATTAGACCTTGATCGCCCATGAGTTCTGCTAGATGAGTTGTCTTTCCACCGGGCGCCGCGCAGGCATCAATAACCACATCTCCCGGTTGTGGACTCACGAAATGGCTGACCAGCTGAGCGCTGGCATCCTGAATAGTCCACAGGCCTTCAGCATAGCCAGGTAGATTTCGAATCGCTCCTACGTGTCTAACAAGACGTAGTGCTTGCGGTAGTTGCGGCAGGCGAATGGTTTCAATCCCCGCATGGGAAAACTTTTGAGCCAGTTCTTCGACCGAAATTTTTAAGCGATTGACTCGCAGATCAATTGACGGGGCCTGGTTAAACCACTTACACAGCGCCTCGACTCCTGATTCGTTGAGCTGAGTTTGCCAGAGCTTGACGATCCAATCGGGATAGCTGTGGGCGATCGCCAGCGCCTGAGTGCGATCATCAGGTAACTGCAAGGGATCCACACTGGCTTGTTGCAGCCGAATATATTGACGCAGGATACCGTTGACAACACCAGAAAGCTTAGTTTTGCCAGCCGCCTTCATCAGTTCAACGCTGGTATTCACAGCAGCTGATTCAGGCACCTGTGTTAGAAACCTCAGCTGATAAAGCCCCAAATGCAGAACGATTCGCAGGTCTAGAGGTTGATGCTGTGCGCTCTTTTTGCCGAGCTGATCAATCAGCGCATCCAGCGTCCGCTGGCGCCGCACTGTTCCATAAACTAGCTCGGTGGCAAATTGCCGATCAAGGGAATTCAAGTCATGTCGATGTAGAAGGCGGTGCAGCACCACATCGGCAAATCCTCCTTGATGGACTTCCTTTAAAGCTTCAAACGCCAACCGTCTGGCTGGCGAAGCTGCATTTGAGGCAGGTTGAGACTGAACAGACACGAGATACAGAGAGGCTAACGACTACTTCTTTTTCTTCCTATTTTTAGGGCTGATACGGGGCTTGTTAGCTTGCTGTTCACGCTGACGACGACGGCGATCGCGCCAATCAACAGCAGTCAAATAAATGACGCCTCCCGTAACTAGGAGCAACAGTGCAGCAGCTAAAACTGCCAAGACTGTAAAAGTTTGTGCCTCAAAAGCTGTATCCATGGGTCAAGCCAACAACGAACCCCGCAAACCGGGTCTTTCTGGAATTAGAAGCCGTTACGACCCCAAACCACCATAGACAAAGAGAACGTGAAAACGACGAGAAGCGAAACCCAGCCCAGAGACAGAATATCCATAAGTTTGTTAAAAAGCGAGAATTCACAGCGTATTGACCATCATAAAACAAAGCCTCCCCCTTTAGACAGTGCGATTCGTCGTTTTATCCGAAAGGTGAGTCGTTTGGGAAACAGGCTTCTGAGTAGGGCGATCGCGGGCAATTTGATAGCTGAGAAAAATGACGGGGATAACGCCCACAATGAGAATAGCGATCGCCGGAACAGCCGCATCGACCAGACGTTCATCAGAGGCATATTGAAAGACGCGGACGGCCAGCGTATCGAAGTTAAACGGGCGAATCACCATCGTCGCAGGCAATTCCTTCATCACGTCCACAAAGATGAGAACAGCCGCAGTCAGTAAGCTGCCGCTTAGAAGAGGTGCATGCACTTGGGCCAGCGTCTGAGTTGGGCCATTCCCCAAACTGCGGGAAGCGTCATCCAGCGTCGGGCGAATTTTGGTCAATCCCGCCTGAACGGTGCTGACGGAGATGGCCAGAAACCTAACGAGGTAGGCAAAGATAAGGGCTACAACAGTGCCACTCAGAAGCAGCCCCGTAGAAATCCCAAACAGGCTTTCAGAGAGGGCCGCGATCGCATTATCTAAACGACCAATCGGCATCATGATGCCCACCGCAATAACGGCTCCAGGAACGGCATATCCCAAAGACGCTACCTGCACACCCCACTGCACGCTCTTGCCGGACTGTAGACGAGCACCATAAGCCAGCGCTAACGATAGGGCAATGCCCAAGCAGGCCGTGATACCTGCCAGGATGAAGCTATGGCTAGCTAGTTCAAAAAATTCTCGGTCGAAGGACTTTTGCCAATTTGCAAGTGCCATCCACAGCAGGAGCGCAGCAGGCAATAACAGGCCCAAAGCGATAGGCAGTGCGCATGTCAGACTTGCTGCGATCGCCCTCACACCGCTGAGATCGAACGTTGACAGACTTTGCTGACTGCCGACAGCTTGGTAGTAGCGAGCCTGCCTCCGCGAGACTCGTTCCAAAGTGACCAGCACCACAATAAAGGTCAGCAAAATACAGGCTAGTTGTGTTGCGGCTAGGCGATCGCCCATGCCAAACCAAGTGCGATAAATGCCCGTGGTAAAGGTACGAACGCTGAAATACTCCACTGTCCCGAAATCATTCAGAGTTTCCATCAGAGCCAGAGCAGTGCCTGCCGCGATCGCAGGTCGGGCCAGCGGCAACGCCACGGTAGCAAAGCTACGCCACGGGTTGCATCCCAGAGAGCGGCTTGCTTCCAGCGCACAAAGCGATTGTTCTTGAAAGGCCACTCGCGCCAGCATGTAGACGTAGGGATAGAGTACTAGGCTGAACAACACAATAGCTCCCCCTAGCGATCGGATGTTGGGGAACCAATAGTCCGTTGCGCTTTGCCAGTCAAACGTAGTCCGTAGAAAGGTCTGAACCGGCCCGTAATACTCCAAAAAATCGGTGTACGTGTAAGCCAGTAAGTAAGCAGGGGATGCTAAGGGCAGCAGCAGTGCCCACTCATAAACGCGCCGTCCCGGAAATCGACACATTGTCACCAACCAAGCGGTACTGATCCCCAACAGGAGAACGCCAAAGCCAACTCCGAACATTAGCCCTAAAGAGTTGGCAATATAGTTAAGCAGAACGGTTTCAACCAAGTGCCCCCAAATCTCATTCGCTGTCTCATCCCCCAGATGAATCACCGCAGTCATCAGAACAGCAATGATGGGCGAGGCTATTAGGAAAGCAATTGCCAAGACGACGATTGACCATCCTGCAACTTGCTTAGGCTGACGATGACGTTGGTGAAACGAATTCCCTGACTTGACCAAAGACATGAGTTCAAAAGGATAGATAGGTGGCGAGGCCGACTCTGGGACAGCGCCAGGAGTGCAGGTCGCTGTTGCTTCACAGCGTGAGTGGGGCTAACCAGCTGGTATGGATTGCTGAAGCGCTTGTAAATCTCCTAATGTCAAAATTTCATTGCTCATCACATAAACAGCCGAGCCATCCACATCGGAAAAAACGATTAAATATTTGACGGTACCCCCTTCGTCAGGATGAATTAACTCATAGACATTACGTCCAGTGTCTTCAAGATCGTCCCGCAAATCGACGCTGTAGCCTTGGTCTTCTAGTCCTGAAACGATTGATCTACCAACCGAACGATAGCTGACCGCTGAGCTAACCCGCCGACAATCACTGAGACCAAAGCAGCCCGTCACAGAACCCTCAACATGCGGAAAGTCACTGCTGTAGCCCCTGAGTGGCCCCTCTGAACCAGACACAGGATCGCCATAGGCGGGAGTAGGGGATTCCTCGGTTGGTACATCCTCTAGAACAGGATCTTCTTGCGCAGGTGTATCCTCTGCGGGTGGAAAAACGGTATTATCGAGCTCGGGTTGGGGTTCGGCAGCTTCTGGAAAGCCAGTTCCAGAAATGACAGAATTTTGCAAGAGGTTATCGACCGAAGGAGGCTCTGGCGATCGCGTCACCGAATCTTCTGAAGCAGCTTCCTTTGCCGCTGACTCTTCAGGTTGTTCAGGCAAAATAACGACCGTAACGTCCTCAGTTCTAGGTTGTTCGGAAGACTCTGCTATTGGTATCGCTTCCTTCTCTTCAGCTTTAGGCAAAGGAACCGTCAGCAGTAGCCCATGAGAGATCACGGATAGTGCAAACACAGCCATGGGCACAAGTACTCTTTTCTTAGGCTGGCGGAATTGCACAAATGACTCCAACTTTAATGACGCTGACAAAGATAGGCAGCGATTAACCCCGAGGCTATTGATTATGCATAACATTAGCCCGACACCAATATAACTTGCCTATTGGCATCTATTTGCAACTGGCTGCTTAGAACAGCATATTAAGGGCAAGTCACGTTGGCTCACAAGCCCAATCTGAGCAGATCTAGAAATTTGGCAAAACTCATCTTTAATGACAGGCGACTCCGTCTAGAGGTGTTAGCCTAGAACGCCTTAGAGATTTTGTAGCCTTAAACTGTGACTGTAAGTTTTGATCGATAACTATGAAAGCAAACCGCATCTTTTCAGGATTAGCTCTAGGCCTAATTGCTTTTACTGGGATTGCCGCTGCAGGTTGCTCCTCGCAAAGAGGCAGCGGTGGACCGGAGGATGCGATCGCCAAAGCCAGCGCGGGTGAATGCCTAGATTGCGATCTGGCAGGAATCGATCTATCTGGGCAGAGCTTAAAGGAAGCTCGATTCAACCGCTCCAATCTGAGCAGTGCCAAGCTGTCTGGCGCAGATTTAAACAATGCGCTCATGGACAACGTTGATTTGCAAAATGCAGATCTCTCTAATGCCAATCTCACCCAATCGGCACTAACGTCTGCCAATCTTGCAGGGGCAAACTTGAAGGGGGCTGACCTCAGCGAAGCCTATCTACGAGGGGCAAACTTAACTGATGCTGATTTCACCGATGCCAATTTAACTGGAGCCAATCTTGCCAGCACCAATCTGGAAGAAGCAATTTTGGATGGAGCTACCCTCGATGGGGCCACGCTACCAGAAGGATTTGTCTGGCCATGAGACGCTCTCCCTCAGCAAGGCTGACACAGAATATTCACCGGTCGATGGGTGCTGTTCATCTCACGCTAGCTGTACAACTTCGATAGCTCATTGACGTCAGTCTCATTCAAGACTTGAATGAGTTCAGCGAGCCAGAGTATAGACCCGCAGCACGGACGATTATTGGCCGGCTTTGAACATGCGACCCACCGTATTGACCAGTAACTCTCTCGGTAAAAAGCGGTTAGCATTCACCAATATTTTGTTGAATCCACCTGTTACGACGTTAGAGTCACCGCGATCAAGCGCTTTGAGAGCTGATTCAACGACATCCTCAGGTGTGTCGTAATTCTGCCCGACACTAGCCTCCATGCTGTCAGGAAAATCAGCCGCTTTAAAGAACTGAGTTTTGGTTGGACCAGGGCAAACGCCTAACACTTTGATATTGTACGGTTTGCACTCATACCAAAGCGATTCGCTGAAGCTGAGGACAAAAGCTTTGGACGCTGAATAAATGGCAAAGTAAGGAATGGGTTGAAAAGCAGCTGTAGAGCTGATGTTGACAATGCTGCCTGATTGCCGTGCTTTCATGCTTTTCAAGCATCGATAGGCCAACTCGACAAGCGCCGAAATGTTGAGTTGAACCATGTTAAGAGCAGTGTTCAACTCACTCTCTGCAAACTCTCCATAGCTGCCAAATCCAGCATTGTTGATCAACACATCAATCTCGATGCCCTGCTGATCAAGTTTTTGAAAGATAGTTTCGCTGGCTTCAGGAGCGATAAGGTCCTGGACGATGACAGTAGTTTTGACGCCGTATTGCTCATTGAGGGAACCCGCGATCGCCTCCAACTTGTCCTGCGATCGCGCAACTAAAACAAGATCGTATCCTCGCGCTGCCAATTTATCTGCAAACACAGCGCCGATTCCCGAAGATGCGCCAGTCACCAATGCTGTTGTCATGAAGTTTCCTTTAAAGCTTGCCGTTACCCTCTCCGATTAGTATGGCGAATTTTTTTGAAGGAAGCTTATTACTAGCGACAGATAGCAGACTGGGTCTATTGTCGATTTAACCCTTCCTTTTTTAGCAACGGGAACGTATTTAAGTATCAACTTTGAACTTTGGATTTGCCGATGACTCAATCATTCAAAACTCAAAACTGAGAACTTAAAATTCATTCCTTCCTTAGCCCTGGCCTACACTTCAAGAAGCCAATAGCGTCTATATCCTGATGACGACCCTTCTACCTTTATCCTTAATAACGACAAGGTCATTGTCGATTTATGCTGACCCTTACTCAAGTCTGGGGTGCCCTACTGATTTTTGTGGTCTGTCCACTCTTGGGGGCACTGCCATTAACCCGATTCGTACTGCCTCCAACGGGTGGAGCACAGCCAATGCAGGAGCGCGATCGCGCCATCGGCATCCCAACCGTTTTTGAGGCTGGTGGAACCTTTGCAGGCGTTTTGGCCATTATCCTTGAGGCAGCAAAAGGTATCGGCACCGTACTGCTTGCCCGTTACTACTTTCCAGCGGATGCGAGTTGGGAAGTGGTGGCGCTAATTGCCTTACTAATGGGGCGCTATTGGGCGGCAAAATCAGTGGGTACGACCAGCATTTTGTGGGGATCAACAATCCACAGTCCAGTTGCAGCCGGACTAACCCTGCTGATTAGCTTTCTAGGCTTCACGATATTTCGCGAGAAACAGCAGGGGCGTTTACTGGTTCTGGTGCTGTTTCCGGTGATCACAGCACTGAGTCAGCAGAACGGGATGCAAATTCTGCTGACGGCCTGTTTATGTGGTCTGATGGGTTGGATTTATCAAAAGGTTCCAGAAGACTTAGAACTCCCTTCGGCCTCCACTCGTCTGGAATCCCGCCGTCTATTCGGATTTTTTCGGAGCGATCGCGCCCTCTTTTCACTGGATCAGGCGTTAAGCCGGGACACCGTTGGCAGCAAAGCGGCCACGCTAGCGCAGCTCACAGCGTGGGACTACCCAGTCCCCAAAGGCTACGTCCTGCCGGCAGGGGATGATCCCGCCATGCTACTTGAGATTACCCGCCCTTCCGGTAAGTCTCCCGTGATCGTGAGAGCGTCCGCGATTGGGGATAATCCATTGCTGGCGTCCGCCGCCGGACAGTACAGCGCGGTACTTGACGTCACCTCTCAAGAAGCGTTACTCGTTGCCATCAACCAGGTTTTTCAGTCTTATAACCGAGGGAGTGCAATTCAGTATCGTCGCGATCGCGCCCTCCCAGAAAATCGCTTGGCGGTCATTGTCCAGCAGCAGATTCAGGGCCTATGTAGTGGTGTTGCCTGTAGCCGTGACCCGTTTACCTGCCAGGGTGATGCTGTGATCATTGAAGCCCTGCTCGGTCCGGCACAGCAAGTGACTTCAGGCACATCCAACCCAGACCGTTACCGTGTCCTGGTACAAGAAAATGATCTACCCGATCAGCTCAATAGCCCTGATAGCTGGCAGCTCCCTGAAGCCCTCACGTTCGCGGTGGAAGGGACCGGGGACACGCCTAAACGACTGCTCGAAGAAGTGGCTTTCTTAGCCCGTCACGTGGAACGACGATATCGGGGGGTGCCTCAAGTTATGGAATGGAGTTTTGATGGCGATCGCCTATGGCTTCTCCAAAGTCGCCCCTTAATTCCCCCCAGCCCTGACCGCCCTTCAGAGATGCCAGCGCTGCCGGGTTCCTCAACTTCCCTCACCTATGAAAAGAGCCAGCGCCTTATCGGAATGCCTATTAGTCCTGGACAAACCGATGGAAAAGTTATTGTGCCAGACGAGCACTCAGCTTCCTCAGCGATTTCCTCAAACACCATTCTTGTGGTGCCTCACCTCAAAGCCCATGAGGTACCTGCTTTAGCCCAACTGCAAGGGTTGATTATCGAGACTGGAGGGCAGTTGTCCAATGGTGCGATCGCCGCACGAGAATACGGCTTACCCGTTGTTCTACTGATGCCCAACGAGCGCCCGCTTCTCCAATCAGGTCAGTCCATAAGACTGGATGGCACCCAGGGTTTGATAGAGCTGCCGCCGCGTGATCAATGACAGAAATCCCCCTCTATCCCTCTCTCTATGGATGATGAAGACATTCATTCATCCATCTAAAGGTTTATTTCATCGCCAGGAAGGTTATGAAAGATGTGCAATCCTAAACAGTGTTAACACACCTCTACGTTTGAAAACGAATAGTTAAAATGGCACACCAAAATGAGCCAACGGTTATTATCACAGGTGCCTCTTCTGGCGTTGGGCTATACGCTGCCAAAGCCCTCGCCAACAAAGGATGGCACGTTGTCATGGCTTGCCGAAATCTAGAGAAAACGGAAAAAGCCGCCAAAGACGTTCAGATACAACCGCAACAGTACACGGCAATGCACCTAGATCTGGCGAGTCTGGCAAGTGTCCGTCAGTTCGTGGAGACTTTTCGGAAGAGCGGCAAAACGCTGAACGCTCTAGTGTGCAACGCCGCTGTTTACTTGCCACTGCTTAAGGAACCTGAATACAGCGAAGATGGTTATGAGCTCAGTGTTGCGACCAACCACTTGGGCCATTTTTTACTGTGCCATCTGCTGTTGGACGATCTGAGAAATTCGCCAGCTGATGACAAGCGTTTAATCATCTTAGGAACAGTCACCGCCAACCGTAAAGAACTCGGTGGTAAGATCCCCATCCCAGCTCCTCCCGATCTGGGCGATTTGGAAGGATTTGAGAAAGGCTTCAAAGCGCCTATTTCAATGATTGACGGCAAACCGTTTAAGTCAGGCAAAGCTTACAAAGACAGCAAGCTCTGCAATATGCTGACTAGCCGTGAACTGCACCGCCGCTATCACGATTCCACAGGCATTGTGTTCAACACTCTTTATCCAGGCTGTGTCGCTGATACGCCTCTGTTCCGCAATCACTACGCTGCTTTCCGCACGATCTTCCCGTGGTTCCAAAAGAACGTCACCGGTGGGTACGTTTCGCAGGAGCTTTCTGGTGAGCGGGTGGCTAAGGTCGTTGCTGATCCAGAATTTAAGCAGTCAGGCTATCACTGGAGTTGGGGAAACCGTCAGAAGGAAGGACGAGAGGCTTTTGTTCAAGAGCTGTCAGCCGAAGGAAGTGACGATGCTAAGGCGAAGCGCCTCTGGGAATTGAGCGAGCGACTTGTGGGTGTCGCTTCCATGGTTGGCACCTAATCGTTCGTTTCTGCATTGGCTTTGAAGGGAATAAACGTCTCAGCTTTGAGATGGGGTGCGGTGTTGTGTAGAGGCGAAGACTCGCTGGCATCATGCATCCCATCCCATTTTTGGTCGGTAGCTGAACCCCACAATTGCGACGACGTCAAAACAGCTTTGCGGTGTTGTCGTTGATGTTGAAAACGTAGCGATTTTTGAAGTCAGTCACGCCATAAAGGTTAAACGAGATAGTTGGCTCATCTCCATAGGGTTCAACCTGGTGGATGGCGCCTGGAGTGAACGTGATGATATCACCAGGGGAAAGTACGATTTCATCAACAAGCTTGATTTTGTGAGGGTTCTCTTGGGTAGGAACTCTGCGCCAGATGCGATTTTTCTCTTGCCCTCCCAACATGGCGACTAGTCCCCAAGTGGCGTGGTTATGGACAGTGGAGGCCGTTCCTGGACTCCAGCTCACCATTTGGATTGTTAGCGGGAACTGAAATTCGCGATAGAGGAAATGAACGCCCCAGCCCGTCTTGGGGTCAGGTTCTTTATATTCCATCTGTAGCCAGTAGGAACTGATCAGTAGCTTGCGAACCAGGGGAGCGATCGCCACTAACCGTTTAGGGTCTTCTTTCACACCACTGAGAATATCCTCTAGTTCAGTCAAGAAACGATAGAGGCGATAGGTTTGCTGCGGTTCTTCAACATCAGCAGTTTCCAACGCTTGCAGCGAGGCATTATCGTTCACAAGCCAGGTACGATTTTCCATTACTCTCATTTCAGCACCGAGGGCTATGGTAGTACTGAAATCCTAACTATGGATGAGTCTTTGCTGAGGACATTGTGAACAATGAGGGGAATAAGTTGCATCGCCATGTTGGGATCGATGCTGGTGACTGCCTGCAGCACAGATTCTGCGGTAGAGCAGCCGATGACTCGCGATCGCTGCGATTCTCAGCCTGGATTTGTCTTCGTGCCTGCTGGAGAATTTATCGCCGGTAGCGACACTGTCGAGCGAGACTATGGCTACGAAATTTCTGCCCAAGCGATCGCATCGTCCCCCGAAGCAATTGCTGAGGCAGAAACAGGATTGCGCGATCGCCGCTGGTTTGAATTTGAAGCCAACCGCCGCACTGAATTGCTCAATGCTTTTTGCATTCAAGCCAATCTCGTCACCCAGCAGGACTATCGTGAGTTTGTAGCTGCCACCGGACATCGCTCTCCGGGCATCTCAGAAGCAGCCTATCAAGAGCAGGGATTTTTGGTGCATCCCTACGAGGATGTCGTCCCTTACCTATGGACCAACAGCTCGTTTCCTGACGGTCTAGCCAATCATCCCGTGGTGCTGGTGTCTTATAACGATGCAGTTGCTTATGCTGAGTGGCGGGGACAGCAGGACGGTGTTGTGTATCGCTTGCCAACTGCCTTGGAGTGGGAAAAAACCGCGCGTGGCGAGGATGGACGCTATTTTCCTTGGGGAAACGAATGGCAGGATGATGCTACCCATTGGGGACAGTCTGATCCATTTGGCACAAGTGTGATCGCTCGCTATCCCCTCAGCCGTAGTCCCTACGGTGCTGAAGACATGTCAGGCAATGTGTTTGAGTTTACGTCTACGCTACGAGAGCGACGTGGTGTTCCAGTCTCGGTCATGAAGGGCTGTTCTTGGGACGATCTGCCAGGATTCTGTCGCGCTGCCTATGAGCACACTCGCCCCACCGAATCACGCCACATTCTGTTTGGATTTCGTCTGGTTTTGTTACCGTAAGCCGTAATACGGTGATCCACAAAACTTCCCTGAAAGACAGCTACGCGAGAAACAAATGGTAGGCAGGGTTACTGCTTTCGTCCCAATAGCGATAACCCACTGTTCGTAGAAAGGCTTGCCAGTCCTCCATCTCAGTTGCAGGGACCTGAACACCCACAACAATACGTCCATAGTCAGCGCCGTTGTTACGGTAATGGAAAAGGCTAATGTTCCAGTTAGGACTCATGCGGTTGAGGAATTTCATCAAGGCGCCCGGATTTTCGGGAAATTCGAAGCGGTAGAGTAGCTCATCGTGGGCTAGGGGCGATCGCCCACCCACCATATGCCGCAAGTGCATTTTGGTAAGTTCGTCGTCAGTCAGGTCTAAAGTCTTGAAGCCATTGGCTTCAAATGTTGCCGCCATCTGACTAGCGTCCTGCCGGTTGGCGACCTGTAAACCTACAAAAATATGGGCCTCTGTTTGATCAGCAATGCGGTAGTTAAATTCCGTTAAATTGCGTTTGCCAATGCATTCGCAGAACCGACGCAGGCTGCCAGGTCCCTCCGGAATGTTGACTGCAAAAATGGCTTCTCGCTGCTCTCCCATTTCAGCTCGTTCAGCCACAAAGCGGAGGCGATCAAAGTTCATGTTGGCACCACAAGCCACAGCAATGAGCGTTTGGTCGGTGATGTGTTCTCTCTCAACGTAGGCTTTTGCGCCTGCGATCGCCAAGGCGCCAGCGGGTTCCAAAATAGACCGTGTGTCTTCAAAAACGTCTTTGATGGCGGCACAAGTGTCATCTGTGTTCACAAGAATGATTTCATCAACATATTGCTGACAGAGGCGAAAGGTCTCGGCTCCAACCTGTTTAACAGCCACACCATCGGCAAACAGACCGACTTGATCCAATTTGACCCGTTTGCCAGCTTGTAGGGATTGCTTCATGCCGTCTGCGTCAATAGGCTCCACGCCAATGATGCGGATATTGGGACGCAGGCGTTTGATATAAGCTGCGATACCTGAAATGAGGCCGCCACCCCCTATGGCAACAAACACAGCATGGATCGGCTTCTGATGCTGACGTAGGATTTCCATGCCGATGGTTCCCTGCCCAGCAATGACTTCAGGATCATCAAAGGGATGAATCAGCGTCATCTCCTTCTCGTTAGCAAGCTCGCGGGCATGCGCATAGGCGTCGTCATAGGTTTCCCCATACAGGACCGCTACACCGCCTCGGGCCTCCACCGCCTTTACCTTTAACTCAGGCGTTGTTATCGGCATGACGATGATAGCTGATGTACCCAGGTACTTTGCTCCTAAGGCGACCCCTTGGGCATGATTGCCAGCAGACGCTGCCACAACACCCCGCTCCAGTGTTGCAGCGTCCAACTGAGCCATTTTGTTGTAGGCTCCCCGTAATTTAAACGAGAAAACCGATTGCATATCCTCTCGCTTCAGCAAGATTCGATTATGCAACCGTATTGATAAGCGCGACGCATATTCTAGGGGCGTTTCTTGAGCAACGTCATACACCCGAGCAGTCAAAATCTTTTCAAGATAGTCGGTCATAGGGATAGCGTGGCGGTAAGAAGCGAATTAAGCTATCTTCCCCCGCAAAGGTCACGCCGACAACTTGTCTCTCCAATTTTCGCCTCAGGAGCAGGACAGCAAACCGTAGTGAACTCTCAAATCCTAGGCACTGTCGCGGCGTTCCTCCCGAGCTTGTCGCCAAGACCCCAATAAGCGACCAAAGTTGAGCCTAAACTCGTCTAACCCCAATAGTGTTCCAACAGTATTTTCTTCCCAGGAAGCCGATAAGGCACCGTAACTGAGTCCAACTACACTCAATCCAAAACAGGCAAGCGTTACCAACAGAACCACCACATTAGGAAGTTCGGCAATGCCCTGAACAATAAGAACATAGCTCACAAAAAAGGTCAGAATTCCAAAGGTGACGGGAATGCCGGAGAAAAACATCATTCTCCGCAACATTCGACGACCAACAACCTCAGGAATACTGGTTTCCTCGCGGGTGTAGCTTCTTTGGCTAGAAGAGACTCTCTCTTCCTTGCTGACCTCTCTGGAAGGCCTAGATGGTTCGTTCGCATCCGGAGCAGCCGAGCTTTTCGGTGCCTTTTTCCGTTTGCGGTTAGGTTCGAAAGGTAGGCGATCGTTCTCAGAGTCAGCAGGCATTGTAAAGCTCCATCACCAAAGGATAGCGGCCTTATCGACGAATACCAAGACGGCCAATCAGCTCGCGATATTTATTGACGTCTTTCTTCGCAATGTAAGACAGCAAACGCTTGCGGCGGCCAATCATCTTGAGCAGGCCACGACGAGAGGAATAGTCCTTCTTGTTGCTCTGAAGATGCTGACTGAGCTTATTAATTCGCTCAGTTAGCATGGCAACCTGAACCTCAGCAGATCCGGTGTCTGTTTCGTGAACCTGATATTCAGAGATAAGCTCCTGTTTGCGTTCTTGTAGCAGTGCCATAGGGTACGAGTTACTTCAGAATTTGAATAGAGTGAATAATGCACAGAGTTACATACAATAGCATAGCCCCGACTGGAGGCGCTACTCCGTCATGTCGATTGACTGAGCCAAGCGATCGCCTCTCTGATCCAGTCCTCAGCGTTGTCATTTTTAGCCAGCGTGCTGTTGCGTCCAATGGCCCGGAAGGCCTTCATGATTTCGCCATTGGTATAGCCGAGTGTCAGCAGCGTGATTTCGACATCCTCCTGCACACTGGCCATCGGACCTGCGTTTGGCGCGATCGCCAAACCAGATTGCTGTCGCCATTCCGCTAGCTTCGTTTTAAGTTCCAAAATCAGGCGTTCTGCCGTCTTGCTACCCACCCCTTTGGTCTGGGAAATTAAGCGAGTATTGCCCGACACCACTGCTTGAATGAGTTCTTGAAAACCGAGCGTATCCAACAGTGCCATTGCCATCTGGGGGCCTATGCCGCTAACACTGACGAGCTGACGGAAGACATCCCGTTCCGACCGATTAGCAAAACCAAAGACAATTGGCTGATCGTCGCGAATTTGCAAATGACAGAAGACCTGGATGGGTTCTCCTAACGGCGGCAAATCTCCGAGGAACCGACTCGTGACTTGCAAGTCATACCCGACCTGATTGACATCAATCGTGATAATGACCCGCTGCCCCCCCGGTTTAGTGATGTCGGCGAGGGTTCCCTTCAAATAGCTCAGCATAGATGCAGTAGGGTCATGAAGCGTTGCGACGAGACTTACTCTGACGCAAATCTGAAGCACCCTGCGGATGGCCTTTAGCCTTGTGAGGTGTTGTTTCCTGGATACGAGTGTTCACTTCGGTCGTTGTTGTTGCGGGTGGCAGAGCAGTACGTCCGTTCTGGATCACCCTCATCATATCCGATAGCTGCTGCTCAATTCGCTGCAAAACCTCAGCCGCGTATAAATCTGCATCGTTCCGCAAAGACTGGCATTCCATTTCGGTCTGTTGCTTGATCTTCTCCCAGTATTGTTGCGCAGCTTCTTGCCAATCCTGAATATCGGACTGGGTTTGCGATCGCAACGTGTCACACTCTTCTTCGAGCTGCTGTTTCACCTGGTGTGCCCTGGTCTCAGCCTGCTGTACGATGCCTAGGTCATCCAATCGTCTAGCGGCTTCTTTATCAGCAGTGTTGACCAACTCCTGAGCATACTGATTGGCTTCATTCAGAATGCGATCGCGCTGATGCAAGATCTGGATCGCTTCTTGAAAAACGGTAGGTAGATTCAAGCGAATTCGATCCAACTGTTCCAGCAATTGATCCTCGTCCACCAGCGTTCTGCCTGAAAAAGGGATGCGAGGACTCGCTAGAATCAGCTCTTCCAGAACATTGAGGGACTGTTGTATGTCCAGCCGATATACTGCCTCGCTGTTGCGTTCAGACTGGTCAGATGAGACCGCTGAGCTGTCGGCAGCATGGTTATTGGAAGCGTTGATGGAGGTTAAGTCTTGGCGTAGCATCGGTATATGTCCCGGGCAACGTGTTGAGGCACCAGATGATCAACTGGTCCCCCAAATTTAGCAATCTCTTTCACCAGACTACTGCTTAAGAAGCCATACTCGGTCGAAGTGGCTAAAAAAACAGTTTCTAAATCGTCTGCCAAAGTCTTATTCGTATGAGCCATCTGCAATTCTTTTTCGAAATCAGACAGCACCCGTAATCCTCGCAGTAAAACCTGAGCTTGTTTCATTTTCGCATAGGTTATCGTCAGCCCGTTAAAGCAGTCAATTTCGATGTTGTCTAAGTGCTCCACGGATTCACTAATCTGCTGAATGCGCTTCTCAGCCGCAAATAACGGCGTCTTATTCGGATTAGCCGACACCACCACAATCACCTTTTCGAATAGTCGACTCGCTCGCGTAATGATATCGAGATGCCCAAACGTTATCGGATCGAAGCTTCCAGGGTAAATCGCAATCACAGAAATCAAAACCTAATGCAGAAATAGATGAGGCTAGATGGCAACTTTCACAGTGATATTGTGTGCATAACCCTGGGTTTGCCGTAAACTATCTCACTATTTGCAAAAATTATCATGCAGCTGGATCGGCTACAGTGAAAATCGAAACTGGATATGCAAGTGGAGATCATCCTTCCACGATAGGAATTTTGCTGACTCGACTGTCATAAGCTGCTTCGCTTTAGGCTTGTGCACCTAATAGTATCCGCGTGCTGAGCGCATCTCCAGATGGCTAGCTGTCTTGTTCTAACAGAGCTAGCAATGGCTATAGCAGTCTTAAGATAGCCTGTGGCATTTTCCTGAAATGAGCGAATGACTGCTATACAATGCTGTGAGATATTTGGCCTCGATATCCCTTGCTAGGAGAATTGTTCCATGCGCCTCTCTCAGATGCTGTTTGTGACCCTGCGAGAAGATCCAGCCGAGGCAGAAATTCCCAGTCATAAGCTATTGCTGCGAGCCGGATATATGCGACGCATTGCGAGCGGTGTGTATGCTTATCTGCCCCTACTGTGGCGGGTATTGACCAAAATATCTGAGATTGTACGGGATGAGTTGAACGCGACTGGAGCACAGGAGTGTTTATTACCTCAGCTACAACCATCGGAACTGTGGAAAGAGTCAGGGCGCTGGGATACCTATACTAAAGCCGAAGGCATCATGTTCTCCTTAATCGATCGCCGTGAGCAGGAGATGGGCCTGGGGCCAACCCATGAGGAAGTTATCACCGCGATCGCTCGCGATATGATTCGCTCCTATCGGCAGTTACCCCTCAATCTCTATCAGATCCAGACTAAATTTCGCGACGAGATTCGCTCCCGCTTTGGGCTGATGCGTGGGCGGGAATTCATCATGAAGGATGCCTACTCCTTTCATGCGGATGAAGATAGCCTGAAGCAGACCTACAACGATATGTACACGGCGTACAGCAACATCTTGCAGCGCTGTGGCTTGGAATTTCGAGCGGTGGACGCTGATTCTGGCGCGATCGGGGGATCCGGCTCCACTGAGTTTATGGTGCTGGCCGAGGCGGGCGAAGACGAGGTGCTCTACACCGAAGATGGACAGTATGCGGCCAATATTGAGAAAGCGATCTCTTTGCCTGCTGATGTCGTACCTTCGACATTCAACACCTACGAAAAACTGGAAACACCCAATACCCCAACGATTCAAACCCTTGCAGACTTTCTTGAGTGCTCGCCCACTCAGATCGTCAAAAATGTCTTATATCAAGTCACGTACGACAACAGCCATCAAGTGCTCGTCCTGATCAGCATTCGAGGCGATCAGGATGTCAACGATACAAAGTTACAGAACGAATTGTCCAAGCTAGCAGATCGCTATGGAGCGAGTACTGTAATTACGTTGGAAGTGCCCGACGAAGCCGCGCAAGGAAAGTGGGCTGCAAAGCCTCTGCCCTTGGGCTACATTGCGCCTGATCTGTCTGATGACTATGTTCAATCTGGGGTGAAGAATCTGGAGCCTAAATTTTTGCGCCTGGTGGATGAAACAGCTGTTGAGCTAAAGGATTTCATCACCGGTTCCAACGAGTCGGGCTACCACACGGTTGGAGGCAACTGGAATCAAGAATATGCCTTGCCTGAACGGGTTGTTGATGTGCGAGAGGCCCAAGTCGGCGATCGCGCCGTTCATGATCCTGAGCAAATCCTCCAGTCTGCGCGAGGCATCGAAATTGGTCATATCTTTCAGCTCGGCCAAAAATATTCCAAAGCCATGGGAGCCACCTATACTGCTGAATCGGGTGAAGAACTGCCGCTGTGGATGGGCTGCTATGGTGTTGGAGTTTCTCGCTTGGCGCAGGCAGCGGTGGAGCAGTCCTACGACAAAGACGGCATTATCTGGCCGATCGCAATTGCCCCCTACCAAGCGATTGTTGTCGTTCCCAACATTGGCGACGATGCCCAGATGAAGGCAGCGGAGCAGCTTTATGCTGACCTCAATGCAGCAGGCGTGGAAACGTTATTAGATGATCGCGACGAGCGAGCAGGGGTGAAGTTCAAAGATGCAGACCTTGTGGGCATCCCGTTCCGGATCGTGACGGGGCGATCGCTGAAGAATGGCAAAGTCGAGGTCGTTAAGCGCGCGACCCAAGATGCCCAAGATATTGCGCTATCAGAGGTTGTATCGACACTATTGTCATGGATGTAGAGGCAGCCCAAGACTATGGAATGGGTCACCATCATTTTGTCCAGTCTGCTAACACTAATTTCGCCTGTCGGTCTGGTGGCAGACCAAGTTGCCGAAGGTTTAATTCGAGAACGAATTCATCAGGCTGATCTCATTGACGTTCGCATTGACAATACCCCCAGTTTTCGGCTGACGGGTGGTCGGGTCGAACGGGTACGGATTGCGGGGCGTGGTGTCTATCCTATCCCTGAACTGAGAATCGATGTTTTTGATGTTGAAACTGATCCCATTGATATTGATCTCCCCGCGTTGCAGTCAGGTGAGCTAGCACTGGATGAACCCATTCAAGCGGCCAGCCATTTTATCTTTAGAGCCGACGATCTGAATGTTCTGTTGCGATCGCAGCGGATTCAAACTCTCCTCGATACGCTGGAATTTGACTTACCAGGGGTGAGCGATCGTCAAAGGGATCGCTATGGTTTTGCCAATCCTCAAATTCAGTTTTTATCTGGAAATCGGGTGCAAGTGACTGTTGATATCGAAGACCGAGTACAGCAAGAGCAAGTACAAGCACTCGTCGAGACCGGGCTGGAAGTAATAGACGGTCATCAATTGGTTTTAGTAGAACCAACCGTTACGGTTGACGAACAGCCTGTTCCGCGTCAGCTTATCGACGCTTTTACAGCCGGAATCAACTCTGAACTGACTTTGAAACAGTTTGAAGAGATTGACATTGTTGCTCGTGTACTACGACTTGATTTACAGCCGGAGACGTTAGATATCGTCGTTTTTCTACGCATTGACCCCGCATCAGCTTTGCTCAATTTTGAGGATTGAAGTGGCATAATCAATGCCTAAGCCACAATAAACGCATGGCATTCTGGCAGTACCAATGAGAGTTTGAGCAATGGAAGACAAATCTCCTCGTCATCGCCCATCGTTAGGGGTCATCTTAGGGTTAGCCGCAGTCATCTTGAGTGCAGGCAGCGCAACTGCTTGGCTGACGTGGCGATCAATTGCGCCCAAAACGCCTGTTGTCGAATTCCCAGAAATTGAAATTGAAGGAGAAGCGATTCCAGAAGGGGTTGACGCACCCACTTCTCCCCCTGTAGAGGTGCCCGATCCACCAGAGGCAGATGTTACTTCGCCTCGCCAAGAAGCAACTCTGTACTGGCTGTCATCTGAAGGGGATGCTGTTGCGCTCAACTCCTCTTCTATCGAATTGCCAGCGGAGGCATCTTCGTCTGACACCTTAGAACTTGCCTTTGCTAGCTTAATGGACGGGCCTGAAAGTGCCGGTGCTGCTACAGGCATTCCGCCTGAGACCGAACTACTAGCACTGTCTGTCGAATCTGAGGGGGTCTATGTCAATCTGTCTGAGGATTTCACCTATGGTGGAGGCAGTGCGTCCATGATTGGTCGTCTGGCCCAAGTCGTCTACACAGCCACAGCTTTGGAACCAGAATCTCCAGTTTGGCTTTCGGTAGAAGGTGAGCCACTGACGCTTCTAGGAGGCGAAGGGCTAGAAGTGCGTCAACCCATCACTCGTAGTGATCTAGAGAGTGACTTTGGTGTAGAAACGTTGGCTGACTAACCCCAAATGGACCTTTAGAAGAAGCTTTTATCACTCACTAGATAAGGCGCTTGGATATTTAGACATTCAATGTAAAGCAAACTGTATTGTTCGTTAGTGGTTTTCTAATTAATATGTAAGTGCTTACGTAACTACCTTCTTACTATGAGCTTTTACTCTAGAGTTGGCAGTCTGGCACTGGGGAGTCGCCTGAGACGGCTTTCAGGACAGTTTGCTGAGGATGCTGAAAAGGTCTACGACCTCTACGATGTTTCGCTAGACGCCAAATGGTTCCCCGTCTTTTATACGTTGGCTAGAGTTGAAAGCGCTTCTGTAACTGAGATTGCTCAAGCAATTGGGCATTCTCACCCCTCCGTCAGCCAAATCGTCAAAGAAATGGCAAAAAAAGATCTGGTCAGCACTGAGAAAAGTCAAACCGATGCACGGGTGAACATTGTCAAACTCTCAGCGGCTGGAAAGGCCATTGTTCCGCGTTTGGATGAACAGTGTTCTGATGTGAGAGAAGCGATCGCGCAGCTTCTACAGGAAACTCAGAATGACTTATGGGCAGCGATCGAAGAAGTCGAATTTCTACTGGCTCATCAGAGCTTCTTCGAGCGGGTTCAAAAGGTGCGAAAACAAAGGAAATGTCAGGCTGTAAAAGTTGTGGATTATGGACCAGAATTTTACGACGATTTCCAGCAATTGAATTACGAATGGATTGAGCAATATTTTGAGATTGAAGAGGCTGATCGAACGGTTCTAATGAACCCGCAGGAAAAAATTCTGGAGCCAGGTGGTTATATTTTTATGGCACTTGATGCCGATCACGTTGTAGGAACCTGTACCTTGATCAAAGAGAGCGATCGCACCTATGAATTGGCAAAGATGGCGGTCACAACTCGTGCCAGAGGTAAGGGTATTGGGCAATTGTTAGGGGAAACAGCCATTAATAAAGCGCGTGAGTTAGGTGCGGAAACGGTCTTTATAGAGAGCAATACAGCACTCGAAGCAGCCATCAACCTCTATCAAAAATTAGGGTTTCGAAAAGTGGTTAGACATCCCTCTCCTTATGAACGCTGTAACATCCAAATGGAATTAAAGTTATAGCTGTAGCCATCTAGGTTTGTGCATTCCCAATGGCATCCGGGTACTTAGCATAGGCCAGATGGCTCGCCGTCTTGTCCTAACGGAACTGGCGACGGCTGTGACTTAAAACGTGCACCTTAGCGATCGCCTCAGTATCTTAATGAAAATACATTAGAACGCTATAATCCCTTCTGTATGAAGGCGCAATTCTGCTTTTTTGGCCTTCTGGTTTTAATACCCAAAGTTAGTATGGAAGGCTATCCTCACAATGATTTGGCTGAGGAGTAGCCATCAAACTGTTATTTGCAAGTATCAACTCGACCGTCTGTTGGCTAACACTGAAATATTCAGCAGCATCTTCTAGCGCTGTCTCTGAGTAGTCACCGTCCAAGTAGTCAAGTAAGCCATCAAGAGGGCAAAGGAATTCGGCAGCAAAAGCACGCTGATATTTTTGTCTAGAAGTCCTCAGGTCGGTGCTTGCAAGCCACGATTTTTCTTCAGCACCGTAGAGCATAAAATCACCAATAAACCGAGCCAATTCAAATCTTCTCGCGACTGGGTGCCTCTTTCTAAAATGAAAGTTCAATCCAGCAGTTGCTGTTGGAACGGCAAGAGCAACAGTCTGCCGACTTAGAGGGATCCACGTTTCATATTCAGATTGCTGTAGACCCAGCAAATCATAGAGTTTGTTGTCTCTAACAGGAGCATCTCCAAGACCTATTTGGTTACGTAGAGCAGATGCTCTTGCGTTTGCCGTTTGCCAGGGTGCCTTTGAAATCTCTTGTCGACCAGCTTGGGTGATGAAAGTTTCCGGTTTTCCCTCCAAACCTGATGCTTGAGTCAGGTCGTTAATAGCCGCGCTGAGCGGTTTCGCCTCTGATATATTGCGGCTGTAGGCAGGTGCTATCTCTGATAAGGGCATACCCCCCATCCGCTCAGCAAAATCTAAAGCGTCTTTGACAAGCTCTTCCGGGCATTCATCAGGATCAAAACCGAGTTCAGCTTCGCAGCGACGATATCGCCTAGCATATGGTTCAGACAACTCTTCTTGAACCTCCTGCCAAAGATTTGCTAAAGGTGTGCTTGAAATTTCTGTTGCAGCAAGGCGAGAGATTACAGATTCAATAAAAGCTCTTGCCTTTTGTTCAAACTCAATCAGCTTGATAAGGAAAGGTTGAGCAAGGCTGTTGATATATCGAACGGACTGTTGATCGGAGGTGTTGGATATCGTAGACCAGACCTGCATCCATTCTGTATCTGAAGCGAGGATTACTCTAGGCCAGATAAATCCATGATTCGCTGCCGTGATTTCATGAGCCATTCTCCAATCTACTGAAGGTTTTGTTCCTCTGGCTGGAAGAGGCTCGTAGAGTAATCTCCACCAAGAGGAAGCTATCCATTCAGCAAGAGGATAGGCAGAAACCAGAACAGTGTCGCGAATTGTTCTAGACCAGATATCCTCATTTCTGGTCAGATTGATATCACCTGCTATCAATCTGACCAGGCCCATCGTTTGTTGAATCTCGGGCAAGCCATTTCCGCTGGTCAGCCACTCAAACTCAAGACCTAGGGCGCTCACTCCGAATCCTCCATTGCTTAATCACCTCTTCAGAAAGGGGATCCTCAGCTTGCATAGGATAACCATGATAAGTTCCCCATTCGGCTGACTCAAGCTGTGCTTCTAACGGAATACCATCATCCATAACTGACCAGACATTTTTCGGCCATTGCCCTATATAGCGCTCACTCACTAACCCAGTTTTAATTCCTTTCTGTAGCAACCCTAAAGCTTCACGCTGAGTGAAGATGCCGACAGAATCACAAAGAGATTTACCGGGTCTCAAGCCGCTAGGAGGTATCAGATTGAAATCACCCGGGTTTTTTTGTGTTCAGGATTGCCGCCATACTGAACTTGCTTTGAAAGCGCTAAGAGATTGTCAAAATTACACTTGTCTATTTTGCGTATTTTGCGTTTGGGATTGAACTTCTTATTGCGCTTTTTCATAGCGTCAAGAGATGAACGGCACAGTTTATGCGATATACACATCTTCAGCAGGGCTTATGCAAACGGTCTATTAATTCCTAGGCGTAGTGTGAGGTGGGCACTGCCCACCCTACCTGTCTTTGAGTCTCCGTATTTCCAAATATCCTTTTAGCGTTCTCAAGCTTCTAGCCTTTGCCATGTCCGTTGATGTGGGATGAGGCGAGGCTGAAGGAGCGGAAGCTCTGGGCTTGCTGTTCAATTCGGGTGGCGAGGCGATCGCATACCAAGGTACACAACTCATAGGTCAAGTCATCCGTCACGCTATAGTAGGCGGCGGTTCCTTCAGCTCGACGAGACAGCATTCCCGCCTGCATCATCACCTTTAAATGCTTTGAGACATTAGCTTGACTGGTCGCAGTCGCTTCGACTAGATCCTGAACGCACTTTTCGCCATCCCGTAGCAGATTCAAAATCTTAAGGCGCATGGGTTCGCTTAGGATGCCGAAGTAGGCTGCTACCTGCTGAACCACATCTATGGGCACAGGCTCCATAAGATTGACTCCAAACGATGTGTGAAAGGCGATCCCCGCTATTCTAGCAGCCAAAAGAAGAGTAGCAACTTCCTGTGCTCTATCCTATGGTGGAATCCTGACGAGACTCGATGTCTGCTTCAGCCGCATGGACAATTTCTCTCAAAATGTTCAACGTATCAGTCGATGCCCGCTGCCAGAACTGGCGTTGGTGAGCTTCTAAGAGGCGTTCTGCCATATCTCGTAACGCCCAAGGATTGCTTCGTTGGACAAATTGACGAGTTGCTTCGTTGAGTAAATAGGCTGCTGCGACACCTTCATACATGTAATCCGCCACACATTGAGTCGTCGCGTCATAGGCAAAGAGATAGTCTACAGTCGCAGCCATTTCAAAAGCTCCCTTATAGCCGTGGCGTTTAACCCCTGTAATCCATTTGGGATTGACCACACGAGAACGATAGACGCGAGCGATTTCTTGTTGGAGCGATCGCACTTTAGGATTCTCAATCACTGAATGATCGCCAAAATAGACCTGAGGCGATCGCCCTGAAACCTTGCGGACAGCTGCCGTCAGACCCCCTTGAAACTGATAGTAGTCATCCGAATCGAGCAGATCGTGTTCGCGGTTGTCCTGGTTATGCAGCACGACTTGTAGCGTTTGTAAGCGCGCCTCGAATGCCTCAGGAGCAGATCGTCCCTGGGCCTGACGTCCGTAGGCGTAGCTGCTCCAGTTGATGTAAGCCTGAGCTAAATCCCGATCATCGGTCCAATTCTGAGCCTCAATTAATCCCTGTAGCCCAGCTCCATACGCACCCGGTTTTGAACCAAAGACACGGTAGCGCGATCGCTCAGCTGCCTGCTCAGGCTCCAAGCCTTGCATTTGCCAATGCTGTATCTCGCTAGCCACTTTTGCCGCGAGGGGATTGTCCTCCGGCGCTTCTAAGAGTTGGGAGACTGCGGTCACCGCCTGATCAAACAAGTCGATCAGGTTAGGAAAGGCATCCCGGAAGAAGCCTGAAACTCGCAGCGTAACATCCACCCGGGGACGACCCAGCACAGAAATCGGCAAGACTTCAAAATCAACTACCCGACGAGAAGGACCATCCCAAACTGGACGTACCCCGAGCAGCGCTAGGGCTTCTGCTAAGTCATCACCGCCCGTCCGCATGGTTGACGTGCCCCAAACCGAGAGACCGATCGCCTGAGGATAGTCACCGTTGTCTTGGGTATATCGCTCGACCAAAAGCTCAGCCGCCTGACGTCCGACATCCCAAGCGCTCTCTGTGGGAATGGCGCGAATATCTACGGAGTAAAAGTTGCGTCCGGTAGGTAAAACGTCTGGGCGGTTGCGGGTGGGAGCGCCAGCGGGACCACTGGGCACGTACTGTCCGTTCAATCCAGCCAACACCGCCTGAATTTCTTGAGGCGTTTGACGCAGTGTCGGCAGCAAGTACTCTCGGATCCAACTCAATTCTTGGAGAGTGGCGGGATAATCAGCTGACGTCAACGCGGGCACAAAGGGCTGATCTTGGAGGGTCGTTTCGACCCAGCTTGCAGCCTGATTTTCAAGCACCTCAACGACGTCCCCCACCGTACGGCAGCGATACAAGTCACCCGCCTTTGCGATCGCTGGCCGTTGTTCAGTCAAAGTCCACTGCTGACCTAAATCATCGGTCAGAGGATCAATGTTGAGTTGCCAATCCTGAGCGATCGCCCGCGTCAGTCCTAGCCGTTTTGAAGATGGATGCCGAGCGATCGCGACCATCAAATCTCTAAGCTGCCGACCCTGAGGACACTGCCCAAAGATATGCAAACCGTCTCGGATCTGCGCTTCCTTCAACTCGCATAAGTAACCGTCTACTGTGGGTAATAGATTTGCAAAGGTTTCGTCTGTCGGTGAGGGTTCAGAAGCGTCATTCTCAAGCGTTAGATCGGTCAGAAGTTGGGTTTCTTGAAGCAGGGTGAGGATGCGATCGCGAATGGGTGCTAATCGCGTTGGATCCAAACTCTGAGCCTCGTAATATTCATCGACCAGTCCTTCTAGTCGCTGTAAGGGACCATACAGTTCTGCTCGTGTGAGGGGTGGCGTCAGATGATCGACGATGACGGCTTGAGCACGGCGTTTTGCTTGGGCACCCTCCCCCGGATCGTTGACGATGAATGGATACAGGTGAGGAATCGGCCCAAAAACCGCCTCAGGATAACAGTCTTGAGAGAGACCAATACCCTTTCCTGGCAGCCATTCCAGATTGCCGTGCTTGCCCATGTGGATGATGGCGTGAGCTTGAAAACGATGTCGCAGCCACCCATAGAAAGCCAAATAAGCATGGGTTGGCTCCAGATCCGGCGCGTGGTAGTTCAGCGAGGGATCCTGGTCATAACCTCGACTGGGCTGAATGCCAACAAAGATATTGCCTAATGAGAATCCGGCAATCGGCCAGGAATCGGCCAGCCTAGATTGGCTCATGGGTTGGCGTGATCGCTCCTCCTCAGGTGTCCCCCATCGCGCTTGTACTTCCTGCTGAACGGTCAGCGGTAGAGTTTTATAGAAGGCTTGATAATCCGCCATGCTCAATGACTGTCGAACCTGGCGCATTCCCTGACTTTCAAGATCGTTCGTCACAGTCTGCGTCAGTTGGTCGATCAGGTCTTCTCCAGTCGCAGGAATGCCTGGAACTGAATAACCGTTCGTCTGGAGAGCTTTCAAGAGTTCGATACAGCTTTGGGGAGTGTCTAAGCCAACCCCATTGGCAAGACGTCCATCTCGATTGGGATAGTTTGCCAGCACCAGAGCTACCCGCCGGTGTGCGGTAGGCGTCTGTTGCAGCGTGATCCAATTGGCAGCCAAATCGGCAACCCACTCAACGCGATCGCGCACTGGGGCATACGTCACAACATCGGCTTCTATTTGCTCATTGCGAGCCGTCACGGTCTTGAAAGAAACGGCTCGTGTAATGATGCGACCATCGACCTCTGGCAGGGCCACATTCATCGCAATATCTCGCGGACTCAGGCCCATCGAATTCTGTTGCCAGTTGTCCTGGGTGCCGCCACTGAGGATGACTTGCAGGACAGGCACATTCAGCTGTTGCCAGAGGTCAAGACAGGGTTGGGTGGAATTAAGTTTGGCAACGGAAAAACTTGTCGTGTTGAGCAGTAGGCGGACCCCTGATTCACCTTGGGCTTTCAATAGCGAAACCAATTCAGCCTGCACCTCTTCGTCCTGCAATGAAGAGACGTATATGGGAACGGGCATTAGTCCCCGCTCCTCAAGAGCTACACAGAGCGCTTTGATAGGCGCGGTGTTACCGGCTAGCGCATGGGCGCGATAGAACAAGATGCCCACCCGTGGTAAATCAGTGGACTTGTTCTCAAGATGCGAAGAGACGTTCCAACGTGCATCAAGTCCCACTCTGGGTAAAGGCTGAGGACCTGGTGGAGAAAATTGGGTTTGGAGGTAGCGATCGCAAATCTCCATCAGGCCATGACGAATGTTGTCAATTCCCCCCTCGGTCAGATAACGCCAGAGTGTATTGGCAACTCGTAGCGGTACAGTTGAATGGCCCATCAAGTCAGGATCGGGGCGATCGTCTCCTGGCAAGACAATTAAAGCTATCCCTTGAGCCTCGGCAACAGCTTTTGTCACTTCTAGCCCATAAGACCAATAAGCCCGTCCACCCAACAGCCGCAAAACAATGACGCTGGCATGGACCAAAACGGTATCGGCATAGGTATCAATAGCCAACTGCTGCTGTAGCTGTAACAGGTTGACGACCCTGAGTTTCGGCATACTCTCTGGCTGCTGAAAAATAATTTGTGACAGACACTGAATATCCGTGTCAGCGGCAGTCATGAAGATAATTGAAGCGGGCGTCTGTTCGACAAAAATGACACCATCCGTGTCAGGTGTCCAGCCTCCAGTGGTTGCAGCCAATCGATGCATAAGAATGAAAGTTGTAGAGCGACGACCAAATCTGAAAGAACTCTAGTGTCTGTGAAGCCTATAGTTCATCGAAAGCTACCATATCTTCCATGTTTGTTTGTGCGTTTGCAGCGGGATACAGGTATTGGCGAACGGATCGTCGTCAGATTCAAGGAGGGATGCAGTGTGCCGGACTTCTTACCGGAATGCCTTGGTTCAGTATTGACAATGCGTTGGACAGTATTCGTAGACTAGCCGCTCGCTGGACGGATTCACTGAATTCCAATTACTTTAAGTCTTTTTTTCCCTCAACCTCAGTAAGTGCTGAGTTAAGGAATTATCTTCCTGACTTTGTGAGGTCATGACTCAATTGCTAGACAGTTCAGCTCTTGCCAACCGGCTTTTGCCATACAGGGCTTATGAAGCGCTGCGGCGATCACTCTCCAACGGTGCTAGTCATCCAGAGGCAGTCTGGGTGACCGAGGCCGACTTACCCAATGGCTGGGATCAGGGACAGGGCTGGCAAGAGCTGGCTTTGTTGGTGACCCCGACAACGCAGGGCCTACTGGTTGGAAAGCTAGTTGAATCGACCCTCAACCACCACAACTCAACGGTGTCTTCTGGGTTGATGATTCATCCTCACAAACTCAAGCGGATTATTGACAGTCTTTTGACTGCCGAAGTTGCCGATGAGGTTCGCAAGCAACTCAACTATGGCCGCCAACAGTTGAGCGATCGCTCAGACGATTCGTGTTCTGAATTATTCATGGCGCTGATGCCGGATTTGCTGTCGGCAGAAGATTCACCCACACAATCCGTATCGCGTGAGTCCACGCCTACTGCGACTTCCGATGAAACGTTTCGGGAAGCGCTAGATCAACAGCTTGAGCAAAGCCTGCTGTTAAACCAGGTGATTACGAAAATCCGTCATAGCCTAGATCTGCACTCCGTTCTGTCTACAACTGTGGAGGAGGCACGGCAGTTCATATCAGCGGATCGGCTGGTGATCTATCAGTTCCAGTCAACGGCGTCATTGCCACTAGACTTGCAATCGCTTCGGTCTTCTCGACCAGACAGCGCTAAGCAAGGAGATATCGTCTACGAATCTTTGGCATCTCAACAGATTCAGTCTGTAATGAATTCCGAAGAAAAAAGTTGCTTTAACGAGTACACAAAATGTCGTCAGAAATACTCGAAAGCTACTCCCATTGCCGTTAACAACGTGCAGGAATACTATCGTGATACCCCTTGCCTGTTGGAATTTCTGCAAAGCGTACAGGTCCAGGCCCAAATCATTGCACCGATTTTATTGCAGGGGGAGCTATGGGGATTGCTGATTGCCCATCAGTGTCAGTCACCTCGATATTGGAAACCTCGTGAGATGACGCTGCTTCAGTACATCGCCGACCACATTGCGATCGCGGTACTACAAGCAGACCTCTACACTCAGCTTCAGGAACAGACCCATTCCTTAGAAGCGTGTGTCGTTAACCGCACCCAAGCGTTGCGAGATGCTTTGGTAGCGGCACAGTCGGCAAATCTGGCGAAAAGTGAGTTTTTAGCCACGATGAGCCATGAATTGCGAACACCACTGACCTGCATTATTGGTATGTCAGCCACTCTACTGCGCTGGTCTTTTGGGGAGCTCAATTCGCGTCAGCGCACCTACCTTCAAACGATTCATGATAGCGGTGAGCGCTTATTAGCTGTTATTAATGACATTTTAGAGATGTCAAAGATTGAGTCAGGCCGCAGCATTTTGGAGGTCCGGACGTTTTCGCTGATTACCTTGGCTCGACAGGCATTGGAACCCTTTCGCCAGTCAGCTCGCGATCACAAAATTGAATTAAATCTTGAAACCGCGCTCTCCCGAGAGCAGGAGACATTTACAGGAGACCCGCGTCGAGTTCAGCAGATTCTTGATAACCTGCTGAGCAACGCCATTAAATTCACCCGTGATGGCGGCACCATTAATTTACGGGTGCAACGAGATGGGCAAACGGCGGTTTTCCAAGTGGAAGATACAGGGATTGGCATTTCAGAACGGCAAATCCCCCAACTCTTTGAAAAATTTCAGCAGCTTGAGACCAGTCGCCAGCGGCAGTATTCCGGCACTGGCTTGGGACTAGCTCTAACGAAGCAACTGGTTGAACTTCACGGCGGGACCATTTCGGTCAATTCTCGCGTTGGTGTTGGATCTGTCTTCACGGTACGTGTGCCTGTTCAACGGTTGAACCCTTCTCCCTCCTTGCAAAACACTCAGCTCAGCCCTGATGATGTTCCCGACACAACAGCCCCTGCAGTAGGGCGGATTGTGTTGGTCGAGGAGCAGGAAGAGATAGCTGGAGTCGTCTGTGATCTGCTCACAGCAGCCGATTATCAGGTGATTTGGATGATTGAAGGATCCCGAGTCGTTGAGCAAGTTGCTCTATTACAACCAACCATCGTCATAATCGATATGAACTTGAGCAGTATTGATGGGAGACGATTGGTCAGCGCACTACGGAAGTCTTTAGTAACGTCTAAGGTCAAGATTCTCGCTCTTTTGAACACTCGCCAAAACTCTCAAACCAGCCTTGTTGGGATTGACGATTGTCTGACATTGCCCCTAGAGCCAGAGTTTTTACTTACGAAGGTCAGCAGCCTAAGCACGACACCCGTTGCTTGATTGGGCCGAAAACCTCCAAAAATTACTTGCCCAGAGCTTTATTCAAGTAAGCGAGTAGTTCCACATACAACTCAACATAACAAAGACATCCCTTAACCGAAGCATAAACTTTGGTTTCAGCCACTTCAGGAGGCCAAAAACCGTTTTATATTAGTCATTAAGGAGCAGTTAGCTCCGAGTCCGAAGTCAAAAATACAGTCACGTTAAGTAGGAGGTTGAATATCGATTTAGCATCTGATTCGGTTTCATCAACGGCAGCAGCATTCAATCTGTTTTTCACTTTTCCTCTTAATGTTTGATGGGGAGCAATGCAATAGATAACAGCAATAATTTGGTAATGCTGATATCGAAGTAGCTCTAAACATCTTTGCTTTTAGATATGAGGAAAACCCTGAAAAAACGTTCTGGGTGCTGCTGCCGCTCTATTATTACCGCTAACGCATTATTGAATTTATTATTAAAGTTAAGCGCACTAGTACACTACGGCAGAAATATGCTCACTATTCAAACCACTGTGGAAGCTTGTCTGCCTTAGTTTTGTAGAGCTTTGCTCTTCTCGCAGAGTATTCTAGATTTTGAATTCCGCGTAGCGATGCTAGTTGGCGAACTATTGGCTGTTAATTTGAAAATACTGTGAAGAAGTGGCAGTTATTATTGACCATTTTTCCTTTAACGGCTTCATTCAGTCTCATAAAGCTTTTGATTCATTGGCTGGGGTGGGACATTTGGACGTTTGATCCTCTGACTGGAACTTTATTCGCAGCGGCTTCATTCGTAATTGCGTTTATGCTCAGTGGCACTTTACGAGATTACTCGTCTAGTGCAGATATGCCTATCGAGCTTGCCACGGCTATTGAAGCGATCGAAGACGCCAATCTTCTTGTTGCCAATAGGTATCCTGACTATGCGCCTGAACCTTTGAGAAAAGAGTTGAGAGCGATCGCTCAGGCTATTTTGGCCTGGCTACAAGACGGTCAGCCCATCGAATCAATCGATCATTCATTAGAACGGCTTACTTGCCAATTGACTGGCATCTTAGAAGTTAGAGATGTTCCCGTTATCAGTCGAATACAGAGCGAACAGTCCAAGATTCGCCTGCTGGTTTACCAAATTCGCCGGATTCGAGATACTGATTTCCTAAAGCCTGCTTATGCTCTCTTAGAGTTCTTCTTGCTAGGTGCAACAGTCACTTTATTACTTGTTGAAACGATATCGTTTATACAAAATCTGGTAGTATCCTCTCTACTCTTTACCGCATTCGCCTACCTCTTAAGACTGATTCGCGATTTAGATAATCCATTTCAATATGAAGGGAGGTCGAGCCTAGACGCTGATCTATCTGGCCTTCAAGCGGTCTGCGATCGCTTGTCTTAAGGGAGACCATTCAGTATGCACAGCCTTATCACATACGGTATACTAAATTTTATTAAAGTATCTTCCAAATAATACGTTGGTTGCTACTGAAATCAATTTCCTGAAAACCTGTCATGTCCAGAGATAGCGTTATCGCATGTCCTCTGTGTAACTTCTGGCTTGATCTTTAAATTCAAATGGATTTTCGCTGCCGGCTTTGTAAAAGCTGATTTACTGAAACAAAATTAGTGAGTTTACCGTGGTCTACCAGTCGTTTTTAGATTCAGATACAGAGGTTTCTGTTGAAGCTCTCGTACCTTCTTTGTCTGAAGTATGGGCAAAAAAGTATGTTGGGAAAGTAGCTGCGAGGAACGAAACCTTAACCAAGCGAGATGAGCGATCTTGTAAGGATGATGTTGTTCAGTGCTTAACCTCTAAGCTGCGATCGGTCAGTGCTCAAGCTTGGAATAAAACAGAATCTCTTCTGAAAGATGAGATGGAAAGACACGATATTGACCAAGATTTAATCGACCCTTGGAAGATTTCAAAGGATATTCATCAAATCTTTGAAAAAACGATTACGGCTTATTCAAATTACGTGACACCAGGACGTTTTTCAGTATTGGTGTCAAAAAATATTGGTGATATTCGTCGGCAGTATACTGCTGTAGATCCCAGAGTTATCGGCTTTGTCAGTATGCAGTTTCACTACTGTGGTCAGCTTTTATTGAAAAATGCTCCGGAGTCAGAAACGACAACGCTTCAACAATACTTCAAAGTGATCGACGATCACCTCTATATGCCTCTGCAACGAGCTTATGAGGCTGCTGGTAACTATACTTATGACAATCCACGACTGAGAACGGTGCAGGCTCTCTTGCCCAATTGCACTACGATCGCTCATTCAATTGTGCAGCGGGTCAATCAGCTCTATCCCAATTACACCTGCTATAGCGGTCGGCTTGATAGTGAGCCTGTTCGTATTTCCAGTGTTCGTGATGTCGAGATGTTTCAAATTTACCTTTGGACATCGGTGTTGGAAAGAAATATTTCAGCGATCGCACAGGAGTTGTTTCCCCTCTGTGTCATGCTCTATCCCACCTTTAACGTGAACTGGGAATTAGTGCGACAGATGATCAGCTTGATGGAGAAAGCCTTTATCCAGTGCGTTGAGCCGGAGCAAATCAAATACTATCAGCCCTACCATCGGGCACTCTGGAAGATGTTTTCTCCAGAGGTGTTTCCTGAAAGCCTCTGAAGTATTTTGGGCGATCGCACTTCGGGTTGCCTTAACGTAAGACTCGCTAAATGCGTCGCCTGTGTCCCTAAACCTGTTTCCCTAAAACGGATTGAGGCGGATCGCTCCAATCCAGAAATCAACCGCAGCAGGCGCTTTTCGATTGCACTGCCGCACCGACTCCTGAAAGATTGTCTTCTGGCGTTGTGTCCGCTAACTTAACAACAAAGATTTCCCAGCGATTACCATCCGGATCGGTCACCCAGACTTTGTCTTGTAGGGCATAGCAGCAGTCGGTATTCTGCTCTTCAAATGTCGCAAGTCCTGCGGTCTCGAAGCGAGCAATTGCGTCCCTAACCGCCTGTGAGCTATCAACCTGAACCCCCAGATGAGACAACGAACCGTGATGATTAATATCGTTGCTTACATTCAACGTTAGATTTAGTCCTGGATTCTCTAGATCAAATTTGGCGTAATCCGTTTTGTGCTTGACGGGCTGAGCATCAAACATCGCTCGGTAAAAAGCAATGGAACGATCCAGATCCGTTACTCGTAAGGCAACGTGAGTTTTAAAGGTAGCCATGAGTCATTCCTTTGGTATTTCTGCAATTATCGAAATAAAGGCTAAATTTTTTTGGCGCGTTAGCGACAGCATTCAGGATTGTCGTCGCTATTATCCGTTTCAGCAAAATCCATATTGTCTAAATTGATTACCTGATTACGGGTACAACATTCCTCGTATAAAAAGTCGATGAGGTGCTTCAAGGACTCTGAACGGACGCTGTACCAGATCCACTGACGCTCTTTTATGGCAGCAACAATGCCCACCTGACGTAACTTATCGAGATGATGAGAAAGCGTCGGGGCCGCGATACCGAGTTCTTTTTGGATATCTCCCGCAGGCAAACCTTTGGGATAGGCTGACAGTAACAGCCGCACAATCTTAAGTCGGGAGGGCTGTCCCAACGCGGCAAAAGCGGCAGCAATGACTGCGATAGATTGTTCAGTGGATTGTTCAGCTTCCATATTTCGATAATTGTCGAAACACCTGAATTTGTCAAGTCGAGAGTCGAGAGCAAACGACTCATGCTGATTCGTGATTGTGGACTTTCGATCGCGATTCAAGGACGCTTAAGTGACCACGCTTTCCGTCTTGGCATCTTTAGTCCTGAAACAGCGGAATGGTCAAGCCTGATATGCCCCTGCAGGAGACGGTGAATTGTGATGGCAGGAAGAAAAACCACAGTTTTGCTTAAACCTGAACCGACGTTGCTCAGGGTGGCTGTCACTGGCTCTTCAAAAATGGGTCGCCTGGGATTCGAACCCAGGACCAATCGGTTAAAAGCCGAGTGCTCTACCGCTGAGCTAGCGACCCTAAAGGATTGAATGTGAACTCAATCGCGGTTATCTACAGTATCACACTATTATGACAATTGCCGCCAACCCTTCAAAAAGTTTTCCGGCTGCCATTGTTGTGAGCAGTGCGATCGCCCCTACGCGCAACACATCCGCTTAAGCCGGTACGACCACCTTCTCAGTGCCATACAGCTTGAATGCATCATGAACCGCTTTGAGAGCGCGAACGCCATCATCTTCAGCCACCAAGCAACTGATCTTGATTTCCGAGGTGGCAATCATCTGAATGTTGATCCGCTGCTGTGCTAAGGCTTCAAACATACGGGCAGCTACCCCTGGAGTGTTGATCATGCCAATCCCGACGACGCTGACCTTGGCGATCGCATCATTCACCACAATGTCACCGCATCCCATTTCATCCGCAATTCCGGCAACGGTTGCTTTTGCCTGAGCCGCCTCCGCTTGAGCCACAGTAAAGGCAATATCCCGGGTTGCCACAGTCCCAATCATGCGACAGCGCTGCGATTGGATAATCATGTCAACGCTGATGCCTGCTTTTGCTAATAAAGCAAAAATACGAGCAGCCATACCGGGTCTATCAGGAACATGCCGAATAGCGATTTGAGCCTGCTTCTGATCCAAAGCTGCCCCACGAACTTCTGGAACAGGACTTAGAGACTTTTGGCTGGCATCTCGCAAGGGAGAGCAAGTTACTTGAAAAGCATTACAGAGCGCACTGATGGCGCGATCGCAATCGCTACTATCGATGGTGCAGCTCACCTTCACTTCAGATGTGGAAATCATCTGAATATTGACAGCGGCCTCTGCCAAGGTTGAGAACATCTGGGCTGCTACGCCTGGACGTCCAATCATGCCGGCCCCGGCGATACTAATTTTGGCGACCTGCCTATCGACAAAAACCTCTGCTTGAGACGAGTCAGCTGTGTCGCCTCTGAGGACAGGAGCGATCGCAGCGGCAACCGCTTCGGCTTTGGCAAAGTTCGCTTCCAGGACTGTGAAAGCAATGTCATTCGTGTTGCCCTCATGGATAGACTGAATAACCAGGTCTACATTCAAATCCTGGTCAGCAAGTTCTCCAAACAAACGAGCGGCAATGCCGGGGCGATCGGGAATCCGCAAGAGTGCGACCTTGGCCTGGTCCAGATCAAATTCAATCGCATCGACCGGATGGACCAGTTCCAAGCCCTCTAACGATTTCGGCTGACGAGACGGTGCTACTACATGGGTTCCCGGATCTGCCACCCAGCTAGAGCGAACGACCAAGGGAATGCCGTAATTGCGGGCAATTTCTACGGCACGGGGATGCAGAACCTTAGCCCCCAAACTAGCCAGTTCCAACATCTCATCACAAGTAATGGCCTTAATCAGGTGCGCCTCCGGAACTAAGCGCGGATCCGTGGTCAGAATGCCGGGGACATCCGTGTAAATTTCACATTTGTCAGCTCCCAGAGCCGCTGCCAAGGCCACAGCTGAGGTATCTGATCCACCTCGTCCCAACGTTGTGATTTCAAAATCAATATCGATCCGCTGGCTAATGCCCTGAAAACCTGCAACCACTACCACCTTGCCATCGTTTAGATGACGTTGAATGCGCTCAGTACGAATATTGAGGATACGAGCGCGGGTATGGTCCGCCTCAGTCACAATTCCTACCTGGGCACCGGTCAGAGAAAGGGCGTCTTGTCCTGCAGCCTGAAGCGCCATGCTTAGCAGCGCAATGGAGACCTGTTCCCCAGTGGATAGCAGCATATCCATTTCGCGCCGACTAGGCGTTTCCGAAATTTGATTGGCCAGCTTAACTAAGCCATCGGTGGTTTTACCCATCGCTGAAACGACGACAGCGACTTGATTACCAGCCGCAACGGTCTGCATAACTCGTTGGGCGACAGCTTGAATTCGCTCTACAGACCCAACGGATGTGCCCCCAAACTTTTGAACAACGAGCGCCATAGGTGTAGCTAATTTAGTTGATTGTGATTTAACGGATGCCTTGGATACTAAACATATCAGCAGATATCCTAGTACTCTTAAGCATCGATTAGTCAATTAATGCTTCCCAAGATTACCGCATGTTGCTGGGAATCAAAATGCTTTGTTACTGACTTGCTAGTACACTACGGCAGAATTAGGCTTACCATTCAAAACCCTGGGAAAGCTTATCTGTCTTGGTTAAGTGGTGCATTACGCTGCGCTAATGACACCTTAACTAGCAGTAAATTCTTTCCTAGAGTCCTGGTCTGTAGACCCAGATTATTTAGATCTTGCAGTTGAATTTGCGCTAACTGCTTTGGCCCCCCTGACCCTTCAAACTTTGGGGGCTGAGGTCGAAGTTCCTCAAAGTTGGGGGTTTAGGGGGCGAATGCAAGGAACAATGCTTTAGTCCAAAATCTGGAAATTAGGGAAATGATCTTACACCCTTAAAGCCGATCATCCCAAAAATCGTACTGCGTAAAAGACGGCTTCTATCTCTGTACATTTACTTTTGTATAACGGCAAGTAATTGGCTTATCAAATATTTTGAATATTTGTAGGCAGAAAAGTGCAAATCGGCTTGCAGTTTTCAGTAAAGTTATTTTCAACTCTATTTGTTCAAGTCATCTAATACCTGAACTTCATCTCTTTAGGATCTAATTTTTTCTTTTTTCTTCCAACACAGGCGTTCTGGTATGCAGAATTCTTCCAAGCCACGGGAGATTTATATGAAGAAGAACTGGTAATTTTCTGGAATCAAACCTGATTTTTTGAAGTTTCAGATGGAGACTTCAAAATCATTTTCTTGAAGATTTTTCTCTGCCTAGCCTCAATCGCACAGGCTGAAGCTGCTGCGATTGAACGTTATTTTTTAAGTGAATCATGATGAGCACACTATCTCTTTGCCAGGGAGCCATGTCCCCCGTGAGTTCAAAATCTCTGTTGACCTCACCCGTTCAATCCAGATCGTTAACTCAATCTCAAATTTTGCAGATGGAAGGCTTATCTCTTGAAAATCATATTGGTAGCGTCCTCATTATCACAGAAGAGGGCGACGTCATTTATGCGACTGAAAGTCTGAGAGATCAGCTTGAGAAGCTGGCAGAAGATACTGTTGACTCATCCTCTATGCCGCAGGAAATCTCGCTGATATTTCAGGTTTTGCAGCAGTGCCGCAATCAGTTTCCCAATCAGAACTGGGCAATTGAGTTTGACATTTTCACAAAAGGGGCGATCGCCCTCCGCATCCGTAGCCGCTGGCTCAAGTTGGAAGGCTTCGACAAGCCCTGCCTCTCGATAGTCCTGGAAGACCGCCAGCACATGGTGCAAGACATCATCCTCGACGAAGTTCAGGATTGGGGACTAACGCCGCGAGAGCGAGAAGTCTGGTTGCTCTATCAAGACGGCTGTACCTACAGTCAAATTGCCAAGAAGCTCTACATCACAATCAACACCGTCAAGAAACACATGCGGAGTGTTCATGCCAAACGACGGACCCAGTCTAACGATTTCGGATAAAGGACACAGTCCCATTTGAATTTTGAATAAGGTTTTCCAAGGAAAACCTTATTCAAAAAAGTTTCTCATCCCCAGAAATTATCTGGGATGGTTCTGTACCGAAAGCAGCCTGTCTTTAACTAATGACGCGCCCTAAGGAACGGGAACTTATTTAAGTATCAACTTTGAGCTTTGGATTTGCCGATGACTCAATCATTCAAAACTCAAAACTGAGAACTTAAAATTCATTCATTCCTAAGAGCCGCATTCGCCGACAAAGGGGGTAGCCCACCTGCGCCAATTTTCTTTATTGAAGGGCGATCGCCATTGACGAATCAACTCAGATTCTAATGCCTGTCGCGATTTGCGGGCTTCAGGCGCATAGGGCCAAAAGCCAATATTGACCTGAACGGGTAACTCGTGGGTGCGGTGGGCCGAGACGTAGTTCAGAATGTAGCGCTTGCAATCATGAGTCCCTTTCCATCGCTGGTTGGCTTTGACCGTTTCACCCACGTAGAGCAGGATGCTGGCTTCGTGATCGACGACAAAGTAGAGAGCAGCATTGCCAGTATCCTCGAACCGATCGCGCCAAAATTCAGCATTGCGCTGGGGCAGCGAGAAGGGATCAATGTGTTCAACTGGAGACGCCTGATCAGCTATAAACAGGCTCCCCTGAGCGGCAGCAGGAGTTTGACAAATGGTTTGCTGGAAGTGAAAGATCGTGCGTTTCCAAGTCGTCAGTTCGCTGGCGGTCAGCCCAGGGTGTTCATCGGGACGGTTATAGGCCCAGGAAACCTCGGCAGCTTTCAGGTCTTGGTTCGACAAGAGAGACGGCTGATAGTCTGACATGCAATGATCTACATCTAGCGCTTTTGCCACTCGATGATACTGCGCTAACGCTAATAGGAGTTGCGCAACTTGAGATCAATTTACAGGGTTGCAGTGAGGCAATGGATGGTAAAGGAAAGATTTATAGCTGTGCAGCTTGGTCAAGTCCATCTCAGTGTCTTAAGGGAGCAGGGAATAAGGTGTGCTTGATGTAAGTGCATGCCGCTATAGTTCCTATCAATCGACATTTTTGGGGTGTTGCTATGAATCTTGACAGCCAAATCGGTAGGCTGTAGAAGACCGCTAAAGTTTGCGGATGTCCTACTGAATCCCCCGAAGATAGTTATGAGATTGCTGTGGAGTATCTGCTTGTGTTTGTGCCTGGTCATGGGATGGATAGGGCCTGGGATCGCCGCTGAGCCTGTCCCCTACACCCAATCCGAGATTCAGACTATCGCGACGCTGCGGGAGAAGGCTTTTATCGCTAGTCAATCCGGCGATTATGAGGAGGCTGAGCGCTTTTGGACTCAGCTTTTGGAGTATCTGCCCAATGAAGCTGCGATCTGGAGCAATCGAGGGCTAGTGAGAGTGAGTCAATACCATCTGGATGACGCTATCTCTGATTACACTCAGGCGATCGCCCTAGCGCCCGAGGAAGTGGATCCCTACCTCAATCGTGGTGCTGCCTATGAGGTCAAAGGGGACTGGGATGCCGCGATCGCAGACTACAACCGAGTTTTGGCATTAGACCCTGATGAAGCAGGAGCCTTGAATAATCGAGGTAATGCCGAAGCTGGCTTAGGCGATTGGGAGGCCGCGATCGCCGATTATCAGAAAGCAGCGGATGTAGACCCTAACTTTGCCCTGGCTCGGGTCAACTACGGCCTCGCACTGTATGAAGTCGGAGACAGCTCAAAAGCGATTCAGGTCTTACGGTCTGTGGTTCGCAAGTATCCTAACTTTGCCGATGCCCGAGCAGCGCTGACAGCTGGGCTTTGGGCTACGGAAAAACGAGGTGAAGCCGAGAGTCAATGGGTTGCAGTTTCAGGTTTAGATAAGCGCTATCAGGATATGGACTGGGTCCGCACCATTCGACGTTGGCCGCCCAGCCTTGCCGATGATCTAGAACAGTTTCTCACCTTGGGAGGGTAGGCGATCGTGCTGGAACTGGGACTTATCGCCGCACTCGGCTTCTTGGGAAGCTTTGGTCACTGTGTCGGGATGTGTGGCCCCATTACAGTGGCTTTTTCGCTGGCCTCTCGTTCAGAATCTCAAGGACAAGACAGCCAACCCTCTCGAATGCAGCAGTTCGCTTTCCATCTGGTTCTCAATCTGGGTCGTTTGACTAGCTATGTGCTGGTTGGAGCCGCGATCGGAGGGTTAGGTTCAGTGCTGGTCGCCGGGGGACAAGTGGCTGGAGTGGGTAGCGTCTTCAGACGCGGTATTGCTCTCTTGACGGGAGGTCTCCTCATTCTTTTGGGCTTGCGACAAGTTGCCCCTCATTTGCTGCCCAAATTGCCCTTGCTGCATCCCCTCCAAGGTGCGCTCCACAACCGCTTGCAGCAGGCGATGAGTCAAACCTCACAGTCTCAGAAGTGGTGGACTCCACTCTTCTTAGGCCTGGCCTGGGGCTTAATCCCCTGCGGATTCCTGTACACGGCACAAATTAAAGCCGCAGCCACTAGTACGCCCCTGGCGGGAGCTGTAACTCTGTTCGCTTTTGGTTTAGGCACTCTGCCCACCATGATTGGGTTGGGAACCTATAGCGCTTGGCTAAGCCGCGATCGCACCAGTCAGCTGTTTCAAATGGGTGGCTGGATCACGCTTCTCATCGGTCTATTGACGCTGATGAGAACAGGCGACCTGATGGTGGACTATGCCGGTCATTTCTCCATCTTGTTCCTAGGACTGGCTCTCATCGCTCGTCCTTTAAGCAAGCTGTGGGCTTATCCGCTCAAATGCCGTCGCTTGTTGGGCGTCGGCGCATTTGTCCTAGCGACGGCCCATATGCTGCACATGCTGGAGCACAGCTGGAATTGGAATTTGGCGGCGGCTCGTTTCATGCTGCCGCAGCACCAGTGGGGCATCGTAGCGGGGGTTATTGGACTGGCGCTGATGTTGCCCTTGACTCTTACCAGCACTGATCTGGCTCAACGACAACTGGGCAAAAGTTGGCGATCGCTTCATCTGCTCAGCGTTCCAGCTCTGTTGTTCGGTGGCATTCACTGCATACTAGCTGGCTCGACCTACTTGGGCAGCCTGCAATGGAGCGGACGCCCGTTGATTTACACGATGCTGTTGACCGGCTTCATGGGGCTAGTTCTGGCCGTGCGATCGCCCTATGTCTGGAAACTTCTGAGACTTGAGCGATTCTATACTCCGGCAAAACCAAAGCAATCTTGATCGCCTCAGCTTTTGAAGCAATAACGCTAAGCTTTTACTATGCACTGTCATCATCTGCACTGTCATGGCAGAGCAATGACGGGTTTGCCCTTAGATCAGTGATGTGGCGGGTGATTGTCGCTTTAGTCATTCAGGCCTATGCACCTAGATGCTTTGGGGTAAGAGCTGAATCCTATGGAACTGGCGACGGCGATATGAACGCCCTCAAAGCGTTCTGAGCCGATCCAAAGAATGTCCCAAACCGGAATGAATCCTCTAATGAGTTATCGCACTCTATTGACGGCTGGAATTTTGGCAGGAGTTACCACAGTGACGACTCCACTGCTGGCTCATGAAGTGCAAATTCAGGACGATGTGGGTGCGACTTTGCACATTGAGCCAAACGATATCCCTCTGGCAGGTACCCCAACGGATGTCTGGTTTGCGCTTACCAAAGCAGGAGGAACCCTAATTCCTTTGGCGGATTGCGAGTGCCGTCTCACTCTTTATGATTCTGATCAGACTGTGGTTGAATCCCCTGACCTGACGCCAGTATCAGCGGAGGGGTTGACCAATATTCCTGGTGCTAAGGTCACCTTTCCTGATGTGGGTGCGTATGAGTTGGTGCTGTCAGGAGCACCTCAGGGGACAACAGAGTTTAGTCCTTTCGAGCTTCGCTATGAGGTTACTGTAGCCGGGAGAGCGAACGCGACAGCGACAGCAGAGGCTGACGCACCCGCGATCGCAGAGTCTGACGAGTCATCCGCTCCCGTTGGGGAGGGCGCTGAAACGGTGCCACCTGAGGCTGAGCAGTCTGAATCGGTCGAGATTGCAGAATCAACGGAAACACCTAGCACTGCTGTATCGTCTACTGTTTGGAGACGCTGGTTGTTTCGAGGCGGCGCACTACTGGTTTTTGGAATCGTTGTTGGCATTATCAGCAACTTAATCTTGTCAGGAGAAAAGTCGTGAAAATGGGTCTTAAAGGATGCTTGTCCGTTGTTGGATGTTTGGCCGTTGGTTGGTTAGCAAACACGGGTAACGCGATCGCGGCTGAAACCGTCGTTCTTACCTATGGGTTTTTGTCGATGGATGTCCCCGTTGCTGATCTGGAGCAGCTGGTGGAAACAGGTGAAACCTCTGATGATTTAGGGGACCTACTGACGATGGCTGGGCAAGAGCCGGACGTTCTGCGGTCTACCTTGCAGCAACCGATTCCATTGAGCCCCATTGCATTGGACTACGCGCTGAATTCTCCTCCCGGCGAGTGGATGCTGGACCAGGTTAGTGAAACCATTCATCCAGCTTCTGGAGAAGCGGGAAAGCTGGCTTTGCGTTCTGCACTCATTGGCGCTTCCAGCGACGATCGCGAATTTACGCTGCTAGAGGTGATGCAGGTTTACCCCAGCCCTGAAATTGTGGTAAGGGGCGATCGCTTAGTCGAAACCTACAATCGTATTCACGACGTGCTGGAACCCCTGGAAGATCTTGCCGATATCTTAGGCTCCCTTGAGTTTTAGGCGGTTAGGTTTAGGAGACTTGAGTTGGGAATTCAGGCGGTAGACCCCAGAGTGATCTGCCGCCTGAATGCTTCCTCGTCACTGGGGATTGTAGGCGTCGATGGTTTCGCCCAGGGCTGAGGTTAGTATCTTACGAGTTTCGGCATGATCAGCTTTCTCGCTGTCCAGAGCCTTTTGTAGGCGATCGCAGGTTTGCAGGGCCTTGATCAATTCAGCTCTGAGTCCTTCAACGGTCTGAATGTCTGTAACGTCGCTCTGTTCTTTGAATATCGCTGGGACAGCCTCTTTGTAACCTGCCTTGAGCGCAGACAACTCAGTCTTTAAGGTCGAAATATTGTCCTGTGAGATTTTTGCCTCTTCGCGCCGTTGCTTAGCCTCAGCATCATAGAGCTGACGCCAATTAGCCGCACTTTGATAAGCCTGATCCCGTTCTTGTCGGGTGTCTGCAAGTTGTTGCTGTAATGTGCGAATTTCGGTTAGCCAGCGCGTAATCTCTTGAGTCATAACACCACAACTGGGAACACAAACCTACAAAAAACGCCTGATAAGGATCCATCCTAGAACAAAAGCGCCTTTAGCGGTCCAGGGGTGGGCAACACAATTAGGACAAGAATCGTTAGTGCAACGAGTCCCCAAAGATCCCGTTTATCGTCCAATTCACTCACGTCGTTGAGAGCAGGTTCGTCAATGGCGGGAATAAAGAACAGCAGAATCGCCCAAATCAGCAATTCTCCGTGGACAAACGTAAGTCCTAAAACTAGAAAGCGACAGACTTGGCCGATAATCGCGCCGTTGCGCTGACCATACATCGCATGAACGATGTGACCCCCGTCTAGCTGACCCACAGGCATCAAGTTCAAAGCCGTGACCACCAGTCCTAAGCAGCCTGACACCGCCACCGGATGGAGATGAATAGCGCTGTCTATAGTCAGCTGACTCCCTAGAGCTAACTTGCTCAAAAGGGCAAGGGCAATCGAGGCTCCTGGGTCGAGAGCTTCAAAATTCAAAAGACTGGCATTTTCAGGCATGGTGACAACGTCAGAATTTGCCAGTCCCCAAATCAACAGTGGCAAAGCAACGACTAAACCCGACATCGGTCCGGCAATGCCGATATCAAACAGAGCACGACGATTGGGGACGGGCGATCGCAACTGAATGAATGCGCCAAAGGTACCCAGAAAGAAAGGAATAGGGATGAAATAGGGCAGCGTAGCCTTCATCTTGTAGCGCCGTGCCGTCAAATAATGTCCCAGCTCGTGAATACCCAAGATGATCAGCAGCGAAATCGCATAGGGCAAGCCCCTAAAAAACAGATTCGGATCGCCCTGAAGGGCTTCTTCAGTAACGCCGTTGATGAACGCGCCTACGGCAGTTGTGGTGAAGAGTGTGGCAACGAAAAGTCCGATCGCTAAACCAGGGCGAGTCAGTTTGTCAGGACGGGGTGGTTTGTCAGCCTTCTTGCGCTCAGGGTTGGGCACTAACGCGAAGAAGGGTTTGCCATTCAGCCCTTCCTGGAAGATCACTAGAAACCGCTTGCCAAAGTTGGCCTCTATGTTCTCTCGTACCGTCTCATACGCAACGGTTGGAGAGGCCCGGAGCTGCCCCTTACAGATCAGAGCTTGAGGGCGATATTCGATATTTTGGAGATAGTAAACGGACCAGGGAAAGCAATGCTGGATAGTCGCTTCCTCTTCTTTATCAATGGGTGGGATCGCAGCTTTTTCAGCCGCCGCTTTCAACACTTCAGCCGCCGCTGATTTGCGAGTCGAGTCTTGGCCGTTTGCCTTTTGGGGAATGCGGCCCCACTGAATCAGCATCCAATACAGCACGGGACAGAGAATGAATAGCCCCAACAGGATGCCGATCGGAAACGGTTCGTCGGCGCGATCGCTAGCACTCCAAAAGGCCAGCACAAAAGCTGGGATCATCATCACCAGCCACAGCAGCCAAGTTGGCGTGCGAGTAATCCCCGCCACGCTGCGCTTAACGACGTAATACGTGAAGATACTGAGCAGAAGCAATAAAAAAAGCATGACAACCTACGTTCCTGCTCGTCTAACAATGGGCAAGCTTGCGTCTGACAAACAATCCATCAAAGCTTTCGGATATGACTTAGTCAATAGTGCGTCCCCTTCCTATATTGTGCCAAGGAGTTGTCAGTCCATCCAGCAGGGCTGGAATAGCATGTTAGGCTAAATGACTATTCAAGAGAATACGTCCTCAGAGAAGTCAATCTCTGTTAGCCCTATTCTTATTACTGAGTCAGACAGCCTGCCGTGTCTTTCAAGCAACCTCGTTCCATCTTAGAAGGTATATACTCGTTTTCCCCCAATCGGGCAACGCTAGGTGGAACGTCCTATCTCATTGTAAAGAAGGATCAGACGGGTAATCCAGCCAATCTTTTGATTGATGCGCCTGCCAATACTCCAGAAGTTTTGCAATTTATTGCGGAGCACGGTGGAGTGCGCCAGTGGGTCATTACGCATCGCGATGCTAGCGGCGAGGCCAAATCTCTGCAAGCGGCTCTCCAGTGCGATGTGGTTATCCAAGAGCAAGAAGCCTATCTTGTTCCAGAAGTCGCCAACGTTATCGCGTATCGAGATAGCTATTCGCTGGGTTCAGACTGCGAGGTCTTTTGGACCTCCGGCTATTCGCCGGGTTCCGCCTGCGTCTATTGGGCCCAGCAGGGTGGGGTGTTGTTTACAGGACGTCACCTATTGCCTGATCGCGATGGTCAACTCCAGCCCCTGCGGTTCGCCAAAACGTTTCACTGGCCCCGTCAACTTCGCAACGTCGAAAAGCTACAGGCTCGGTTTTCCCAAAAAACTCTGGCTTACGGTTGTCCTGCTGCAAATACAGGCTTCCTACGGGGTCAGTCCATTGCTAAAGATGCCTACGCGCAGCTAGCCGCCATTGATGTTGAGGCCATAAAAGGCGCGATCGCCCTACTGTAGGTTCTCTCTACAATGAATCAACCTGATTCAAATTGCGGGGCTATGGTGGGCGCTGTTCCATAAAGCACCTGCATCAGGGCCAGCTCACCTACTGATATAGAAAGACGCGCTGAGCGGCACGAGTGAGCGCCACATAGCAAAGCTGGTTGCGCTCAATCACATTCTGATTCACGCGCATCGAAGGAATATCAACAAAAACATCTTGAAAAGTTGATCCCTGGCTTTTATGAATCGTCAGGCTGTAGGCGTAATCGACATCGTGAAACAGCTGCTTAAAATCCCAAAACTCCATCCACCGCCTTTCACGGGCCAGCTGGTCGAGCTTGAGCTTCATCTCACTTTCGCCCGACTCGTGCAGCACTCGCAGGGTTCTAAATTCCGCTTCCTCTGTTTTGACCTGCAAAATCCACAGAGGCCATTCGCCCTCTCGCCCGCGCCGGGCCTCTAGCACCTCGCATTCAGCGGAGGTGGGTAAGATAACGTTCTCCTCGTCCAGGCATGTGTTGACGGCAATCAACCGCTCCCCCGGAACAAACCGTAGCGCCGTAGCGCCATAAATGGCACGACGAATTTTTTGGTTGAGCTGAGCGACGCGACGATTCGTGTAGGCCAGTGCTCGCACCTGGTCGGGATTCATCTGATAGGCATCACTGGTAAACGCCTTCAGCAGCAACCGCTCCCAAGCCTGGCGCGGCAACACAAAGCAGCCTTCGGTCCGATCGCGATTCGCATCGGTTTGAAAATGCGGCAGGTGATCGCGCTCCAAATTTCGCCGGATGTCTTCAGCGATCACCCCAATCGCGCCGCCGTAACGCACGACCTCGGTGAGTTCTGACTTTTGCAGCACTTCGCGAAAGCAGGCCGACTCCGATTCATTGACAGGGGGGAGCTGCGCCGGATCTCCGACAAACAGGATCTGCGTGCTGCGGTACAGATTAGAAACGGCGCTCACCAGCAATCGCCATAGCTCCTCGTTGACCATCGAGCACTCATCAACAATCACCAGACGATAGCGATCAATTTGGCTGGCCTGTTTGCGATCAGGTTGAAAGACTTGGTTCCCGCTGTCTTCATCCACCACCGGGCGCAACCCCAGCAGTTTGCAACAGGTCATGGCGTCAATCTCCAACTGCCAACGAGCCGCCATCGCCGCCAACACTTTGGTCGCTTTATTGCTAAAGGCGCTGAGCACAATGGCGCGATCGTCCCCCTGATCTCGTAGCCCATCAATAAAAATTTGCAGCAGCGTTGTCTTTCCGGTCCCGGCATAACCCGTCAGCAGGTACAGCTTTTCCTGGCTCTGCACAAAATCATTCAGTGCATCCAACGCCGCAATCTGCTCCGCCGTGAGTGTCAACGTCTCAGGGGCGATCGCGGTTGATTGGGGTTGAAGCTGAGGCATCAATCAGCCCTGAAGGGTCTATAGGTTAGGGTAGCCCAGCCAAAAGTAGGGTGAGCACTTGCCTACCGAAACATCCAAGCACGGCTTTTAAAATAGCGCCAAAATCATCGGCAGACGTAGGGTGGGCATTGCCCACGTCCTTACTAAATGCGGGCTCGAAGCTCAGGCGATTGTTGGAGTTACTAGGATTGTACAGGTGTGGCGACCCAAGCTTTTTCCTGGTTTCATCAACCAAGGGGGAGACAGTCTGCCACACCTTCAGCAATACAAGGGGGGAAGACCTCCGTAAATAATGCGATCGACCTAAGAATTTTGAGTTGGCCGTTGCCTAACACTACATTGGTACGGGCGGATACAGAGGTTATCGGTTAGAGGGCAGGGTTATCTGCCGCTGCACAACTGCACTGTTAGCGATTAAAAAGTATTGACATGAACGTCAGGTATACAACTTCAATAGAAACTATAAACTGGAAGGAAGTGTCCGATATATTCAAAGCTGTCGGATGGGGAGAAAGGCTTTCGGAACAAGTTAAACTTTCATTCGAAAGAAGCTCCTTTAAACGCTTTGCTTATATCAGTGATGAATTGGTTGGTGTCGGTAGAACAGTTGACGACGGCTATTACTATGGCTGGATAGTGGATTTAGCTGTGCTGCCCAAATATCAAAGGAATGGGATTGGCTCTCAAATTCTTGGTGAACTTGAAAACGACCTCAAGCCTTTTCTCACTACGATGTTGACAGCCGCACCCGGGAAAAGCAGCTTTTACGAAAAACTAGGTTGGCATAAACAGCGCTCAGCCTATATATGGCCTCGCTCAGAAGAACAAATACGCTCGTTCTCCGAACATGGCTAACAGGAGGCGTAGGACTGGCAGTGCCCACTAAAACATCAGGCACGGCTTAAAACAGCGTCAAAATGATTGGCAGCAGCGTCTTACAGGTCGTCGCCAACTTCGACGCCTCCGTCAGCGGCTCGGTGATGGACTTCAACGTAACGGTCGCTCGCTTTGCCATCCGCTGCATGGCGTTTTCCTGCGGATTGGTGCCCGCCTTTGCCAGTTTCGCCACTTCGCCCAGCGCCTCAGCCTTTTCGTCATCGCTGAGTTCAGTGTCAGCTTCAGCGGCGGCTTGGAGCTGGGTCAGCAGCTCTCTGAGGTCGGGCTGCTCGGAGTTGGGCGCACTTTCAGGAATCTGACTGATCTGATTACTGACCTGACCGCTGATCTTGCCCAAATTGACCGTGCTGCTAGTAATGTTCGCGTCGCGTCCGGCATAGAAACTGCCGTCACCCGTAGAGATGCTGGGATTGTTGCTATTCGTCATGGCGTTTGTATGGATAGTGAGATTTGGAGCCGACTGTTCTGAGGGTTTAAGCGATCGAATGATGGACATGAGGTCTTGGTTATGGCGCTGCTCAGATGCCAACAGAGCTTGAGCAGTCGAGGCTGGCAGCGCTTTCTCGTAAGCGGTGTCAAACGTGCGGGCAATTTCAGGCTTGGGCTGATCGGGGGGCGCGGCAACGCTGACCAGCACATCAGCTCTCTTGCGCTGAATGCCTCGAACGGATTCCGGAGTAATTTGGTGCTGCTGCATCAATTCTCGAAATGCCGCTCTAAACGCTTGAGGATCAACACCTCCTTTAATCAAAAGTTTGACCTCATCAATCACCTCACGGAAGTACTTTTCAAAATCACCCGGTTCAAAGCACTTATCTGGGTTGTGAGGTAAACGTTCACGCACCCCCAACGTATTCTCTTTCTCTTTCAGAAACACGTACTGGCAGTCGATATCTTTGAGGATGGTGGTGTCATCGATGTTCCAAGCTTCGAGGCAGGCTCCGGTGAGCTGAGCGGCGGTGAGGTCGGTGCCGACACATTGGGCTTCAGTGAGATTAGCGCTATGAAATTCTGCATTCTTTAAGATCGAATTGCTTAAAGAAGCTCCTTTCAAAACAGCCTTGTGGAATTTTGCTCCAGCAATATTGAGATTTTCTAAATCGAAAAATGAGAAATCTTGCTCTGTACCGTCCAATTCAGTAATAAGCCTAAAAAATCTAGGATGTCTCACTTGTAAGTAATTTGAGAATGCTGATAGATGTAAACCTTTTGCTTTATGCCAACGGACATGAGTTAAATTTGCCCTTTCGGATTTTCGAGAACCAGCGAAATCAGCTCCTGAAAGCCTTGCTTCTACAAATTTTGCTCTAGAAAGATTTGCTTGCCTGAAAGATGTTCCACCGAGAATGGATTTAATGGCAATCGCTAGCGGCAAATTAAAACCTAAAGGTGCACTAATAAATGTATAAATATTTTGAGAACGCCACCCAATAGCAATAGTTGAGAGCAAGTAAAGGATAGAAAATATCACTGTGATTATTCCTATCCCAGCTGTTGAAAATACCATTGTTGGTGTGATCGCAAGCGGTAGCAAAGCAAGACTTCTATTTGTCAAAAATAATGCAGTAAATGGGACGGCAGCTACATATAGAAAAGAGACAGTAATAGTACCAATACCCGTAAAAGCTGATAGGGCTGAAATTGTATAGCTTGAACTAATTTGCTCGTTCAGCATGTTTAAATATACTATTGATACAGCAACTGTGGCCGTGTACGAAATCAAAATAATCCCAGCCGTATGCATCGTGGCACCTTTAATTACAAGATGCATACATATCAGCAAGTTGAAAAATAAAAGAGTTACTACAGGAATAATATTAGACCAAGAATTTATCTTTGTGTAATTCAAGAATTCTGTAAGTAAGAAAGTTGATGCAACTATAGACACATACGAAATTATTATCGATCCAGCTAATAGTAGAAATGCCTGTAGAAAGAACCATTTTGTTTCGATACCTGCATGAACTTTTGAGAAGTTAGTTTCAATTAGATTTGCTTTAGTAAAAAGGGTGCCACGAATGTCTGCACCGCTGAAATTAGCCCCAGACAGGTCTTCACCCCGAAAATTGCAGCCCCGTAGGATAGCACCGCTAAAGTCGCGCTCTCCGGCTGCGTAGAGGCGCAGAACATCTTTGGTGCTGAGACGCTGATGGGCGTACTTGGACGGCATTGGGATTCTGAATTTTGAATTCTGAGTTTTGAATTCTAGACAATGATGTTAGGCGTGGGTGGTGCCCACCCGACATCTACGGATCATGGCTCAACAAATTTCTTCTATTTAAGCTCACCTTTGCGGGTGAGGCTACCTAGAGGAGCATTGGGATGTTGGAGTGCGAATTTTGAAGGGTAGTGTTGGGCGTGGGCAGTGCCCACCCTATATAGCTTTAGTCATCTAGCTCCGTAGGGTGGGCATTGCCCACCAAAATAAGCGTTAAAAACGTAACCAGATTGCTATTAAAGGTGGTGTCGGGCGTGGGCAGCCCCGTAGGGTGGGCATTGCCCACCAAAACCTAGAGTGCAGGCTACGCCACAAAGCGAGACAAAAGCTTATAGCCCCGTAGGGTGGGCATTGCCCACCAAAACCAGCGTTAAAAACGTAACCAGATTGCTATCAAAGGTGGTGTCGGGCGTGGGCAGTGCCCACCCTACAGGTTTATGCTGCTACACAGCCCAACCCCTTATATCAAGGTTTTCTCTTGAATACGGTTAAACTCTGACCCGGCATCCTATACCGATTTTTGCGGGAGTCATCTAGCCCCGTAGGGTGGGCATTGCCCACCAAAATCCAGCGTTAAAAACGTAACCAGATTGCTATTAAAGGTGGTGTCGGGCGTGGGCAGTGCCCACCCTACGGGTTTTATGGCGCTGCTACACAGCCTAACCCCTTACATCAAGGTTTTCTCTTGAATACGGTTGAACTCTGACCCGGCATCCTATACCGTATTTTTGCGGGAGACAATTCTAGGCGGGGAAAAGAGAAGCTGCAACTTCTCAAATCCCCTAATCATCCCGAAACTTAGCTCAGGTAAGTCGAGATGACTGGGATTATCGTACCCAACTATCTTGCCCTTCAAACTAGGGACTGTCATCATTCAGATCTGCAATGCTTCAGTGATGAGGGTTTCAGCCCCTAGTTTATGCATCTGAGGCGGGCGCGTTCATGCTTTTCCCCAAGGTCTCTGGCAGGGGTTGATGACGCGCCCTAGGGAGCTGGATAGTTTCCCGTTTTCCTTACCGAAAACGGAGAAGTTGATGTTTCAATCTACTGACGGAGAGACCACCTCGGTCTCAACTGCATTTAACCTGCCGTCCTTTAATCAGGAGACCGTGCGTCACATTCTGCTAGGTGACTATGCGGCGCTGATTGAGGTGATGAAGCGCTTGGCTGCCTTGGGCTATTGCGATCGCACCGCCTGGAGCGATCCGTTGCCCACCGGTCGCAGCGGCGAATACATCAGCGTCATGACCCGCAGGCGCAGAGCGGGTTGACGGCAATAGAGACGCGATTTTTGTGTAGGGACGTGATCTACACGTCCCTACCGAGCCGAGTCGAAGAGCTGCCGGACGGTCAAATTTAGGTTTGGGACGATCGCGGATGGAATGCGATCGCTGTCTTTAAAGACCCTATCTTCGTATTGTCCCTCAAGCCATTGGCATACTGTGACTTGACCAACCTCTGGATCAACAATCCAGTACTCCGCGATCGCCCGAGCGGCATATTCAGTATGCTTGTAGCGATAATCGCGTTTGCGATTGTCTTCCCCTGGACTCACAACCTCAATCACCAGTGCAGGTGGAGGCATATCACGGGTGAGAGTAGACCGAACTGCCCCCCTCAGAGCAGCCAAAGACTCTTCAGAGTGAACCAGCAAATCAGGAATTCGATACCGGGCTAGGCGACCCGTTACCTCAACCTCAGTATTGTAAACGACCTGCTGTAGCGGAAAATGCTGTAAAAGTTGAATCAACAGAAAACGGGCTAAAGTCTGATTTTCAGGAGAGTCTGGCGGCATTTCTAAAAGCTCGCCATCCACCAACTCATACCGAGTATCCATCCCATCATCCCGATTGAGATAGTCATCAGCGGTCAGTAAGGTACGAGGTGAGGCGGTCATTGCGTTGGCAGGGTGTAGGGATGAATTATTCTGTGCCTGCTAGCTCTGAGGCTTTCTGCTGCATCATTTTGAAAATGTTGTAGAACCCGTTGGCTCGCGAGGGGGTCAGGCTCACGTCTAGCTGCGTTTCCTTGATGAAATCGGGAGACAGATTGGTGATTTCCTGCGGCGTGAGACCGTTCAGCCCGCGAATGAGAAAGGCCACCAGGCCCTTAGTAATCTGAGCATCCGAGTCGCCAAGATATTTCACGGCGCCATCCTCCAGGTCTGCAATGATGTAGACCTGAGAGACGCAGCCTTTCACTTTGTTGTCGTCTTGTTTAGCCGCTTCTGGGAACGGATCTAGCTTTTTGGCGAGCCACAGCAGCTGTTCGTAGCGACGCTTGGGATCAGACACTTTTTGAAAGCGCTGCACCAGTTTGTCAATCGAGGCGGGACGAGCAGGAGAAGAGGCAGACATGACAGACGATCGCACCAAACGACAGAATCCACTCAAGAGTGTTTCCTACATTGTAAGGAGCGATCGCCCGTTAGGCATCGGCTTTTAGGAAAGCCCGCATTCGCATGAACGGACACTTCGAAGAAGACGTTGTTTGAACCGTAGGAGCATCCGGGCCGAGTTTTTCGAGCTGATAGCCATCGGGATAAGTCGTATTCGGGGTATCCACAATGAAGTTAGACTCTTCTCGTTCCGGCAATTGCTGAGTCAGCTTTTGTCTCAGCTTGAGCCCTTGGAAGATGGCTTGACTCACCAACGGCGACGGTTTGGACCACCCCATCGCCCGCCGCATCGAATCGCTAGCAACCGCCTTGACGACCACGGGCACCACCGGAGCCGCAGCTGAGGGCAGCCAACCTTTCATCAAAGCAACCACGGCCTCACCGATCGCAGCATTGTCCGCGTGATACTTAAAATGCTCAGCTTCGTAGCGCTGGTTGAACTGCTCATAGGCTGCGGACGTATCAGGAATGCCCTGAATATTCATCCGATGTCCGACCGCCCTCCAGAATTGAAAGAGAGCATTTTCTTCCTCTGGCGTAAAAGGACGCCAACCAAAAAGCTGATTCCACCGGATCGGCTCATAGATGAATGTAGAGAGAACATAGAGAAAGTCTTCATTGTCGATATCGAAGCGTTGATGAATACGATTCATCCGCGCGATCGCGGCTCGCCCCCGGGGACTGTCATATCCCCATTTCACAATGTTGCCTAGAATCAGGCTGGTATCGTCATATCGCTTTTGAGGACGTCGTTCAAATTCACCCGTTTGATGTAGCAAATGGGAAATGCGAGGCACGCAAAATGTCTTAAGAATGGCAATTTCAAGGGCGCGGTTCAGCTCCCAAGGGAAATCAAAGCCCGCCAGCCTACGGCAGATAGCAGCAGAGTCATCTGGGGCCTGCTGTAATCCTGCGGTTGGGGAAATATGAGGCGTGTTCATAAGGCAGCAACTGCGAAGAAGAACTCTGCTTCTTCTTCCGCCGACACGCTAGGAAGCTCCGGAGAGCTATGAAAGCTTCACTGAGTACTTACAGATACACGGCTAATATTAAGCGCTTTGAGGTTCCTTATGAGACACAAAACGATGGGCTACTGTCTCGGGCTGGATGGCTGACAGAATGATGTGTCCAGAGTCCATAATCATAACGGCGCGAGTCCGACGACCGTAGGTCGCATCGACTAATTCGCCGCGATCGCGAGCGTCAGAGATAATACGCTTGATAGGAGCCGATTCTGGACTAACGATGGCAATCACTCGATTCGCTGAGACAATATTGCCAAAACCAATGTTGAGCAGCTTTATATCCATGGCGACTCCTGTTGGACGACTGGGCAATCAGGCAGTAATCTCGTCAGTAACGGTTTGCCACAGGTAAGGGTCAGTGAAGCGACGGAGACAAAGCAATCCTCAGTGGGCTGACTGCAGAATCACGGACTGAATAAATGCTAAGGAGAGAAAGCCTTAGAGTTCGAAAGAGTTCGAAAGTTGATCACATGTTAGCCATAAAAAAACTGAGCAACAAGGCAAAAAAATGTCGAAAACCTAGGATTGCGCCCGAAACAGCGGGAGCTGGGTGGAACTTGTAACATATCTAAAGAGTCAAGGCACACTTCCATAAGATGCCAATTGGACTTACCCCTATCCCCTGCATCCCCCCATTTTAGGAGACATTAAATTCGGCTTTCCCCAATGTGGGATTGAAAGGGCTAAGCCGGATTCAACTGCGTAAGTTTTGCCGAGTTTTGATAGCGTCGAGTTTCAGCAGGAAAGGAAAACCAGTCATGCAACCCGTGGATTTTACAACTTTGATGGCAGTATGTGCCGAGCTTCGGTCTGACTGGCTTCCAGCTCGTTGTGAGCAGGTTGTGCAGCGCGATCGCACGACGATTTGTATCGCCCTCCGCACCATTCAACAGCGAGGTTGGCTCACCATTTCTTGGCATCCCCAAGCCGCTCGCCTTCACATGGACAACCCACCTCCCCGCGTTCCTGATACCTTCACCTTCAGTCAGCAACTCAAGCACCAGCTCAACGGCTTCGCCCTAACGGAAATCAAACCCGTCGCCCCGTGGGAACGAGCGCTAGATTTAGGCTTTGCCCGTCGTCCCGGAGATCCCATTCAGTGGCACCTATATGTCGAGGTGATGGGCAAATATAGCAATGTGGTTCTAGTCAATGCCCACAACCAGATTGTTACTGCGGCTCATCAGGTCTCTGAATCGCAATCTAGCGTTCGTCCCATTTCGACCGGCTCAACCTACGTTCTGCCGCCCGCCATTGTCGGTTCCTTTCCCAATCTAGAGGAATCTCAACAGCGCTGGCAGGAGCGGATATTGCTTATTCCCACCACCCTCAAGCAGGCCTTTTTCAAAGCCTACAGCGGTCTCAGTTCCGCTTTAGTGAGAGACCTGGTTTATCAAGCTGGGCTGGATTTGGGTCAGCCTGTCGATTCTCTAACAGCCGCCGATTGGGAGCGGCTGTTTGCTCAGTGGCAGTCTTGGCTATGGTGTCTCAAATCTGAGACGTTCCAGTCTAGCTTTTTCGACAGGGGCTACTCGGTCTTGGTCCAGACGGAATCAGGAACCGAGACCGTGCAGGCTTTGCTGCGTGAGTACTACACCAATCAATTGAATCAGCAGGCGTTTGATCGACTCAACAATCAGCTAACCCAACGACTGAAAACCCTTCTAAAGAAACTCAGGCAGAAAGAAAATACGTTTCTTGCTCGTTTAGAACAAGCGGTTCAGGCAGACGACTATCGGCAGCAGGCAGACCTGCTGATGGCCTATAGCTATCAGTGGCAACCTGGAATGGACTCAATCCGCCTAGAGGATTTTGAAACAGGCGCAGAGGTCACAATTCCCCTCAGCCCTGAAAAAAATGCCATTCAAAATGCCCAGGCCCTTTATAAGCGACATCAAAAGCTGAAGCGATCGCGCCAAGCCATCACGCCGCTTCTCGAAGCCGTTCAGTCAGAAGTCGCCTATCTGGAGCAAGTGGATGCTGCCGTTAAGCAGACGGTGCAGTATGAGTCGGAAGCCGATTTGGTTGCGCTGCAAGAGATCCGCGATGAGCTGATTCAACAGGGCTATCTTGAAGACCCCACCTATCGCCCAGGCCAAGGCCGCTCTGATGATAGCCTCAACGTTCGCAAGTTCCTGACACCGAGTGGTTTTGACGTGTGGGTCGGTCGGAACAATCGCCAGAATGATCTGCTGACTTTTCAAGCTGCCACCGATTATGATCTGTGGTTCCATACCCAAGAAATTCCCGGCAGTCACGTCTTGCTGAGACTCGACGCAGGTCAGGTGCCCACGGATGAAGACTTGCAGTTCACTGCTGATGTTGCAGCCTATTTCAGCCGCGCCCGACAAGCTGACCAAGTGCCCGTGGTCTATACGCAGCCGCGATACCTCTTTAAACCGAAGGGGGCGCTTCCTGGCATGGTGACCTATACTCACGAGACCGTCCTTTGGGGACAGCCCACCACCCTCCGCGACCAGTCTCACCCCAGTCCTCCCGCTCCTGTTTTAGTAAATACATAGCGTTTTCGCGGTCACCCATGTCACCGTTCCATAACGGCATATCAAGAAAATGAACCGAAGAAGCTTGTTTTCTAAAAAGTACTTATGGAACCTGTAGGAAAAACCTGAAGATTTATAACAAAAAATCTGTGTGGCTTGATACAATGCGACGTGGAGAGAGAAGAAACGGGAAATCCGCTTCATTGGTACCTCTTTGAGGATACCGTTTTCTCCAACTTGAGAGAGCAACAATTTTAATTAAGCCGACTTCTGCCGAGGTCGGCTTTTTATTATGAATTTGTTGGTCTCGTTTGGAATCTGTGGTGTGGCCGCATTGCTCCTAATGCCCGTTGATTGACAGCTTTAGCCCTCTAGGCTTGTGCACTCAACAGCATCCGGGTGTTTAGGAGAATTCTAAAAAAAGAAATGACCTGAGACAGCTAAGGCGTTAGGCTGCGGTAGTCGTGTGATTATGCGATCGCCCGCCAAGATTGCGACAAAACAGTTCCAGCAGAACGAGCAAAAACCACAGTGAGCAGCAGACCCACCAACAAATCGGGTAGGGGAGACTGAGTCAGCAAGACCAGCACCGCTGCGGCCAAGACGGATGTGTTGGCAACAATGTCATTGCGAGAGCAGAGCCAGACAGAAGACATGTTCAAATTGTCTTGGCGATGGCGAGTGAGCAACAACAGGCATATCAGGTTAGCCGTCAGCGCAAGCAAACCAATGGATCCCATGATTTCAGCCGTGGGTGCAGCCTCAGTCAGAAATTGGTAAAGGGCACGGGCGAAGACTGCGATCGCAAAGCCAAACATAATCACACCCTTCAGCAGGGCAGCCCCGGCCTGTGCTTTTGCACTGCGATGAATGACATAGAGGCTAGTGCCATAGACCAAGGCATCTCCCAGCATATCGAGAGAATCTCCCGTTAGCGAGAGAGAATCGGCTCGCAATCCCGCCCCAAACTCCACCACAAACATTGCCAGATTGATTGCTAAAACGATCCAGAGCACCCTAGCTTGCCGTTGTTTCAGCTTTACCAGAGCTGCTTCTTTATGTTGACAACAGTGATCGGCCATGACGTTCATCCAAACGCTCAAAAGAATGTTTGAATATAGCGTAAGTCATTATGACGTTCATTTGAGTGTTTAAATGAAAGAACGATGGGATTTGTCCCTGTGCAGCTTGATTAAGTACATCTCAGTGTCTTAGAGGAGCAGGGAATAGGGAACGAGGAATGGGGTGTGCTTGACTCAAATACATACCGCCAAAGGTATGGAGTGTGCAGAATATGGAGGATTTCCAGGAGTCCGGGGCATGAGGCATTGGGTGCAGGTCAAAGCCCAGACCTCTGAGTCTTCAGAACTCAAACTGAGATCTCAGACCTAAACCTGAATCTCCTCTCCTACCAATTGCCTCAAAGCATGATGAAGGATGTCAGCAACCCGCTGGTCACGCAATGAGTAGTAGGCGAGCTTGCCATCGTTGCGATACTTAAGAATTTTGAGATCACGCAGCTTACGGAGGTGATGGGAGGCTGTCGCCACTTTAACGGTTAGCAGGGTCGCAACATCGCAGACGCAAAGCTCCTGATCGTAGCTGAGAGCGTACAAGATTTTGAGCCGTGATTGGTCTGCCAAGGCTCCGAAGACGATTTGAGCCGTTTCAAGGATATCTTCACTGGGCAGAGTGTTTTGAACGTGAGCAACTAACTCGGTATTAAAACACCGAACTTGACATACATCTTTGGGTTTGGATTTGTTCACGAATAAACCAAGGAGGTCATGACTCAACTATGATGCATGACCAGTGCTTCTTCCAGCTTCTAGGGTACTAACGCTTCAGTAACTGACAGATAGATGTTGAACCTCTAGCATGACGGGAAAACTGCAACGATAATCATTCTCAAGATTATATCAAACACGTTTCATCGGACATGACTGTTTGTCCGTAGCCGTTTTGCATTGGCATAGAATAGTCATGTTGGGCCAGGAACAGAGTTACTTTCTGAGCCAGATAAGCAGCCCAAAAACGCCCAAAAGCAAGGCTTCTGTGATTAATAGACCATTCAATGTTTGAGCATCTTCAGGATTGAGGATGAAGTGCGATCGCAGCAGGGTATAGGGCAAAAACTGAAGGAGCGTCATGCCACCCAGTAGGGTCCACACCGACCACACCGTACCCCGCCATAACCCAATAGCCGTGAGCGCGTTGAACAGCAAAAGCACCACATCCATCGCTCGCCACAATAGGGGCGTCGATAACCACGGGTTTCCCGTTAGTCCAGCCATATTGCCAATATGAACCGTGGCTCCGTAGAACAGTACCAAAGCTAGCAGCTTCGCATAACGCGAGGTCCAGGGCTGCTGCAGAGCGGTTTCGATGCCATTGGTCAACGAATGATTTAAAGCCATAGCACAATGATTGCAATACTTTGATGGGTACGAGTCAGCCGTCAATCAGAATCAAAAGTGACTGCTGCCATTGAACGCTATTGGTTAGACCTCATATGCATTCTTTATTGATTCGTAAGGCTGATTTTTCCGACGCACCGGGCATCGCTCACGTTCACCTGGAGATTCGTTATGTAACTCAGCTCTGATTGTCTAGAACCAACTAATCTACATGACGAGGTATTCGGACGGTTACGGTAGTGCCTGTTTCAGATGAGGATGAAAACTGAATTGTGCCTTCATGAGCTTCGATGATGCGACGGGTAATTGCTAGACCTAGCCCATTTCCCGTGGATTTGGTGGTGAAGAAAGGCTGCATTAGCTGCGGCAAGATATCTGGAGGAATCGGCTCACCCTCATTGTGGACCTTGGCCGTGATCCAATGGGCGTCGACAGCTAGCGAACACGTCACTGTACCGTCAGTTGGAGCAGCTTCGCAGGCATTGCTGATGAGGTTGATGAACACCTGCTTCAGCCGATCGCGATCGCCCATCACTTTACAAGGCCGCTCTAGTCCTAACGTGTGCAGCGATCGTGCTTCAGCAACAGGCTGATGACCAAACTCATCACACAACAATTGCAGAAATGGGCCGAGTTCCAACGGTTCGAGATCGAGATGTTGGTCGCGGGCATACATCAAAATCTCGTTGAGCAACCGCTGTAGCCGTTCAGATTCCTCCAGCGCGAAGGAGAGGCGCATTTTAGCCCGCTCGGGCAGGTCCATTTGCTCAAAGGAGTGCAGTCCCATAAGGACCGTCGTCAGGGGATTGCGAACCTCATGCACAATCATGGCTGCGAGTTCACCAATTTCCGCTAACCGCGCTTGGGCCTGCTCCATCTGTTTGCGGGCTGTGATATCGCGGGCGATCGCCAACAAGACCGATTTCCCCCCAATCTCAATGCGTCCTAGTCGTACTTCCACTGGGAAATGGCTGCCATCTTTGCGCTGATGAATGCCTTCACGAGTCACTGCCTGTCCTGGCGGCAGCTTCCAGTCACTGGCTAAATCATCGATAGACACCGCTTTCTGAACGTCTGGAACGGAAAGCTGTAGGAGTTCTTCGCGACTGTAGCCCAAGGTGTGGCAAGCTTCTTGATTCACATCGATAAACTGCCGGTCGGCATTAACCACAAACAGAGCATCCGTTGCCTGCTCAACTAGCGTCCTAAATCGCTGTTCACTCTCGCTCAGGGCCTCTTCCGCAGCCTTTCGTTCACTAATGTCGTTGGCGACCGATAGAATACAGGCTTCACCGTTGAGCTGAGTGATCTCAGCCGAGTAGAGAACTGTGCGGCGAGTTCCTTGGGCTGTCCGAAAGCGATACTCCTGGTTCCGCAAATAGCCTTGTAACTTGAGCCTAGTTGACATTTCAGCGCGATCGCTCGGGTCATCCCACAGACTCAAACTAGCTGCTGTTTTACCAATGACGGCTTCGCGAGCCGCGCCATAGAGGGCTAGGAAGCTATCGTTGACGTCTAGCAGTTTTCCAGTCTCCAAAACACTGAGACTCATCGGATTGGGACTAGCGTAAAAAGATTTAGAAAACTTCTCTTCTGATAGGCGCAGATCCAGTTCGGCTTGGTTGCGTTCAGCGATCGCGGCCCCTACCTGATTGACCATTTCCTCAAACGTGAGGATGACATCCCCCAATTCGTCTTGGCGTAGGGCACCGTTTCGCACCGATGCAAATGAGAGCGATCGGGCATCCTGGTTTTGCCGCAGCGTATCACCCACCCGCCTCAAATCTTGCCGCAATGCTAGCACGGAGGAGATCACCAGCCGCTCTAGCACTATCATGGTTGCCCCGGTCACAAACACGGAAATAATTAGGACTAACCCAGAAATTCGCCCAATGAAGGCATAGAACTCTCGACCCACCCAAGTTGCATCATGGCGGATGATGAGGTGATATCGACCCTCCAGCGGCGACATTTGCCAGAGAGCGTCATAGCGCTGAATTCGACGGTTGTAGAAGTAATCCTGGTTGCTATTAGCCATCACTGCCGCAGCCGTTAGCTCCGGAGCATCCCCAAACGTTCCTACAAGGGTGCCATCGGCTCGATATAACGCCCCACCCAGGATGACCTCGTTGCTCAGCAAAGATTCCAAGCTATCCATCACTTGGTCATCCGAAGCTGCTCCCAGATCTATCTTGACGCTGAGAATGCCCTCTGCTTGGGCCGCAGAAAGCGAGCGCAAATAGTTAAGCAGCTCTTGTTCACGGCGCATCACAGAGGGGACGAGGATAATCGCCTCAATCACTACAATGCTGACAAACACCCAAAACACGATGCGCCGTGACAGTCGCGCCTGCCACAAGCTAGCAAGAAATTTCGGCCAACCTCGACTGAATGGCATCGTTCACTTCTAGAAAACTCGTGGGGTTTATTGTAGTCGTGTCATCCTGCCTTATGCATATAGACCTCCTAAAAACCAGATTTTATACGTATAAAGCGATCGCCGCTTTTGTGCGATAGGAATAGGCGTCGAAATCTCCAACAAAGGCAGTATGGGTCACTAAACCCGCCTCTTCATGCCAAAGATGCAGTTGAAAGCCAGGGGGTTCCATCACAAAGGCGGATGGCTGGGTTTCAGTGAGTCGGAGTGCAACTTGATGAGCCACACTCGGGGCAACACTGCCCAGCGTCCCTGCCCAGACGGTTTGGATCGAGCGATGCAGATGACCGCAAGCAATGCGTTTCACGTTGTCATATCGAGCGATAAGGTCAGCCAGGGCAACATTACCGCGACAGCGCAGGGTATCCATCCCTATCAATCCGGTCGAGAACGGGGGATGGTGCATAAAAATGACGGTTGGCTTGTGCGGATTTTCATCCAGACGAGCTGCAAGCCACTGGAGTCGCTCGGCGTCTATATTGCCGTAGCCTTCACCATCCACCAAGGTATCTAGCACGATGATCCGGAGGGGATATTCATCCAGCACATAGTGAACGAAGCCTTCTGAAGGCATGTAGGGCAGATTGGAGAAGACATTGCGAAAGGCGGTGCGATCGTCGTGGTTACCCATTGCAAAATACAGAGGTGCCTGTAGCGGAGCTAGAATCTGCTGCAGCATTTTGTATTCGGCTTCAGTTCGTTCATCAACCAAATCCCCTGTTGCGATTACGATATCTGGCTGGGGCTTCAATCGATTTAGCTGGGCGATCGCGGCTTTCAGAAAAGAGTTGGTATCAACGATGCCGTAAGCCTTTTTCCCTTCAGGTCGTACATGCAGGTCAGAAATCTGCGCGATGATCATACCTAGGTCTCACTCTCAAGGTTGCCATCGCCAGCGTACTCGCTTGCCCAATTTTCAGACAATCATCTGCCATACCAAGCGTCTCCCCTAGGTCTATTTCTGTGCGAATGCACGACAAACGTAAGGAGAAGGTTTCTCTTTGAGGACCTTGCTGGTAAACCCTATTCAGAGATTTCGGACTCCTGCAAACCGACTGCCATCTGGAGCACCATTGGACGACCGCCTGTTTCGTGATACTTGTCGGCCCAGGCTCGGATCGTGTCGTCTAGCTCTGTAATCGCATCTGCTAGTTTGTCGGCAGGAATGTCTAGTTCTTCTAAAATGCGAACGGTTTTGCCCTGACGTTCGGCCCACTCTCGCATCATGCGGAAATAGCGAGCGGTATCTTCCAGCATGATGAACGTCCGCTCTTCCTGATCTTGCGGTGAATAGGACGGACGCATCAGAGCATAGAACGGCATTCCCCAAGGAGAGTCGATGCGACTAACGGTGCCGGAATAGATGAGTCGGCGCCGGATATGTTCGGCTAGTGCTTCGCTAAGTTGACTGCGGCGATCTTCTGGGAAATCTTCTTGCGATCGCTCATGCAGAAATTCAATCAACTCCATAAATTGAAAGGCATTGATCAGCTGAGCATCTGGAATTTTTGTTGTCAGCTTCTTCTCAATAACCCGCTTTTCTTCTGACGTGAGACTGGTGCCCGAAATCCGAGATGACCCTTGCTGCCAGGGATACTGCTCCAGCCACACATAGGGAAACTGAATCAGATATCGGGGTTCTTGTGACCCTAACAGCTTCAAAAGTCGTCCCTCTGTCAGCGCCTCTTGCAGCTCACCGACAATGGCCTTAACTCGCTTCGGTTCAATATGGTGCAGATGACCTGTCATACGCAAGTTTTCGCCTTGCTCCAGATAAGTCATATAGATCGCACATTTGGCTGCAGTCGCCGCAGCATCGAGAAATGCTCCGTGCCGATGCCCCCCAGTTCGCATGGCACTGAAGGCTAGGTACAACAAAATTTGGTCAATCGCACTGGGACTGAGCTGGCGAACTAAATCCATATCGTTGTTTACGGCAGAATACGATGCATTAAACATAACGCGAAACCCAATACCACCAGTAGGTTTAACTAAAAGACAACTCTTACAGGCAAAGGCCAGCAGTTGCTTATGGCTAAACAGCTTGAGAAAAGTTCTAAGCCCTTGAAAGATGGAGGTATCAGAAAGCCTAATTGTAGAATCGCTAACGATGCTACTATCCCTAAGGTATTTTGGCGACTCTTCTTAGAATTTCAATGCTTTCTGATGCTGCTGGAGGAAAATGACGTTTTTTATAAGTGTCTTCTGAAAACAAACCGAAGGGTCTTCGTCGGACATTAAACGTTGCTCTCAGCAATCCAACTCGCTAGTCAAGAACTCATCTGATCATTCCGTCGGCTATGTAGGTAGCCTGATAGGTCAAAACGGGCGTTGAACAAGCTGTGAAGCTGTTTTAAGCAAAATCGACATCGAGATGTGTAGGAGAAATTCGACCGCTTCCCCGATAAGAGATTGTGTCCATGTCAACGACGTGAATACGCACTCTCCCGCTACCCCGATGAGAAAGAGCCGGATCGTCCTGCTCTTTGGCACGTCCCGTTCCTCGATAGGTCGGTAGGGTATCAAAAGTCTCTTGCGGTGCCTGAGTTACCAGACGTCCGCTGCCTCTGTGACTTGTCTCACTTCCTTCGGAGTGTTCGCTAACGTATTCTGAACTACTAAAAGATGCCCCTGTTGCGCTGAGATATCCCAGGATGCTGATCGTCAAAAAGTATTTAGCAAAACCTTGTATGTAAACCATTGTGTTAGAGACCCCTCTATGGTGCTTCTATCTCCTGTTTCAGAGAGGTCAATTGATATTCAGGAAAGTTAAGTGCGTAAAACTTCTGATTATCGTGAACTAGTGCTGATCTCAACTGCCTGAATCCACCCAGCCGACCAGTTAGGGTACCCTCGCAACGTAATCATCTGGTTGGTTTCAAGTTTTTTTAAGCTGCCATGAACTTTTGGATGGAGCGTCACGATAGACAGAGCCCGGACATCAGATAGTCGCAGCTGAGCTTGCCAGGTCTCTCCCATTTGAGTGAATTGAAGCAAACCTTGAAATTCAGGGGCCTCAGCAGTGGAGATGCTTGAATGATCGGGAGGGGAATTTTTTTCGCTAACCTGTCCCGTTTTGGGATAGTCCCATGGGTGAGTTTGATAGTGCTGCTGTCGCGATCGCCACGCCTCATCTTGGGGCAGATTATCCAGCAGAGGCACTACAGTAGCGGGTGCAGTTGGTTCGTTCAACAGCGCGGCTTGTAGTGTTCCAACCGGCAAATCGCGTGGCTCATAGCCTATTTCTAGGCACAATGCTGCCGCCATACCTGCGGCCTGCCCAATGTTGAGCACGACAGGCTGAAGCCGAGTGGCGCCATTGGCAATGTGCGAAACTGAAATGCCTTTGTCACAAGCTAGCAGTCCGTCCACCTCAGCGGGAATCAACGCTTCATAAGGAATTGCAAACGGCGTTCCCATCCAGCGACCGCCCCAGTGGACGGACTTAGCAGCCAGCGGCATTTTGAAGCCAGGATAGTGGTGATCATTGGGATAGTTGCCGATCGCGATCGCACTCATCACTCCCTGCTCGTTGATGGGCAACGCTGCCGCTAAACCACCGAGCACCGGCAAAATATCCAATTCTGTCAGCGTTGTTAAACCAACCAATCGTCGGCTTTCTCGGTAGTAGGGCATCAGGGCAAAGGCCCCGCCACCTAGCTGATCCTGCACTTTGGGAAACGCATCCGTTGCCAACTCATAATGCTGTCCCAGTTGGGACTGAATGAAGTGAGCAAAGTTTTGGCTATGGGCGATCGCCTCTTCGGCCCATTCCCGCCATGCCGTTTCTCCTTGAATCAATCGCGCCAGCCCAACACCATAATCATTGCCGCGCTGAGGCCAGTTGATCATGAACTGCCGGTTGGGCAGCTTGCCATAGGTCAAAAATCGTTCGCTACCATAGCCCTGCCAAGCCTCCTGAAACACGCTGGCGTCATAGTTGGGACTGTGCGGAATGGGGGGACTACCGTCCTGATTGTTTCTTAGAATGACGATCCAAGTGGGAGCTTGCACCGGATAAGACTGCACGGTGGCATGCAGCGGATCGTTCGGATCGTCCAAAGAGACTGGAGCACTGGGTTCCTCAAACTGGCTTTGAGTCTCCCATCCCCAACGATAGGGAACGTCACCCAAGGCCAGCAGGTCGCCTAATTCGGTTCCATCTAGAGTGATTTTCGCGTGAACCGTAAGGTCATCAAACCGGACACCTGAAATGCGATCGCCCTCCCGCACAACGGCTTTGGGCACCTTGCCACAAATCCATTGCAAATTAGGCAGCGCCTCGACCCAATCGTGGAAGATAGCAGCACCCACCTTCGGTTCATAGGTGAAGAAGCTGACCCAAGCATTATCTAATCCTCCCAGCTGCCGCTGCCGGAGCGCACTTAAAAAGGCGCCCCAGAGGCCTGTTTGAAAGGCTAACAACTCATTGCCGTCGGGCGCCGCTACGCCTGCTGCGGTCAACATTCCTCCTAACCAAGGAAATTCACTGATTAAGATGGTTTTTGCACCACGCCGTGCTGCCTGAATGGCTGCTGCGGTTCCCCCAGTTCCCCCTCCAACAACCAGCACATCAGCCGTTAGCATTATCATTTTTTTGGAACGTCCTTCTACTTGACGGGGATTCAACAATAGAACAAAAAGTCTTGTAGCGATAATGTTGACTTATCGAACGATTTCAATAATTCAAAGGTCCTCGGGGCTGATTTTTACGGCTTGGGGGGTAGGTGGCTGACCAAAAAGAGATATAAATTTAAGAATATGAAACTTGGGAGATCCATAGATTCTAATCTGGGTGAGGCGATATCACTGATGATTGGAATCCATGAATCCGCCGCAGTAGTAACGCACTGCATTGCAAGTGAATAAACCTCACAGGTGTTTCCGTAAGTTGCAGGTCTGAACCTCTAAGCGATATTCGACAACTACACAAGCATGGAACGGAAACTATGAATAAGTTCGAGCCTAAGCAGTCTCAGCCGAAAACCGATAAAGACGAAGGCTGGATTGTCCAGGTCTATGGCAGTAACCGTCGCCTACTCTGCGTTTTAGAACCGTCACACGGATGGATGTTTGTGATGGGTGTAGGTGTGGGTCTACTTCTAGCCATTTTTTGGATCAACATATCCCGCTACAGTCCACCTGTCGAGCCGACACCTCCTGGCGAAGCGCCTAAACTTCAAGTTGATTGACAAAGCCCGATAGTGACTATCGCTACCCTCTGATTTCACATCGTGAGGGGTTAATTCTTGCTATCAACTTCAGCGCTTCGCCGTTGCTTCGAATGGTACGAGGTGGTGTTGTGTTTAAGGGGCAAGAACAAACAAACGATCTATGACATGACTGGACAGTGCGATCGCAAATATTCAGTCTTCCACAAATTAAGTTGAATGAGTTGTGGCAAATTCTCTATTGCTATAACCGGATTTATAGCTTTAGCCATCTAGGTCGCCGTTTAGGTCTATGTACCCGATGGCATCTAGTGCTTAGCCCGGAGCCAGATGGCTTGCGGCCTTGTTCTAACGAAACTGGTAATGGCCCTAACCGGAGGGAACGTGACTGTAAATTGGGTCCCGTTAGTCTGCGATTGAAGATGGATTGAAGTAAACCGCAACTCAAAGTTTCGCCAAAATTCTTTGAGATTTCTGACTTATGGGGGTAGTTAATACCGGCCATAAGTGCAAATTCACATCAAGTAAAAATATGGCCACCTCGCTAAGATAAAAGAAAAACTTATCTTGTGGATAGATTAATCTATTAACAACTCATAGAAAACGACGGATTTTCACCTTCTTTTCAGGATAGACTTATACGCATAGAGATTCAGAAATCAATAGATCTGAATCTATGAAAGGCGATTTGAATCGCGGTCGCCTTTTGTTCGTTTAGAGGAAGACGGCCACCTCTAAACACCCTATCGATAGGAACTCGCGTTACACCTGTTGACCTTATAGGGGTGAAGCGCTTCACCTCTGTTTTCTTAGTTCACTTACCACCATTCACTTGTTAAATCCCTGCTGGAAATTAAAGGAGGTAACCCATCGCACATTGATCTCGCATATCTCGCTGGAATGCCTGCACATCGCAGGGGCTTCCACACTTGGCTCTATCTGGGTCTCTGGTTGGCCATGCTTCCCTCAGTCCTCACCTGGTTTGCGGCTTTGGGTAAGTGCAATGGTGTTTGACCTGAATCGTTCTAGCTTTTTTTAACCGCTCGGTGCAGGGTGCTTCCGGTTGTCCGGTTTTAACATACGCCGATATCACCGCTTGTCTACCGTTCTGACCCCTTAAGGGTTGAATTCAAGGAGGAATTACAATATGGATTTTTTGTCCGAATTCTTTACGCTCTTTATAGGAAAGTTGCAGTCCCCAACGCTCGGCTTTCTGATCGGCGGTATGGTCATTGCTGCCCTTAATAGCAAGCTGACTATTCCTGATTCGATCTACAAGTTCATTGTCTTTATGCTGCTCATCAAGGTTGGTCTGAGCGGCGGCGTTGCTATCCGCAACGCCAATCTGGCAGAGATGCTGCTGCCCGCAGTGTTCGCTGTGATTATCGGCATCCTGGTTGTGTTCATCGCGCGCTACACGTTGGCCCAAATGCCAGGCGTCAAAACTGTAGATGCCATTGCGACCGGAGGCTTGTTCGGTGCCGTGAGTGGCTCTACTCTCGCAGCCGGCATCACCCTGCTGGAATCGGAAGGCATGCAGTACGAACCCTGGTCTGCTGCTCTCTATCCTTTCATGGATATTCCAGCACTGGTGACCGCGATCGTCTTGGCTAGCATTTACGCTGGCAAGCAGAAGCGCGACAAATATATCAAAAACGAGGAGTACCTCAGGAAGGAAGAATATAGCGGCATGCAGCCTGTTGCCGCAGGTGGATACTCTAATGTCGCTCCACGTAGTGCGTCAGGTGGACATGGCGAATCTGGCGGTGCTGGAAGCGGAGCTTCTACTCCATCGAGCGGTGCTTCAAGTGGCAGAGTTAAGATCTGGCCTATCGTCAAAGAAAGTCTTCAGGGATCTGCTCTTTCAGCTCTATTACTCGGTTTGGCATTAGGGATTCTAACTCAACCTGAGCGAGTCTATGAGGGCTTCTTCGATCCCCCATTTCGCGGCCTGCTTTCAATTCTAATGCTGGTGATGGGTATGGAAGCTTGGTCAAGACTGGGCGAATTGCGCAAGGTCGGTCAGTGGTATATTCTATACTCCGTGTTAGCGCCGCTGCTCCATGGGTTCATTGGCTTCGGTCTAGGCTACATTGCTCACATCACCACGGGATTCAGCCCTGGCGGCGTCGTACTGTTGTCTGTCATCGCTGCTTCTAGCTCAGACATCTCCGGGCCACCCACGTTACGTGCCGGTATTCCTAAAGCTAATCCCTCTGCCTACATCGGCTCGTCTACAGCTGTTGGTACCCCGATCGCCCTAGCTGTTTGTATCCCATTCTTTATTGGGCTTGCCCAAGCAACGATGGGTGGGGGTTGACTCAGGCAGGCCGTGGTCTGCCGGTGCCCTGACCCGGCGACCAACGCGGCGGCTAGATCGGCTGCATCATATTTGGTCATGCCGTTTTCCTGAGTTTTTATCTGTTCAACGAATACACGTGTTAAGAGGTAACCAATATGGCTAAGCCAGCCAGCAAGCTTGTTATCATTACGGAAAAGTTGCTGCTGAAAAAGATTGCTGACATCATCGACCAAGCCGGAGCGACTGGTTATACGGTGTTAGAAACTGGCGGTAAAGGCAGTCGCAACGTGCGCTCGTCGGGACAACCTAGCGTTTCCGACACCCAGGCAAACATCAAGTTCGAAGTGCTCACTGAAAATCGGGATATGGCTCTGAAGATTTCGGACAGAATCGCACTGGAGTTTTTCGACGATTATTCGGGCATTGCCTACATCTGTGACGCGGAGGTTCTGTATGCGCACAAATTCTGTGGACCAGACGGCTGTTGAATTGAAATACGGCCATTAAAAAGCCGGGGGCATGCCCCCGGCTTTTTAATGGCCAGGAAGGATTAAGCCCTCTGTTGACAAAGGGGCATATAGAAACTCAGTTCCTGAAAGCTTTTGTGGACTATGACTGCATCAGCGATACTGCCCTGCCGAGAGACAATGAAGTCTGAGACAGCGAAATTTCAGTCTTGGCTTGTAGGCATTGCCAACCTAAATGTAAGGCGTGACGTCTTCGCCACAATCGTCTGCTAAGTAAGACAAGGCCCGAAAACGCAGCCCGACCAGTTGATCATACAGAGGATTCAATTTACACATAGCCGGGATATGAACGATCTTGCGCTTAAAGAGGGTGACGTCTCGCTCGAAAGGACATTGAGCAGGGACCAGCTTACAAATGAAGCGGGCAAGGCGTGGATCCTTTACGTCTAGCTGATCCAGCCATTCTCTAGCAGGCTTGAGGGGCTCTATCGGGTGGTCTTCGGATAGCTCACCGTCAGAAACGCCGGCGTTGCGATCGTAAACGGTGGCTCGAAAAGCCTCTAGGATCTGATCCTCAAGATTAAGTGCTGAGCAGAATCCCTGTAGCTTTTGGTCTTCTTCAGTGGAATAGACCCCATCGGCAAGTGCGACCATTACTGCCATTCTCAAAAAGTCCTCAGCTGCCTCTGGTTGAGTGCCCAGGACCTGCCCAATTTCTTCTGGGGAAACTGGTTCTAATGCATCAAAAAAACTAAGGTTAGGCGCAAACTCTTCATGAGTCATCGCCGTAATTAGGCTTTTCTCTTCTTCGTCAAAATGCCCATCGGCCCAAGCGATGGTAAGTAAACCCCTCAGCCAGATCTTGATCTGTTCAGGCGTATACGGAGACTCGATCGTAGAAGATGCCATAAGACAATATCAGCTGAACAGCAATACATCCTTTGAATGCGACTTAATTGTATCTTCCTCATCCGTTGAACGTGGAAAATTAACTGATCGATCACAATTCGGGCGATTGCATCAACGTTTGCTCAACATTTCTCGCCAAGAGGAACCCGTTTGTCCTGTGAATACCCAAAACACGGCCCTTGCGCCATCCCGAATCCCCCGCACCAATGGCTCAGACTGACTTTCTCCAGAAGGAACCGATATCGGCTGAAAGGCAATGTCATGACGGCCTAAAACAATTTGAGCAATGATGGCGGCTCGACGCATGTGATAGTCCGAGGTGACGAGATACACGCTCTCAACGCCGTCCTGCTTAAGGTCTTCTACGACAGTCGTGAAGTTGGTAACGGTATCCACCGCGCGATAGTCGAGATGGACTCGGTTAGAGGCAATATCTGCTTCTTGAAACAGCCATTGAGCGTACTCAGGGTTAGTTCCAGAGGAGACCCACACTTCTAGATCGGGATGTTGTCTAGCAAAATCAGCCGCGAAATGTTCTCGTTCCGCCGCTCCGCCCAGCACCAAAATAGCCTGCGGTTCCCGCAATTTGGCTTTAACTTGGCTTTGTCCAACCCAGGCAAAAGGAATAATCAATAGCATTAGCCATGTTTGCCAAGACCGCTTGGACTGCCGTTGCCTTCTCCCCATCGACGTACCTTACTAACACCAAACTACAAGTGGGGCTATTTTGAGCCAATGCAAGCATCACTCTGATACCTGGCCTAGGACTCCAATACCCTACAGCCTTGTCCTATTAGGACAATAGACGAGTGCATCCGACCTTTGTAGCCCTCACCCTAAATCCCCTCCCGGGATTGGGAAAGGGACTTTCTCCGGCTCCCCTTCTTTCAAAGTTGGGAGAAGGGGCTGGGGGATGAGGACAAAATTGCAAAACTGGGAAGCACCCCAATAGACTGCTATAAAATACCCAAAAAGCGATGCTACTCAGGTTACTTTAGAATAACGTTTTAGCTCTCTAGCACAGCCAAATCTCAAGAAACTCTGCGGTACTCCACATTGCTTAAAGTCCCATCTGTGCAAGGCGATCGCTAAACGCTTCCCAATCGATATTTTGCTCAAGATATTGAGGATTATCTGGAGTGTAGGGTCCTTGCAGCCGATCAATCGATTCGATTACAGCTTCTGCCGGCAAAACAGGGATTTCCGGGTCAGGTGCTGTGGGATTGACCAGAGAACTTGAAAAGCCCCGAAAAACTACAACGTAATCTTCATCATCATCCACACGAGCAGTTACCAGTAAAACTTCTTGGGGAACACGAAAAGTATATTGCTCCAGGCGGGCAATGGGCGGTTGATCAGTCATGCAGCTTGCTCCCTAGTCACGGTCATCTAAACAGGTTGTGGCTATTTTAGAGACTTCTGGACCGATTAGGAGGTATCAAAAGTAGGACAGTATCCCGTACTGCATTAAAGTACCGCCGATGCCAAAAACAAGGGTTTTACAGGCCATTGCGGCAGCATAGATATAGCTTTGGCCATTTAGACTTGTGCACTCAATGGCATCGAGTTTTAAGCGAATAGGCAGATGGCTCACTGTCTTGTCCTAACGGAACTGGCAACGGTCACAACACTAAAGGCGATGCTTTGCTCTTATGCTGCTACGCGGCTTAGTTCATGGCTAGTTCATAGCGGAGCGACCCTGCCGTCCCAGACGAACAAACACGAAGTATCCTAGTGCCAGCAAATAAACAATCAGCCCAACGACGCCGAAGAAAGCCAGAAAACTGTGGGTATAGCCGCCGTGCAGAATTTCCTTATATAGCAAGGGCGGTTTCAACCAAACTTGGCAGGCTTCTCCTGCAAACCTTGCCCTCGAAAATGCACAGGGTAAAAAGAACGCTATAAGAACTGCCCCTGCCGCGCTGTAAACAGTCACAGCCCAGCGCCATGCCACAAAGACGAACCGCAAAGGCGAATTAGGCTGTTCTTGAATTTCTTCGTTCAGATCCTCCCAGAACCAAAGACTGACCGGAATCAACACCCGTGCCATTAACCCTGAAATGAAGCTAAACGTCAGACCTCCAATCATCAAATACACGGTAATCATCAGTAGGCTGGCAACTCTCCAGTAAATTGTCAGCAACATCTGAATGCCCGGTGATTTTGTTACAAATGCCCATACCGTTAAAACCAGCGGCACAAGGACAGTAAACAGAACAGCTAACCGATAATCTGCCCACACAAATTTTTCCAGCGTCCACACGTTGGCTAGTTCAGTAGTCATGGCAGAGAAAAAACTTGGCATGGTTGTAGAAGAAGAGAGGCCCTAATTAGGGTATCACTTGCGTTTGTGGAAACGGCATAAGCCAAGGGCAGCGATGGCAGATAATTTGCCGTCACAAAATCCAGTCATTCGTTTCATAGAATAGGGTGTGTCCTTCTATCCAAGCACCCATGACTGCTGCTGTTCCTCCGACGTCTAAAACCTTCAAAAAATTACAGGCCGGGTTGCGATCGCGAGTCGGAAAAGCCATTCACGACTACAGCATGATCCAGGCAGGGGACAAGATTATGGTGTGTCTTTCGGGGGGAAAAGATTCCTACACCCTGCTAGACATGCTAATGAGCCTTCAACGAAATGCCCCGGTTCACTTTGAACTATTGGCCGTCAACTTGGACCAAAAACAGCCCGATTTTCCAGCTCATGTGTTGCCCGATTATTTGACGGCTCTCGGCGTCCCCTTTCGCATTGTGGAGCAGGACACCTACAGCGTAGTGAAGCGCGTCATTCCAGACGGAAAAACGATGTGTGGACTCTGTTCCAGACTGAGGCGAGGCGTGCTGTATCGAGTTGCCTCGGAAGAAGGGGTGACAAAGATTGCTCTCGGCCATCATCGCGACGACATTGTAGAAACCTTCTTTTTGAATATGTTTCACGGTGGGCGCATGAAGGCAATGCCGCCCAAGCTATTGACGGACGATCGCAGCCATATCGTCATTCGTCCCTTGGCCTACTGCCCAGAAAAAGAGATTGCCCGCTATGCCCGGCAGCGTCAGTTTCCCATCATTCCCTGCAATCTCTGTGGTTCTCAGGAAAAATTACAGCGAGTGCAGATTAAGCAGATGCTGACCCAGTGGGAGCGGGACTCTCCAGGACGCACAGACTCTATTTTTCGCAGCTTACAAACCGTTTCTGCCTCTCACCTCGCCGACGTGAATTTGTTTGATTTCACAGCATTGGAGGATCAACGGGCGATCGCTCAGGTTTTAGAAATGGATGAAGGCGATCGTTCTCCAATCGCATAAAACAGAATATTCAGGGCTACACGGCAGATGACATGGGAGGGGGGGGGGGGGGGGGGGGGGGGGGGGGGGGGGGGGGG
>NZ_JAQMUB010000051.1 GCF_028330965.1 Oscillatoria sp. CS-180 | reverse complement strand
TCAAGGCGAAACGCCGTTTGCTTGACTTCTACTGAAGCAAAGCGATAGCCCGCAGCATTAGCAGCCGGCTGACCAATCAGTTCGAAGAAAACGGAAGGTGATGTTTGAAAGAGCGAGTAGAAGAGCGAGTCGGTTTTCACTGTGTAGAACTAGCAGGACAGCCCGCATCCTATCGTACGAATGGACTGTGGAGAAGGCGGAGAGGTTGAAAGCGTAAGCGTAACGTTAGCGATCGCATTCCCCAATCGCTTCCATCTCCCTACAGGAAAAGCAGCGCAGGATCAGAAACAGGAATCAAGCTTTCATGACGAGCAATCTAGTCGTCATCATCGCTTTGGAAGTAAGAGCTACAGCAATGTCCTTTAAAAAGAAAAAGTCGGGCTGAAGTCCTCGTTAGAGAAGCTCCAACCCGAGCCGTGCTCAAGGAGCACACGCGAGTCTACAGGATGTTTTGATAATGGCTCACCTGATTTCTAGAGACCATAGGGAAAAGTTCAGTTAAATTCAGGTGTTCTCCAAAGTTCCGTGCTTGCACGTATGTGTGGTTCCAACAAGCTACAGTCTTGGTGAATAGTCAGCAGCCCTCAATGCATAAGGCACCAAGGGCTGCTGAATGTAGCGGAATCTGTAGATCGCGACGTGTCTAAGCACAGTCATGCAACCATAATGGCTCAGGTGAAAACCCAGAGACAAGCTTTTCGGGCAGGTTCATCAAAAAAGAGACAAACTTGTAACAGTATGAAGCTGCGCTGATTCTACATTCGCTTTCTCAAGCACTTCCCTCAAGCCCATTGAAATATTCAGGCATGCCTTGCTCAATGCACCCAATATGGCCAGCAGACATCACTTGGATTTTGCTATGTTTCTAGGCTTAATTGACTTGCAGTTGTGTCATCCCAACTATGGACATGAAGAGAAGTTAACGTCCTATGGGTTTTTGCGTAAGTCAAGGTTAGTTTCGAGTGAACTAAAGGCAATCTGAGCCTTGACCAAGAAAGATCAGCAAGATTCAGCTCTACATGGACGACTTTCGTAAACAGATCACCACTGCGATCGCTCACTGCCTCAGTTGGAACAGCGACCATACATCGGATGAAGTTACTCAGGTTCTAAACGCTGCGAGCGCTGATCTCCATGATCCCTTCAAGACGTTCGAGACAGCGGCTGACCTGAAGAAATTTACAGAGAAGTATCCTCTGCTGTGGAATTCCCGGATTGGACTTGTCTATGGCGGGGCTACCAAAATTAAGCAGTACGTCTTTGAATCTGCTGACCTGCAGGAAATCCGTGGAGCGTCTGCTCTGCTGGATCGCATTAATCTAGTTGACCTACCCGCATTTTTTCATGCAGAGACTGAGGCAGACAGCGATCGCTTTTCTCAGTGTCGTGAGGCTGCGGTCTATTGCAGACGAATTCGCAGTAGCTGGCTACACCATCATTTCCCTACCTTAGAAAATGCGTTAACCCCTGAAATGGTGATCTACTCCACTGGGGGCAACATCCTGGCGTTTTGTCCAACAGATTTAGTAGATGATTTAACGAATGCTATTGAGAAGCGCTACATCACCGAAACACTAACGGCCAACGCCTGCGCCGTTGGGGCTAAATTTGCTCCCTTAGAGATTTACTTAGGGCGGCTGAATCGCTCTATCGAAGACACGCTTTGGCTTGATCAGCTTGAGCCGTATGTAAACAACCCTGCCTTCCGAGCCTATTTCGGCCTGTTGAAAGAAACTAACGAACAAGGACAAAGCGTTGAAGCTCTGACTCCTGAAGAAGCTTTTGGACAGCGCAAGGGATTTAGCGAATTGGTAGGAAAATTAGCGAATCAGTTTAACCAGCGGCGTAGCGGCTACGATACCCCAGACCGAACCACCAGCCGCCGCTACCCACCCATGTTTGAAACCCATCCTTATTTAATGCGGGATGGCAGCGATCGGCGCTCTTTAGTCCTAGAACTAACTCCAGCAAGCGTTCTAGAAATGAATCCTGAGCAATCAGACGACAAACTCAAAGTCGAGGAAATTCTGCCTGACAATCCTAAATTCTCTGAGCCATCAGCTCGTAAACGCTGGATTGGGCAAGTAACTAAGCGAGAAAACTCACGTTGGCGAGCCTGGTATCGGAAAACGGAACTGCTTGAGAAATGGAATCCTATTCAGGTATTGGATGACGAAGCCCAAGCACGAGGCATTGAATTCAGAACAGAACAACAAAAACGTATACGGGAGGACTTGTTCAAGGTTGGACTTTCGAGCTGGGTGAACAAGTTTGAACAGTTCTTGTTTGATCACGAAATCATTGATATCTACGATCCTTCCCCCAGAAAAATTTTCACCGATTCTCAGTCTCTCAATACTGAACGTCCTGATATTCAAAACCACTACACCCGAGAAACGCGATCGCTTACCGAAATTGGCTCTGCCAGCAACGGCTATGTAGCCTATATCTACGCCGACGGCAACAATATGGGTGCCTACATTCGCGATCAAATCAAAACGCCAGAACACTACCAACAATTCAGTCAGGACGTGTTTGAAGCGACAGAAAAGTCTGTTTATTGGGCTTTAGCGCATTGTGTCAAACCGCATCGCTACACCCCAGATGCTAAGTCTTCGCGAGATAATAAAGCTCCTGTGTGGATTCATCCGTTTGAAATAATCGCGATCGGTGGTGACGATGTGCTGCTAATCGTACCTGCAAATATGGCTTTAGAAGTTGCCCAAAAGATTGGTGAGAAATTCGAGACAATTTTACAAGGTAAAACCGACGAAGATGTCAATGGCAATAAACGTCAGCGATATGGAATTAATCCTGCTGATCAAAAAGATGCTAGTTCCTGTCATCGATACAGGAAAGAAACGGCTCCTCAATCGAAATGCTGTTTAAGTATCTCCAGCGGAGTTCTGATTACAGCTGTCAACACCCCAATTTATTACGCCGATAAGCTCGTTTCACAACTGCTCAAATCGGCTAAGAAAAAGGCAAAAGATTTACGTGAGAACGGACATTTTGGTGGCACGGTCGATTTCTTGACGTTGAAGGCTGTCACGATGATTTCGTCCAATGTTGAGTCCTTCCGAAATGAGGGATTAACGGTGCACTTCTCAGAAAGAAATCAGGAGCTGAAGCTTTACGCTGCTCCTTATACTTTGCATGAACTAGGCGGGTTGATTAAAACAGTGAGAGTCGTGAAAGAATCGGGCTTTCCACGATCGCAGCTCTACCAAATCCGCAGCCTGCTAGAGCAAGGCAAACGCACAGCAATCTTGAACTATCGCTATTTCCGCGTTCGATTGGGCAAAAAAGAACAGCGCCTTTTAGAAAGGGATTTTGAGGCAGCCTGGTGTGAAGCCGAAACCAACCAAGGGAATTTAGCCCCTTGGCTAACGGCCATCCGCAAAAACAGCCAAACCACTTACGAAACTTTGTGGCGAGAACTGGTCGAACTTTATGAGTTCATTCAGGTTTCCGAAGATATACAGGACTCTCCAGAAGCCCCTCAATCACTTCAGGGTGAGGAGGCATCATCATGATTCAACTCAGCAATTTAATTGATGCCTCCATTCAAACTAATCAGATAGAAGATATTCCACTTACAGCCGTCATCGATACGGCCCTCTGTGTGGGTGCGGGCGGTTCCTCCGGATCACAAGCTGATAAACCCCTTCTCAAAACCGCCAACGGTCGACTCGTGATTCCCGCTTCACAGCTTAAAGGTCGCCTACGTCATGAGTGCGAAAAGCTCACCCGAGCATTGCACTTTCCCACCTGCGAATCGCCCGTTGCGCAAACCATGTGCCCTCAAATTGGACTGACTGACTCCGCATTCAGCCGAGACGCTTACGACGTTGGTAAAAGTTTTGCCGATGGTCGTAAGCAACATCACTGTTTGATTTGCCAGATGTTTGGCAACCCAGCTCTACCCGCTCGTATTCAATTCAGCGATCTAGTCTGTGTTGAACCACCTGAAAACACTCCCGAAGTTTTGCGTCCCGGCGTCACCATCAACCGTCGTCGTCGCACCGCCGAAGAAAAGAAGCTCTATTTCTTAGAAACCTCGCCCGCCAATGCCCAGTTAAGGTTTACAGGTAGCATCACGCTGGAGCCAGGATCGCCTAACTTTACCAAGTTACTGCTGATTGCAGGACTCAAACACATCCACGCACTAGGCGGTAGCAAATCCACCGGACTCGGCTGGCTACATTGGGACTCGCCCCTTTTCAATCATCCCATCGAGCAAACCGCTTGGGACTCGTTACAGCAGCCAGCAAGTGATGCTGCGCCTTCCGCAACAGAGGAGGCATCATGAAACGTATTGACCTCACCATCACCGCTCAAGCACCCCTCGCCATTGGGCAACGCAAACCTGGCGGCTCCGTCAGCGAAGCGATGGACTACATTCCCGGTAGTGTGATTCGAGGCGCGATCGCGGGCAAACTCTTGCAGCATGGTACGCCAGAAACCGGAGATGATTTTCATAGACTATTTATTGAAGAAGAGGCTGCGATTTTTCAGAATGCGTATCCAGCGATCGCTAAGCTTGGCGAAGATAACTACACGGTCAGTCCCGGCGAAATCCGTGTTTTGCCTGCCACGGCGCTAAGTTCAAAAACCGATAGTGGCTTCAAAAAGAGTCCAAATGATGGAAGATCAGGTGTCTTTGACTCTCTTATCGATAGTTACTGTGCAAGAGAACATGGCTTGTTCTATGAACCTAATGATTTAAAGGGCGATCGCGTAGAACCCTTCGGTGGTTTTTATAGCTATTACGAAGATGATGAGACTCAAAGAGACAAACCCTGGACTCGATACGTTTCTCATTCCGTCAGCAAGCGGTTGCTCACACGGGTCGGCATCAACCGCCGACGCGCCACTGCCCAAGACGAAATCCTCTACAGCTTGGAAGTTTTGAATGAGACTCAAGGAAAAGCGAAGCGCCAGTCCACCGTTTATCGCAGCTCCATCCTTGTGAATGACGATAATCTGGCGGAGGAGTTATGTGCATTTATTGGGCAGGAACGCGATCGCTTTCGACTAGGGGGTGCAGCTTCCCGTGGGCTAGGCAAAGTCGAGGTATCCGTCAAGCTAGAAGATGTTGCTGATTCCACCACTAACGTGGAACGACGAATTTATCAATTTAATCATCGACTCAAGGATGATCGCTGGCAGCAGTGGAGTCAGTTTGCCTCTGGTGCTTCCTCAATCGCAGACAAAACCTTCTTTTCGATCAGTCTAGAGTCCGACGCTATCTTGACTGAAAACTGGCGACGCACATTTGTCCTCTCTGCGGAAATACTAAGTCGACTCGCCGAACTTCCTGAGAGCAAAGTCACGCTCGAAATGGCCTACAGCAGCTATGACTATCGCTCTGGCTGGAACGCCGCTTGGGGATTGCCGAAAGATGTAGAACTTATAACAAAGATGGGAAGTGTTTTTCTGTTTAACATTCCAGAAGTTGAACAGGATAACTGGATAAAAAAATTGGCTAATTTGGAGTCGCAAGGTGTGGGCGATCGCACTAGCGAAGGCTTTGGTCAAATTAAAGTATGCGATGAGTTTCATCGGATCATGCGGGAGGAGCCAGTGTGAATAAAACTATTAGTCCAGAACACGAACTCGAAATTCAACGAGGCATTCGCCAGGCTGAAGATGCTTTGGTGATTGCAGTTGAAGATGCCTTAAATACCTGTGAATACCCTACATCGGGTCGCGACAAGTTGGAAGAGTCGCAGTTTCGCAATTTAGTGAGAGTTGCTGATAGTACCGAAAGCCCAGAAGTCGTGAAAAATTTCATTCGCTATCAGGTGGGAAGAGAGCGAAAGTGGGGACGAGGTGAGAAATCTCTGGCCGAACGCATTATTCAAGACATTGACAGCAGATTGAATACATCAGCTCAAGAAATTGTCAAAGCGGCTCAGGAGACAGACGAGAAAAAGCGGGTATGGATGGAACTGATTCGCCGTTACTTAGGTTACGGGGCACGTCATCTCAGATATTTGAATTCAAATAGTGAGGGATAGACGCCATGTTTGATGTGTTCAAAAATCGATTAGAAATCACAGGGACTCTCACAACAGTGACCGCTTTGAGAATTAGCCAGGGGCGATCGCTCGAACCTATCGGATCTGATTTGCCTGTGGTGAAAGATGCTTTAGGTAAACCGCTGATTCCCGGATCGAGTTTCAAGGGAGCCATGCGATCGCGCCTCGAAGCTTTTCTGCGCGGCATTTTAGGAAATGATCCAATTTTTACTGAAAACCCGGAGCTTTTGAGGAAGGTCGTAGCTAATCCTTCAAATGAGACTGAATGGGCTTTGACTGCTGCTGAAGCTAAGATTTTGAAGAATATGTCTTTCAATGAGATTGCTAGATTGTGCTGGATTAATGACCTCAAACAAGAGAATCAAACGTCTTGTGACGAAGATTGGAAACGATTTTTGACCCTTCCTCTCGTTCGACTAACTAAGATCATTCAATTCAAGAGTGACGTAGAAGCAGGGAGGCCACTTCCACCTTCTGATCGGCTTGAATTTCCTGAAGATTTGGTACACATCAACAAATTTCCAGAATCTCAAGACCTTGAAGAACTTAAACAACAATACGAATCGTTTGACTCAGCTCTGACTAAAGCGATCTCTAATGAGACTGATTTAGCTTCAATATTGTTCGGTTCACCTTGGATATCCAGCAAGTTCCAGGTACGCGATCTCACAGTATTGCCAGATACCTGGTTTGGTCAGTATCAGGAACGAGACGGCGTTGCAATTGATCGCGACACCGAAACAGCTACCGATGGCAAACTCTATGACTTTCAAGTCGTTCCCGGCAATACTCCCTTCCAGTTTCATGCTGTCGCCGAAAATGTAGAAAATTGGGAACTCGGTTTGCTGATGATTGGACTACACCAGTTTGAAAGTGAGCAAATTCCTTTGGGAGGCGGGCGATCGCGGGGTTTAGGCATCGTCAAACTGCACCTTGATGAAATGATTTGGATTTGTCCAAGTAATCCTGAAGAACTGATCGAATATTTACAAAATATCACTCAAGATCGGTTCCAGCCGTATGTCAAAACCAACCAAGAAATTCAGGCGTTGAAAACGCATTGGACGACTGCTCTCGTTAACTATCTACGCCAACAAAACTCCAACAATAGGATGACTGTTGAAGAAGGTAGTCCTACGTGAGTCCTTAGATAGATAGTTGTAAACATAACTCTAGAATGGGGATAAGCAACGATGGCCTTCAGTCAATACAAAAGCTTGGGTGAAACTGTTCAAGAATTTCAAATCACCTACACCGAGGCAGATTTCATTTCGGAGGTTCCCTTTTCTGTCTCGGACTACTTCAGAGAAGACCTCAGCTTAATGATGCGAGAAGCTGTGGTGGATAATTCTGAGGCTGCTATCTGCGAGAATTTAGTGTATCCCATTCTTAAGGAAGTCTGGAAGAACTATCGTCAGAAATTTCTGATATGGAGTCAAAAATCTCTGAACTGTAGCGCTGACTTATCAGGATTTCCAGAATATATTTTGGCTCGGCGATCGCCCCTTGGAAAGGTCGTTTTTGACAAGCCTTATTTCGTACTTGTAGAAGCTAAGCTTGATGATTTTGATGCGGGCTGGGGACAGTGCTTAGCCGAAATGATTGCTGCTGAACGATTAAATGATGGCCTCGATATCACTGTTTTTGGCATTGTCTCAAATGGCGACGTTTGGCAATTCGGCAAACTTAACAAAACAACTTTCACCCAAAATTCAACCTTCTATACTATTCAAGAGCTTGACCGTTTATTCGCAGTTGTCAACTATGTTTTCCGACAATGCGAAATCCAGCTAGATGCAAGAGTTCCAGCGCCCGCCTAACCACATCAAGATAACGAATCAACGTATGCACAAACGATTTGTGAATCACTGCACCATTGATCTCAGCATTATTCCCCAAGGGCCGGTATTGGTTAAATCGGGAAAAGAGGGTGCTGATCCCACCAAACCTGACATGGAGTTTGTTGAGACTTACCATGCGGGTGGACGCTCAATCTACTTTCCGGGTAGTTCTCTGAAGGGCGCATTACGTGCCCATGCTGAGCGCATCGTTAGAACTCTTGGTAGCGAGCGACTTCCATCAAAGTTGCTTGAGTTAGATCCAAAAGATGATCCTAAAATACCTCTCTGGGCAACGGATCCGCTGGATCGAAAAAGCTACACCTATCTAGAAAAGCAAACCGATACTCAGAAAATTTATCGATGGTCATCGTTCACTGATCAATTGTTTGGCAGTGTCGCGATCGCCAGTCGCCTTCGCATTGAAGACGCCTACCCTGATCCTGAGAAGCCCAAACCTCGACTAGAAGAACGCAATGGTGTCGCCATTGACCGGGTATTTGGTTCGGTTGCCGTCGGCCCGTTCAACTATCAGGTCTGCACCGAGGGCGAATTTCGCACCAAAATTCACCTCAAGAATTTCACGCTAGAGCAGCTTGGGCTGCTAGGACTGGTTCTGCGCGATCTTGACGATGGCTGGTTTGGTTTAGGGTTTGCCAAGTCACGGGGGATGGGTTTAGTTGCCGTCAAGTTCAATGATGCCAGAGTTGACTATCCCAGCTGTGTTGTCCGAGAAGAGCAGATTGTCACTCTAGGCAGCAATACTCGGTGGCCTGCGATCGCACTAAAGGGAGCCGGAGCCTTTCTACCTAATGACGAACGCCAAAATTATGGCTTTCCCCCTAATGATGTTCATACGCTTCGGGAATATAACGAAGAAAAAAGTCCCCTCCTCGAAAAGATGCAGTACGGGTTAGGGGTGCGACTCTGTTGGCCAGAAGGTGAGGTGGAGAAGCTCTTTGAAGCCGCCGTAAGTGCTTGGAGCCAGCGGTTGGAGGCACCGGCACGATGACCCAAGCCACTGCTACAAGTCAAATCGAATCCCTAGGCTTTGTGAGCATTCAGAGCAATGACCTCAATCAGGCTGATTTAGAACAGTTGATTCAGCGTTGCCTGACGGGGGATACCTGGTATTGTTTGCGATCGCCCGAAGCTATCACATTCCATGTTGGGCTACCGAAGGCAGGCTTTTTGTCCTCATTAGAGGGACAAGTCTTTAGCCCACATCGAGAGTTGCGGTGGAAACGCCAAGGCGATGAATACACAGTCTTGCTGCTATCTAATACAGAGATTCAGGATCAAGCATTACAGCCGTTGGGTAAAGAGCAGCAATGGTTAATTCGTGACCTCAATGCCAACTTCTATCCGCCGACCGAAACTCGATTCCCGCGAGGGATAACTTATCCAGACGGTCTTGATATCGGCCAGCGATATTTCATTGACTGCAGGACTGGAATTGTGCAGTTTGTAGCATTAAGGGGAATCAAGCGTGGTAAGTAATCGACCCAATCGACCAATCAAGCGATCGGCTCAAATTGCTGAAGGCCCAGAGAAACCCTATGCGCTGGTGCCCTTTCCTCGGCAGCGACCGTCTTTGAAAGCCCCCATTGGCCATCATCGCTATGCCAATAACGGCTATCATGGCACGCTACACCTCACACTGAAGGTACTTACGGCATTGCATGTCTCGACTGGTGTGACAGCACTTGGCAGTGATGTGGGCAGTCGGGTACCGCTGATCAAAACGATGGTGCAGGGCAAAGATCAGCAATTGCTCATTCAGGGTAGTTCGCTCAAAGGATGTATCCGCTCTATTTATGAAGCGATTACCAACAGCACGCTAGCCGTCATTTCCAGTCGCTATCGTCAAAAAATGCCGAAAGAGCGACTGCCCTGTCGCAGCAAGGAAAGCCTCTGCCCAGCCAGTCAGGTATTTGGTGCTTTAGATTGGCAAGGGCTGGTTCACTTCACCGATGCCACTTGCGAATCCGCTAAGTCTGTTACTGGATTCATGCCTTCTCTCTACCGCCCTCGTCCAGAAGAGCGGGACGCCTATTTTAATCGAGGACGAGCAGCGGGCCGCAAATTTTATCGCCATGCCGTGAAAGCAGTAGACGGAGGAGCTCGCGGTATCCCTGTTCAGCAGGCGGGAACCGAATTCACCTTTAAGACGGCAATCCATTTCAGAAATCTGACAGAAGCTCAGTTAGGAACGCTATTGATTGCGCTTGGGCAAGATTCTAAGTATCCGATGGCCTTGAAACTAGGAGGTGGAAAGCCTGTCGGCATGGGTACGGTTCAAATCTCGATTCCTGAACTGGAGGTGACCCAAAACGTGCGAGAACGCTACACCAGCTATACTCCTCCAACTGCTGAAACCTTAAGCAGGGAAGCCGTCACCCAATTCATTCAGGAAAAGACTCAGGCTGCTAAAACCAGCAAGCTGGTAGAGCTACCCCAATTGGAGGCTCTGGCTAGGATCTTGCAATGGCCCACTGTTTGGACTGCACCGGAGGGAATGTACTGATGCTGTCCACTGATGAACTCACCGATGCTCAATGGCAAATTGCGGATGCGATCGCGCGTCAACTAGTGATCGAAGGAACGGATGTGAATGAGCTGCGGAAGGCGGCGACTTATTTGCGCGATCAGCAAGATGAAGCGGGAGCAGGCAAGAAGTTTTTTGATTATTTGAAAACTTTGGTACGGCACGGGAATGCGATCGGGCACAGCAAACGCACCCTAGGTTACTACCAGAGCTTGGATGCAGTTTGCAGCCAGTACCTTAGCAGCTACCAAGAGGATGCCCCACGAATGCTCTACATCCTGAGCTGGGCCGCTCGTCTGGTGCTGTATTACGACAAGGGTGTCCCCACGGGCGAAATCGCACAGCCAACCGTTCAGTCAGAGCGCGAAGCTGAAATTCAGGCAGTCACTCAGGCTAACAAGTTTGAAGTCGGCCAAGAGCTGGAGGCAACAGTCACCACTATCAAGGGCAACAAAGTAACCTACGAAATTTTGGGAAGCATCAAGCTCACTCAGAAAGAGCCCAAATTAGCTAGTAAGCTACGCTTGGGTCAAAATATTAATGTGAGAATTGAAAATTTGCGTAATGGCAATTCTATCAAAAAAATAAAAACGATCTACTAGAAAACAACCCTGTTCTTGACTTAGAAATACATGCAGCTTATCATCTCGGGAAACCCCAACCTTGGCCCCATTTTCAATGTAGTTTACCTAGCTAACAAACACTATTCCAATCAAATAAGTAAAGTACTTTTTATTGACAACATCTCTCCTGCTCGTGAAATTGACGGGAAAATTATTAAACAAGGTTCGCTTTTCGACCATGAAGGAAATCCTGTCGAGAGCGAACGTAATGAAATCATAAGAACATACATTAAAGGTATTGCGATTGAATCGATTGTTCTAGATAAAAGTGGTTTTCATAAGGAAGTTCCTAGAATTCTGAGTGAGCAACTTAAAATATATGATCGCTCGCAAATCGTAATTGACTTAACCAATGGCGACAAATTTATTTCGAGCACCTTGTACGCCTCTGCAAGTTTATCTCAAATAGAGAACTTATTCTTCTTGATTGTTAATCGCAACAAATTCGAGTCAATGCCAGAGCATTTATCTGAGAGTGACTATAAAATTGAAGTAATCTCTCCACTAGTCAACCTTGAAAAAATTGGAAAATACACTTTCTTTGAAATTTTTTATTACAAGGACAAAGTTGCAGATCTAGTGGCAAGATTAAAAAACATAGAATTTGAAAGCAGCTTCTTAAGGAATCAGCTTGCTTTACAGCTTGAAAGCTGTATAGACAGCTATTTCCTTGAGCAGTATTCTGATTCGATATCGAAAATTGCTCAAATAATTGAGGAAGTTTCTCTCGAACTACCTAATAGAATCAAAAGAAAAGCAGCTGGAGATATTCAAGTGAAATCTCCAAAGAACTTCGAGGAGTCCATAAATTGGCTCAAAGTTAACTTTTGCGATCCACTCAGAGGAAAAAAGAATAAAGGATTATTACCATATCAAGAGCAGTTGAAGGAATTACAGGCCCTTGACAAACTAATAGACCTTATTAGGGTTCATAGAAACCTTAGCTCTCATGCTTATGACTGTCTTAGAGGAGAAAATGAAGCGAGATTAGTCATTAATAGTTCACTATATATACTTGACAAAATCAATTTATCTGAAGTCTTTTCTAAATGAAGTACATTGGTATTGACGGAGATGATGTAGGGGCAAAACTAGAACTTTTTCTGCTGCAAAACGATGAAAGAAAAATTGCAGAATTTAGCCGGAGCGTAGAGAATACTGTTCGAAGGCTAGAAAGCCAGGCCAGAGAGTTAGATTTAGAAGTCATCTTTTGTGCTGGCGATAGTCTCCTTTGTAAGGGACAGGAACAAGCTTTAGGAAAATTAATAAGAATACTCAATTTTCAGCAAGAATCACTCAGCTTTTCCGCTGGAATAGGTAACACAATAAAAGACGCGTATATAGCTCTCAAGTATGCAAAAGCATCTGGGAAAAATATGATCATCAATCTAGATGCAGGTATTTACGCTCTTTGGGTTGAGAACGATTAGAAAAGGTAGCCTATGCAACATTTTGAATGCCATAACACTCTGACACTAACAAGTCGAAGTAGTAAATCCCTCTACTTACTAGTCAAAAACCTAGCGTCGTCATCAGTATCTTGATACGTAAAGTTGTCTGAATTCATGTACTAGGCTGAATAGAGATGACCCAGTGAGGAGGCTACATGATTGAAACCATAGAAGCCCAGCGATCGCTCATCATCACCGAGCGAATTGGGTAGCGAATTGGGTTTTGTCGCAATATTTTTAATTCCGAGTTCCGCATTTTGCCTTAATACGTTTATTGGAAGATTTGGCCTAACGGACAAGCAAACTTGGGCAGCAATGGTGATGTTAGCTGGTCACTGTTTTGTAACGTCATCACCAGGGTCAATAGTGCTTCTTTCCGACGATAAGCCTGCACCTGCTGCAAATTCTTATTGACAATCCAGTATTCTTGAACACCTTGCTGAGAGTAAAGTTTGAGCTTGAGTTGTTTGTCTCGTCGTTCATTTTTTTCCCCAGGAGATAACACTTCAACTACCAGTTCAGGTGCGCCTGTGAGATGTTCGGCTTCATCTAGCAATAGGTCTAATCGTTCAGTACTGGCCCACACCACATCAGGAATGACGTTATCTTCATCGGTGAAAATAATACCGGGATTAATAGCCGCCTCGCCAAAACCATTGAATTGGCACCAAGCATCTAAAGCGCTGAAAATCCGACCAGTCAGTTTTTGATGACTCCAGGAGGGGGCACGGGTCGCAATGAGTTCTCCGTCGATAATTTCGTAGCGCTTGTCGTTGTCGGGAAAAAGGGTAAGGTCGGCGGCTCAGTACAGGACAAAAAGCTTGAAAAGAAGGTAAGGGTGGGGTTTCATCAGAATTACCACAACTCTTGAGAAACCCCATGACTGACTATAGCGAATTGAGAAAGACGCTCCAAGAACATCTTGACTGGCACGGGGCGCG
>NZ_JAQMUB010000050.1 GCF_028330965.1 Oscillatoria sp. CS-180 | reverse complement strand
CCCTACATGCTCCCCGACTACTTCGTAACGATAGAAGAACTGCCGCTGACGCCGAATGGCAAAGTCGATCGCACCGCTCTCCCCACACCCCATGCAACTGCAACGCTGAATATCTCAGCAGGACCACTAACACCCTCAGAAGAACTGCTGGCAACCATTTGGTCGGCAGTTTTGGGCCAGAACGAAATTGGCCGCCATGACAACTTCTTTGACTTGGGTGGTCACTCGCTGCTAGCGACCCGCGTCGTAGCCCAAGTGCGTCAGGCATTTGATGTCGAGCTACCCTTGCGATCGCTCTTCGAGCAGCCAACCTTATCCCAGCTCGCTGCCGTCATTGAGACACTCAAAGCAGAAGGTAATACTGAATTACATCAGCCCATTCAACCGATTGACCGTTCCGGCCCCCTACCGCTTTCTGATGCTCAACAGCGGCAGTGGGTACTAGCCCAGCTTGAGCCAAATAGCCCGTTCTATAGTATTCCGACAGCGGTGCGAGTTCAGGGAGCATTATCAGTAGACCTGCTGCAACACAGTCTTGAGCAGATTATCCAGCGGCATGAAAGCCTGCGAACAGCGTTCAAGGATGCGGACGGTCAGGCCCGAATCGAGATTCATACCGAAGTTGAGATTGAGATCCCGCTGATTGATTTGACAGGGCTGAATGAAGCTAATCAGCGGGAGCAAGTGCGGGAACAGCTCCAGAGGGAAGCTCGAACTCCGTTTAATCTGAGTCAAGCGCCGCTGTTGCGAATGCGGCTACTGCGGCTAGCTGAGGATGATCATGTCGTGCTCTTGAGCCTGCACCACATTGTGACTGACGGCTGGTCGATGGGGATCCTGGTACGAGAGCTGGTGCAGGTTTACGACGCGCTGCGTCTAGGTCAGGCTGCATCTCTGCCACCGCTGCCCATTCAATATGTGGACTATGCTGCCTGGCAGCAGCAACAGCCCCAAGACCGCCACTTGGAGTACTGGCAGCAGCAATTGCAAAACGTGCCACCACTGCTGGAACTGCCAACGGACTATCCTCGTCCCGCAGTGCAATCCTTTGCCGGAGACACCTACGAATTTAAGCTGTCGGCCCATCAAACTCAGGCCCTTCAGACCCTCAGTCAACAGCAGGGAACCACTCTATTTATGACGCTGCTGGCGGCATTCCAGGTCCTTCTGCATCGCTACAGTGGCGTCACGGATATTGTTATTGGCACCCCCATTGCCAATCGCCCTCACACTGAGCTGGAAGAACTGGTGGGGATGTTCGTCAATACGCTAGTGCTGCGGACAGATCTATCTGGTAATCCCCGCTTTGAGGACCTGTTAAGGCGCGTGCGCGACGTGGCGCTGGATACCTATGCTCATCAGTCCGTGCCCTTCGAGCAGGTGATGGAGGCGCTGGACGTGCCTCGCAGTTGGAGTCATGCACCGCTGTTCCAGGTGATGTTTGTATTACAGAATGCGGGGTCAGCGCTGGCCCTTGAGGGCCGGTCTTTGACCATCGCCAACCCACCCCTCACTGACTTCGACACAGCGCTGGAATGGCAGCCTCTGTCGATGCCGAGCAACACGGCCAAATTTGATCTAACCCTCTCAATCAAGCTAGAGGAGCGGGGGCTGAAAGGCACCCTGGAATATCGCACTGACCTGTTTACAGCCGATACGATTCACCGCATGGCAGGCCATTTGCGCCAGCTGCTTCAAGCGATTCCGCAACAGCTGACCAGTCCGATCGCGGCATTGCCGATGCTGGCGAAAGGCGAACGCAAGCAGCTTGGGCAGTGGAATCAGACTCAAGTCGATTATCCCAGCCATTGCTGTCTCCATCAGCTCTTCGAGCAACAGGTTGAAAAGACACCGCAGGCAACAGCCCTCATCACCAACGACCAGAGCCTTTCCTATCAAGACCTTAATACTCGCGCCAACCAGCTCGCGCATTACTTACAGAGTCAAGGCGTCAGCTCTGAAACCCTTGTCGGCATTTGCATGGAGCGCACGGCTGATATGGTAGTGGCGCTGCTGGCGATTCTCAAAGCGGGAGGAGCCTACGTTCCCCTCGATCCAGCCTATCCGGCAGAGCGATTGGCCTTTATTCTGCAAGATGCTCAGATCTCGCTGCTGTTGACTAGCCCCACCCTTTCTGTAGATATTCCAGTGGGGATATCCGCGATCGCCCTTGACACCCTACTCAAAACGGGCCTTTCCGAGTTACCCACCACTAATCCTATTAGCACCCCAGCAGCCCACCATCTTGCCTATGTCATCTACACCTCGGGTTCCACCGGACGTCCCAAAGGGGTCGCCATTGAACACCATAGCCCTGTCACTCTCTGCCACTGGGCAAAAGATGTCTTTTCTTCAGAGCAGTTGAGCGGCGTTCTCGCAGGCACCTCTATCTGCTTTGACCTATCAATCTTCGAGCTGTTCGTCCCTCTCAGCTGGGGGGGGACGGTCATCCTGGCAGAAAACGTCCTACAGCTTCCTGAACTAAAAGCAGCCAACCAGGTATCCCTCGTCAACACTGTGCCCTCTGCCACCGCTGCCCTCCTACGGATTAACGGTATCCCCACCAGCGTCACTACCCTCAATTTGGCTGGCGAACCCCTGCCCCCGTCTCTCGTCCAGCAGCTTTACGCTATTCCCTATATTCAGCACGTCTTCAACCTCTACGGTCCCTCCGAAGACACCACCTACTCCACCTACGCCCGCATGGACGAACAGGCAACCGTTGCCCCCATTGGTCGCCCCATTGCCAACACCCAAGCCTACGTGCTCGATGCCCACAGCCAGCCCGTCCCTATTGGTATCCCTGGCGAACTCTACCTCAGCGGCGATGGCATCGCACGAGGCTACCTGAATCACCCCAGTCTGACAGCCGAGCGGTTTATCCCGAATCCATTTGCGGAAAAAACAGACAGTAGACCCCATAACGAACAACGAATTCTCTACAAAACCAGCGATCGCGCCCGCCATCTCCCCAACGGTGCCCTTGAATACCTAGGTCGTCTGGACAATCAGGTCAAAATTCGCGGCTTCCGCATCGAGCTAAGGGAAATCGAAATCGCACTACTGAGCCATCCCATGATCGAGCAGGTCGCCGTCAATCCCTGGACAGACGAAAACGGAACCCAACGATTGGCAGCCTATGTCGTCTTGAAGGCAGACAACAAAACCAATAACCACCCACCAATAACGACTAACCAATCCCCAACCATCAACCATCAACCATCAATCACCTTTCATTCATTCCTCGCCAACAAACTCCCCAACTACATGCTCCCGGCTGTTTTCGTGGAACTAGCTGAGCTACCCCACTTACCCAATGGCAAACTTGATCGCAAGTCCCTGCCCATTCCCAAAGCGCTGGATTTAGCCTCTCAAGGCGATGCGCCGAGGACGGAAACAGAGGTGATGCTAGCCGAGATTTGGCGTGAATTGCTGCCAGTCACTCAGGTGGGTCTGCATGACAGCTTCTTTGAGCTGGGAGGCGACTCGATTTTGGCGCTGCAGGCGATCGCGAAGGCCCACCAAGCAGGATTACAGCTCACACCGAGAGATTTATTCCAGCATCAGACCATTGCTCGACTGGCAACAGTGGTCTCGACGCGAACGAGCGTGGCAGCAGAGCAGGGCATGATTACGGGCACTGGGTTGCTGACGCCGATTCAGCACTGGTTCTTTGAGCAGAACTTACAGCATCCCCACCACTGGAATCAGGCAGTGCTGCTAAAGGTGACCCAGCCGATGAATCCAATCCTGCTAGAACAGGCATTAGGGCAACTGTTGAAACACCATGATGCATTGAGAGCAGGTTTCTTTCAGTCTGAATCGGGCTGGCAGCAGCGTTGGCATGAACCAGGCGCGGTTCCCTTAACGGTGGTGACGGGTGCAGAGTCTGAATTGTCAGAGGCGATCGCCGAAACCGCCCAGGACTTGCAGACTCACTTTGATTTGGCGGCAGGACCGCTGCTGAAGCTAGCCTATTTTGAATTCGAAGTAGAACATCGTCTGCTTCTGGTGTGCCATCACCTCGTCATCGATGGGTTATCCTGGCGGATCCTGTTGGGAGACTTGCGGCTGCTCTATCAACAGCTTGAGCAGGACCAGACTGCCCAGTTGCCACCGAAGACAACCTCCCTCAAGCACTGGGCAGAGCATCTTAGCACCTATGCCCGTACCGCAGATTGGGCCCCGGAGAAAGCCTATTGGCAGGAAGTGGCGGATCGCCCAACCCAGCCACTGCCAAGAGATTTTGACTGCGACGACAATCGCATGGCGATCGCGGATCGAGTCACGGTTAGTCTCAGCGAGAATGATACTCATCGCCTACTCCAAGATGTCCCCAGAGTCTATTCGGTTCAGATCAACGATCTGCTGCTGACCGCGCTAGTGCTGGCTTTTGAACCGTGGACTGGAACACGGCAGCTGCGGCTGGAACTAGAAGGCCACGGTCGCGAAGACTTACCCGGTGAATGGGCTACTGATATCAATCTCTCTCGCACGGTGGGTTGGTTCACAACGCTGTTTCCGGTCAGTTTGGAGGTGTCTCCAAACGCTACGTTGGAAACTGCTCTCAAGCAGGTGAAAGAGACTCTGCGCGCATTGCCCCATGGGGGATTGAGCTACGGAATAGGGCGCTACCTGCATCCCCACAACTTGCCGCCAATTCCAGCAGACGTGCGGTTCAACTATCTGGGACAACTTGACCCAGTGCTTGCAGCGAATGACTGGTTTGCCTCTGCGGCAGAGTCGGGGGGGGGGGGGGGGGGGGGGGGGGG
>NZ_JAQMUB010000049.1 GCF_028330965.1 Oscillatoria sp. CS-180 | reverse complement strand
GTGATCAATAACTCGCCCACCACTCTGAAAGCCTTCTACTCAGCTATTGGGCGATTTCAAGTGATGAGCGCCGGGGCCAACGAAACCAAACTACAGCAGCAACTTCGGACAAGGCATAACAACTATTTCACCCGGTTCTTCCGAGCCTTGCGGATAGCCCAGATTGGGGCCTTCACAGTTGATGTCATCGTCTGCATTGTCTATGCCCCCATCTTTGGGTTAGGTCTGACGGGACCCACTTTCAATCCCTAGAACGCTTGGCGGGTCGCCATTACAGTCTTTCTGTTTTACATCGTCGTGTACCTCATGATTGAGGTCCGAAAAGCCATTGATGTCCTCATTGGCGGCCAGCAGCGGCAAAGAGCGACCGTGTAGACATCTTTCCCTGATTACGACGCATTGGCGTTATCGAGATGAGTATGCAGTTACAACTAGACAGACTCTCAGCATTTGAGGCAGAAGGCGCGATCGCTGCCATCAGCCAGGCGCAGCAGGAGGGGACCCTCGTCATCATGGACCCCTATTCCGAAGCGGTTGAGAATCGCGAGCATGGCCGCTTCATAACCCACGCTAGCTATGGCGTGGGTGGTGGTGGAGCGACAGGGGCACTCCTTTTTAACGTGAGTTCGGGATAAGAAATGAAGGGGCCAAAACGGTTGAAACTATAAAAACTCATCAACCAGGCCCCTCCTAATGGATAGTTTAGAAGACCTCTTTTGCCATATCGATGACTTCTGCCAGGCCTTCGTCCCTCAATGGCAAGCCACTCTGCTGGACAGCGGCGTAAACCATCGTAAGCGTGCCCGTTCGATGAGCCTCAGCGAAATCATGACGATTCTGGTCAGTTTCCATCAGCGCTCCTATCGTAACTTCAAGCACTTCTATCAAAAGCATGTCTGCCAGTACTGGCGCTGTGAGTTTCCCAACCTGCCTAGCTATCAGCGCTTTGTCGAGTGGATGCCGTCTACCTTGATGCCCTTGTGTGTCTACCTCAAGCACTGCTTTGGCCGGTGCAGTGGCATCAGCTTTATCGATGCCACTGCGCTCAAAGTCTGTCACAACCGCCGCATCAACTCCCACCAAGTCTTTGAGGACATTGCCGCTCGCGGCAAAACCTCAGTGGATTGGTTCTTCGGCTTCAAGCTTCACCTAGTCGTCAATGAATTCGGCGAGTTGTTGAACATGACGGTGACGCCGGGCAATGTTGACGACCGCAAGCCTGTGCCTGAACTGCTGAGTGGGCTCTTCGGTAAAGTCTTGGCTGACCGGGGCTACGTCTCACAGAAGTTGGTGTGTCAACTTTTAGAGTCCTTTGGCGTTGAGTTTTTCGCCAAGCCCAAACGCAACATGAAGAATAAGCTGATGAAGCTCACCGACAAGCTACTGGCTCGAAAGCGAGCGATTGTTGAAACGGTCATCGACCAGCTCAAGAACATCTCACAGATTGAGCATTCTCGTCACCGCAGTCCCACCAACTTCATAGTCAATGTTCTCTGTGGTCTCATTGCTTATTGTCATCAACCCAAGAAGCCTGCCATCAATTTAGAGTGGGTTTTACCCTCTGCGGCTTAACCCGAACTGACGTTATCTAGATAAAGCCGAAGTTGAGCCTCAAATTCGACGATTTAAGGAACGCTTAGAAGCCTTAGAAAAGCAATCTCAAAACCTTCGCCTTCAAGACCAGCAGAGAAGAGATTTACAGCTCATTATTGGACATATGGAAGAGTTCAGTGCCAGGGTTAAATCAGGACTTGAAAACCTAGATTGAAATGGTCAGAGAGAGCTCATTCGAACACTGGTTAAACGATTGGAGATTAGCAAAGAGCAGATTAACGTCGTGTTCCGAGTCGGCGAAGGGCCATTACCGGGAGCTGAAGATCCTTTTTTGCATGATTTGCAAAATCGCGCCAACTTCGGCACCTGAATCGCATCAACTTCGGCAGTCAAATCGCGCCAACTTCGGCACCTGAATCGCGTCAACTTCGGCAGGTCGTGTCCAGCCCATTTGGAAGTACTCATACCCTTAGCTCAATCAAGCGTCAGGGAGAAGAGAACAGCCATGGGTCGAAGTGGTCAAGGAGTCCAATTGCCGATGGTGAAATTTCGAGAAATTATTCGTCTGCACGAGTTGGGATATAACCAGAGCGAAATCGCGCTGAGTTGCGCTGTTGCGCGCTCGACAGTGCAGGACTATATCCGGCGAGCGAGGGGCAAAGGACTGAGCTATGAGGAGTTGTCTCAGCTCAGCGATAGTGAAGCGCAAGTCCGACTAGGTAAAGGTAAACAGCCCAAAGTTGAGACAGCGATTGATTTTGCGGTTGTGCATCGTGACTTGCAAGGCAAAGGCGTGACGTTAGCGCTGTTGTGGCAAGAGGGGCTTGACCAGCAACAGTGGAATCTGAGTTACGGTCAGTTCTGTCGGCGCTATGGTCAATGGAAAGGGCACCAAGACCTCTCGATGCGCCAGACTCATCAGGCGGGTGAAAAGCTGTTTGTCGATTACTGTGGTCAAACCGTCCCGGTCTATGACCCAGTGAGCGGGGAAACACAGACAGCACAAATCTTTGTGGCCTGCTTGGGGGCGAGTAACTATACCTTCGCCGAAGCGACCCCGACGCAAACCTTAGCACACTGGATTGGCTCCCATGAACGAGCTTTAGCCTTCTTTGGAGGCGTGCCCAAAGCCATCGTTCCGGACAACCTCAAGTCAGGTGTCACCGACCCTTGCCGGTATGAACCGGGTGTCAACCAGAGCTATCACGCTTTTGCCGAACACTATCAGGTGGCGATTCTCCCGGCTCGCTCGAAGAAGCCTCGCGACAAGTCCAAGGTAGAAAAAGCGGTGCAGGAAGTCGAACGACAAATCTTAGCGCCGCTACGCCATCAGCGCTTTACCAGTTTCACCAAGCTCAATGCGGCCATTCAAGCGCGCCTAGAGCAGCTAAATCATCGGCTGATGAAAAGCTATGGCTGCTCGCGTCGGGCCTTGTTTGAACAAGTTGACCAACCGGCCTTGCAGCCCTTGCCGACGCATGCCTTTGTCTTTGCCCGGTGGAAGCAAGCGAAGGTGAATTTGGATTACCACCTAGAAGTGGACAAGCACTACTACTCGGTGCCCTACTGGTTCGTGCGTCGTCAGGTCAGCGTCAAAGTCAGCGAAAGCTTGGTGGAAGTCTTCTTTGAGCATCGACGCATTGCTGTTCATCCTCGCTCGCAGGCTCCTTATCGTCATACGACACTGCCGGAGCATATGCCGCCGGAGCACTGGGCCTATAAACGCCAGTCAAAAGAGACCTTCCTGACCTGGGCACAGCAGGTGGGCCCCCAAACGCACCGCCAGGTGACGGCCATCTTTGCCGCTAAAGACCATGAAGAACAGGCCTTTCGCACCCTCAAAGGCTTGCAATCTCTGGCTACGCGCTATGGCGCTCAGCGCTTAGAAGATGCCTGTCGGCGCGCCAACACCTTTGCGCTAGTGGGCTATCGACGGCTCAAAGCCATTCTCAAGGCGCAACTGGACCGGTCTGTGCCACTTCTAGAAGTTCCTCAAGCGCCCTCAGCGCGACATGACTATGTGCGCGGCGCTGATTACTACCACTGAAACTGACCCACTATCAGAGTTCTTTGCGATGCAACAAACCTTAGACCAGTTGAAAACCCTCCGACTCATCGGCTTGCTCGAAGCCTGGCAGGAACAACAGGGACAGCCCACCTATCACGACCTCACCTTTGATGAACGCTTCGCCCTGCTCGTTGAACGGGAGTATCTCAGGCGGCAGCACCAACGACTGCAGCGACGACTCAAACAGGCGCAACTTTCTACATCAGCGACTTTGGATGCCGTCGATTTCACTGTACCTCGGGGATTGAAAAAAACTCAGTTCCTGGAATGGGTACAGGGCCAATGGTTGGGCCAGCACCTCAATCTCATATTGATGGGGCCGACGGGCGTGGGAAAAACCTTCTTAGCTTGTGTTTTGGCCGACCATCTCTGTAAGCAAGGCTATTCCGTACGCTATTTCAAAACGGCCGAACTGCTCTCGGAATTGAAGTTCGCCAAACTCGACGGCTCTTTCCCAAAACTGCGCAAACAACTCGCAGCCTTTGACCTCATCATTCTCGATGAGTGGCTGCGCGATGCCCTCGCGCCCAATGATGCCCGCGACATGCTTGACTTCCTCGATGACCGCTACCGGCGTTCCTCTTGTCTACTCGCAACCCAGTTCCCCATCAATCAGTGGCATCCCCAAATTCAAGACCCGACTTTAGCCGATGCCATTCTTGACCGCTTGGTGCATGACTCTCTGCGTCTGGCCCTGAGAGGTGAGTCTATGCGCAAGCTCACCAGCCCGCTCAAGGATGAAACTGATCTGATTCCAGAGGAAAACGCCATGTCTTAGAAATGTCGATCGCCGTTGTCGTCAACTGACGACATAATGAAATTGACCTGCCCAATGACCGCGAAATTTTCTCAGGTTTTCAGGGGTGCCGAAGTTGATGCAACTCGGTGCCGAAGTTACGAGAATACGCATGATTGTTGGAGGGGAGCTTTCGCCTTTGTTAGCGAATATCTGTCTCCACGGCATGGAAGAACATCTCCATCGAGCTTTCCCCCCTTACGTCCGCCTACATTGATGGCAAATAGGTCAAAATTCCCGCGCCCGCTCTGATTCGATACGCCGACGATCTGGTTGTTTTGCAACCAGATCTAACGGTCGTTCAATCCGCACAATTAGCCCTTGCTGATTGGCTGGCGACGTTCGGGTTGACGCTTAAATCGGCCAAAACTCGGATTACTCATACGCTCCATGCCTATGACGGGAATCGAGGGTTCGATTTCCTCGGCTTCCACGTCCGTCAGTATCCTGCTGGTAAACACCAAACAGGCCGCTGTCGGGGTGTTTCACTTGGCTTCAAAACACTCATCAAACCCGCCAAGGACAAGGTGAAACAGCACCACCAACGATTGGCTCAAATTGTGCGCTCCCATCGCGCGGCTCCCCAGGCCGCTCTGATTGCACATCTCAACCCAGTCATTCGTGGCTGGTGTCGGTATTACTCCACTAAAGTGAGTAAACACACCTTCTCCCAATGCGCGGTAGACCTCTTCGCCAGCCTCCAAAGTTGGGCGCGAAGACGGCATTCGAAGAAACATCGGCGATGGGTGAACCGCAAGTATTGGCACGCCACCGGCAGCACTCAGTGGGTCTTTGCTGCTCGCTCGAAACCGGACAGATGGATAAAACTGGCAAATCATGCGGACACGCCGATCCGGCGCTTTATCAAAGTGCAGGGAACTCGCAGTCCCTATGATGGCGATTGGATCTACTGGGCCACTAGGCGTGGCCAATCCCCGCTCATCCCGCCCAGCGTCGCTCAATTGCTCAAGCGCCAGAAAGGCCGTTGTAATGCTTGCAATCTGGTTTTCAAGACCGATGATGTCATTGAACTCGACCACATCATTCCCCACTTTCAAGGCGACCTTGATGGTTCTTCTAATTGGCAACTTCTACATCGACATTGTCACCATGTTAAGTCTGCTGCTGAGCCACATTCAGCACACAGAAAAGAGGTCTAATTGTCACTCACCAAGTCGTTGAGGAACTGGATGAAGGGAAACTTTCACGTCCGGTTCTGTAGACCATCGCCGGGGGCGACTCCAAAGATGAGCCTAACCCACCGGCACACTATTCACAATCAAGATTGCGGCTCAGCTCCATTGCCGTAATCATAACACCGCAGGGCACTGTCAATTTAACTTTCCATGCCTCGCCATAAGTCAGCCATAAGTTAGCCTTTCTCAACCTTGAGCGTAGCCATCTGTAGAGTTCAATTAAATTAGTCGAGTTAAACGAGGTTCCACGAGTGACGAAGTAAGAATGTACGCTGAGCACCTTGGACTTTCCGTGCCTATTAAACTTTCCGACTTTTAGGGCGCTATCAACCATTTACATCGACCCAAACAATATTCAAAAGATGCAATTCAATCACTTACCACGGCATCTTTTAGATCATAGGTGATGGTATTACCCTTCAGTCTGTTTCTGCAGTTCTTTGCTCACTAAAAATATCTGAATCAACCCTCCTGGCTTTCTACCAGGAGGAACTTGGTGCGCCGATATCACTGTTGTGAGTTTTTGTTTTTCGGCCCTCTAATACTATTAGGAGAACCCCAAATGAATACCTTTCTAACTTTTCTTGTCAACCAGATCGTCGGTAGCTTGTTTGAGAATGCCCCTGAAATCGAAGATCTCGGTGACATTTTGATTGGTGGTAATGGTGATGACAATCTTCAAGGAGGAGACCAAGACGATGTCTTCCTGAGCGGCAATGGTAACGACACTGTTCTAGGCGGTGCGGGTACGGATATCGTTTTTGCCGGTGCGGGCGATGACACTGTTGTGGGCCAAACCGGTAATGACGTTGCCTTTTTAGGGAACGGTCGCGATCGCTTCATCTGGAACAATGGTGACGGCAGTGACTTCATCAATGGTGGCGCTGGCTTCGATGTGACCGAGGTGAACGGGGCGGATGGGGCTGGCGATGAGTTTGACCTGCGTCAAGTGGATGGCCAGGCCATCTTTAACCGCCTCAATCTGGGACTCTTTACCCTCACGAACGAAAAGATTGAGCAGTTTGAGATCAATGGTCTGGGCGGCGATGACTCGCTGACGGT